>JARKQJ010000028.1 GCA_029973955.1 Paludibaculum sp. | reverse complement strand
AAGCTTCTCCAACATCGAGCAGATGTCGTTGGAATTCGTGAAGTACACCCTCTCGCCGTGGATTGCGCGGTGGGAGCAGGCCATGCAGCGGGCGCTCTTTTCGCCGGACGAGAAGAAGCGCTTTTTTGTGCGGTTCAACGTGGAGGGGCTGCTCCGCGGCGATTACACCAGCCGCATGACCGGCTACTCCATCGCCCGGCAGAACGGCTGGATGAGCGCCAACGACATCCGGGAACTGGAGAACCTGGACCGCATCCCCGCGGAGGAGGGCGGGGATCTGTACCTCGTGAACGGAAACATGATCCGGCTGGACGGCATCCGAACCGCGCCGGCCGGGCAGGAAACGGAGGAGGGCTTGTGAAGAAATTCTGGAACTGGATTAAAAACGAAGAGGACGCGCGCACGCTGCACCTGGAGGGCGTGATCGCGGAGGAGAGCTGGCTGGACGACGACGTGACCCCGGCGGCGTTCAAGGCGGAGCTCATGGCGGGTCCGGGGCCGGTGACCATTTGGCTGAACAGCCCGGGCGGCGACGTGTTCGCCGCGGCGCAGATCTACAATCTGCTCATGGACTACCCGAACGACGTGACCGTGAAGATCGACGGGATCGCGGCGTCGGCCGCGTCGGTCGTCGCCATGGCGGGCACCAAGGTGCTCATCTCCCCGGTGGGAATGATCATGATCCATAACCCGATGACGCTGGCCATTGGGGACAGCGCGGAGATGGAGAAGGCCATCGCGATGCTGTCGGAGGTCAAGGAATCGATCTTGAACGCGTATGAGATCAAGACCGGGCTTTCCCGGGCGAAGCTCTCCCATCTCATGGACGGGGAAACCTGGCTGAATGCCAAAAAGGCGGTGGAGCTGGGCTTCGCGGATGGCATCCTGTTCGAACGGCAAGAAGAAAACATTGACGAAGGGCACGCGTTGGTTGAAGACAGCTACGCCTTCTCCCGCCGCGCGGTGACCAACTGCCTGCTCAACAAGCTGCGGGCGCGAGTGCCGGCATCCAAGCCTGACCCAGCTCCGCCCGATGCGGAAACCGAAAAACAACCCAAGGGCATCCCCGCGGAGCTGCTGGAAAAGCGGCTCCTTTTGATTTCCCATTGAGAAAAGGAGGACATCCCATGAATCAGATTCTTTCCCTGCGCGAAAAGCGCGCCCAGGCCTGGGACGCGGCCAAGGCGTTCCTGGATGAAAAGCGCGGCAACGACGGGCTCATCTCCGCCGAGGACGCCGCGACCTACGACCGGATGGAGGCCGAGGTGGTGAACCTCGGCAAGGAGATCGAGCGGCTGGAGCGCCAGGCGGCGCTGGATCAGGAGCTGTCCAAGCCCGCCGCCGCGCCCATCACCGGAAGGCCCGGGGACGTATCCAAGGAGGAGAAGGGCGGCCGGGCCTCCGACGCCTACAAGGCCGCCTTTTGGCAGGTCATGCGCAACAAGACCGTACCCCACGAGGTGTACAATGCCCTTAAAATCGGCGAGGACGACCACGGCGGCTACCTGGCCCCGGACGAATTTCAGCGGACGCTCATCGAAGCGCTGGAGGAACAGAACATCTTCCGCCAGCTGGCCCGCGGTATCTCCACCGCCTCCGGCGACCGCAAGATTCCCGTGGTGGCGAGCAAGGGCACGGCCGCGTGGATCGAGGAAGGTGCGGCCTACCCGGAATCGGACGACACCTTCGGGCAGATTTCCATCGGCGCGTACAAGCTGGCCACCATGATCAAGGTCAGCGAGGAGCTTTTGAACGACTCGGTGTTTGACATCGCCGCCTACATCGCCCGGGAGTTCGCGCGGCGCATCGGCGCGGCGGAGGAAGAGGCGTTCTTTACCGGCACCGGCTCCGGCAAACCCACGGGTATCCTGGCCGATGGCGGGGCGCAGGTGGGCGTCACGGCGGCGGGCGCGGCGGCCATCACCATGGACGAGGTGATGGACCTGTACTATTCCCTGCGCGCGCCGTACCGCAGAAGCGCGGTGTTCCTCATGAACGACGCCACGGTGAAGGCGCTGCGCAAACTGAAGAACAACAGCGGCGACTACCTCTGGCAGCCCTCTGTGGTGGCGAATACCCCGGACACGATCCTGGGCAAGCCCGTGCACACCTCGGCGTTCATGCCGACCCTTGCCGCCGGGAACAAGACGATTCTGTTCGGCGACCTCTCCTACTACTGGATCGCGGACCGGGAGGGCCGCAGCTTCAAGCGCCTGAACGAACTCTACGCCGCCACCGGGCAGGTGGGGTTCCTAGCCTCCGAGCGCGTGGACGGAAAGCTGGTGCTGGCCGAGGCCGTGCAGGTGCTCCAGCAGAAGAGCGCCTGATATGGTGACCCTGGAAGAACTGAAGGCGCATCTGCGCATTGAGACGGACGAGGAGGACGGCTATCTGGAGGGGCTACTCCGCGCGGCGGAAGCCGCGGCGGCGGACTTCTGCGGGCAGCCGCTCTCCGAGGCCCCGGAGCCCGCGCGGCTGGCGGTGCTGCTGTTCGCGGGCTACCACTACACCCACCGGGAGAGCGACGACACCGCCGCCTACGCCGCCATGAAGGCCGCGTTCCAGGCGCTGCTCTGGCCGTACCGAAGCCCGGAGGCG
>JARKQJ010000014.1 GCA_029973955.1 Paludibaculum sp. | reverse complement strand
TGAGCATCTTGGGCCATCTCCGTGGTGAGGAGTTCGAGTTCGGCTTCGATGTGGGCGAGCTGGCGGAGGTGGCGCTGGAGGGCGCGGCGGCCAGCGGGATCGAGCTCGAGTTGGGCGAGCCAGCGGAGATTGGCCGCGGAGTGATTCCGCCAGCCCGGTCTGGCCCCATTTGATGGCCACATTTGGCCCCACCTGGGTACCTACAGTTTGCCTCATTCCTGCGGCTTTCGGTTTTGGCCGCGCCGGCGGGAGTGGAGCCTGGCGTCGCCCGGAGGGCGGCGCCGTTTAGGCGGAACGGACGACGGCGCGGCCAAAACCGGCCGACCCGACGCCCGGCTCAACGCTTCTTCCTCCCTTCCATCGTGCGCCGGAACCGGAATGACTCCGTCCCGGTCTCGATGATGTGGGCCCGGTCCGTGATCCGGTCCAGCAGCGCCTTGCATAGCCGCGGGTTCGGAAACACGTTCGTCCATTCCGAGAACGGCAGATTCGTCGTCACGATGATCGCCGCCCGCTCCGCCCTCTCCGAAATCACCTGAAACAGGAACTCCGCGCCCACGTCGGCCAGCGGCACATAACCGACTTCATCCAGCACGATCAGATCGTACTTCCTCCACCTCGTCATCGCCCGCCTCACCTGGCCGTTCTGCTTGGCCTCCACGAGTTCGTTCACCAAAGCCGCCGCAGTGGTGAACCGCGCTCTCCGCTTCTGCCGGCACGCTGCCAGGCACAGCCCTGTCGCCAGATGCGACTTCCCCGTGCCGCATTCGCCAATCAACACCACCGGTTCGCTTCTCTCGATATAGCCGCCCTCGGCCAACTCCCGCACCCGCGCTGCCGGAATCTGCGGCGCCTGCGCGAAGTCGACGTCCTCCCACCTCTTCAGCCGCGGCATCTGTGCCTCCCGGATGCGGTTGTCCACCGCATGCCGGTCCCGCTCCTCGCACTCCATTGCCAGCAGTGCCTCCAGGTACCGGATGTGACTATGCCCCTCCCGCACTGCCTGCTCCGCCAGCGTTCCGAAATTGGCTCCGATCACCGGCACACGCACCGCCTTGCAGTACTGCTTCACGCTGGCCTGTTCCAGGCTCTGGGTCTGCGGATTGCTCTTCACTGCACACCTCCCGTCGGATCGGCCAGCAGCAGATCATAGGCGTCCATCACTGGCATCGGCCGCTCGAATTGCCGCAACTCCTCTTCCAGCGCCAACGCATACTGCCGGCGCTGCTCCGGATCCGGCATCCGCAGCAGATGCAGCACCGCCGCCGCATCGGTCACACCCAGGCGCAAAGCCTCCTCCGATGCCGCGATCAGCCGCTGCCAGCCTTCCACCAAGCCCACCCGCACCAGCGTGATCATCTCCCGCGTGCCGCCGCTACGGCCATGCCGCTGTTCCAGCTTCTGCCATAGCTCATCCAGGCATGCCGGCCACCGTCCAACATCCCGCCACTGCTTCAGCGGGGTCGATCCCGCCATCGCGCCCGGCTTCTTTTCCAGAACGTCCAGGTAGTGCTCCAAACTCAGAATCTGATAGCCACGCCCGTAACAGCGCTCGTGCGTGGCGACGCACTCGAAGTCCCGTAGCACCTCGATCCGCGTCGGCCACACTCGCACCATCGCCCTCGCTCCAGGCCTCAACGGTGTCGAATACCAGTTCGTCTTCACTCTCACGCAGCCCTTGCCGTCCACCACTGGAAACAGCGTCTCTTCCAGTTCGAAGCCCTCCTCGGCCAGAGGCAGCAAGAAGGGCCGCTCCTGCTCCATCGCCACTCCAATCGTCGTGCTCCGCCCGCTGATCGTGTGGCTTTGGCTCTCCACGCACCGCGCCAGCAGCATTTCATTCAGCCCCTCCAGGTCGCCCGCTTCCGGCACCGGCACCAGAAAGTTACGCCGGTACCAGCCCAAGCCTTCTTCCACGCCGCCCTTCTCGTTGCCGCGGCCCGGCGTGCAGTACTCGCTTCGGAATCCCCAGTGCGACCGGAAGGCAATGATGCGCTCCGTCTCCTCCCGCTGCCGCCCCCGCAGGATCTTCTTCACCGCGCTCGACAGGTTGTCGTAGCGCAGAGTGCGGAAGACCCCGCCAAAGTACCGGAAGCCGTGTTCGTGCCCCACCAGAAACGCCTGCTGCGTGGCATTGGTGTAGGCCCGGTGGAAGCCGCCTCCGCTGGCCATGCTGCGCAGCGTGAAGAACTGCAGCGTCCGCAACTCTCCGCCCAGTCGCGCCGCTGCCTCGAACCAGTCCACCTGTGCCTCCTGGCCCAATTCATACGACTGCGGCACAAAGACTTCCCGCCCCGTCAGGCCGCGCTCCAGCTTCCACTGCCGCACATACTCCCTGACCGTGGCTTCCCCAATCGGGTACGCTGGCCGGTCCTCTTTCAGCCGCATCCAGATCCGGTGAGCCGTGTGCCGCTGCTTGCGCGGCGCCTGCTGATCCGCCAGCAGAATCTCGTCGATGTAGTCTTTCACCGGCCCCAGCTTCGGCTGCGCCCGCCCGGCTTTCTTCCGCTCCGGCGGCACTGCGCTGGCCAGCGCCTGCCGAACCATGCGCCGATGCACCGAGTGCTTCCTGGCCAGCTCCCGGATCGTCTCTCCCGCCGCGTACCCGCGCCGGATCTCTTCGAATAGTTCCATCTTGGCTCTCCTGTCCATCTGGGCATCGTGACATCCCGTCACCGCCCGGCTTGGCCAGGTGGGGCCATTTCAGAGCATCAAATGGGGCCAAATGAGACCAGCGAAATCAACGCTTACGCAAAACGAGCCATCCCCGCTGAATTGACCCATTAGGACTGTGTCCACAAATCGCATTCGTGGACACGGTTCTTTCGTTTGCTCCCTGAGCAGATGGGACGGCCAACTCCGGACGCTTACTTTTCCTCCAATGGCAACCGATCATGGCCACCTCGGGTGAGTTGCAGTCGCCGAGTACGCTGCGGGGCTCGGTCCACCACACGGCTCCATGATCCATCCGGTAGCATTGGACGTGCCAGGTAAGTTCGCTCAATCTGTTCAAGAGCGGAGGGCTGCTAATATGGGCACGGGTCGGATTGTGACTACTTGGTCACTGTGAGGGTGATAGTGTTAGAGCCTACGTACGATTTCGTGGCCTCGTCCAAGCGGCGAACAATGATCGTGTACCGCCCAGGACAGGTTATATCGATTAGCTTGTTTAGGATCATGCCGTCGGGGAAGATCTCGCCCGGCTGCACAGTTTTGCTCAGGATCGAGCCGCCAATAGTGATAGGTGAGAACTTTCCAACCGGCTGCGGCACCTCATCCTTCTGCTTCCCCCGAACAGCTTGATAGTAAGTCGTCTCAGGCAACTTGTTGCCTTGTTCATCC
>JARKQJ010000004.1 GCA_029973955.1 Paludibaculum sp. | reverse complement strand
GACGAACGTCGGCGGGCGGATGGAGGGCTGGGTGATGAAGTAGATGCGGCGGTCGCGCTCGATCTTCAGTTCGTTCAGGAAGCGGTTGAGTTCGCCCGTGGTCACACGGCGGTTGAAGGCGTCCCAGCACTTGGCGATCTGCTTGAACAGGAGGCGCAGCCCTTTGCGGTCCTTCGCGGAGAGGAAGACGATTGGGGCGTAGTCGAGGAACTTGAACTGGTCGCGGATGGACTCTTCGTACTCCTTGCGCTTGGAGTCGTCGAGGAGATCCCACTTGTTGACGCAGATGACGAGGGCGCGGCCTTCCTCGTGGGCGTAGCCGCCGATGGTGGCGTCGCTGGCGACGGGGCCTTCGGTGGCGTCGATCACCAGGAGCGCGACGTGAGCCATGCGGATGTGGCGGCGGGCCATGACCACGCTGAGCTTCTCGGCCATCAGGTGGGTTTTGCCCTTGCGGCGGATGCCGGCGGTATCGACGAAGACGTAGTCGCGGCCGTCCACGGTGTGGGTCTCATCGACCGAGTCGCGCGTGGTGCCGGCGATGGGGGAGACGATGGCGCGCTCTTCTCCGAGGATGGCGTTCAGCAGGGTGGACTTGCCGACGTTGGGGCGGCCGATGATGGAGACGCGGATGGGTTTCTTCTCCTCCGGCGGCTCTTCGCCGGCAGCCGCGTCGGCCATAGCGGGGAACGCCGCGGTGACTTCATCGAGAAGTTCATGGATGCCGAGGCGGTGTTCGGCTGAGATAGGCAGGACGCGCTGGAAGCCGAGGGAGTGAAAATCGGCGGCGAGGACCTCGCGCTTGGGGACGTCGATCTTGTTGACGGCGAGCACGACGGGCTTGCCGAGGCGGTGGAGGATCTTGGCGAGGTCGCGGTCCGGGCCGGTGATCTCAGTGCGCCCATCGATCAGGTAGATGATCTCGGAGGCATCTTCGAGCGCGACGCGCGCCTGTTTGAGGATCTGGGCGGGGATGAAATCCTGGTCCGCGGGGATGATGCCGCCGGTGTCGATGAGGGTGAACTTGCGGCGGCGATGGGAAGCCTGGCCGACAATCCGGTCGCGAGTGATGCCGGGTTCGTCGCCGGTAATGGCCTTTCTCTGGCCCAGGATCGCGTTGAAAAGTGTGGATTTTCCGACGTTTGGACGGCCCACAATGACGATGGTGGGGAGCCCCGCCGATTGTCTCATGCTTCTTTCAGTGTAGCTTAGGGCGGCTCCGGCATGAGAAAATGAAAGTTTCCACACCAAGCGACCCCGATGAAAATTCCAAATCCGAACCTTCGCAACATCGCGATTATTGCGCACGTAGACCACGGCAAGACCACGATTGTGGATTCAATGTTCAAGCAGAGCGGCATCTACCGCGCCAACGAGCAGGTGGAAGACCGCGTGATGGATTCCAACGTACTGGAGCGAGAACGCGGCATCACGATTCTGGCGAAGACCACGGGCGTGTGGTACCGCGGCGTGAAGATCAACATTGTGGATACGCCGGGCCACGCCGACTTCGGGGGAGAGGTGGAGCGGGCGCTAAAGCTGGTGGACGGCGTGATGCTGCTGGTGGACGCCAGCGAAGGGCCGCTGCCGCAGACGCGCTACGTGCTGTCGAAGGCACTGGAAGCGGGGCTGACGCCGATCCTAGTGATCAACAAGATCGACCGACCGGACTCGCGGGTGCAGGAGGTGTTGAACGAAGTCTTCGATCTCTTCATCGACCTGGACGCGGCGGAAGAGCAGCTCGAGTTTCCGATCGTCTACACAATCGCGCGCGACGGCGTGGCCAAGGCCACGATGGAAGATCCTTCGACGACGCTGGAGCCGCTGTTCGAGGCGATTGTGAAGCACATCCCGCCGCCGACGGGGAATCCTGAAGGGATCCTGCAGTTCCAGGTAGCGAACCTGGACTACTCGGATTATCTGGGCAGGATTGCCATTGGGCGCGTGTTCCAGGGCCGGTTGAACCTGGGTGACGAGGTGAGCGTGTGCCACCTGAACGGGCAGATCCAGCGGACGAAGATCACGAAGATGTTCACGTTCGAGGGTCTGAAGCGGGTGGAAGAGAGCTCGGCCGGGCCGGGCGACATTCTGGCGATTGCGGGCGTGGAGGGGATCACGATCGGCGAGACGGTGAGCGATCCGGAGACGCCGAAGGCGATGCAGAAGATCCGCATCGACGAGCCGACCATCGGCATGGTGTTCACGATCAACACCTCGCCGTTTGCGGGCCGCGAGGGGCAATGGGTGACGTCGCGCAACCTGCGCGACCGGCTGGATAAGGAACTGCTGACGAACGTCAGCCTGAAGGTGGAGGAGGCGGGCGGACCGGATGCGTTCCAGGTGATGGGGCGCGGCGAGCTGCAGTTGGCCATCCTGATCGAGATGATGCGGCGCGAGGGTTTTGAGCTGATGGTGGGCAAGCCGCAGATCCTGACGAAAGAGATCGACGGGAAGACGATGGAGCCGCAGGAGCTGCTGGTGGCGGACGTGCCGGAGCAGTATGTGGGTGTGGTGATCGAGAAGATGGGCATGCGCAAGGGCAAGATGTCCAAGATGGTGAACCACGGTTCGGGCCGTGTGCGGCTGGAGTTTCTGGTGCCGTCGCGGGGGCTGATCGGGCTGCGCAGCGAGATGCTGACGGACACGCGCGGGACGGCGATTCTGAACTCGCTGTTCCAGGGCTACATCGACTGGCAGGGCGACATCCCGATGCGGATGACGGGCGCGCTGGTGGCGGACCGTGGCGGGACGACCACCGGCTATGCCATCTTCAACCTGCAGGAGCGGGGGGAGATGTTCGTGGAGCCGGGCACGGAGGTTTACGAAGGGATGATCGTGGGCGAGAACTCGCGCTTTGACGATCTGAACGTGAACATCGTGAAGGAGAAAAAGCTGACGAACATGCGGGCGTCGAGCGCCGATGAGGCGATCCGGCTGGTGCCGCCGAAGCTGCTGAACCTGGAGCAGGCGATCGAGTTCATCAACGAAGACGAGTGGGTGGAAGTAACGCCGAAGTCGATCCGGCTGCGGAAGCGGGTTTTGAAGGCGAACCAGCGGTAAGCGGGCGGGCGGCCGGCGCCGGCTATCCGGTGCGGCGCGGCGCTAGTACAATGCTGGGATGAAGTTCAAGCAGACCTTGGTGATGATGGCGGTGGCGGCCGTGGCCGCGGCCGCGGGATGGATGGCGAAGGGGACTACCGCGCAGGCGGCTTCGCCGATGATCTATGAACTGAGAACCTACCACTGCGAGCCGGGGAAGCTGCCGAACCTGCTGGCGCGGTTCCGAAACCACACGACGAAGCTGTTTGAGAAGCACGGTATGACGAACGTGGGCTACTGGGTGCCGGCTGAAGGCGAGGCGCACGAGAACACGCTGGTGTACATCGTTGCGCACAAGGACGCCGAGGCGGCGAAGAAGTCGTGGGCCGGGTTCAGGGCGGATGAAGCTTGGGTGAAGGTGCGGACGGAGTCTGAGGCGGCGGGGAAGATCGTGAGCAAGGTGGAGTCTGTATATATGAACCCGACGGATTTCTCGAAGCTGCAATAGGAAGCGTTGGCCAGGGAGGGGCAGATGAACAGACGGGAGTTTGTGGCGTTGCCCGGGGTGTTGCCGGCGGCAGCGGCGGTGGAGCCACGTTCAATGAAGGACTTGGACTTGGCGGTGAAGCGGGAGATCGAGGGTTTCGAGGGGACGGTCTGCCTGTATGCGAAGAACCTGGAGACAGGGGCGGCGTACGGAGTGAGGGAAGACGAGCGGGTGAGGACGGCGAGCACGATCAAGCTGCCGATCATGGCGGCGGTGTTTGCGAAGGTCCGGGCGGGAGAAGCCAAGTGGGATGAGCCACTTACGCTGAGGGAAGCGGACAAGATTTCGGGTTCCGGGGTGTTGTCGGAGTTCTCGGACGGGGTGAAGCTGCCGCTGCGGGACGTGGTTCGGCTGATGATCGTGGTGAGCGACAACACGGCGACGAATCTTGTTTTGGACCGTTTCACGGCAGATGCGGTAAACGACTATCTTGACGGTCTTGGACTGAAAGAAACGAGGTCGTTGAGGAAGGTGCGGGGGGACGGGAGCCAGTTACAGGCGGCGAGCGGATGGAGCAAGGCGGGGCGGGTGAAGGAGAACCAGAAGTACGGATTGGGGGTTTCCACATCGCGGGAGATGGTGGAGTTACTAGCGATGCTGAATGGCGGTTTGGTGGGGACGGGGGAGGATTCAAGGGAGATGCTGGCGATCCTGGAACGCCAGCAATACAAAGACGGAATCGGTCGGAGGATGGGGGCGTACAAAGTGCAAAGCAAGTCGGGGTCGCTGGATGCGTTACGATCGGATGTTGGGATAGTAACGACGGCTAAGGGCCGGGTAGCCTTAGCGTTAACGGTGGATGGGATGAAAGAGGCGGACTACACAGAGGATAATGCCGGATTGGTACTGATTGGGCGGTTGGCGCCGATCCTGTGCCGGGGACTGGGGATCGTTGGGTAGGCGGAATGGACCGATACCGGAAGAGTTGACACATACCCCATTGACGCCGGGTTACAGTTCCAATAAAATCACGGACACAGTGTTATGCTTTCGGGGCAAGTCCCCTTGCATCTGAGTAGAGCAAAGGAAACCTATGAAATCTAAACTTGTGGCCATGTGGCTGCTGCTCGTGCTAGTAGCCGCCGCGCCCGTGTTTGCGCAGGTCGCAACCGGGTCGCTGGCGGGAACGGTGATGGATCAGAGCGGGGCAGTCATCCCTGCCGCCAAGATCATTGCTACGAACGCGGCGTCGGGCGCGAAGATCGAAGCGATCAGTTCGGACGCCGGCCTGTACGTATTTGCAGCGGTGCCGCCGGGGGTCTATTCGATCTCCGCGGAGAAGGTGGGATTCAAGAAGACGACGCGAGCGGACATCGAGATCCGCATCGCGCAGCGCGTTGATATGAACATTGGCATGGAGGTCGGCAACGTACAGGAGTCGATCACCGTGTCGGCCGAAGTACCGCTTCTGGAGACGTCTACCTCCGAGCGCGGCAGCAACGTGTCGGTGAAGTTCATGAACGACCTACCGCTGTTCACGGGCGGTATCCGCAGCATGCGCGGGTTCGTGGCCTACATGCCTGGCAGAACGGCGAACTCCGAGGAGAGCGTCAACGGTAGCGGCGGCCGCGGCCAGGAGATGATCATCGACGGCGCCAGCGCGCTGAACGTGGAATCGAGCACGATGTTGACCGTACCGGCGGCGGAGATGTTCTCGGAGTTCAAGATGAACTCGAGCAACTTCTCGGCGGAGTACGGGCGCGTGGCGGGCGGCGTGGAAGTGTACGTTCCGAGGAGCGGCACGAACTGGCTGCACGGCGCGGCGTTCCTGAACATGCGGCGTGACATTTGGAACGCGAACGCGTGGGCGAGAAACGCCAGCACGAATCCGGCCACGAATTTCCGCGCGAAAGAGCGCTTCAACGAAATCGGCGGCGCCATCGGCGGCCCGGTGTGGATTCCGAAGCTGTACGACGGCAAGGACAAGACCTTCTGGTATTTCACCTATTCGAAAGACCAGCGGCCTGTGAGCGTGAGCTTCCCGGTGTTGACGGTGCCGACGGCGCTGATGAAGCAGGGCAACTTCTCGCAGGCCGGCGTGCCGGTGATTTACGATCCGGCGACGACGAGCGGCAACACGAGAACGCCATTCGCCGGCAACATCATTCCGACTGCGCGCATCACGAACATCGCGAAGAACGTGGCGGCGAACATTCCCGACCCGAACGTGGGAACGCTGGCTTCGAACTTCAACTTCGTGAACCAATCGGCGTTTGACCGATATACGTACAGCATGAAGTTCGACCATGCGTTTTCGGCGACGAACCGGTTGGCGTACTTCTTCACGAACGAAGTGCAGGCGCAGGACGACCTCTCAAACTTCCCCGGTCTCCTGGGCGTTGGCCTGCAGAGCTTCCAGAAGCCCTACAACCACCGCTTCAATCACGACTGGAGCATCAAGCCGAATCTGCTCATGCACACTACGTATGGGTTCACCATTACGCGTCAGGCGTGGGACAACCCGAACCAAAAGGGCGGCGGCTCCAAGTTGGGCTTCAAGGTCCCCAGCGGCGACTCCGACGCGACTCCGCGCATCATTTTCAACGGCGCGGCCGGACTCTCGCCCTACGGCGTGCAGGACGGAAAGGTGGCCAACGGCGCGCAGTTCAACCGGCAGCACTGGCTGAGCCAAGGCTACACGTTGATCAAGGGCAAGCACGAAGTGAAGTTCGGCTGGGCCTGGCGGCGATTCGAAACGCTGGGACAGGACTTGGCCGGCACCAATGGCCGGTACCAGTTCAACCGGGCTGAGACGGCTTCTCCGACAGCTCTGACTAGTACGGGCCACGAATTCGCCAGCATGTTGCTGGGTGCAGTGGACCTGGCCGACAACGTGGTGCCGCCGGTGTTGTTCGACACCACGATCTACTACGACTACTCTGGCTACGTCCAGGACAACTGGCGCGTGACCTCCAAGCTGACGATCAACCTGGGCATGCGCTATGAAGTGCCGATCGGCTGGCACGTCCCGAACGGAAACGGTTATTCGCATGTTGACATCAACGTGCCGAATCCTGGCGCCGGCGGGCGGCCGGGAGCGCTGGTGTTCAGCGGCGTGGGTCCTGGCCGTAATGGCCAGAAGCGTTTCTACCCGACCGCGTTCGGCAACATCGGTCCTCGCCTGGGCTTTGCCTACCAGGTGGCTCCGAAGACCGTGATCCGTGGTGGATACGCGATCTTCTACACGGGCCTGTCGGGCGGCGGTTGCGGCTGCCGTTACGGATTTTCCGGCAGCAACTCGCTGCAGTCTGACGGCCTGAACCCGGTGATGAACTGGGAGAATGGCATCCCGTTGGCTCCGGGTTATCGCCCGCCGCCGATCATCGATCCGACCTACGTCAACTACCAGAACGTTGCGTACCAGGGGCCGACCTACGGCCAGCCGGGCCGCATCAAGAACTGGAGCTTGAACATCCAGCACGAGATCAAGAACTGGCTGATCGACGTGGCCTATCAGGGCAACCGCGGCACGCGGCTGAACTCGACGGCCGACCTGAACCAGCTTCCGACCAGCTACCTGCAGTATGGTGCTCTGCTCGGCAAGCGCATCGATTCGCCGGAAGCGATTGCGGCGGGCTTCAAGAAGCCGTATGACAGCTTCCCCGGCAACCTGAGCGTGGCGCAGTCTCTGCGTCCGTATCCGCAGTACCTGGCTGTGCAAAGCCTGATCGCTGGCTTCGGCCACAGCTGGTACGACGCTTTGCAGGCCAAGGTGGAGCGCCGCTTCGGCACGTTGCAGTTCATGGCGAACTACACGTGGTCCAAGGCGCTCGACTACGGCCACTATCGCAACACGTTCGGCCAGATTGGATCTCCTGGCGCCACGCCGCAGGACTACTACAACATTCCGGATTCGAAGAGCTTCACGAACTTCGACATTCCGCACGTGTTCAACGTCCTGCTCTCTTACGACATGCCGTTCGGCAAGGGCAAGAAGTACTTCCACGACGTGAACGCGATCACCAACGCCTTCATCGGCGGCTGGACGATCGCCAGCGCGGACACGTACCGCAAGGGCACGCTGATCTGGCTGAACACGCCGGGCAACCCACTGGGCAGCGGCGTGCTGTTCACGCAGATTACGAAGGCGAACGTGGGCACTGGCGCGATCCGGACGGGCATCGACCGGACCTCGCTGGATCCGAACGACCCGAACACGCTGTGGTTCAACAAAGCGGCGTTCACCGCGGCGCCCGCCTACACGCTGGGCAATGCGGCGTTCTACTACAACGACTTCCGCCAGCCGGCGGTGTTCACCGAGAACATCTCCCTGATCAAGCGGACGACGCTGTTCCAGAACGACAAGAACCCGATCATCCTGACCTACCGCGCCGATGCGTTCAACGCGTTCAACCGCACGAACTTCGGCGGCGTGAACGGCACGATCGGCAACGCCAGCTTCGGCCGCCCCTCGGCGCCGCAGAACAGCGCCCGCCTGATCACGATGGGCCTCCGCCTGGAGTTCTAACTCCGAGGTTGGAACCGACACAACGAGCGGGGGCAGCCAATGCTGCCCCCGCTCTTCTTTTGCCCGCGCGGTATGTGATATACCATTGGATTCCCAGGTCTGAATTATGGCCCTCCACTTCATCGACTACCTTGTCCTTGCGCTCTATTTCGGGTTCGTTCTCGGCATCGGATGGTTCCTGCGAAAGAACGTCAGGACGAGTTCGGAGTTCCTGACGAGCGCGCACTCGCTGCCGTTGTGGATCACGTCGCTGGCGTTTCTGGCGGCCAACATGGGCGCGCTGGAGATGATCGGGATGTGCGGCTCCGGAGCGAAGTACGGCATGATGACGTCGCACTTCTACTGGGTGGGGGCGATTCCGGCGATGCTGTTCGTGGGCGTGTTCATGATGCCGTTCTATTACGGCAGCAAGGCTCGATCGGTGCCGGAGTATCTGAAGCTGCGGTTCGATGAGAAGACGCGCGGGTTCAACGCGATCACGTTCGCGGTGATGACGATTTTCAGTTCGGGCATTTCGATGTACGCGCTGGGGATTCTGCTGCAGGCGATCTTCGGGTGGAGTTTCACGTTCAGCGTGCTGGCATCGGCGGGGATCGTGCTGGCGTACACGTACCTGGGCGGGCTGTCGAGCGCGATCTACAACGAGGTGTTGCAGTTTTTCCTGATTGTGGCGGGCTTTGCGCCGCTGGCGATTCTGTCGGTGCAGAAGGCCGGCGGGTGGCAGGGCGTGTCCCAGCGGCTGAGCCCGATGATGACGGAGAGCTGGCGGCACATGTCGAAGGCTTCGGATAACCCGATGGGCGTCGAAATCTTCGGCCTGGTGATGGGATTGGGCTTCGTGCTGAGCTTCGGTTACTGGTGCACGAACTACCTGGTGGTGCAGCGGGCGATGGCGGCGCGGAACATGACGGACGCGCGGAACACGCCGATTGTGGGCGCGTTTCCGAAGATGTTCGTCCCCTTCATCGTGATCGTCCCGGGCATAGCGGCGGCGGCGCTGGCGTCGATGAACATCGGCTACGCGATTCCGTTGAAGAACGGCGGGCCGGACTACGACAAAGTGCTGTTCAGCCTGATGGAGCAGTTCTATCCGAGCGGGATGCTGGGGGTGGGGCTGACGGCGCTGGTGGCGTCGTTCATGAGCGGGATGGCGGGCAATGTGACGGCGTTCAACACGGTTTGGACGTATGACATCTACCAGAGCTACATCAGGAAGAACGCTCCGGACGAGCACTACCTGTGGATGGGGCGGATGGCGACGATTTTCGGCACGGTGCTGTCAATTGGGGCGGCATATCTGGCGCAGTCGTTCAACAACATGATGGACTTCCTGCAACTGATCTTCGGATTTGTGAACGCGCCGCTGTTTGCGACGTTCCTGCTGGGGATGTTCTGGAAGCGGGCGACGGGCAACGGCGCGTTCACGGGGCTGGTGACGGGCACGGCGGCGGCGGCGGCGACCTACGGATTGACGCTGGCGGAGGGCAAGGGTGGATGGCTGGGAGTGATGCACACCTTCCCGTCGTCGATGGCGCAGAACTTCTGGGTGGCGATCAACGCGTTTACGGTGTGCTTTGTGCTGACGATCGTAGTGAGCCTGATGGGCAAGGCGAGGCCGGAGGCGGAGCTGGAAGGCCTGGTGTACGGCGTGACGAAGCACGAGGCCGAGGCCGCGGTGTGGTACCGGAGGCCGGCGATGATCGCGGTGCTGGCGGGGATCGTCTGCATCGGGCTGAACTTCCTGTTCTTCTAGTTGGGATTGGAGACCGCCATGCTTGATTTGAGAAAACCGGCCGGTTACTTCTTCGGACTGCTGGGGCTGCTGATGATCGCCACGGGGCTGATGGCGGACTTCAAGGCGCCGCTGCTGACGGGGAACCTGAACCTGCAGTTTGGCATTTTTTCGGTGATATTTGGAGGCGTTTTCCTTTGGCTCGCACGTCGCGCATAAAGCACTATCACGCGCCTGGCCGCGTGAACCTGATTGGGGAGCATACGGATTACAACGGCGGGTTCGTGATGCCCATCGCGATTGCGATGGGGACGGACGTGCGCGCCACAGAAGTGAAGAAGCCGGTGCTGCACCTGACGTCGGCGCAGTATCCGGGGGAGATGATCTTCCCGCTGGATGCGATTCCGACGATGAAGAAGACAGGCGCGTGGGTAGACTACGCGCTGGGCGTGGCGAAGGAGATTGCAGCGCTGGGTTTCGAATTGAGACCGATGAAGCTGGCGATCGACTCGACGGTACCGACAGGCAGCGGGCTGAGTTCTTCAGCGGCGCTGGAGGTGTCGAGCGCGCTGGCGCTGCTGGACGGGCGGGAGGTTTCGAAGCTGGAACTGGCAAAGCTGTGCCAGCGGGCGGAGAGGAACTTCGTGGGCCTGCCGTGCGGCATCATGGACCAGTACGCTTCGGTACATGGTGAAGAGCACAAGGCGATCCTGCTGGATTGCCGTTCGATCACGCATCAACTGGTGCCGATTCCGGCGGGCGCCGAGGTGGTGGTTTCGAACACGATGGTGAAGCACGAGCTGGGCACGTCGGCGTACCGGGAGCGGGTGGCGCAATGCGCGGAAGCGTTGACGCACTTCCCCGGGAAGGCGGCGTTGCGGGACGTGACGCTGGGCGAACTGGAGCGCGCGGCGGCGCGGATGGCAGAGATCCCGCTGGCGCGGGCGCGGCACGTGATCCTGGAAGACCTGAGAGTGGAGAACTTCCTGGCGGCGGCGGAGCAAGGCGACCTGGAGTCGATGGGCCGGCTGATGGTGGAGAGCCACCGCTCGCTACAGCAGGACTATGAAGTGAGCTGCGAGGAGCTGGACTTTCTGGTGGCCGCGGCGCTGACGATTGAAGGGGTTTACGGGTCCAGGATGACGGGCGGCGGATTTGGCGGCTGCACGGTAAGCCTGGTGGCGCCGGAGGCGGTGGAGCGGTTTGAGAAGGAGCTGGCGGCGAAGTACGAAGCCAAGTACGGGCTGCATCCGGCGATCTACCGTTGCACGCCGTCGGCGGGCGCGCGGCGTGTGGCGTGAGCTTCTAAGAAGCCGGCGAGTCTGGGTGGCAGGCGCCGCCCTGATGCTGGGGGTGCAGGCGTGGCGGCTGGGCCTGGAAGCCCGGCAGGACACGCAGACGGTGGATGAAGGGATCCACATCACGGCGGGCTACACATACCTGCGGAGCGGGGACACGGGCATCGACCGGGAGCATCCGCCACTGGCGCGTCTGATCTGCGCGCTGCCGTTATGGTGGATGGGCGTGGATCCGATGTTCGGGGCGCAGACGTGGCGGGAACACTGGATGGTGGAGCACTCCAAGGCCATGGTGTTCGGGCAGAAGGAGGTGCCTGGGGAGCGCCTGGTGGCGGCGGCGCGAGGCGGGAACATCGTGTTATGCCTGCTGCTGACGCTGGCGGCGGCGTGGTGGGCGAGGGCGCGATTCGGGGCGGCGGCGGGGTGGTTGGCGCTGGTGCTGGTGGGGCTGGATCCGAATCTGAACGCGCACGGGCACCTGGTGACCACGGACCTGGGGGCGGCGCTGACGGGGCTGCTGGCGTGCATGGCATTCGAGCGGATGCTGCGGGTGGGAAGCCGGGGGAGCGTGGTGGCGGCCGGAGCGGCGCTGGGGGCGGCGCTGGCGACGAAGTATTCGATGGTGGTGCTGGTGCCCGCCTTTCTGGTGGCGACGCTGGCGGCGCGGCTGCCGTGGCGGCGGGCAGCGTGGCAGTGGGCGGTGCTGGGATGCGCGGCGCTGGTGGTGGTCGGATTAGTATACGCGCCTGAGACGGCACGGGTGATGAAGGCGCAGCCGCTGCAGAGGGAAGTGGAAGAGGGGGGGCTGCTGAACACGACGCTGCGTTGGATGGGGACGCGGCTGGGCGTGCCGGCGCATCCGTACCTGGTCGGGCTGGGGATGCTGGGGGCGCACCAGGGCGCTGGGCATCCGGCGTTCCTAATGGGTGAGGTGTATGCGGGCGGGAAGTGGCAGTATTTTCCGGTTGCGTTTCTGGTGAAGACGCCGTTGGGGTCGCTGATGCTGCTGGCGCTGTGTTTGCCGCTGTTAAGGAGGGAGAGTTGGGAGGAGTGGAAGGTGTTTGCGATTCCGCTGGCGTTGTTCTGGGCGATGGCGATTGGGTCTGGAATCAACATCGGGCTGCGGCATCTGTTGCCGGTGTATCCATTGAGCTTTGTGATGGCGGCGGGGCTGTTGGGACAGCGGGGCGGAGCGGTGTATGGGAAGGCGTTCGCGGGGCTGATGGTGGCGGGGTGCGTGCTGCTGGCTGGGGAGTCGGCGAGGATTGCGGGACACGACCTGGCGTTCTTCAACGCGGCGGTGGGCGGGCCGGAGCATGGCGGGGAGTATCTGGTGGATTCGAATCTCGACTGGGGGCAGAGTTTGCGGGAGATGCGGGAGTGGGTGGGCGCGCGGCCGGTGGAGGACGTGTGCTTATCGTACTTCGGGACTGCGCCGATTCAGCGGTATGGATTCAGCGAGTGCGGGATCGTGCCGGAGGAGCAACTGAAGAAGGGCGAGCGTCCGGACAGGCGGTACCTGGCGATCAGCATCACGTTCCTGCAAGGGGTGTATCACAAGCGGGAGTGGTACGGGTGGCTGCGGGCGAGGAAACCGATAGCACGGGTCGGCTATTCGATTTACGTCTTCGACGTGGCGGACCTGCTGCGGAGATGAGGGGCCCTTAGTCTGCGCTGGCAGAGGGCTGCTCGAGGACGGCAGCACCGGAGTCAGAGAGGGGCTGGCGGTGTTTTTTATCGAGGTACTCGGAGAGTTTGAGGAGAGAGCGGCCGCCGCGATCGACGTAGCGATTGGCTGCTTTCTGGTAGCGGCGGAGGATTTCGCGCCGGTTCGCTTCGCGGAGGTTGCAGGTTTCAATATCCAGAAGGATTTGCACTTCCCAAGGCTGGAAAGTATTCCGCTGGATTTTCCCGCGCAGGATTTCCTGCATGAGGCGATTGAACTGGTGAAGCCGGGCTTCGAGTTCGAAGATAGACTCCTGCATAAGATCCAGCCCCAATTCTAACGCTAAATTGTTTGAAACGTGCGGGAGAGTTTTCGTTTTCGGGGGGGGGGATTAGCGGAAGAAGATGTCCCAGAACCTGGTGTTGCGGCCGGCGGGATCGACGCAGTAGGTGAAAGGACTGAAAGAGAGGTAGCGTGTTTTGCGGTCCACGTAGAGGCTGATTTCGTTGCCGGGGGCGTATTCGAGGATCTGGATGACGCCGTCGACGCAGGAGCGGGTCCGGCGGACGTGGGCACTGGCGGTATTGGAGTAAGGGCTCCTGGGGCCCCAGTCTTCGAGGAATTTTTCGAAGCTGTAATCGCGGCAGGGCTGCTTGGGATCGCAGCCCCAGAGGCGATAGGCGTCCTCGTAGCGCTTTTGAGCGACGAGGTCGATGAATTGGGAGACTTGGCGCTTTTCGCGGAAGTCGTGATAGAACCAGTAGCCCAGCCAAGCAAGGAAGAGGGCGCCGAGGATGCCGAGCACCCAGCGCCGGACGCCCTTTTCACGGCGGGCGTCGGAGACGCCGTAGTTATCGAGAAAGCCGGGCATGGCACCAGCCCTCCTTTGAGTTACTTCTTGGCCGGGTAGGCTTTGTCGTAGGCGGCGGTGACCTCGGCGGAGATGTCGAGGGCGGGTTTGGCGTAGAGCATGTTGGCGCCGTCGACGACGAAATCGAGGCCTTTTTCTTCAGCGACTTTGCGGACGACTTCCTGGAAGCGCTGGCCGACGCGCTGGAGGATATCCTGGCGTTCGCGGTTGACGGCATCCTGAAGGGCTTCGCTATTGCGCTGATACTGGCGCTGGCGGGTCTGGATGCGGGCGCTGAGTTCGCCCATAGTCTGCTCGTTGTACTTCTGCTGATTGGCTTCGGCTTCCTGGGTGAGTTTGGTGATCTCTTTCTCCAGGTTGGCGAGTTCTTCCTGACGGGGGCCGAATTTGGCCTTGAGGTCGGCTTCGGCCTGTTTGATTTCGGCGGTATCCTGGAGGGCCTTCTGCAGGTTGACCGTGCCCACTTTGAGTTGGGCGGAAAGCGTCATGGTGGCGCCGAGGGCCAGAACGGCCAGGCCGGCGAGGCGGGACCAGCGAATGGACATCATAGTTACTCTAAACTCCTTCTAGCCTGGGGCGGAGGCGTTAGCCGAGGACCGCCAGAATTTCGTCCTCGCGCAGGATCAGGTACTCGGCGCCGTCGATTTTGACTTCGGAGCCGGAGTACTTGCCGAACAGGATCCTGTCGCCGGTCTTGACGTCGAGTTCGACACGCTTGCCGGTCTCGAGGAGTTTGCCGCTGCCGGCGGCGACGATTTCACCCTGCTGGGGCTTTTCCTTGACGGAGTCGGGGATGATGATGCCGCCCACGACGGTCTCGGCAGCTTCCAAACGTTTTACGAGCACACGGTCATGCAGGGGGCGCAGCGCCATGGCAGATTCTCCTTCAGTATTAGACGCCAGGAATTCAAATTTGGACACACGGGCCAACAGATGGGCCCTAGGGGTCCACCTTGCATTGTAGAATCCCGGCAGCCTCCCGCTCAACTGGGGGTGAGGCACCGGGGTGGGGCGGTTCAAAGTGAGAGTGCGCGGAGCGGGCGGAGGATAGCATGCCTGGAGGCGGGAATTCCGGACCAGAGGCCGGAGGCGGGAAGCCCGCGAAGGGTATTCGGGGCAGACGTGCGGGGCGTGGGTGGGGTAGCCACCCGCGCCGGAATGGCGTATAAATGAGTGCACCATGATCAGAAAACTGATTCTCCTTGTGACCGTATTCGCCCTGTTCGCCGGCCTGGCTGTGGCCGCCGATATCACGGGCAAGTGGACCGCCCAGGTACCTGGGCGCGAAGGGCAGATGAGAGAGATGACCTTCGACCTGAAGGCCGAGGGGGCCACGCTGACTGGCACGGTGTCGGGCGGGCAGGGTGGAGCGAACCCGATTTCGGAAGGCAAGATCAACGGCAACGAGATCAGCTTCGTGGTGACCGTGGAGCGGAACGGGAACACGATGAAGCAGAGCTACTCGGGCACGCTGGCGGGCGATGAGCTGAAGATGAAGCGGCAGGGCCGGCAGGGCAATCCCGTGGAGTTCACGGCGAAGCGCGCGAAGTAGCGGCGTGAGTGCAGTTAGCGAAAGGGGAGGGCTGCGTGCTCTCCTCTTCTGCTTTTGATCCGATACAATGCCGGGCATGAACCGGTTACTGTGGCTTTTGTTCTCGGCCTCTGTCGTGTTTGGGCAGGGCCCGCAGGCGCGGATCAAGATCGACACAGAGCGCAGGATCGGGGAGGTGGACCGGCAACTGTTCGGCAACTTCGCCGAGCATCTGGGGCGGTGCATCTATGGCGGGATCTATGAGGAGAACTCGCCGCTGTCGGATGCGCAGGGGTACCGGAAAGACGTGATGGAGGCGACGCAGAGGCTGGGGGTGTCGATTCTGCGCTGGCCGGGCGGGAACTTCGCTTCGGGCTACAACTGGAAGGACGGGATCGGGCCGAAGGCGGGGCGGCCGGCGCGGCCGGACCATGCGTGGGGGGACATCGACTCGAACCGCTTTGGCACGGATGAGTTTCTGCAGTATTGCGAGCGGATCGGGGTGGAGCCATACATCTGCATCAATGCTGGGTACGGAACGGTGAACGAGGCGCGGGAGTGGGTGGAGTACACGAACGAAGGACGGAGCACGTATTGGGCAGACCAGCGGCGGAAGAACGGGCGGGAGAAGCCGTACAACGTAAAGATCTGGGGGCTGGGCAACGAGATCGACGGGCCGTGGCAGTTGGGGCACAAGAATGCCGAGGATTACTCGAAGTTTGCGCTGGAGGCGGCGAAAGCGATGCGGCGAGTGGACGGGTCGATTCAGTTGATCGCATCGGGATCGTCGAACTTCGGAGCGGACTGGATTGCGTGGAACCGGACGGTGCTGGAGCGGTTGAAGGCGGAGATCGACTACATTTCGCTGCACACCTACATTGGGAACCGGGACAACAACTTCGAGAACTTCCTGGCGAACGGGCAGAACGTGGATCACTACATCGAGATCACGGAGGGTCTGATCCGGGCGGCGCAATCGGGGATGAAGAACCCGCGGCCGATCTACATCGCATATGACGAATGGAACGTGTGGTACCGGGCGCGCTCCTCGGCGAGCGAGTTTGCGACGGGCGCGACGCGTCTGGAGGAGATCTACAACTACGAAGACGCGCTGGCGATGGGGATGTTCTTCAACTCGTTCTTCCGGCACGCCAACGTTGTCAAGATGGCGAACCTGGCGCAGTTGGTGAACGTGATCGCGCCGATCTTCACCAACAAGCAGGGGCTGTTCCTGCAGCCGATCTATTTCCCGATCGCGGAGTACGGCAAGCAGCGCGGCAACACGGCGCTGGACGCCCTGGTGACGTCGCCGACGTATCAACCGGCGGGGCGAAAGCCACTGGGATACCTGGACGTATCGGTGACGCACGACGCGAAGGGCGGGGCGGTGTATGTGAACGTGCTGAACCGCAGCGAGAAGCTGGACCTGGCGACGCGGATCGACAACGTGGAGGGCGTGCTGCAGCCGGGCGTGGCGGTGTGGGAGATGAACTACAACGACTTCAAGGCGACGCACACGTTCGGGGACGACAAGAAAGTGGCGCCGAAGCTGTCCGCGGTGACGGCGAAGATCGAGAAGAACGGCTTCACGTACACGTTCCCCAAACATTCGCTTACGATTCTGAAGCTGAAGGTGCAGTAGGGGGAGTTGTCACCACGCGGAGCGGGCTGCATCTTCTATTCTGGAATTAGCGATATGCCGATGTACGAATACCGCTGCCAGGAGTGCGGAAAACTCTATGAGCAGCTCCGCCGGATGTCAGACGCGGATACGAACCTACAGTGCCCGGGGTGCGGGAGCCAGAAGGTGCAGCGCCAGGTGTCAGCCTGCGCGATTGCGGGGAGTTCCTCCGGCGGGCCATCCGGTGGCGGTTGTGCGCCGCGCGGCGGCTTCTCTTGAGCGCGCTGAGTTGAGCGGCCCGTGCGGCCGCGATCCTAATTCTTTCCCATGGGGTTCTTCTTCACGAGGCGATAGCTGACGAAGGCGAAGTGTGTGCTGCCGGGGGACCAGTTGGGGACATTCATGGTGCCCTGGCCGCCGAACAACGTGACGAGCGCGCGGGGATTGGAGCCGTCGGCCCGCGCGAGGTTCAGCACTACATCCTTGTTGGCCGGGTGGCCTTCGACCGACTTGTCGTAGGAGATATAAGCGATCCATTTGCCATCGGGGGAGAAGTGTGCGAACCAGTCCGCGGCTTCGGGGCCTTTGGAGATCATGCGCTGGTTGGCGCCATCCTTGTCCATGGCCCAGATGCGCATGAGTCCGGAGCGGACGGAGTTGAAGTAGATTTGCGTGCCGTCGGGTGAGTATTCGGGGCCGTCGTCGAGGCCTTTGGCGGTGGTGAGGCGGCGCTCGCCGGCGCTTCCCTCTGCGTCAGCAGAGTCTGACATTGGGCTCGGGGAAGAACGGCTCCACGGTGGCCCCGAGGCTGGGGTCTCGGGGGATATGGGCTTGAGCCTCGAAGAAGGGCCGACCGCGGCGGGGATGGTGTAGATGTCGTATTCGCCGTTGCGGCTGGCGCAGTAGGCGAGGGTCTTGCCGTCGGGCGACCAGCCGTGCCAGTAGGAGGGCATTTGGGGGGTGACGAGGCGCGGTTCGCCGCCGGTGATGGGGACGATGAAGATCTGGGACTGGCCGCGGGGGAGGCTGCCGCTGATGGCGAGCCATTTGCCGTCGGGGGAGATGCCGTGGTCATTATTGCAACGGACTTCGCCGGTGGGGATGAGCACGGGGGTGCCGCCGGTGACGGGGATGCGATAGATTTTGCCGCCGGAGTTGAAGATGAGGCTCTGGCCGTCGGGTGTCCAGTTGGGGGCTTCGAAGTGCTGGAGGGCGCGGTAGACGATGCGGCGTTCCCCGGTGGCGATGTCGACGGTTTCGAGGGTGCTTTCGACGGCACGGTTCTGTGGGGCGACGGGGCCGTCTTCTTCCAGCGTGGCGGTGGGGAATGACCGGGTGCGGGTATTGGAGGCGGCGGCCAGGCCGGCGTAGGCGTCTTCGGGGAGGGTAACGGTCAGGGCGGCTCCGGGTTGGAGGGGGCCATTGGGGGTGCCGGCTTCGAGAGAGATGACGTCGCCGGAGCGGGAGAGTTTGACGCGGGCGGGCGCGGCGGCGGCGATGGGGAGTTCGTCGATGGGGCCGCCGGGAGTGCGACGGAAGGCGAGGGCGATGCGGGCATCTGGGAGGACGATGACGCTGGCGAGGGGGCTATCGGGATCGAGCGTGGCGCGGAGCATGGGTCCGGCGAGGGCCTTGGTGCGCGAGCCGGGCTGCTCGACGAGGACGGTGATGGCGGCGTCACCGGAGATCTTTTTCCACTGGAAGCGGACGGTGTCGATGCCGGCGCCGATATTGGTGAGGGAAGGGAAGTGGCCGTTCTGTGCCAGGGCGAGGGGGGCGAGGGTGAGGCCCAGGAGGAAGCGGGTCATGGTCCGGTTATGCCTCGATGTCGGGCGCCTGGTCGGGCGGCTGGTTTTCGAAGTCGACGGTAGCCCAGGAGCGAGGCGGAATGGGGATGGAGTCCGCGATAGGGAGATTAACTCCGTTGGCGTGGATGGATTTGAGGATTCCCAAATTGGTGGCATCGATGGCGGTAGAGCGTTCGTCCTCATTCCAGTTGACGAGCCAGAGGCGTGTGCGGAGCCCGTCGCGAATGGCGACGGCGTCGATGGAGGGGGCGAGGGAGGAGGTAGTGGGCAGGACCTCTCCGGTGGAGAATTCGGCGAGTTCGCGGAAGAGATGCCAGAGGGGGAAGACCTCTTCGCCGTTTTCGGAGACGAGGCCGTTGTTTCCGGTGAGTTCGTAGTAGGTGGCGGAGGCGGCACCGGCGAGGGCGAGGGTGCGGAGGTGGACGAGAGAGAAGATGGCCGCGAGGGAGGTGCGCTGGCGAGGATCGGGAGGAG
Organism: Paludibaculum sp.; assembly: GCA_029973955.1. Lineage (GTDB taxonomy): Bacteria > Acidobacteriota > Terriglobia > Bryobacterales > Bryobacteraceae > Paludibaculum. The sequence goes on along the minus strand of JARKQJ010000004.1, from coordinate 4,168 downwards.
CGGTGCGAGGGCGCAGGGTGATGGGCGAGAGGTGGACGGATTTGCCGGCGCCGAATTCCTGGGCGCAGGCGATGGCGCCAGCGGCGCCGGGTGCGTTGACCATGAGCGTATCGTTGTCGATGGCGTGGACCTGGGGATTGGCGCTGAAGGAGAAGCCGTCGGCGAGGATGGGGTCGATGCGATTGCGATTGAGGTCGGCGAAGTAGCCGGGGGCGCCGGCGATGAGGGGCGCCGAGCCGCCGAGGATGCGGCGTGCGGCGATCATCCATTCCTGGGTGGTGGCCTTGGTGGCGGTGGGGAGGATGAGCCAGCGGCAGACGTTGAGTTTCCAGTTCCGGGCGGCGGCGGCGGCGATTTTGAGTTCCTCCTCGCCGGCGCGGGTCAGGAGCAGGGCGATTTCGAGCGGCAGGCGCGCGGCGGCGGAGGCACGGGACGCGGCGGCGAGTTGCCTGTCTCCTTGCCTGCGGCGGAAGTCGATCTCGGCGTGGAGATAGGAGAAGTGGAGCGGGCGGAGGCGTTCGGAGACCATGCCTTCGGGCTTGTGGAGGGTGGCGCCGAGAGAGGTCCCGAGGGAAGGCAGGGGTGCGCCGCCAGTGGAGTGGACGCGGATGAGGGCGGGCGCGGGCGCGGATTCCTCGGGCAGAGGGAGTCCGGAGGGAAGGAGGGAGAGCGTGACGCTTTGCTGGATGGAAGCGCCTTCCTGGATCTGGGCAGGAAAGGGGAGACGGAGGGGGGTGGAGTAGGTCTTGTAGGAAGCGTCGGTCCAGTTGCGCTGGTCCTCCATTTCAAAGACGTCGCCGGAGAAGCGGACCTCGGCCTCGACGCCTTCGGAGACCTGGTGGCGGATGGCGGAGATTTCGAGGAAGGGCTGATGGGGCGAGACGAAGAGGGGGAATTCGCCGCTGTGCCAATGGCGGCGGTTCTGTTCGACGCGGCAGGGAGAGCCGGCGAGCGCGGCGGGATGGAGGACGCAGAGGCCGATGCGGTTTTTGAGGAAGGAAGAGAGGGCGCGGCCTACGACGGACCAGCCGATCTGGCCGGAGGCGTGGCCTTCAATGGTGACGCGGGCGAGGAAGTGGATTTCGTCGTGGTGGTAGTCGGCGTCGAAGGAGAGGCGGAAGGTGCGGTCGCGGGAGTCGAGTTCGACGTTGGAGAGGGTGGCGGGGAGGGTGCCCCAGTGGCGGTCGCGGACGGCGAAGTAGACGCGGGTGAGGATTTCGTGGGCGCCGTAGCGGATGTGGCGCAGGATGCCGTCGTGGTATTCGGCCGTGAGCGCGCCCGCGCGAAGGATGGTGTTCATGAGCAGGTCTCCGGGGTGGCGATACGGAGGAATCCGCATGCCGGTAATCCCTAGAGTATCCGGTTCGGGGGCGAGTTATTGGGCGGAATGGGGGCGGCGGCCGGGGATTTGGAAGCGGTAGATGAGAGCGAAGTCCGTGCGGAGGACGAGCTGAGAGGCTGGAAGCGACTCGGCGCGCTGGCGGAAGGCCTCGGCTTCGGCGCCGGTGAACGGGCCGTCGATATCGTCGCGGAGGACCACGAGGAGGCCTTTGCGATATTGCGGCGGGAGGCTGCTAAAGGGCATGGCCATGACCTGGCGGCTGATGGACTGGGGGGTGACGGCAGCGAAGTGACCGTGGGAGGAGGGGATGCCGGTGTAGAGGTAAGCGGCGGCGTCCTTCCAAGTGAGGAGGACGGTTTCGGAGTCGCCTTCCGATTTGACGCGCTGGAAGATCTCTTCGTCGAGGCGGCGCGTCGTGAAGGACTCGCGGACGATTTGTGTCATGCGCTGCGTGGCATAGATGTCGTTGTGGAGGATGAGGGCGACGGCGGCACCGGCGGCGATCCAGAGGAGGTGTGCGTTCCAGCCGGCGAGGCGTTCCGGGGAGGCGCGGCGGCCGGCGAGAGACTTGGCAAGAGCGGCGAGGAACTGGGTGGCTTCCTGCGAGACGCCGAGCAGGATGAGGGGCCAGACGGGCAGCATGAGGCGGCCGAGACCGTCGAACCACCAGACGACGATCTGGAGGAGATAGAGGAACGTGAAGAGAACGGCGAGGGGCCACTGGCGGGCACGGCCGAGACGGATGCAACCCGCGAGGCCAGTGACGAGGACAAGGACGCAGGCGGCAGTACCGATGACCAGCAGAGGCTGGGGCAGGCTGGTTTCGCCGAGGAGGTTGGAGATGCCGGCGAAGAGGCCTTCGGAGGCGGCTAAGGAGAGAGTGGCAAACTGTTGGCCGATATGGCCCCAGAGGCCGGTGGCGCCGATGATGCGGAAGTACTCCTGGAGGTAGCCGGAGTTGACGGGATCGAGGACTTTGGAGGCGTGGGTATAGCTCCAGGCGTGCCAGAGGAGGGCGGGGGGTACGGCGAAGGCGGCGAAGGCGAGGGTGAGCGGATTGCGTTTCCGGAGAAAGAAGAAGACGGGTACGACGAGATAGAGCGGCGCGGCGGCGCTGCGGGTGAGGTAGGCAAGAGCGGTGAGAGCGCCGCCGGCGAGGGCCCAGCGGGTGGAGGAGGTCCCGGCCGGGAGGGAGCCGGCGTGTTCGAGGGCGAGGAGAGCGGCGATGAGGAAGCAGCAGAAGAGCAGTTCCGACATGAGCGTGGCGGCGACAAGCACCATGTGAAAAGTGACGAGGGTGAGTGCGGCGAGGAGGACGCTTCTCCGCCAGGTGCAGCCCATCTGGCGCATGAGGAGCAGGAGGAGGGCGGCGTAGAAGGGGATGAGCGCAGCTTGGAGGGCAGCTCCGGCGGTGAGGTTTCCGGGAAAGGATCCGCCGAACTTCCAGGCGAGCGAGAGGTAGAGGGGATAGAGCGGCGGATACTTGACGGCGAAGGGGCGTCCGGGCTGATGGACGACGCGATAGCCGTCGCCGTCGGCGATGGACTTGGCGGTAATCCAGTAGATGCCGTCGTCGAGGCTGTCGGAGAAGTGGCGCTGATGGCGGGCGATCCAGACGGGGTAGGCGATCAGAGCCGTCAGGGCCAGAACTGCGCACAGGAAGAGCCAGGCATGACGTGAGCGCTCCACGCTAGTTCATCGGCTAGGGGGATGGGGGACTTTAGCGGCGCCGAGGCGGAGTTCGGTCCAGCGGCGCCCCGGGCTACTTGCCGGAGGGTTCGGGGACGCGCCAGAGAAAGAACTTGTGGCTGAGGTAGGAGTCGTCGTCGCCGCCGTCGTCGAGGGTGAACTCCTTCTCGGGTTTCCAATCGCCCATGTCGAAGGTATTGGAGACGATGCGAGTGCCGGGCTTGAGGTCGCGGAGGAGCTTGGGGCGGAGTTTGAGGTTGACGCTGGAGAGGAGGAAGAGGGTGACGACGGAGGCGTCCTTGATGTCGGCTTCAAAGAGGTCCTGTTCCTCGAAGCGGACCTTGTCTTCGACGCCGGCCTTTTTGGCGTTTTCCCTGGCTTCCTTGATGCGCACAGGGTTGATGTCAATCCCGACACTGCGGGCGCCGAACTCCTTGGCGGCAGCGATGACGATGCGCCCGTCGCCGCAACCGAGGTCATAGACGGTGTCGGAGGAGGTGACGCCGGCGAGTTTGAGCATGGCCTGGACGGCGGGTTCGGTGGTGGGGACGAAGGGGACGTCCGGGCTGCGCTTGGGCTGTGAGGTTTGGGCGAGGCACAGGCCGAGGGCGAGAGTGAGGGCGAAGAAGGCTCTGCGGATCATGGTGTGGTTCCTGCTCCCTTCCGAGTCAAGGTATCGCATTCAGGGCTGATGCGCCAGCGGGTGGGGGGGATTGGTTGGGGAGGACGCCGACGCGGGAGATCCACACTGCGTCCACGGCGGCGCTGGGGTTTGCGTCTCGGGGGAACTGGCTCCACTGTGGCCCCGAGACTTCGTCTCGGGGGAACTGGCTCCACTGTGGCGCAGAGACTCCGTCTCGGGGGAACTGGCTCCACTGTGGCGCCGAGACTCCGTCTCGGGGGAAATGGCTCCACGGTGGCCCCGAGACTCCGTCTCGGGGGAAATGGCTCCACTGTGGCGCCGAGACTTCGTCTCGGGGGAACTGGCTCCACTGTGGCGCCGAGACTGCGTCTCGGGGGAACTGGCTCCACTGTGGCGCCGAGACTTCGTCTCGGGGGAAATGGCTACTGTGGCGCCGAGACTTCGTCTCGGGGGAAATGGCTACTGTGGCGCCGAGACTTCGTCTCGGGGGAAAT
>JARKQJ010000274.1 GCA_029973955.1 Paludibaculum sp. | reverse complement strand
GGAAGGCGACGACCGGTACGACGTGCTGCTGCGGGTTTCGAAGGAGTTCCGCAACTCGCCGGCGGCGCTGGACCGGCTGTACCTGCCGTCCTCGACTCTGGGGAACGTGCCGATATCGAACGTGGCGTCGCTGGAGATGGGGACGGGGCCGACGTCGATCGACCGGTGGAACCGGCAGCGGCGGGTGCTAATCATGGGCAACCTGAGCAAAGGGCTGGCGCTGGGGGATCTGATTGCGGTGGCGGAGCAGGAGATGAAGAACATGAATCTGCCGCCGGAGTACCGGTATGGAGCGGTGGGGCGGTCGAGGGAGTTGGGCCGGACAGTGACGAACTTCCTGATCGCGTTCCTGCTGTCGGTGGTGTTCATGTACATGATTCTGGCTTCGAACTATGAGAGCTTTATCGACCCGGTGACGATTCTATTGTCGCTGCCGCTGTCGGTGCCGTTCGCGTTGGCGAGCCTGTTCCTGGCACGGGAGAACTTCTCGGTGATTTACACGTCGCTGGGCATTCTGGTGCTGTTCGGGATTGTGAAGAAGAACTCGATTCTGCAGATCGACCACGTGAAGGGGCTGCGGCGGGGAGGCATGCCGAGGAAGGAAGCGATCTTCCAGGGCTGCGAAGACCGGTTGAGGCCGATTCTAATGACGACGGCGGCGCTGGTGGCGGGCATGTTGCCGCTGGCGTTCGGCACGGGCGCGGGATCGGGGTCGCGCCGCACGGTGGCGATTGTGGTGATCGGCGGGCAGACCCTGGCGCTGCTGCTGACGCTGCTGGTGACGCCGGTAGCGTACTCGATGTTCGACGACCTGGCGAATGCGAGCTGGTTCCGAAGGATTTTCCGGCGGCCAGGGAAGGTGGCGGAACAGGTGACAGCGCTGTTGCTGGTGGGCCTGCTGCTTGGCGCGGTGCCGATGCAGGCGCAGGAGAAGCAGGATCCGCGGCAGGGGCTGACGGAGTGGGACCAGGCGCTGGAGAAGGCCAGAACACAAGTGATGGCGGAGAAGCGCGTGGGCGTGACGAACACGGAGCGGAGGTTGACGCTGGAAGATGCGGTGCAGCTTGCGCTGAAGAACAACCTGGAGATCGAGGTGGAGCGGACGAATCTGGACACGGCCGCGGCGTTCACGAAAGGCGCCAAGGGCGTGTTCGATCCAGTGCTGGGCTACCTGCCGAGCCAGGAGGCGCGGAACGTGCCGGCGGCGAGTTCGCTGGCGTCGGCGACGGGCAAAGTGAGCGAGCACTACCTGACGAACAACTTCTACGTGCGAGGCAAGACGACGCTGTCGGGATTGAGCTATCACGTGGATTTGGACAACCAGAGGCAATCGACGAACAATCCGTTCGTGTCGTTGAACCCGAACTTCACGAGCCGGATCACGGCCGGGTTTTCGGTGCCGTTGTGGCGGTACCGGGATATGGACCCGGATCGGGCTCAGTTGAAGATCCGGCTGAAGCAGCAGGAGCAGTCGCGGACGGATTTTGAAGTGAGGGTGATCGATGTGATCACGCGGACGCAGGTGGCGTATTGGGATCTAGCCGCGGCAATCGAAGATGCGGTGGTGGCGGAAGACGGCGTACGGCTGGCGCGGGAGCAGCATGAGCGAAACCTGCGGCAGATCCAAGCCGGGACGCTGGCGGCGGTGGAAGCGGCGGCGTCGGAGGCGGAACTGCAGCGCAGGATCGACACGTACGTTTCGGCGATCGGGACGTTGTCGGCGTTTGAGAACGGGCTGAAGGCAGTGGTCACGCCGAACACGGCGGATCCGATGTGGAACGAGCGGGTGGTGCCGGTGGACCGGCAAACAGTGGAGCCGCCGGCGACGGGGGTTTCGGACGCGATTGAAATGGCGTTTCAGAAGCGGCTTGAGTTGCGGTCGATCGACCTGCGGACGCAGCAGAACGACGTGCAAAAGCAGTTGGCGTCGAGCGGGTTGAAGCCGCAGGTGAATCTGACGGCGAACTATACGAACTCGGGGTTGGCGGGGACGGTGCCGGCGGCGTCGGGCGGGTTCATCTCGATGCTGACGCCGTATTTTGAGCGGACGAATGACTTGTCGGCGATAGCGGGGCTGCCGCTGCTGCCTCCGGTATCGACGGGCAGTGGTGTGCCGCCTTCGTTCGTGGGCGGGTATGGGACGGCGTTGTCGAACATGGTGAGCGGGAACTTCCAGACGTTTGTGGGCGGGCTGCAGATTGAATGGAATCCGCGGAACCGGAGCGCGCAGGCGCAGGTGGAGCAGGCGGCGGTCAACGAGAAGCGGCTGAAGCTGGCGAGGCTGCAGGTGCAGCAATCGATTGGGGCTGAGGTGCGGACCTCGCTGCAAGGGCTGGAGACGGCGCAGCAGAGAATCGAGGCGGCGCGGGCGAGTGAGCGGGCGTCTCGGGAGAAGCTGGAGAGCGAGATTCGGTTGTATCAGACGGGGGAGAGTACGAACTTCCTGGTGCTGACGCGGCAGAATGAGCTGATTGATTCGCGGAGAAGGTTGATTGGGGCGAATCTGTTGTTGAACCGGGCGGTGAACCGGCTGCAGCAGGTGCTGGGGACTACTTTGGAGGTGAATAAGATCGTGGTGCAGTAGGGGGCTTCACGGTGGCCCCGAGACTTCGTCTCGGGGGAAACGGGCTCGCCCTGCTTCACGGTGGCCCTGAGACTTCGTCTCGGGGGAAACGGGCTCGCCCTGCTTCACGGTGGCCCCGAGACTTCGTCTCGGGGGAAACGGGCTCGCCCTGCTTCACGGTGACCTTGAGACTTCGTCTCAGGGGAAACGGGCTCGCCCTGCTTCACGGTGACCTTGAGACTTCGTCTCAG
>JARKQJ010000269.1 GCA_029973955.1 Paludibaculum sp. | reverse complement strand
AGCACGCGTCCAGGAGATGCTGTCCTCCCCGCCTCCGCTGCTCTTGAGCACGGGCGCGGCACCTCCGGCCGACTCCTCGGCTCCTACTGGCAAGAGCGCAGGTGGTGCATCGGCCGTTCCCTCGAGCGTCCTCCGCGCACCGGCCAAGCCCGCGTCTGCCTCTGCTCCGGCCGCCCCGACCATGGGCCCCGCTGCGGCGGCTGTCCGCGGCGATGGGGATGGCGCCCCCACTGGGGACGCTCCGAGCGTTGCGACGACCATCCTCGATGAGGGTGCGGACCCCGACGAGAGCGACCAGTGGAACATCTGGCGCCTCCGCGAGACGATCGAGCTGGCCCGAGGCGTCGCCGTCCGCCTTCAGGAGGCCAACAACGTGATGTGCGCCGCAAGAACCGCCGGCTTCGTCGGCGTGGGCTTCGCGCCTTCGGCGCCTGTGCAAGGACAGCATCAGCATCAACATGGACGACACCGCCATGACAGGCCTTTCGGCCGCTTTCACTCCTCAGCAGCGCCCGCGCCTGCGGCCCCCGCCATCGCGGCAGGCTCGTCACCATTCGGTTGGGCGCCGCTGCCCAAGCTCAACGACGAGGAGAAGGCGGCGCTGCGCTCTGCGGGGGTGTGCATACGCTGTCGCCAGAAGGGACACTCCGCTGAGCAATGCCCGCGGAATGCCGTCGATCCGCCGCGCCCTCCTCGCGCTGCGGCGCCGGCATCAAGCGTGGCCACCTCTGCCGCGCCTGTCCCTCCTCTGCCTTCATCGGGCCGCGCAGGTCATCCTGGCCTGCGCCGCTCGGCACGCATCGCAGCACGGAATGCGGCACCATCCCCACCAGCCGCCTCGTCTGCCTCGGCCCCCACCGTTCGCCGTGTGCTCTTCCTCGAGGATGAAGCACCGCCGGCATCTCCTCCGTGCGGGCAGCTCGATGCTGAGTCCCGCACCTCGGCCCTCTTGCCGGATGGCACGTCGGTTCCCGTCCTCCTTGACTCCGGAGCACGCGCATGCGCCATGTCCGCC
>JARKQJ010000264.1 GCA_029973955.1 Paludibaculum sp. | reverse complement strand
CACACGCATACCGCCCCCTGCGCCATCGACCTGGGACTCCTCGGGGCGGACCGGGCCTTCCTGGAAGAACTGGCCGAGGCGATGCTGGGCGCGATCGAGGAGGCGAAGGGGCGCTTGGAGCCCTCGGTTCTTCTGACGGGAGCCTCGACGGCGGAGGTGGGAGTGAACAGGCGTCTCCGCGACCCGGCGACGGGAAAGATCGTGATGAGGCCGAACCTCGGCGGGGAGAACGACGGGGAGGTCCTCTGCGTTTTCGTGTTCGGCGAGGACGGCGGGCTCAGGTCCGCGCTCTTCAACGTATCCGTCCACCCCACGACCCTGGGTGTCGCCGTTCACCGTATTTCGGCGGACTACCCCGGTCGGGCGGCCGCCTCGCTCGCCCGCGATTTGGGCGGAGGGCTGGTGTCCATACCGGTGCAGGGGGCCTGCGGCGACATACGTCCCAAGGTGCTCGACCCGGAAGGGATGGAGTTCGCCGAGGGGAGTCCGGCCGACGTGGAACGGCTGGGCGACGCGGTGGCCGGGGCGGTCCGCCGCGCGCTCGGGCAGTCGCTCGCGCGCCACGCGGCGGGGGAGCTTCCCCTGGTGGACAGCGGAGGACTCAAGGTGATCTCGAAGGTTGTTGAACTGCCCTTCGCTTTTATCCCCGGCGTCGAAGAGCTGAGCCGGATAGAGGAGGAGTCGCGGCGGGAGATCCGGCGGATCGCGGCTGAGCAAGGCTCCGGATCCGGCTTTGCGGGAAGCCATGAAAACCCGGCCCTCGCCGCTCAAACCTACCTCGCCTGGGCGAAAGGCTTGAAGGAGAAGTCTTTCGGGCCAGAGGGACGTTACGCCGGCGCGGAGGGCGTCCGGGCCAGGTTCTCGCTCTGTTCGCTGGGGCCCTCGTTGCGCCTCTTCTCGATTCCTGGCGAGGCGTTCTGCGCTATCGGAAAGCAGCTCAAACGCTTAGGCGGAGCCACCACGATCATCTGCGGCTATTGCGCGGGCACCGTGGGCTACATACCGACAAAAGAAGCCTTCGCCGAAGGCGGTTACGAGGTGGAGACGGCATACCGGTACTATGGGCAACCCGCCCCCCTCTCGCCCGAGACCGAGAGGATCATCTATTCGCTATTCGAAGGAATGCTGGAAGAAGTGAGGTCAGGCCGACTTGGCTTGGCGTGAACTGCGCCCCCGGCTATTACAGGGGTACCTGTGGCCTTTCGGCCATGGTGAGGGGAAGGCCGAAGGACGAAACGCTTAACCTGGACGGTGCGCGCGGATCTGGGCCTGCACCAGCAAGTCGCAGCGCTCGTTGTCGGGCTCGCCTGAGTGGCCTTCCACCCACTGGAAGGAGGGACCCAGCTCCCGGGCTAATGCGTCCAGCTCCATCCAGAGATCCTGGTTCTTAACAGGTTTCTTGTCCGCGGTTTTCCATCCCCGGGACTTCCAGGAGGGAAGCCAAGAGCAAAGGCCGTTTTGGACATATTGCGAATCGGTAAAGACGGTAATACGGGCGATGAGCCATTCGGGATCGGTTTTTCCCCGCTTCCCGCCATCCCGGTCCATCGACGCGAGCTTGGCGGCGACCTGGCGCCGCCTGGACGAGAGGTAGCCGAGCGCTTCTATGACGGCCTGTAGTTCCATCCGGTTGTTCGTGGTGTCGGCTTCGAAACCCGAGGATTCCTTGAGCCGGGAATCGTAGCGCATTACGTAAGCCCAGGCGCCGGGCCCGGGGTTGCCGGAACAGCCGCCATCGGTGTGCACGATTATTTCGCTCATTATCCCATGATGACAGAAAGCCGCGGTCTCAGCAATCGAGGCGGTTTTTAGCCCCCCCCCGCTCCCGGGCCGGAACGTTGAACGAGACCGCCGGTATTGTATAAGACCACGCCGAGTAATA
>JARKQJ010000261.1 GCA_029973955.1 Paludibaculum sp. | reverse complement strand
AAGCGGCCGCCTTACTCTAGGCGATGTTGGGGACTCGCTGGCCAGCGGTTCTTACCCCGCACAAAGTATCCCACACCGAAAAAAGCGTTTTCGTGCAACTCTATGATTCCACAGGTGAATTTTCTTGAACTGGGTTGCCGGGGTCAGTCAAATTTAGCGGGGCGGATGTAAATGGAGCGGTAGGCGACGGGGCCGTGGTCGCCCTGAAAGACGATGGGGCCGGCGGGCACCTCATCGGTATTGCGGCGGCTGCCGGTGGGGCCGGCGAGTTCGACGTTCTGGTGGATCAGCGTTTCATTGAGAAACACGCGGAGGAATTTGGCGTTTTGCGTCTTGCGTCCGTTTTCGAAGCGGGGGGCGCGGAAGTAGACGTGGAGCGATTGCCAGGCGCCGGGGGGGCGGCTGACGTTGGCGCTGGGAGGCCAGCCGCCGGAACCGTCGAAGAGGCGGTAGATGCCGCCGTTGTCTCCGGGTTGGAGGACGCCCTGATGGCCGAAGCTGTCGAACAACTGGACCTCGTATTCGCCGTTGAGGAAGACGCCGGAGTTGGAGCCCTGGGCGAGCATGTATTCGAGATAGAGCTCGCAGTCGCCGAACTTCTCGACGGTGGAGATGTCGAGGGTGACGCCGTCGCGGCCGTTGATGATGCGGTCGCCGGGGCCGGGGGTGAAGTTGAGGCGCTTGGGATCGAAGATGCGGCGCCAGGTGACGGCGGGGGTAGTGGTCCAGGCGTGGGGCTTGCCGGAGAGGGACTGCCAGCCGGCGAGGTCGCGGCCGTTGAGGAGAGGTTTCCAGCCGGGCTGATAGAGATAGGGCGGATCGCCGTGAGTCTCTTGTGTATAGAGATCGGGTAGCTGCTGCGCGGAGAGGGGCAGGCACAGCAAGAGGAGGATCAGAGAGCGCATCTGGAATGCACTATATCTCAGGCGAGACCGAGGCGGACGAGCAAGGCGCCGGCGTCGGGATCGCGGCCCATGAAGAGGCGGAAGAGGGCAGCGGGGTCCTCGGAGTTGCCGCGGGAGAGGATGGCATCGCGGAAAGCGCGGCCGGTGTCGCGGTTGAAGATGCCTTCCTTGAGAAAGCGGGTGAAGGCGTCGGCGTCGAGAACCTCGGCCCACTTGTAGGAGTAATAGCCGGCTGCGTAGCCGGTGGGATCGTCGAACAAGTGGGAGAAGGCCGCGAGCATGGCGTAGTCTTCGGGGAGAGTGGCCGGGGTGAAGTCCTGGAGGATTCTGTTGGCGTAGGCGATGGGGTTGCCGTCGCGCGAGGGCGAGTAGTCGATGTGGAGCGCGAGGTCGGCGGTGGCCATGCCGAGTTGGCGCATCTGGGCGGTGGCGGCGCGGAAGGTGCGGGCGGCGCGCATCTTCTGGAGCAACTCTTCGGGGATGGGCGCGCCGGTTTCGTAATGGCGGGCGAAGAGGTCGAGCGAGGCGCGCTCCCAGCACCAGTTTTCCATGATCTGGGAGGGGAGTTCGACGAAGTCCCAGGCGACGCGGGTGCCGGCGAGAGATTTCACTTCGAGGCGGGAGAGGGTGTGGTGCAGGAGATGGCCGAACTCATGGAAGACGGTTTCGACTTCGAGGTGGGTGAGGAGGGCCGGCTTGCCGTCGACGGGGGCGGTGAGATTGCCGCACATCAGGCCGACATGGGGGCGCCATTCGGAGCCCTGGTAGAAGCCGGTGAGGAAGGCGTCCATCCAGGCGCCGCCGCGCTTGGTGGGGCGGGGATGCCAATCGGCGTAGAAGCCACCGAGGAGCGAGCCGTCTTCGTCGAGGATCTCGTAGTATTTGACCTCGGGGTGCCAGACGGGGACCTGGGGGCCGGGTTGGACGGTGATGCCATAGAGGCGCTGGACGAGATCGAACATGCCCTGAAGCACCTGGGGGAGGGGGAAGTAGGGGCGGAGATCCTCCTCTTCGAAGGCGTACTGTGCGGCGCGGAGTTTTTCGGCGTAGTAGGCGAGGTCCCAGGGCTGGAGGGGATGGCCGGCGAAGCGCTCGAGCTCGGCCTTTTCGCGGAGGAAAGCGGGCTCGGTTTTGCGGCGGAGGTCGAGGCAGAACTCCTGGGCGGCGCGGCCGGTCTTGGCCATGCGGTCGGCCAGGGTGAGGTCGGCGATGTTGGAGAAGCCGAGGAGCTGGGCCTTGCGGCGGCGCAGGTCGAGGATCTTTTCGATGAGGGGGGCGTTGGGCTCGGCGGCGCGGCGGGAGTAGGCGCGATAGAAGTGCTCGCGGATGGCGCGGTTGTCGAGGTAGGTCATCACCGCGAGGTAGGAGGGCATCTGGAGGGAGAAGCGCCAGCCGGATTTGCCGGCGGCGTTGGCGGCGGCGCGGGCGGCGGCGAGAGCGGAAGGGGGGAGGCCGGCGAGGAGGGCCTCGTCGTCGATGTCGTAGGTGAAGGCGGCGGTGGCGTCGAGGGTGTTCTGGGCGAAGGTATTGGTGGCAACGGCGAGCTCGACTTCGAGCTGTTCGAGGGTTGCTTTATCGGCGGGAGAGAGGGCGGCGCCGTGGCGGCGGAACTCCTCGATGGTCTTGTGGAGGTAGCGGGCGCGGATGCCGGGAAGGGCCTGGGCTTCGGAGGTGGCGGCGTAGGCATTGAAAGCCTGCCAGAGGCCGGCGTGGAGAACGATGGAGGAGGCGAAGGCGGAGATGGCGGGCTGGACGTCGTTCCAGGCCTGGCGAAGTTCAGGGGTGGAGACGACGGCCTGGAGGTGGTGAATGATGGAGACGGCGAGATCGAGGGGGTCGGTGCAGGTATCGAAGGCGCCCATGGTGTTGGCCCAGGTGCGGGGCTCGGGGCAGGCGGCGATGGCGTCGATGCGGGCGCGGGCCTGACTGATGAGGGCTTCGATGGCGGGGCCGATCTGTTCGGGGGCTACCTGATCGAAGGCGAGAGGCGGGGCGAGGGTCAGCAGCGGATTCGCAATGGTCACCCTAACAGGATAGCGGGCAGGTACGATAGCGGGTAATGAGAACTCCGGCGCCGACCTGGATCCAGTTAATCGGGCTGATGACGACCCTGGTGGTGGTGGGGGTCTTCACGGGCTTCACGCTACGGCAGTTGGAGGGGTTGAAGCAGTTAGGGGCGGACATCGTGGACAGGAACCGGCGGGACTCGCTGCAACTGATCCGGATCCAGAACGATGTGATGCAGGTGGGGCTGGCGCTGCGGAGCATGGAACGGAGCAGCGAGGGTGGCGATCTGGTGGAGTACCGGGCACAGTTGGACGGGCTGAAGACGGACCTGCAGGAGGCTTTGGCGCTGGAAGCGCAGTTGCGGCCATCGACGCGCACGGACGCGCAGCAGCGCGAATTGGAGAAGGCGTTCGACCAGTTCTGGGTCCAGGTGCAGGGGCTGTGGCCGTTGGCGCAGGCAGGGGAGCGGGGCATGGTGCGGAGCCTGATCCGGTCGCGGCTGGAGCGGGAGAGGGTGGAGCTGGCGACGGTGATCTCCAAGCTACTGGTGCAGAACAACGAAGCGGAGGCGGCCGCGGTGGTGAAGATCCAGGGGATCTACGAAAAGGTGGAGCGCACGATGTGGCTGTTGCTGGCAGCCGGGGTGGGGTTGATCGTGTTGACGGGCTCGCTGGTGATCTGGCACGACCGGCGGACGTTCCAGCAACTGGCACGACTGTCGGAGGATCGAAAAGAGCTGGCCGGGCAGATCATTCGAGTGCAGGAGGAGCTGTTTCGGACGCTGGCGCGGGAGCTGCACGACGAGTTTGGACAGGTGTTGACCGCGGCGGGGATCATGCTGCGGCGAGTGGAGAAGAAACTACCGGAGGGCAGCCCGGAGCAGGAGGACCTGGCGGAGGTGAGAGGGATTGCGAACCAGACGCTGGAGCGCGTGCGGAGCATGTCGCAGATGCTGCACCCGCCGGTTTTAGACGACTACGGGCTGGAAAAGAGCATCGAATGGTATGTGGACCAATTCAGGAAACAGACAGGGCTGAGCGTGCACTATGAGAAAGCGGGCACGGAGCCGCCGCTGGGCAGCAATGCGGCGATTCACGTCTACCGGATTCTGCAGGAGGCGCTGAGCAACGCGGCGCGGCATGCGAAGGCGGCGGAGGTTTGGGTGACGGCCCAGTATGGGCCGGAATCGCTGGAACTGGACGTGGAAGACCACGGGGTGGGATTGCCGGAGCAGATGAAGGCACGCGGTCTGGGTATGATCGGAATGAGGGAACGGGCGGAGCTATTGGGCGGACGATTGGAGTTCCAGCGGGTGTCTGGCGGCGGAACGCGAGTGCGGTTGCACGTACCTCTGCCGAAGAAAGGAGAGCAAGTATGAGTGAGCGGATCAAGGTTCTGCTGGCAGACGACCATTCCCTGGTGAGGAAGGGATTCCGGCGGATGCTGGAAGACGATCCGGCACTGGAAGTAGTGGGAGAGGCTGCCAATGGGCTGCAAGCCGTGGAGGAGGCGGAGCGGCTGTCGCCGCAGGTGGTGGTGATGGACCTGGCGATGCCGGAGCTGGATGGACTGCAGGCCGCGAGCCGGATTCTGAAGAAGCAGCCGGAGACGGGGATCCTGATTCTCTCGATGTACTCCGAGGAAGTGTACGTGCGGAACGCATTTGCGGCCGGGGCGAAGGGGTATCTGCTGAAGAACGCGTTGGAGGTGGACCTGCCATACGCGATCAAAGAGGTGGCGGCGGGACGGACGGTGGTGGCGCCGGGGCTGCCGGAGCCGGGTCCGCAGGAGGCGCCGACGGAATTGGAGAAGCTGACGCAGCGCGAGCGGGAGGTACTGCAGCACATCGTGCAGGGGCGGTCGAGCCGTGAGATTGCGGGGATTTTGGGACTGAGCGTGAACACGGTAGCGGTACACCGGGCGAACCTGATGCAGGCGCTGGGGATTCACAGGACGGCCGATCTGGTGGTTCATGCGATCCGGAAGGGGCTGGTGGCGCTGCCGGAAGCGCCTGGGGAGAAGCCGCAAGGGTAGAAGAGCGGGCAAAAAAGAGGCCAGTACCGGTACGAAAGAAAGTACGAAACGGCTAAGCAGGGGGCACTGTACTGGGCCGGCGTCCTGGTACGAGGCGGGGTGTATTTGCTAGGAAAAACCCTTTATCTTTAAGGTGTTGCAGATTATGCGCAAAGTCTGCGCGCGACGCCGATAAGAAGACAAGCGAAGCGTGTGAGGCTTCGAGAGGGTAGAGACCAGGACCGCGTGGAAAGCACGAAGAACAGAGCGAGGGTATTCCAGGCGCCGCCGAAGCGTGGGCGCGGCAGGATCGCGCTTTTGCTGTCGATGTCGGTGGTGGTACTAGCCGGAACGGTGGTTACTTTGCGGAGCCGGGATGAAGAACGGCCGGCGAAGATTGCGGCGACGGGGCAGGACGGGCCGGCGCTGTCGCAGTTCTGGCGGATGTATGGGGGCCGGGAGGAACGGCCGGTGTACCCGTATTCGGTGATCCCGGGTGGAGTTGAGACTGGGGCAGAGCTAGCGGAGGTGATGAAGAAGGACCCGGTGGTGGCGGCGCATCACAGGGGGTTCCGGGCGGAGCGGGCCAAGGCGGTGGTGGTGAGGAAGCCGCGGCTGGTCTACGTCTCATACCGGATGCAGGGGAAGGTCTATTACACGAAGAAGCCGGTGACGCTGAAGCCGGGCGAGGTAATCCTGACGGACGGGAAGCTGGAGATTCGAGGGCGGTGTGGGAACCGGATTGTGGAAGCGCCGCACCCGCTGGTGAGCAAGCTGGAGCCGCCGGAGCTAGTCCTGGATACGCCGGAAGTGCCGATGATTCCACTACTTCCACCGCCGGGAGGAGTAGAGATCCCGCTGGCCTCGCCTCCGGTGGAGGAGGATTTCTCGCCGCTGACCGGCGCTCTGCCGGGCACGGAGAAGCCAGCGCCGGGCAGGCCGGGTTTCCTGCCGCCGTCACCTGGAGCGCCGGGGTATCCGGTGCCGATGTCGAGTCCGCAGCCCGGGCCTCCGGGAACGAATCCGGGGGCACCGCCGGTGACGCCTCCGGGTCCGCCGGGCACGCCGCCGGTGACACCACCGGTAACACCTCCGGGTCCGCCGGTGACGCCGCCAGTGGTACCGCCGTCGCCGCCTGGGACCCCTCCGGAGACACCGCCGGTAGTTCCGCCGGGGCCACCTCCGAGTCCGCCGCCGGGCCCTCCGAGTCCTCCATCGCAGCCGCCAGTGACACCGCCGGGCACGCCGCCATCGGCGCCTCCGGCCACTCCGCCACCGGGTGGAGGGACGCCGCCGAGCACACCGCCGGTGACGCCGGGTCCGCCGCCTGGAGGCGGGAACACGCCGCCTGGAGGCACGCCTTCGCCGGTACCGCCGCCGCCGGGCTCAATCAATCCTTTGAATCCGGCGCCCGGGCCCCCGTCCACCCCGCCGCCGCCTCCGCCCGAGGGCGGAGGGCCGGGACAGCCTCCGGCGATGCCGTGGCCGACCATGCCTCCGGTGGAGGAGCTATTGCCGCCGCCGGGGAGTCCGCCGCCTCCGGTCCCTGAGCCGCCGCCGATTCCCGAGCCGGGCACCTACGCCATGATCGGCGCGGGTTTGGTGGCATTCGGAGTGTTGGCGAAGAGGCGGATGCGCCACAAGTAAAACAGAAGAGGAGTGAGGCGCGCGAACGCCCCAGCCGCGATGGCTGGGGCGTTCTGCATTGGGGCGGCGCGGGTGGAATGTGCCGCGGATTCCGGAGCATGAAAAAGCCCCGGCAGCGGGAGGCCGGGGCTTTTTGGAAGTGGGGGGGTGAGTTTAGAACAGGTTCCAGAGGAACTGGTTGTAAACCTCGTGGTGGTACTGAACTTCGGGCGCCTTGACGAAGGTGCCGAGAAGGCGGGGGCAGCGTTCGGCCGAAGCCTGCTTGAGGTCGGCGTAACGAGCCTTGACGTCTTCGCCGAGGAGTTTGCCGGTCCAGGGGGCGGCATTGAAGTTGGAGATGGCGTCGTAGATATTGTCGGGGAGGTAGCGTTCGGCCTGGCGGAGGTTCTTCATCTTGGAGATTTCGCCTTCGAGGCCGGTCTTGAAGATGGAGAAGAGGACCATGTAGGGGTTGGCGTCGGGGCCGACGGAGCGGACTTCGACGCGCATGGAGCGCTCGTTGCCGATGGGGATGCGGACCATGGAGCCGCGGTCGGTGGCGGAGGCCTTGATCTGGTTGGGGGCTTCGAAGTGGGGATCGAGGCGGCGGTAGGCGTTGACGCTGGCGTTCAGCAGGAGGCAGATGTCATTGCCGTGGGTGAGGATGCGGTCAACGAACGACCAGCCGTACTTGGAGAGTTTCTCCTGGCCGCTGGGATCCCAGAAGAGGTTCTTGCCGCCTTTGCTGATGGAGACGTTGGTGTGCATGCCGCTGCCGTTGACGCCGACGACGGGCTTGGGCAGGAAGCTGGCGGTGAGGCCCATCTTGGTGGCGACCTGACGGCAGACCAGTTTGTAGATCTGGATCTGGTCGGCGGCGGTGACGACGTCGGCGTAGCTGTAGTTGATTTCGAACTGGGAGGGGGCGACTTCGGGGTGATCCTTCTCGTTCTCGAAGCCCATGGCGCGCTGCACTTCAGCGGTCTTGTCGATGAAGAGGCGGAGGGGATCGCCGGGCAGGGAGTGGTAGTAGCCGCCGGTGTTGACGTAGTCGAATTTGCCGGTCTTGTAGTAGTTGCGTTCGGCGTCGGTGCCTTCGAAGAGGAAGCCTTCGATTTCGTTGGCGGCGTTCAGGACGAGGCCCTGCTTGGAGAACTGGGCATCGGCGAAGCTCTTGAGGACGCCGCGGAGGTCGCCGGTGTAGGAAGTGCCGTCCTTATCGATGACTTCGCCGAAGACGAGAACTTTGCCGGCACCGAAGATATCGGCGGGCGCCCAGTAGAAGGAACTCCAGTCGATGCCCAGACGGAGGTCGCTTTCGCGCTGGGCGGTGAAGCCGCGGATGGAGGAGCCGTCGAAGGTGAGGTTGTCGTAGCTCTTGACCAGGAACTTTTTGTCATAGTCGAGCATGTGCAGACGGCCTTCGAGGTCGGTGAAAAGCAAGGTGACGGCTTTGATGCGCTTTTCTTCAGTCAGGTACTTGATCCGCTCTTCCCGGATGACATCGATCGGCACGCGCTTTCTGCGTTGCTCTTTAGCAGCCAGGTTGAGATCCTCGAGCTCCGCGTATGAGAGCGTCAAAAAGTCTTGCAGTTGAGTGGACATCAAAACTACTCCTAGATGGCGTGACGTTGGTGTCTCTCGACTTGGAGAGGGGGGGCGGGAGCAGGCGGGAGCTGAGGCCCAGCCGTGCTCGACATACTGCTCATTATCCGCCAGCCCGGCGGTGGCGGCGCAACGGTTTGGAGCCTGTTTAGCGATCGTTATTTTTTATGAGGCTGGTTTGTGGAATTGATCGGGAGACAGGAGAGAGACGGTAAGCATTGCGGATTGTTTGAGTTGCGAAAGAGACCAAAGAGCCGGAAGAGAGGGGATGAAAGGGGCGACGAGGGAAGCGGCTTCTGCTAGACTCACTCCAACGGCATCTCAAACGAGAGACCAGGAGGATGGCCAATGAACGCGAGGGAAGTCCTCGAACTTGCGAAGAGCCAGGGTGCGCGGCAGATAGACATCCGGTTTACGGACCTGCCGGGCCTGGCGCATCACATCTCCTACCCGGTGAGCCAGTTGACGGAGGAGTGCTTCGAAGACGGGTTCGGGATCGACGGATCCAGCATCCGGGGCTGGGCGGCGATCAACGAGAGCGACATGCTGTTGATTCCGGACCCGGCGACGGCGTACATGGATCCTTTCTTCGAGACCCCGACGTTGTGCATGATTGGGGACATTCAGGACCCGATCACGCGGCAGCGCTATGACCGGGATCCGCGCTGGATCGCGAGGAAAGCAGAGCTGTATCTGCGCAACAGCGGGATCGCCGACGCGGTGTATTTTGGCGCGGAGGCGGAGTTCTTCATCTTCGACAACGTGCGGTTCGACCAGAACGCGCACAGCGGCTACTACTTCATCGACGCCGAGGAGGGGCGGTGGAACTCGGCGCGGGAGGAGAAGAACCTGGGCTACCGGCCGCGGTACAAGGAAGGCTATTTCCCGCTACCGCCGACGGACCACTATCAGAACCTGCGGGCGGAGATGGTGGAGTGCATGTTGAAGGTGGGTCTGGACATCGAGTGCCATCACCACGAAGTGGCGACGGGCGGGCAGTGCGAGATCGACCAGCGCTTCGACACGATGGTGAAGTCGGCCGACAACATGATGCTGTACAAGTACTGCATCCGGAACGTGGCCTACCAGCACGGCAAGACGGTGACATTCATGCCGAAGCCGCTGTTTGGAGACAACGGCAGCGGGATGCACTGCCACCAGAGCCTATGGAAGAGCGGGCAGCCGCTGTTTGCGGGAGACGGCTACGCGGGGTTGAGCCAACTGGCGCTGTGGTACATCGGCGGGCTGTTGAAGCACTCGCGGGCGCTATCGGCGATCATCGCGCCGACGACGAACTCGTACAAGCGCCTGGTGCCGGGCTACGAAGCGCCGGTGAACCTGGCGTACTCGAGGAGGAACCGCTCCGCGGCGGTGCGGATCCCGATGTACTCGTCGAGCCCGAAGGCGAAGCGGGTGGAGTACCGGCCGCCGGATCCGTCGGCGAACCCGTACCTGGCGTTCGCGGCGCTACTGATGGCCGGGCTGGACGGCATTCTGAACCGGGTGGATCCAGGCGAGCCGCTGGACAAGGACATTTACGATCTGTCGCCGGAAGAGCTGCGTTCCGTGCCTTCGATGCCGGCATTGCTGGACGAAGCGCTGGCGTGCCTGGAAGACGATCACGGGTTCCTGTTAAAGGGTGACGTCTTCACGGAGGAGCTGCTGGAGACGTGGATCAGTTACAAGCAGAAGAACGAAGCCGAGGCGGTGCGGCTGCGTCCGCACCCGCACGAGTTCGCGCTTTACTACGACATCTAGAAAATGCAGGGCGTCATCGAGCGACTCAACGTGTCGGCCGGCGGACTGCCCAAGCGCTCCATCGAGCGGGCGTGGGCGGGGACGCTGGGCCTGGAAGGGGATCGTCACAACCATCCGCGGATTCATGGAGGGCCGCGCAAGGCCCTCCTGCTGATTTCGGCGGAGGATCTGGAAGAGCTGCGGGGGCTGGGCTTCCCGGTGGAGGCCGGCACGCTGGGCGAGAACCTGACCGTGCGCGGCATCGATTTCCGCAAGCTGGTGAGCGGACAGAGGTGGCGCGCGGGCGGAGTTCTGATGGAGCTGACGACGCTGCGCCAGCCGTGCATGCAATTGGAGCCGCTGAACGGCGGGGAGAATGGGCGCATCCAGCGGGCGCTGGCGGAGGTCTACGCACGCGGCGGCTTCTACGCGGCGGTGGAACGGGAAGGTGAACTGAAGGCGGGCGATATAATCGCCTTAGCCGGGCAACCTGCCTGAACCATACGGAACGCCACGTTGCGCAACGCCTTTCTCGTCATCGAGCCCCACATTCCGCCGGAGCTGCGGCAGGGGCTGTCGATTCTGCTGAGCCGGGCGGCGGCGCCGGAAGTGGTGATCGGGCGTCTGGACGAGCTAAACCGGAAGCATCCGGCGGAGTTCCAGCAACTGGCATACACGCCGTTCGGGCTGCAGGCGCTGGTGGCGGTGTTTTCCGCGAGCGGATTCCTCTCGAAGGAGATCCAGGAGCATCCGGACTGGCTGGCGGACGTGCTGCAGAGCGGGACGCTGCACCGCACGCGGATGGCGGAAGAGATGCGTCTGGACCTGGAGGAGTGGCTGGAGCGGAGTCCTCAGGGCGAGCCGGGACTGGAGCTGGCGAGCTTCCGGCGGCGGCAGATCCTGCGGATCCTGCTGCGCGACCTGCTGGGCTTCGGCGGGTTACCAGATATCACGGAAGAGCTGTCGACGCTGGCCGATACACTTTTGGACGGAGCGTACCGGAGGGTGCGCGCGGAGTTGGCGGCACGGTACGGCGAGCCGCGGGGGGGCGACGGCGCGGCGTGCGGGTTTTCAGTGCTGGCGCTGGGCAAGCTGGGCGGGCGTGAGTTGAACTACAGCTCGGACATCGACCTGATGTTCGTATACAGCCGCGAGGGCCGCTGCGAGGGCGAGGGGGCGTTGACGGCGGGCGAGTTCTTCGGCAAGCTGGCGCACCAGTTGACGGAGCTATTGGGCACGTACACGGCGGAGGGATTGATCTATCGCGTGGACCTGCGGCTGCGGCCGGATGGCCGGCACGGGGAGATCTGCCACTCGCTGGAGAGCGCGCGGAGGTACTACGAAACACGGGCGCGCGACTGGGAATTGCAGATGCTGATCAAGGCGCGCGTGGCGGCGGGCGAGGCGGGTCCGGGGCGAGCGCTATTGGAGGAGGTGCAGCCGCGGATCTACGGGTCGAGCCTGGACTTTTCGGCGATCGAGAGCATGTCGGAGACGCGCGAACGGATCAACGAAAGAGTGGCGGCGCGGCGGCGG
Organism: Paludibaculum sp.; assembly: GCA_029973955.1. Lineage (GTDB taxonomy): Bacteria > Acidobacteriota > Terriglobia > Bryobacterales > Bryobacteraceae > Paludibaculum. The sequence continues at coordinate 57,508 of JARKQJ010000261.1, read as the reverse complement.
GGACCGGGCATCGACGTGAAGCTGGCGCCCGGGGGCATCCGGGACATCGAGTTCCTGGTGCAGTGCCTGCAGCGTCTGCACGGCGGGCGGGAGGCGTGGCTGCGGAACTCCTCAACGCTGCTGGCGCTGGTGCGGCTGCGGGACAAGGATCTGCTGTCGGACAGCGAGTATTCGCGGCTGAGCCAGGCGTACCAGTTTCTGCGGCACCTGGAGCACCGCCTGCAAGTGGACGAAGACCGGCAGACGCACGTGTTGCCGGAGAAGCGGGAAGAGATGGCGCTGGTGGCGCGGCGAATGCCCGAGGCGCTGGTGGGGGAGCAGGCGTCTCCGGAGAGCCTGATGGAAGCTTTGAACGGGCACCTGGAGCACGTGCGGGAGATTTATGAACGGGTGGTCCACGCACAGCAGCCGGCGCCGGAGCCCGAGCGGCTGGAGGTGGTGGCGACGGCGGAAGAGGCGCCGGCGGTGCTGCTGGGACCGGCCAGCAACCTGATGCGGTTTCTAAGCCAAAGGGCGCCGACGCTGGCGGCAGCGGCGGCGCGGGCGCCGCTGGGGCGATCGCAGAGCGCGTTCGAGCACTTCATGGAGGGAGTGCTGAAGCGCGACGACTGGATGACGGCGCTGGAATCCGACGCCACGCTGTGCGGATACCTTCTGGAGATCTTTTCGCACAGCCCGTATTTCGCCGAGCAACTGATGCGGCAGCCGGAGTATTTCGAAGAGCTGCGGACGATGCGGGTGCGCGGCGATTCGTTCACGCCGCACGGCGGCGTAGTGCCGCTGCTGGACGATGCGGCGGAGATCCGGCGGTTCTTTCTGCGGCAGATGTTCCGGCTGCAGGCGGAGAGCATCTGCCTGCAGCGGCCGGTGTTCGAGACGCTGGAGCGGACCTCGCGGCTGGCCGATGCGGCGATTGGCGCGTGCTACCGAGTGGCGGCGGCGCAGGCGCTCTCCGGGCGGAGAGAAGGCGGACCGGAGCTGATGGTGATTGCGCTGGGGCGGCTGGGCATGCAGGAGTTCGACCTGGGATCGGATGCGGACCTGTTGTTCGTGCTGCCGGATGAACTGGCGGGCGAGCTGCCGCGGTGGATGAAAGTGGCCGAGCGCCTGGTGGGGATTCTGAGTTCGTACACGGGCGATGGGACGATGTTCGCGGTGGACACGCGGCTGTGCCCGAACGGGCGGGCGGGGCGGCTGGTGCAGACGGAGACGGCCTACCGCGAGTATTTCGGGAGGACGGCGGAGGCATGGGAAGGCGTGGCGTATATGAAGACGCGCGCGGTGGCCGGGGATGTGGACCGGGCGACAGGGTTTCTGGCAGAGGTGCAGAAGATCGACTGGCGGAGGTATGGGCAGAGCGGGCGGTCGCGGGCGCAGATCCGGCAGATGCGGTTGAGACTGGAAAAGGAACTGGGGGCGGAGAATCCGCTGAAGACGGCGGCGGGCGGGTTTTATGACATCGACTTCGCGCTGATGTATTTGAGGCTGCGGGGCGCGGGGATGTTCTTCAAGGTGCTGAACACGCCGGCGCGGATCGATGTGATCGAGCAGATGGGCCACCTGGAGCCGAACGACGCGCGCTTCCTGCTGGATGCGGCTACGTTCTACAGAGCGGTGGACCATGGGCTGCGGCTGATTTCGGGGCACACCGCGGGGAGCCTGCCGAATTCAGCGACGCAACTGGAGATGCTGACGCGGCTGGTACAGAGGTGGGTACCGCCGCACTTGTGCGACCAGCCGCTGCCGCTGGAACTGGAACAGATTCGCGGGCGGACGAGGGAGTATTTCGACCGGCTGTTCGCGGAGCAGCGCTGATCAGGCGGCGCCGAAGAGGACACGCCGGAAGAGGGCCTCGCGGTGCATGGAAGTTCGATCCACGGCCTGGGATTGGCGCAAGGAGCCCTGGGCGGTGATGAGATCGGCGAGCGCGCGGAGAGCCTCCGCGAGGAGGAGGTCGCCGGAGTTGCGATAGCGGCGGCTGAACAGGGAGGAGGACCGGGGCTCCTCCACAAAGGCGACATCTTCATTGGGCCCGGTGAGCTTGAGGCAGAGGCTGGAGGAGCCCATCTCGTGGGAGTGGAAGAGGCAGAGGCGGACGCCGTTGATTTCGGCGAGCCAGGATCCGGATGCGCCCTCGCGCCAACAGAGGGCGGATCGCCCGGGTTGGGTGGAGGTGATGAGGTAACGGACGAGGTAGAGATCATCGACAGCCATCGGGAGGTTCTCCAGCGTGTATGCGGGCGGACACGAGGAAATTCGGCCAGCGCCCTGGGGTAACGGGCGCTGGCCGGCGGGAGTTAGTTAGCTGGTCTGCTCGATGGGCCGGGTGTGCGGCACGGGAGCGTGGTGGACGGTGCCGTGATCGATGGCGGAAGGCCGGCCAGTGGCAGAGATGACGTATTCGGGGTAGGCGTTGATGCCGTGCTCGTGGAGATCGAGACCGAAGGCCTCGCCCTCGGCGGAGACGCGCAGTAAGCCGATGGCGTTGACGGCCCACATCACGGCGAAGGCTACGGTGAAGGTGGCCGCGGTGACGATGAGGCTGCCGATGGCCTGAGCGGCGAGGAGCGAGAAGCCGCCGCCGTAGAAGAGGCCGGTGAGAGGCGCGGAGTTGTCGGCGGCGAGCGGGCCGGTGGCGCCGTACTTGCCGCAGGCGAAGAGGCCGAGCGAGAGGGTGCCCCAGATGCCGCAGACGCCGTGGACGGGGACTGCGCCGATGGGATCGTCGATGCGGAGCCACTCCAGGAGTTCCACCGCGCCGACGACGATGAAGCCGGCGACGCCGCCGAGGATGATGGAGCCGGCGGGGCTGACCCAATAGCAAGGGCAGGTGATGGCGACCAGGCCGGCCAGGAAGCCGTTGACGGTGAAGCTGACGTCCCACTTTCTGCTCATGATGTAAGCGGCGGTCATGGCGGTGAGCCCGGCGGCGCAGGCGGCGAGAGTGGTGTTGGCAGCGACGCGGCCGACGCCTTCGAAGTCCATGGCGGAGAGGGTGCTGCCGGGATTGAAGCCATACCAGCCGAACCACAGCAGGAGGCCGCCGGAAGCGGCGATGGTGAGATCGTGCGGCAGCATGGGCCCGCCGCCGTCGCGCTTGAACTTACGGCCGAGGCGGGGGCCAAGAACGAGGGCTCCGGCAAGGGCGACGAAGCCGCCGATGGTGTGGACGACGGTGGAGCCGGCGAAGTCGTGGAAGGAGGCGCCGATGGCGGGCAGGAAGTTGCCAGCGGTGCCCATGGTGACGAGGAAGCCGTCGGGGCCCCAGGCCCAGTGGCCGATGATCGGGTAGATGAAGCCGGAGACGGCGACGCTGTAGAGGAGGTCTCCGACGAAACCGGTGCGGCCGATCATGGCGCCGGAGGTGATGGTGGAGCAGGTGTCGGCGAAGGCGAACTGGAAGAGCCAGAAGGCGAGGAAGGCAACGCCGGATGCTTCATAGGTGGCAGGCACGCCCTGGAGGAAGAACCAGTTGAGACCGATGAAGCCATTGCCGTGGCTGAACATGAAAGCAAAGCCGAAGGCGTAGAAGAGGAGGCCGCAGAGGCAGGTGTCCACGATGCACTCCATGAGGACGTTGACGGTTTCGCGGGAGCGGCAGAAGCCGGCTTCGAGCATGGTGAAGCCGACCTGCATGCCGAAGACGAGAAAGGCGGCGATGAGGGTCCACATGGTGTTGAGCGGGTTGATGATGTCGTTGCCCTTGAGGACCGGAGGCGCGTCGGCGGCATAGGTGGTGAAGCCGAGCAGATCGGGATTGGCGACATAGGCGCCGAGCAGCAGGAGGAGAATGCCGAGGAGTTTGCCGGCGAGGAGAAGGACGCCATAGCGGCGCCATTCGGCCTGGCGCAGGCGGTGGACGAGACGGATGGATTTCCGGGTGAAGCTCAGCTTGGTGGACATAGACGGATCCTCTCTACAGCGAATGCATGGCAGGCCGTCCGGCGCATGAAGGCCGGGCAGGCGACGGGCTGCGATTGTTTGTCTGGAAGGCTCGGACGGTTGAGCCGGGAGAGCGGGACGGGGCTGAGGGTCAAGCCGGTGTCTTGGCGGCTTGTTGGGTCAAGTATAGGGCTGAGGCGGAGAGGGGTCCAATCGAAAAATTGGATGCGACCAATAGCAAGAACATACTAGTCTTTCGATAGTAGCTACAAGGCGGGCGGCGAGCCCTGGAGGCCCAATTCGGCGGCGCGGGCCTGCATGGCCTGGATGCAGAAGGCGATGTGGAGGTCGAGATCGACGCCGAGTTCGGCGGCGCCCTGGAGGATGTCCTGGCGGTTGACGGCGCGGGCGAAGGCTTTGTCCTTCATCTTCTTGCGGACGCTTTTGGGATCGACTTCGTGGATGGAGCGGCTGGGTTTGACGTAGGAGACGGCGGTGAGGAAGCCGGCGAGTTCATCGCAGGCGAAGAGGGTTTTTTCGAGGAGGGACTCACGGGGAACGCCGGAGTAAGTGGCGTGGGAGAGGATGGCGCGGCGAATCTCATCGGAGACGCCGCGTTCCTTGAGGATGGGCTCGCCGAGCATGGGGTGGTCGGGGGCCTGGGGGTGGATTTCCCAGTCGAAGTCGTGGAGGAGGGCGGTGACGGTCCAGGTTTCGGGGTCGATGGGATGGCCCTCGGCGGCGTATTTGGCGGCGTAGGCGGAGACGCAGGTTTCGACGGCGAGAGAGTGGCGGCGGAGAGCTTCGTTCTGAATGAATTCGCAGACGATGTTCCAAGCTTGATCGCGGGTCATGTTGACCCCATGCTATCCGAAGGAGGGGGTGGATGTGTTATATTGATTTTGTTCACGCGAGTGGGCCTGTGGCGCAGTTGGGAGCGCGCTTCCATGGCATGGAAGAGGTCGTGAGTTCGAATCTCACCAGGTCCACCATTTTTGCGTTTGGACCCCGCCTTTCACCGCCAACCCTTCACTTCCCTACCGGTGCCGTCTCATGCGAAGGAATCGCTGAGAGATCGATAGAGCTGTGGAGTGAGAATGGCTTCGGCGACTTCAGCGAACGATTCAGAGTGGAGTAAATCCCGGATTTTGGCGGAGAGAGGATCGCTGAGCCAGGCGACGGAGAGGATGGGCACGGTACGCGCGAGGCCGGTGGCATCGAAGAGGATGTCCACGCCGACATGGCCATTCGAATGCAGGGTGGCGCGCCATAGAAACCTGGGCAGGTCCTGGCGGAGCGCCCTATCCCGATAGAATGCAGGAACCCAATCGTCGGTCTGCAGGTCCTGCTTATATTGATTGACTGAACAAAGGCGGACGTCCCACTCGAGCTGCACATCAGGCAGCCAAACCACGAACAGGCGATGAAGGCCCGTCAGCCATTTCTGCACGTCGAGGAAAGTGATGCGGACCTTGTGATAGACGGGGACAATGACGACATTCGGCGTCAAAGGGGAGGCCGTACCAGTGCGCTCATCGACATAGATTGGGGCCTGGGACAAGAGGGTGTCGGATGCGCCGCCGGGAGTAGCGATTTCGAGGCGGGAGAACGGCCCAACCTGATCATCGTGACCGTACAGCGCATCGATACGAAGACCGCGCATCGGCACCTGCGTCCCGATCTCGGAACTCCTCACCCATGAATCACGCAGAGAGTAGCCAGCCAAGGCAATGGCGTGACCGCCGGGACGGCATGTCTTGACACCGAGGACGACAGGCAAGCCGAGCCGAAGGTATGCGTACAGGAGCGACGCCAGCGGCAATCCCCCGGAGATTTCAAAGAGCTCCGGCTCAAGGCCGACCTCCCGGATGGCAGTGCACATCTCAGTGACTATCAGGCCATGGGATGGGATGGGGCGCCCATGATGTGTGAAACGTGTGGCCACTTTTGTGATGGCGGAGGGGCTGAGCACGGCCGTGTGAAACAGTTGAGCGGTCTTCTGGAAGCAGGACCAGAGAGCGACAGTGGCGCAGGCGGCGAGGATGGTGTCCTGTTCCTGAAACGCCAGAGTTTCCTCTACGGAAAGAGTCAGGCCACAGAGGTGGACAGCGTATTTGAGCGTGGCTGGGTAGGCGCGACGGCCGTGATCGCCGTCGTAAGTGCGAAGAACGGTCCGGCCGATAATGGAATCCGGCAATGGGCGCGCGACGACAAAGCCGAGGTAAGCAGATTGGAGGGCGGCCAGGCCATTGGGCGAAAGTGCCCGGGTCCACCAATCTTCCGGCAGTTCACAGGAGAAGAAGTGCAGCCGGCGGCAACGCCGCTCATAATCGGTGTGGCAACGGACATAGTAGGAGGCGAAGTCGTCGAGGTAGTCTGCGTCGGTGTAAGGGTCCTCAATGAGGATGCAACGCGTCTTCAGCGTCTTCAGGTAGTTGTACAAATACTTGGCACGATCATGCGCAGCCACCTCAGTTGGTGAAAAATGAGGATTGGAGAGCGCCTGGAATAGCTCATCTCCGTTGAACGGGTGGACCGTCAGGCCGATATGCCCCACAGGCAATCCACTAGTAGCTGAACTTGAAGTTCAGAGCCTCTTGAGAAACGACCTTGGCAGCTTCAATGCGTTGCACTTCGCGCTCAATTTCCGACAGCTGCTTCCTCAGTTGGCGCTCCACAGTTTGCATGGAGCGGGCGGCGGGCTGAAGTGGGTCAACATTCTTCTCGGCCCGACGCACCACAGCAGAACGCTTTCCTGGATTGGCTGCTTTCATCGATTGATTCCTTGCGAGCGCCGCAGATGGGCGCCTTGTCGCTCCGTCAGTTGCGCTGGAGCACCCGGTGGTCAGTGCGGAAACTCCATTCGAAAACTACACTAATGAGACGCACAGGTGCTCGTGCCCGTTCCACTGCCGCACTCAGTCCTTGAGGCGGTTCTACAGAAGATATCACTCACAAATCGGCGTCACAAGCCGCCTCGCGCCTGGGGGCGCCGAAGGGCGGAATGGTCCGCCATAACTCCATGATAGGGGATTGAAGACCTACCGAGCTTGCTTGGCCGAGTTCCGGTGATGGGCTAGCAGCGGGCCTGTGATTCGAGTGAGCGCAGGCGGCGGAGGAGGGCTCCGAGGAGGAGGCTGGCGGCGGTGGCGAGGTAGAAGTGAAAGGCCGGCGGGATGGGGTAGGGGTTGCCGGGGGTCGAACTGAAGACGCGCCAGGTGAGGAGCGATGGGGCGGCCAGGAGCAAGAGCAGGGAGACGAGCGCGAGACCGGAGGCGAATTCGCGGCGGCCGGAGCGGCGGGCGGTGTCCCAACCGGCAGCGACCTGGAGGAGGGTGACCGAGAGTATGAGGATCAGGTAGAAGGCCTGGCGGGGGATGTACTCGGCGTTAGGACCGGCGGCGACCGGGCATAGCTGCATGCACAAGAGGATGGACGCGTTGAGGAACGCTATGGTGAGGAGCCAGGCGCGGAGAAGTCCGGTGATCGCCAGCCAGAGCATCCGGAGCGGAGCGTCGCTGAGATCATGCCAGAGTTGGGTGGCGACGGCGCCGAAGACGTTGCGCCAGAACCAGAATGGGCCGCGGGCGGGCTGCTGTTCCAGGAGATCGCCCACCGCGGCCGCGGCACGGCGGGGCGAGACGGCGAGGCGGAGCAGCCATTCGGCGGCGCGGGCTTCAGACATGGGCCACTCCTGCCAGATTCAGGCCCTGCAACAGGCTGGCATAGGCGCGCTGGGCCGCGGTAACAGCTTGCAAACCGGCCGGAGTGACGCTGAAGAAACGCTTGGCACGTCCGCCGCGGGAGGGTGTGGGCTCGCCGAAGCGCGAGCTGACGAGACCTTTCGATTCGAGGCGATCCAGAGTGGTGTAGAGGGCACCGGCGGCGGGTTCGCGGCCGGTGCAGGTCTTGATTTCGGCGCGCACGGAGACGCCGTAGGCCTGCTCTTGCAGACGGAGGATGGCAAGCAGAACGACCTGTTCGAACTCGCCTAGCGTGGGCTCCGGCATTTGTACTGCATTGTAGAAGAAACTTACTGCCGAAGCAAGGCTCTAGAAGGTGATGCCGATGAGGAAGTCGGCCTGATCTTTGGTGGCGGTGGTGGTGGGGTTGCCGGAGTAGCGGGTCCAGCGGAATTCGGGGCTGATTTTGATTAGCTTGAGATTGTAGCGGATGCCTGCGCCTAGGACGAAGCCGGCGGAGTTGCTGTCCCAGAGGCTGGGGATGTCGGCGATGGTTCGGAAGCTATATCCGCCGACGGCGTAGACTCGGGCCAGGGTGCCGGGGAACTTGTATTTGGCGAGGACGGGAAACGTCCAGGAGGAAGACTCATAGAGGGTGCTGGCGGTGGCGGCGCCGACCTTGCGGTAGAGGGCGTTGGCTTCGACGCCGAGGCCGAGGGGGAGGTTGAGTTCCACCATGGGGCCGACGGTCCAGTGTTGGGAACTGGGCTTGAGGGAGATGGCGGAGTCGAGGGCATCCTTCATGGGGAAGCCCCCTTTCACGCCCCAGTCGATCAACTGGGCGTGGAGGGGGGCTGCCAGGAGGATGGTGAAGAGAATGAGGGTACGCATCAGGAAACGGTGACCAGATCGTCGGCGAGTTTGGCTTTGCGTCCTTCGTAAAGCGCGACGTTAGCGAGGTGCGGGCCGGAGACGGCGCGCTGGGCGATCTCCACGGTGCAGTTGGGCTGCTGGCGGGACTTGATGCAATCGAGGAAGTTCTGGATGTGGGGCTCGATGGGAACGGGCGCCTTTTCCTCGAGGACGGGGGTGCGATTGTCCTTCCACTGTTCCTTCCATACGGTCACGCCGGCATCGTCGAGGCGCATGGTGGCCTGGTCGCCGAGGAAGTGGATGGACCAGCTATCTTCGAAGTCGTTGCAGTAGTTGAGTTCCCAGGTGGTGAGGAACTTGCCGTGGTCGATGGTGGCGCTGAAGACTTCGGGGTGCTCGGCGCCTTCGTTCTTAGCGACATAGCCCATGGCGATGGCGGATTTGGGGCCGGGGGCGCCGGTGAACCACTGGACGACATCCATCAGGTGGGTGCCCTGGTCGGTCATGTTGCCGCCGGAGTAGTCGCGGAAGAGGCGCCAGGCGCGAAGGCGGCGGGGCTCCATGGGGCGTTTGGTGGCGGGGCCGAGGAAGCGATCCCAATCGACCTTGCCTTCGAAGGGGGCGTTGTTGAGGGGGCGGGCGACGTTCCAGTGCCACTTGGCCTTGACCATGGTGATGCGGCCGAGCATGCCGGAGTCGACGAGGCCTTTGGCCTTGATGAGCGAGGGGGCGGAGCGGCGCTGCATGCCGACCTGGACGACCTTGCCGCTCTTTTTGACGGCATCGACGATCTGGGCGCTTTGTTTGAGGGAGTAAGAGAGGGGCTTTTCGGTGTAGACGTCCTTGCCGGCTTTGAGGGAGTCGACGAGGTGGGCCATATGCCAGTGGTCGGGGCCGGCGCAGACGGTGAAGTCGATGCCTGACTGGGCGAGGAGTTCCTCGTGGTGGTAGTAGGTCTCGGAGCCGGGGCAGACTTCGAGAGCCTTGGTGATGCACTCTTCGCGGACATCGCAGACGGCGACGCACTGGGCGCCGAGTTGATTGAAGTACTTGGCCAGGTATCGGCCTCGCCCGCCGGAAGCAATGAGGCCATAGGTGGGCTTGCTGTTGGCGGCAGTCTGGTTAGCGCGCATGGAGAGGGGGAGAGAGAGGGCGGCGGCGCCGCGCAGGAAGGAACGACGATCAGAACGCATGAAGACCTCCAGCACTAATGTATCCAAAATGGAGGCCGAGCCGTCATAGACAAAGAAGGATTTGGTATACTTGAGATGGTCTTGCTGGGACGTCGTCTAATGGTAAGACTGCAGACTCTGGATCTGCGTATCGGGGTTCGAGTCCCTGCGTCCCAGCCACGCTCTTTCTTCCCCGCCTGGTACTCTCCCCTATGCTGAAGTTTCGACGTCTCCCCCTGATAGTTTTAGGTTTGATTCTGTCCGCCGCCGCACAGGGGCAGAGCGCGGGACAAGCGTTCCAGAAAGCTCCGGCCGGCGTTGAGGAAGCGCTGCGGGAGAAGGTGACCGCATTCTTCACGATGCAGAAAGAGGGCAAGTTCCGGCAATCGGAGTCGTTGGTATGTGCCGACAGCAAGGACACTTATTACGATTCAGACAAGCGGCGCTGGAGCAGCGTGGAGATCAACAAGATCACCTTTGAGAAGAATTTCGAAGAGGCGAAGGTCCTGATGGCGCTGGGGACGGAGCTGCGGCACCAGGGGAACCGGACGCCGGCGATCTACCCGATGAACTCGACGTGGCACCTGGAGGCGGGCACGTGGTGCTACTACATCACGCCGCCGAACAAGGCGGAGACGGTCACGCCGTGGGGTGTGATGAGGCAGACGGAGAATGCGGCGGGCCAGCCGACCCCACAGATTCCCCAGATTCCGGCGGATGCGTCCTCGGCCATGGCGGGCATTTACAAGCAGATCCACATTTCGAAGCGCGAATTGCGGGTGAAGGGCTACGAAAAGTCGGCGGACCAACTGGAGATTGCCAGCGAACTGCAGGGCAAGCTGATGCTGGGCGTGGCGGGCATCGCGCCGCCGGGGCTGAGGTGGAACTTCACGAAGACCGAGCTGGGTCCGGGGGAGAAGTCTGTATTCAGCGTACAGTACGATCCGCCGGACAAGTCGCCGAAATCGACGATGTACATCAATCTGATGCTGGAGCCGTTTGGAGCCAAGGTTCCGGTGACGATCGTTTTCGACATCCCGGAAGACGTGAAGAAGAACCTGCCGCCGGCAGTGCAGCAACAACAGAAATAGAAAGAGCGATGGGGCGGGCGATGGTCCGCGGCTTGCAAGGGTATCGGGTGGAAGGAGCCTATGCAAGTCAGAGCATCGGGTACAACAACGGCGGAGAGTTCCGCATTGGAGTCGTTGCGGCAGGCGCCGCGAACACGGCGGGCGCCGGAAAGCACTGATTTTCATGAGTTAGTGAGCGACGGAAGGGGCCTTTCCAGGACGCGGGACGCGTCGGGATTGGAGCCGCAGAAAGAAGCGGCGGCCGCGCCGGCCAGTCCGCCGGCCAGTTCCCCACCCAGTTCCAATGTGGAACAGAGTGTTTCGCCGAGTGGAACAGGCACCGGGGCGACGGCGGCGGCAACCGGGTTTGCGGCGATCGTGGACGCGGCGAAGTGCGCGACGTCGGGTGCTGCGACATCCGGGGCGGCGGCGGGGGGAAACTCGACGGGAAGTGCAGCGGCTGCGCCGGCGAATGTCCCACCGTTCGCGGCATGCGCAGCCAATGAGCCGATGCCGGCGGCGCCATGGTCGATGAACCTGGTAGCCCAGTCGCGCGAGACCGAACTGGCTCAACAATCCAAGGCGGCGCTGGCAAGCGCGATGGTGGCGGCTGGCATGGATCCTGGTCAGTATAAAGTGGCGTACTGGGAAGAGCTGGTGCAGTATCCGGGCGGGAACTTCATGAACAAGTTTCTGACGGTGGAGGGGCCGGGCGGGCAGAAGACGGATTTCAACGCACAACTGACGCTGAACTCGCCGTGGGTGACGGCGGGCACCTTGAAAGCCTGATTTCCGGCAACGCTGTAACTTCCCGTGGCCGGGAGCGTACACTCAAGCGACCGGCAATGGAGAAGGCGACTTTCCAGCAGATCTACGAAGCGCACGCGGGCGACGTCCTGCGGTTTGCCCGGTATTTGACGGGCGACGCGAGCCGCGCAGAGGAGATCGTTTCAGAGACCTTTCTTCGTGCCTGGGCGAGCCGGAGCCGGATCCAGACGGAGACGGCGAAGGCATACCTGCTGGCCATCGCGAGAAACCTGTGCATCGACGCCAAGAGGCGGGAGCGTCCGAGCGTTCCGCTGACGGACGAGCACGCGGTGGCCGGGCCCGGAGCGGAGTCGAGGCTGGAGCTGGAAAGGGTGTTCCGTGCGATGGAGCAACTCCCTGAGGGCCAGCGCGAGGCGCTGGTGCTGACGGCGGTGCATGGGTTGAGCTATGAAGAAGCGGCCCGCGTTCTGGAAGTGTCCCTGTCGCTGCTGAAGGTGAGAATTCACCGCGCCCGCCTGCGCCTTGCCGGATCGCAGGAGAGTGAACCATGACGATCCCACAGCAGTACGTTGGTGAGGTATTGGAAGATCTGGCGGCGCTGTATCTCTCGGGCGAGGCGGCGCCGGGGACGCGAGCATTTGTAGAGGCCTGCGCTGCGGCGGACGCGGGCTATGCGGCGCGGCTGTCGCGGGCGCGGAATCTGGAGCTTCACGCGCCTCCGGTAGCGGTACAGCGAGATGCGGAACTGGAGGCCCTGCGCAAGACGCGGGAGGTAATCCGGCTGCGGACCTTGTTCCTGGCGATGGGTATTGCGTTCACTGCGTTGCCGCTGACCTTCACGTTTGGACCGGAGGGGGTGGAGTTCGTCTTCTGGCCGCATGTGAAGGGCGTGATCTCGGCGTTCTGGTCAATTGCGGCTTCGTCGTGGGTGGCGGCGTGGCTGATGCACCGGAGCGTAGGGCGGCGAGGACTCTAGGCCGGAGCGCGAGTGCGCGGCGGCCCGTTTTCCAAAAGACGCAGTGAGAAGAAGACAGAGAACCGCGGGCGGGCTACTTTTCGCCTTCGAGGACCGTTTTGGCCTCGACGAGTGAGGCCTTCTGCTGGGGGGTGACCTCAGGGTACGCCAACTTGAGGTTCCGCATGGCCTGATAGATGACGCCGGCGACAGCCACGCGGGAGAACCACTTGTTGTCGGCCGGGATGACGTGCCAGGGAGACCACTTGGTGCTGGTGGCGGACATGCAGTCCTGATAGGCCTCCATGTATTCGTCCCAATGACCGCGCTCCCTGGCATCGGCGCTGGAGAACTTCCAATTCTTTTCGTCGCGATTGATGCGTTCGAGGAAGCGGCGTTTCTGCTCGGCCTGGGAGACGTTGAGGAAGAACTTCAGCGTGATGATGCCATTGTAGTAGAGGTATTTTTCGAAGGCGTTGATCTCTTCGTAGCGGCGCTCGTAGATCTTCTTGTCCTTGAACTGAGGCGGGAGCTTTTGCCTGGCGATGATTTCGGGGTGAACTTTGGTGACGAGGACCTCTTCGTAGTAAGAGCGATTGAAGATGCCGATGCGGCCCCGCTCGGGGAGGGCTTTGTAGCAGCGCCACATGTAGTCGTGGTCCAACTCCTCGGAGGAGGGCGCTTTGAAGCTATAGACCTGGCAGCCCTGGGGATTGAGACCACTCATGACGTGCTTGATGGCGCCGTCCTTGCCGGCGGCATCCATCGCCTGAAAGATGACGAGAATGCCCCAGTTGTCCTGGGCATAGAGTTTGTCCTGGTATTCGGCGAGCTGCTCGATGCCCTCCTGCAGGAGCAGGCCGGCTTTCTTCTTATCGAGCTTTTCGGGAACCCAGGCGGGGTCGAAATCCTTCTTGAGGTTGACCTTCTTACCCGGCGAGACGATGAGCCGGTCGACGAGGCGGTTGACGTCCTTGGTCTTGATGGTGCCCACGGCGAATCCTCCTCACCAGAGTCTAGCAGGGCACAGAAAGGGCGGCGCGGGGGGTGGCGGAAGGGAGAAGGCGATGACAATTGCGCGAAAATAGAGGCAACCGCGTTCAGAGTGGATCGTATTGGATAGCAGATGGCGACAATGCCCGAATTCGCCGAGATCGTCCGGGAGCACCAGTCGATGGTGTTCAGCCTGGCCTACCATGCGTTGCAGGATCGCGCTGCGGCGGAGGATTTGACGCAAGACGTCTTTCTTTCGCTGCACGAGAACCTGCACCGGTTGGAAGGGCCGGGCCACGTGAAGCCCTGGCTGGCGCGAGTAGCCTCGAACCGGTCCATCGACGAGATCCGCAAGCGGAAGTACCGCCGCGGACCGTCGCTGGAGCAGGTGCCGGAGCCCCGCGCGCGCGGTGATAACAGCGACATGCTGTTGAGCCGGCAGTTGCGGCGCACTGTGGCGACGCTGCCGGCGGCGGCCCGGATGATGATCATCCTGCGGTTCCAGGAAGAGCTGGAGCTGAGCGAGATCTCGAAGGTGCTGGAGATCCCGGTGCAAACGGTAAAGAGCCGGCTGCACCGGTCGGTGAATCTGTTGAGAGAGAAGATGCTGCGCCGGCAGGGCGCGGCGGCAAAGGAGATGAAACAGGCATGAGCGGCCCCGAGCGGTTTGAAGATCAGTTGCGCGAATCCTTGCGGCGGGTAGAAGCGCCTGCCGGGCTCGAACAGCGGATTCTGGCCCGTGTGGAAGCGAAGGCGGCTGCGAAGCGGAGTTTCACTCAGAGGCGCTGGCTGGCGATGGCCGCCAGTGTCGCCCTGGTGGTGAGCGCGGGCGGCTATGGCCTGCACTGGCGCCAGGAGCAGATGCGGGAGCGGCAGGCGGCGGAGGCTCGCGAGAAGCTGATCTACGCACTGCGGCTCACCTCTCAACAGGTATCGAAGGTGGAAGGGCAATTGCGCGCTATCGGAGTTCAAAGGATCGATCTGATGGAGGTGTCCCAATGAATGCACGATGGCTTCTGGCGCTGGTAGCGGCACTGCCGCTGGCTGCTCAAACTATTGACTTCAAGATGCTGGACAAGCTGGGCGAGAAGGCCAAGGAGTCCTCGGTGGTGAACCTGGGACCGGAACAGCTTGGCCTGATTGCGGGCGTGAATGGCGGCCAAGGGACCAAGAACCTGGGCGAAGTGGTGAAGGTGCTCAAGTCAGTCCAGGTGCGCAGCTATGAGTTCGACGAGAAGGGGCTGTACGACGTGGAGGTGGTGCGGGCGTTCCGCGACAAGGTCACGTCGTCGGGCAACTGGGTGAACATCATCTCGACGAAGGAGAAGGGCGGGTTCACGGACATCCTGATTCAGAAGGGGCCGGACGGCAAGTCCGCGGGGTTCCTGATTGTGGCGGCGGAGCCGAGAGAGGTTTCGATCGTGCACATCGACGGGCCGCTGGATCTGTCATCGATCGGAAAACTGGGCGGCGTGCTGGGGATTCCGGAACTACAGGGCTCGGAAGGTTCGGGCAAGAGTTCGGGGACGGCTAAGCCGAAGGCTTCCACGAAGAATGAGGACAACGACGACGAAGCGTAGGCAGTAGAAGTGAGTTGGGTTTAAGATGGGCCGCCCTTCGGGGCGGCCTTTCCTGTTGGGGGACGCCCTCGCGTTGGTTTGGGTTGGGTGCATGCCCTGTCTGGGGGGGACTCCTCCGGCCGGACTGAGGGGGGATGCCTTGGGGAGAACGATAGTGAGGGTGGGCGGAGACAACAAGAGGGCAGCCCTTCCGGGCTGCCCTCTTGTTGTATTGGTGAGGTCCTACTTGCTCTCGATGCGCATCCCGTAGAAGGAGCGGTAAACGAAAGCCATGGAGATAGCGAGGAAGACGACGGCGAGGATGCTGGTGAGGCCGGCGTTACCCTGGTTCCGCATGGAGACCGCGAGCTCAACGGCGAGGAGGCCGAAGAGGGTGGTGAACTTGATGATGGGGTTGAGGGCCACCGAGGAGGTGTCCTTGAAAGGATCGCCGACAGTGTCGCCGACGACGCAAGCCGCGTGCAGGTCAGTGCCCTTGGCCTTCATTTCGGTTTCGACGATCTTCTTGGCGTTGTCCCAGGCGCCGCCGGCGTTGGCCATGAAGATGGCCTGATAGAGACCGAACAGGGCGATGGAGACGAGGTAGCCGATGAAGAAGAACTCTTCGATGAAGGCGAAGGCGAGGGTACCGAAGAAGACGCCGACGAAGATATTGAACATACCTTTCTGGGCGTACTGGGTACAGATTTCAACGACCTTCTTGGAGTCGGAGACGCTGGCCTTGGTGGCGCCTTCGAGCTTGATGTTCTGCTTGATGAACTCGACAGCGCGGTAAGCGCCAGTGGAGACGGCCTGGCAGGAAGCACCGGAGAACCAGTAGATCACGGCGCCGCCGGCGATCAAGCCGAAGAAGAACGGAGTGTGGAGGATGGAGAGGTTGCCGACGAGGGCGGGGTCGAGGCCGTTGGTGAGGGCCACGATGATCGAGAAGATCATGGTGGTGGCGCCGACGACGGCGGTACCGATGAGGACGGGCTTGGCAGTGGCCTTGAAGGTATTGCCGGCGCCGTCGTTCTCTTCGAGGTTGTCCTTGGCCCTTTCGAAGTCGGGCTTGAAGCCGAAGTCCTTCTGAATTTCAGCTTCGATGCCGGGGAGCTGCTCGATGGTGGAGAGCTCGTAGACGGACTGGGCGTTGTCGGTGACGGGGCCGTAGGAGTCGACGGCGATGGTGACCGGGCCCATGCCGAGGAAGCCGAAGGCGACGAGACCGAGGGCGAAGACGGCGGGAGCCATCATGAGAGAGCCGAGGCCCATGGTGGAGACCCAGTAGGCGATGCTCATGAGGGAGAGCATGGCGAAGCCGAGCCAGTAGGAGGAGAAATTGCCGGCGATAAGGCCGGAGAGGATGTTGAGGGAGGGGCCGCCTTCCTTGGAAGCGATGACGACTTCGCGGACGTGGCGGGATTCGGTGGAGGTGAAGACCTTGACGAACTCGGGGATGAGCGCGCCGGCGAGGGTGCCGCAACTGATGACGGTGGAGAGTTTCCACCAGAGGGAGGTATCGCCCTTGAGTTCGGGGATCATGAGATAGCTCACGACGTAGGTGATGGCGATGGAGATGATGGAGGTGAGCCAGACCAGGTTGGTGAGGGGCTGCTCGTAGTTCATGCGGTCGGCGTTGCCGTATTTGCCGCGGGCGACGATGTCGTTGAGGAAGTAGCTGCCGGCGGAGGCGATGACCATCATGACGCGCATGACGAAGATCCAGATGAGGAGCTGGACCTGGATGGTCTGGTAGGTGGGGCCAGCGAACTTCTCGTTGATGCCGAGGAGGATGAAGCTGATGAGGGCGACGCCGGTGACGCCGTAAGTTTCAAAGCCGTCGGCGGAGGGCCCAACCGAGTCGCCAGCGTTGTCGCCGGTGCAGTCGGCGATGACGCCGGGGTTGCGGGCGTCGTCTTCCTTGATCTTGAAGACGATCTTCATGAGGTCGGCGCCGATGTCGGCGATCTTGGTGAAGATGCCGCCGGCGATGCGGAGGGCGGCGGCGCCGAGCGACTCGCCGATGGCGAAGCCGATGAAGCAGGAGCCGGCCAGGTCACCGGGGATGAAGAGCAGGATGCAGAGCATGAGGAAGAGCTCGACGGAGATGAGCATCATGCCGATGCTCATGCCGGCCTGCAGGGGGATGTCGTAACAGGGGAAGGGCTTGCCCTTGAGTGCGGCGAAGGAGGTACGGGAGTTGGCGAAGGTATTGACGCGAATGCCGAAGGCGGCGACACCGAAGCTGCCGGCGATCCCGATGAGGGAGAACAGCAGGATGATGACCACCTTGAACAGCGGCATGGCCTGGAGGAATCCGAAGTAGAAGACGATGACGACGCCGATGAAGCACTCGAGAATCAGCAGGAACTTGCCCTGGGTGAAGAGGTAAGTTTTGCAGGTCTCGTAGATCAGCTCACTGACTTCGAGCATCGACTTGTGCACCGGCATGTTCTTCAGCTTGGTGAAGATCATGAGGCCAAAGAGGAGGCCGAGGGCACAGACCACGAGGCCGATCATGAGCAGGGTGCGGCCGCCGAGGCCGCCCAGGAACTGGGCCTGGTCGAGGTCCGGCAGAACCAGGTTCGCTTCACCGCCGTGGTGCTCGGGTTGAGCGAAAACCGGCATGGAGCCAGCCGTCGCGAGGAAAGCCAGCAACAGCAGAGACAGAATGACGCGGGTCCAACTGCCTCCGTGATTCAAAGATGCCTGCCGCGCAAGGGCGGACAGGGCTGTGGTGGGCAACATCGATCGAAACCTCCCGGTCTGCGGATTTTCGGAGTTCCTGACACCTTGGGCCAGCGTGTCGAGGGGGATCAGACCTGTAAAGTAGTTAGAAAAGCGACCCAACATTCACTATATAAGACGTCGATATCGGAATCAACACAGGAGATGTCTGATTCTGGACGCACTAGTACTGAAATGTCAATTCAAAGGGCGCGCGTTGAGCGACGGCCGGAAGTCCGCCGGAACTCTGGTACATGGTGTGCGCGCGGCTGTTCCGCTGCGCCGCATGGAGTTGATTCTATGCCGCCGGTCCGGCGCCGTGGAGGTGCTGGCCGGGGTTCGGGCCCAGGATGTGGTGGATGAACTCGTCGATCTGGCGGCGCGTCGTGGCGGGGTTCAGAAACACCGCTTTCTCGCCAGGCAACCGGTGGCATCGCCCGGTCTCATCGTAAGACGTGTGGGCGATGAACGATACCCAGTTCGTGTAGAGCCCCACTTTGCCCCGATCCAGGAATACCTGCCGGTGGAAGGCGCTGTTGGCCGACAGCCGCTCGAGGTATTCCTTGTCTGGCTGACGGTGCTGTTCAACGGCGAATTCGGCCTCAGCGTCGGAGACTCCGTCTGGATTGTAGAGGCGGAAGCCGACGCTGGGCCCCGCGTTTTCGGGCGCGATGACTTTTGCGAAGCCCAACTGCCGCAGCCTGTGCCGGAAGTAGTCGGCGTTCTGAAGGCAATGCGCGAGCACGACCTGGTAGCCCTCGATCCCGAGGAAGTTCAAGGCCGCATAGGCGGCGAAGACGCCGGCGGCGCCACGGGAGCACTCGATGGTCGCCTGCAAGTGAGAGTGCCCCTGCAGTTCGTCTTCGAAGTAGCTGAAGTTTTCAGGGTCGTTCTCCAGGAACTTCAAATCACTCCGGTCGGCGAACATGACAAGGCTTGAAGTGTAGGGGGCGTAGCCCCACTTTTGAAAGTCGACCGTAAAGGAGTCCGCGTAGCGGAGTTCACGGAACATCTCCACGTTGCGGCGGAGACCGGCGAGCGTCGCCCCGTTGATCTGGAGGGGATTCTCATCGAAGTCGTAGCCGAGGAAGAACAGCATGGTCCAGCCGATGGCCGAATCGACGTGGATGTGAGGCTTGACGTCGATGCCGTATTGGAGGCAGAGCCTGTTGCGCAAGTCATGCACGGCCTTCACGGGGTCGACGGCGAAGGTGTCCGTGGTGCCCATGGTGAGCATGATGGCGGGAACCACACTGCCGACATCGAAGCACGCCCTCAGTTGGCGCTCGAGGTCCTGGAGGTCGATGTTGTTGTTGTTGCTGATCTTGATGCGGATGGCCCGCTTGCGGATATCCACTCCCAGCAGAGAAAGGTTCGTGATATTGGAGTAGTGGCCGCCTTGCGAGTTGATGATGCGGTAGTCGTGGGTATATCCCATGCCATGGTGCTTGGCCTCGGGAAGAGACTTGCGGATGCCCGCCAGATAGCCGTAGAGATTGCAGAACGTTCCGCCTTGCGTAAAGAAGCCCGAAGCGCGATCGGGGTCGTAGCCAGCCAGATTGGCGATCTGCCTCACCACTACTTTTTCGAGCTCGCTGGCCATGCCGGCATACTCTTCATAGACGAGATTGGCGTTCGCCAGCGTCCCCAGCATCGCGCCGTAGATGGCCGGGTCGCACGGCATGGTGATCACATTTTCGGCGGAGGAGGGGTTTTCCCAGTCTTTGGACATCGCGGCGGCGAAGCGGAGCATGCTGTTTGGGCAGCCGTCGGGCGGCCTGCTTTGCTCGGGGATATCTGTTTCGGCCTGCAACTTGCGCGCCAGCGATTCGCCATCAGAGTATGCGCCAAGCCTCAGATGCGGGGCCAGATGCAGCGCGCGGAATGAGGAGACATCCCGGAAACCCGCGTCGGCAAAGCAAGGCCAGTGGCGGGGATCGCGGGAGAAGTAGAGCCGTTTCACCCGCTCGAACTTCTCTTCGAAGTCGCGGTGGAGCGAATGGGCCTGATCCGGATCGACAGAGTTCATTTTGATTCTCCAGTGCCTGTTCGCGGAATCTCAGGCATGATCATCGTCCCCGGGCACGGGCAGCCATGCCGCCGGCCGCCATGGTTAGTTAATTTTCCTAACTAGCGATCCTAATGCCCCGTTCCTACATTGTCAAGGGAACCGGACTCGACCGCCTGCCGAAGAGCAGCCGGCGGCGGGAATACCCGCTTCGGCCGCGACACAGTGGCAGCCTCCCACAGTGAGGAGGAAGGCAGCGCCGGCGAAGCTGGGGGAGCGAGACCACGCGGCCCCAAAGGCTGTGCCGGCGGCCGGCCGGCTCGGGCTCCGCGGCAGTCTTCTAGAGGCCGGGGAGGGACCAGGGGGCGCGGTAGTCACGGCGGAGCATGGCGTTGGCGGCCTCGCTATTGGTGAAGCGCTCGGCGGCGCCGTCCCAGCGGAGTTTCTCGCCGGTGCGGAGGGCGATGTTGCCGATGAGGCAGGTGGCGGTGCTCTTGTGACCGATCTCGATGTCGCCGGCAGGCTTCTGGCGGGACTTCATGCAATCGAGGAAGTTCCGGACGTGGGGCAGGTGCTGGAACGAAGTGGCGCCGCGTTCGGCGGGAGTGAGGGCCGTATAGAACTGGCCGTACCCGATGAGGTCATCGTAGGCGGCGCTGGAACCGGCGCTCTGTTTTTCGGAGTGAGGCTCCATCTGAGGGGTGATTTCGTAGCCGGCGCGGTCGATGAAGATGGTGCCCTTGGTGCCCTGGAGGAGAACACCGTAGCTGCCGAAGCTCTTGTTGCCGGGGTGGCCGTTAGGGCCGTAGCTGTTGTGGGTCAGGGTGGAGTAGCGGACGAGGAGGTTGCCGGGGTACTCCCAGAGGACTTCCTGGGTGTCGGCGCATTCGCGGGCGTCCTGGTAGAACCACTTGCCGCCGGAACTGGTGACGGTGAGGGGGGTATCGACCTGGAGGGCCCAGTGGACGACGTCGATGAGGTGGACGCACCAGTTGGTGAGTTCGCCGCCGGCGTAGTCCCAGAAAGCGCGGAAGTTGCGGCGGGCGGGGTTGTAGGGGATTTTGGGCGCGGGGCCGAGCCACATGTCCCAATCGAGGCCTTCGGGCACGGGGGCGTCGGGCGGGTTGCCGGCGCCCTTGGGATTGGAGGAGTAGTTATGGTTCCAGCATTGGGCGAAGTGGACTTTGCCGATTTTGCCCTCCTGGACGGCGGCGACGGCGCGCTGGAAGTGGGCGCCGGAGCGCTGCTGGATGCCGACCTGGACGACGCGCGAGTTGCGCCGGGCGGCCTCGACCATGAGGCGGCCTTCGCGCACATTGTGCGAGATGGGTTTTTCGACGTAGACGTCCTTGCCGGCATTGCAGGCCTGGACGGCGATGAGGGGGTGCCAGTGGTCGGGGGTGGCGACGATGACGGCGTCGATGTCTTTGCGTTCGAGGATGCGGCGGTAGTCGGAGTAGATCTCTGGGGTGCCGGTACAGAGTTTGGCGGCGGCCTGAGCGTTGGGACGGAAGACGTCGCAGACGGCACGGATTTCGACTTCGGGCTGCTTCTGGAAATCAGCGAGGTCGGCGCGGCCCATGCCGCCGCAGCCGATGACGGCGACGCCGATCCGGTCGTTGGGAGCGGCGGCGGGCACAGCGGCGGCGGCGGGGGTTTTCAGGAAGGTTCTGCGGCGCATTGCTACCATCCTACGGGCTTGCCCTTGTTCTGCTCGATGAGCCAGTCTTCCAGCGGCTTGAAGTAAGCGCGCACGGAATTGCCGTCCATCTGGCGGGTGCCGGTGACCTTCTCGAGGGCATCCTGCCAGGGCTTGCTCTGGCCCATCTGGAGCATCTCATCGAGGCGTTTTCCGGCCTCCTGGCTCTGGTAGATGGAGCAGCGGTGGACGGGGTCCTTGCAGCCTGCGAGTTCGCTGAGAGACTTGTGGAACTGGAACTGGAGGATGTGGGCGAGGAAGTAGCGGGTGTAGGGGACGTTGGCGGGGACGTGGTACTTGGCGCCGGGATCGAAGAACTCTTCGCCGCGCGCCGAGGGCGGAGCGATGCCCTGGTATTTGAGGCGCAGTTCCCACCAGGCCTTGTTGTACTGCTCAGGGGTGATCTGGCCGGAGTAGACCTTCCAGCGCCACTGATCGATGAGGAGGCCGAAGGGGAGGAAGGCAACCTTATCGAGCGCGCGGCGGAGCAGGAGTCCGAGGTCCTTGGAGGGATCCGGCGCTTTCTGGATGAAGCCGAGCTTGACGAGGTATTCGGGGGTGATGGAGAGCGCGATGGTGTCGCCGATGGCTTCGTGGAAACCGTCGTTGGCGGAGTTGCGGAACGACATGGACTGCTTGTTGTAGGCGCGCTGGTAGAAGTTGTGGCCGAGTTCGTGGTGAATGGTATTGAAGTCGTCGGCGGTGATGTCGATGCACATTTTGATGCGGAGGTCGTCGATGTTGTCGACGTCCCAGGCGGAGGCATGGCAGACGACGTCGCGGTCGCGCGGGCGGACGAAGAGAGAGCGCTCCCAGAAGGTCTGGGGCAGAGGGGCGAAGCCGAGAGAGGTGAAGAAGGCCTCGCCGTATTTGACCATCTGGATGGGATCGGTCTTGCGCTGCTTGAGGATGCTGGAGAGGTCGTAGCCAGGATCGGCGCCGGCGGGGGCTAGGATGGGGTAGAGATTATCCCATTGTTGAGCCCAGATATTGCCGAGGAGGTGGGCGGGAATGGGGCCGTTTTCGGGGACGGCGTCCTTGCCGTACTTTTCGCGGAGCTTCCAGCGGGCGTAGGCGTGGAGCTGGTCGTAGAGGGGCTTGACCTGGGCCCAGAGGCGGTCGAGTTCCTTGGCGAACTCGTCGGGGGGCATGTCGTACTGGCTGCGCCAGAGGGCGCCGGTGTCGGAGAAGCCGAGCTCCTTGGCGCCCTTGTTGGTGATTTCGACGAGGCGAACGAAGTCTTTCTTCATGGGCGGGGCGACGGTGTGCCAGCCGGACCAGGCGTCGAGGAGTTGCTTGGGATCGCGGCTGGAGGCCATGATTTTGGTGATGTCGTCGATGTTCAGGCACTTGGACGGATCGCCGCCGGGGCAGTATTTGCCTTTGCCGTAGGCGGCTTCGAGGGCGGCGGCGAGGCGCGTCATCTCGGCGGCGTCTTTGGGATCGGAGGGCGCGGGGAGAGTGAGGGAGAGTTTGAGGAGTTTGATCTTGCGGGCGAGTTCGGGCGGGAGTTGGACGTTGTCGAAGCGGGCGGCCTCCTTGGCGTAGCGGACCGCGGCGTTGACGGAGCGCTCGGCAGCCTTGGCTGAGAGGGCCTCGGTGTCCTGGGTGATGAAATTGGCGGCGACCCAGGAGGCCTGGCCGGCCTCGTGAGCGAGATCGAATGACTCGGCTTCGGCTTTATCGACCAAAGCCTGGGCATCGGCGGCTGTGGGTGTGCCTGTGCGGCAAGCGGTGAGTGCGGCAAGCAACAGAAGGGGAAGAATGCGTTTCATAGAGATGCCTACGGGATAGTTTATTGAAGCAGCGCCTGAAGCGCGAGCACGATGGCGATGCCGACGAAGGAGGTGACCACCTTCATGGCGGTCCAGGAGCGGAGAGTTTGGGGGACGGTCATTCCGAAACACTGATTGACGAGCCAGAAGCCGGCGTCGTTGACATGCGAGAGCACGGTGCCGCCGCAGCAGAGGGCGAGAAGGATCATTTCGGGCGAGTAGCCGGGGATGTCTTTGACGAGCGGGGCGACGATGCCGCCGGCGGTGATGATGGCGACGGTGGCGGAGCCCTGGGCGACGCGCATGCCGGCGGAGACGAGGTAAGCGAGGATGAGCGGAGAGACGGAGGAAGAGGCGAGGAGGCGGCCGATGTAGGGGCCGACGCCGGAGTCGACGATGATCTGCTTGAAAGCTCCGCCGCCGCCCATGATGGCGAGGAGGGTGCCGACGGGCATGAGGGCTTCGGTGGTCATCTTGAGGAGAGCGTCTCGGGAGAGGCCGCGGCGGTAGCCGTAGAAGTAGATGGCGGCGAGAGTGGTGAGGATGAGGGCGGTGAAGGGGTGTCCGAGGAAGTTCAGGAGGGGGCGGACCGGCGATTGAAGGAAGTCCGCAATGGAGGAGGCGAAGATGAGGAGGACGGGGAGGGTGAGGATGAGAACCGTGAGGGCGTTGTGGGGCGGATTCTGTTGGGCACCGGCGGGAACGGCGGCGGATTCGGGGACGGGGATGAACATGCGGCGCGAGATCCAGAGTCCGTAGAAGATGCCGCCGGAGATGGCCATGGGGATGGAGAGAATGGCGCCGTAGAGAATGGCTTTGCCCATGTCGGCGCCGAGGAGTTGGGCGGCGGCGGCCGGAGCGGGGTGAGGCGGAACCATGGCGTGGGTGACGGTGAGGGCGGCGGCCATGGGTAGTCCGAAGTAGAGGAGGCTCTTCTTGGACTCGCGTGCGAGTGAGTAGGCCAGCGGGACCAGGATGATGAAGCCGACCTCGAAGAAGATGGGGAGACCGACGAGGAAAGAAGAGAAGAGGACGGCCCAGACGGCCTGGCGGCGGCCCGTCTTGGAGAGCATCCATTCGGCGAGCGCGCGGCCACCGCCGGAGTGTTCGAGAAGACGGCCGACCATGGCGCCGAGCGAGACGACGACGGCGATGAAGCCGAGAGCTTCGCCGAAGCCGGATTGCATGGATTTGAGCACCTTCAACGGGGCCATGCCGGCGCTGAGGCCGAGGGCCATGCTGGTGATGAGCAGGGCGAGGAAGGCGTGGAGCTTGGCGAAGAGGATGAGGCCCAGGAGAAGGGCGATGGCGCCGATCGTAAGAAAGATGAGGGCCGGGCCTTCAGTCATGGCTGGGATTGTATCAGCAGGTGGGAGTATTGAGATCGGCGTGGCCGTCTTCGGCGGCGAGGATGGCGGTGGAGATCAGCAGGGCGGAGAAGGCAGGGAGCTGCTGGAAGGGGTAATCGATGGCGGCATTCAGGAGCACGGCCAGGAAGCCGATGCCCCAGACGGAGCGGACGAGGGGGCGGGCGAGCAGGGCGGTGAAGGAGAGCATGGCGAGGAGGAGGGGGAAGCCGCCCTCAGCAGCCCACTGAAGCCAATCGGAGTGGGCCTGATTCACAACGAGGCCGATGTCGAAGGTGGCAAACTCCGGGTAGACCGTGGGCCAGGCGCCCAGGCCGCATCCGAAGAGCGGATAGCGGGCGAATATGTGCAAGGTGGAGAGCATGATGGGCCAGCGGTGGTCGGAGAGCGGATCGATCCCGGTGAGGCGCTGGGCGAGGAACTCCCATCCGGCCAGGAAGCCCCAGAGGAAGAGCAGCGCCATGCCTTGCAGGGCGATGAGAGCGGCGGCGCGGGCCGTAAGGAATTGGCGCCGCCAGGCGAAGAAGAGCACGGCCGCCATTTCGAGCAGCAGGATGGCAAAGCCGGAGCGGGAGGCGCCGGCCACCACGCCGGCGAACATGATGGCCGCGGCAACCAGGCAGAGTGGGGCAAGGCGGCGGCGCGTGATGGCGCGCCACAGAGCGATGGGGAAGATGAGTTCGATGAACTGGGCGTATTTGTTGTGGTAGACGAAGGGGCCGAGGACGCGGTCGGAGTAGCCGCTGGGGAAGATCCAGAAGACGTCGCCGCGGCTGGTGAAGAGCTGCAGGAGCGCCTGGACGGCGAGGAGAGAGCCGAAGATCAGAAGCGCGTTGGCGAACCAGCGCCGGAAGGGCTGGCTGGAGGCGGCCTGGAGCAGGAGGAACGCGGCGAGCAGGCAGGCGAGCCAGGTGAGGGCGATTTCGGAGGTGTACCAGGGCGCGAGAGTCGTGCCGGCCAGTAGTTGGACCGTGGCCCAGAGGGGGACGAAGGCCAGCGGGAGGAGAGAGAGGCGGAGCCGCAGGGGGCCGCCGATCCAGGCGTAGGCCCAGAGCCAGGCGGCGGCGACGGCGAAGAGTGCGAGCTGGAAGGCGGCGACGGCCCAGCGGCCGCGAACCCAGAGGGTCAGCACCCCGAAGGCGAGCAGGGCGGAGACAGCGTAGCCGGCGAAGAGGGAGTAGCGCGGGGCGGCGGTCATGGGCGGGCCTCACGGAACCGGAGGTCGCGGAAGCGGGCTTCGCCTTCGATGCGGGTGTGGCCGCTGAGGCGGCGCAGGTCGAGAGAGAGCAGGTAGAGCGCTTCGCCGGGCGGGAGCTGCCAGGTGATGGAGTGGTCTGTCCACTCCTCGGAGGTGAGATTGGGGAGAGCTTGCGCGGGGAGAGGCTGCAGTGAGCCGAGAGGGGTGAGGGTCCAGGCAAGGCCGTTGGCGGCGGCTTCGATTTGGAGAGTTTGGGAGGCGAAGGAGAGGGTCCAGGGGCGGCCGCCTGCGAGCACCAGGGTTTGCTGGGCGAGGGTAGCGGTTTCGGGCTGCTGGCCGGAGAAGAGGAACTTGATGCCGTTCGTGGGGATGCCGGGGAACGACTCGACGCCAGGGATTTCAGGGATGGACCAGTCGAAACCGCGGCCGGGCAGGGGCTGGAGGAAGGCGGGATTGACCAGGGGGTTGGCGGGATCGTGCGGAGGATAGGGGAGAAGGCGGAGGGTGGAGAGCCGGGCCCAGAGGTCGAGGGCGAGGGCGGATTGATGGGCCGCGATGAGGGCGTTGGTGGCGTGGAGGGCGGCGGGGAGCGGATCGGGAGAGCGGGCGGCGAGATGCAGGCTCGCTGAGCGATGCAGGGTTTGGGGTGGGGCAGCGGGATCGGCGGCGAGAAAGTGGGTGAAGGAGCCGAGCGTGTCTGGGGTGTGGGGGAGGATCTGGTCGAGGATCTGATCCGGAGAGGCGCCGGCATCCAGGCAAAGGCGGAAGAGAGCGGTGCGATCGCCGTGGGATCGTTCGAAGGCGAGGCGGGCCCAGTGGAGAGTTTGGGCCTGGTGGCCGAGGCGGGCGTGGAAGTTGGCGAGAGACCAGCGGGGCAGCCAGAGTTGGTTGTAATGGGCGGCCTGGAGGAGGAGGCGTTCGGCTTCGGCAGGGTCGCCGGCGAGTTCGGCGGCGATGGCGGATTGGGTGAGCGAAAGGGGGCGGCGTGGGTTGACTGCAATTGCGGCGCGCCAGGCGGGAAGGGGGTCGAGGCCGCGGTCCTGCCGGGCTTGGGCGAGGAGGATGGGATAGAGATCGTTGAGTGGATCGAGCTGAGCTGCCGTGGAGAGCTGGGCCGGGGTGGGATTGGTGGAGACGAGGCGGTCGGCCTGAAGCCGTCGGAGGATGGGGGAAGCGGCGGCGGCGAGGAGTAGGGTGGTGGAGATGGCGAGGAAGAGCCGGGCGGCGGCGGGGAGCGAGTGGCTGGGGTGGCGGCTCGGCAAGGGTGAGAGACCTACGGAAAGGGCATTTTATCATTGGTCCGGACGGGGGGCGGATTTGCGAAATCACGGCAAATCCTGTAGTTTGGTGTATGGTGAGGTGCGAGAGTGGTTGAATCGGGCGGTCTCGAAAACCGTTGAACCCTTACGGGTTCCGTGGGTTCGAATCCCACCCTCACCGCCAGATCCTAACGCTTGTGTATGGATCTGGCCGCAGGTCAAGAACTTCCTCAAAACTCGCCTTCCGTAGGCGCGCGTCCATGGATGATTTCTGCTAGTTCCTCAATCGGGCTACCTGAGCCTCCCCAGGACCAAATTTCTGGCAGAGACACTGACTCAACTTCAAGTACTACCTCAGGTTGTGTGTTCTCTTAGCGGGGGACAACGTCGCAGAAGCGGATCGCTCAGTGCGTCCACTTCTCTTTTCAGTCTTTGCCCTCTCTTGGCCTTCGCTGCTGCGTCCCCACCTTTCTGCCAGCGATCGACTGCATGCAACAAGCTTTGCGGATAATCCATGTTCATCCTAGCGCCGCAGTGCCTCAACGCAGCGGTTCCGTGCCTTCGTTGAGGATGTTCAAGTAGGCGTCGTACACGAACAGGCGCCGCCAGCGCTTGCCGGTGACTTCTCGCAGAATGCCAAGCTTCTGCATGTGGCCCACGGCAGCTGTTACGGTCGGAAACGAGGTGCCGACCTTCTCCGATGTAGTCTGTATGGAGAGAATTGGGTTCGTCTGCGCATGCTGAAACACGCGCAGCGCCGACGCCGCAGGCCGACCGAGTGCTTCGATCTTTCTGCGGTCCGCGTCCAGCAAGTCGAGGATGCGGCGCGCTGCGCCAACGGCTTGCTCAGCGGTCTCTCGCACTCCGGTGAGGAAGAACTCCAACCACGCTTCCCAGTCCCCCTTCTCCCGAACTTGCATCAGCAGGTCGTAGTAGGTCTGGCGATTGCTCTTGAAGAACAGGCTCAGGTACAGTAGCGGCGACCGAAGCGCTCCGCATGCGCAAAGCAAGAACGTGATGAGCAGGCGTCCGAGCCTGCCGTTTCCATCCAAGAACGGGTGGATCGTCTCAAACTGCACGTGTATGAGCCCGGCTCGCACGAGAGGAGGAATGTCGCGCCGGTCCTCATGGAGAAACTTCTCCAGTGCGCCCATGCACTCCATCACGAGATCCGGAGGCGGCGGGACGAAGGCCGCATTCCCTGGCCTAGTGCCGCCTATCCAGTTCTGACTCCGCCGAAACTCCCCTGGTTCTTTCGTGCTTCCCCTGCCCTCCGACAGAAGCACTCCATGAATCTCCCTCATCAAGCGCAACGAGAGTGGGAAGCCCCCCTGCAACCGCGCGAGGCCATAATTTAGCGCGGCAACGTAGTTGGACACTTCCTGCACGTCGTGGATTGGAACTCCGGGGACTTCGTCGCTTTCGAACATCAGGAGGTCTGACAGCGACGATTGCGTTCCCTCAATCTGAGACGAGAGCACCGCCTCTTTGCGAACGTAGGTGTAGAGAAACAGTCCAAGGTCCGGAAGCACCGAGGCCAAACCGTCGAGTCTGCCCAGGGATTGATTGGCCTGCTCAAGCAGGAGCTGGAGTCCGTCCAATCGCACCGCCGGATCGGGTGGAAGGGGTGGAGGAACGTACGCGCGGACGACTTCACCGCCCACTTCGTGGGAGATGTACCTTCCAAGCCGCTGATTCGTTTGGCCTTCCACGCCGTTCAACCATCCTTTAATTGCGCTCACGAAAATTAAAGGATACGCCACTTGTCTTTACTTTTCCAGCCCCGCTACTTCCAGGAGCATCGTTTTTCGATTGTCTGCAGCGGTTCGTCCTCCCCGTTGGGGACATCGGCGCCTGCGACCGTGTAGTGCATGAGCAGGTGGCAGATGGCAACACGCATAAAATGGCGGTGCGGAGTGGCTTGCGAACACGCAGAGGGGCAGCGCTGCTTTCCATGAATGGGCGGGCGATTTGAGCCTGACCGGCACGACGCACCGTCGATCGAGCCCGCTGGGTGAGATCGAAGACGGCCGGCGAGCAGTGCGCGGCGTGCCCACTGGGCGCGGCGGCCGTCAAGGTGGATCCGCTCCGACCACCACTTTTTGACTCGGGGCGGGCCGGAGCGCGGGGGTGCAAAGTGGCGCGCAGCGGGTGTGCGGAAGGAAACATTAAAAAACTACAGAATTCAGATGTCTTCCAAGATTAACGGATATATACTGAATTCCGCTTTGCAGGGGTCTGAGCTGTCCCGAAAGAGCATGTAGGCACTACGAATCACTCCGAGGTGAGAATATGCCCCTCCGCATGTTGACGTGCAGATTGGTGGTTGTTTTGCTAACGGCGGGCCTGGCGATTCCAGTCGGCGCGCAAACCCTTTACGGATCACTCACCGGCATCGTGACCGATGCATCCTCGGCGGCCATACCGGACGCCAAGGTAGAAGCGCTCAACGAGGGCACCGGCATCGTCAAGACGATACAGACGGATGAGCGCGGCGCATACTTCTTCAACGATCTACAGCCGGGCAAGTACAAGCTGACGATGTCCGCGAAGGCGTTCAATACGCGCGTCGTGGAGGGTGTGACGATTTCGCAGAACACCACGCTGCGCGTGGACGGGCAGCTTACGGTATCGCAGGTTCACGAAAGCGTAACGGTAAACGCCGCCTCGGTGACTCTGCAAACCGACCGCGCGGACATCAATAGCGTCATCCAGTCCAATCAGGTTGTAGATCTGCCGCTGATGAACTCACAGGGGCGGAACTTCCAGGGGCTCTACAAGATCCTGCCGGGCTTCACTCCGCCGGGCGAGGTCCACTCGGACTCGGGCAACCCGCAGCGTTCGATGGCCACGCAGGCCAACGGCATGCCTCAGTCGAACAACAACACGAGGGTGGATGGGGCGACGATCAGCCATCCCTGGCTGCCGCGCATTGTGGCCTACGTCCCTCCGGTGGAGGCAGTGGAGACGGTGAACGTGGTGACCAACAGCTTCGACGCCGAGCAGGGCATGGCGGGCGGCGCGGCGGTGAACGTGAGCATCAAGTCGGGGACGAACGATTTCCATGGAGCGGCGTGGGAGTATCACAACAACAGCGCGATCAAGGCGAGGACCTACTTCTATTGCCTGTATTCGTGCACGGGCGATCCGAACCGGGCTCCCAAGGACCTTCAAAATCAATTTGGCGGCGCGATCGGCGGCCCGATCGTAAAGAACAAGCTGTTCTTCTTCAGCGACTGGGAGCGGACGACGCGGCGGCGGGCTGTGACCGCGCTTCGCACCGTGCCAACGGCGGCGATGCGGCAGGGCAACTTCAGCGGCACGGGCACGACGCTGTTCGATCCAACCACCGGCGCCACCAATGGCACTGGCCGGACGCCCTTCCCGGACAACACCATTCCGGCGAACCGCATGGATCCGGCGTCCACCTATATGCAGAACCTGATTCCGGCGCCGAACCAGTCTGTCTTCCCGAACAACTACCTGGCGGTGGGCCGCTACACGGCGCTGCGCGACAACGTCGATTTCAAGGTGAACTACAACCCGTCGGAGAAGTTCCAGATGTTCGGCCGCTACAGCTTCTCGCCCTATGAGTTCTTCGATCCGCCTTCGCTGGGTGAAGCGCTGGGCGACGCAACGGGCGGCGGTCAGCCGGGTACGGCGCCGGGCCTGATCCAGACGGCCGGCATCGGCGGCACCTACACGTTCTCGCCCAGCATGCTGCTGGACGCCAACGTCGGCTACACGCGGCTGGCTTTGAGTGCGAAGAACATCGACCTCGGCAAGAACTACGGCCTGGACGTGCTGAAAATCCCGGGCACGAACGGCACGGATTATCTGCAGAGCGGCTATCCGCGATTCACGTTCAACACATTCTCGAGCATCGGCAACCCGAATGTGTCGAACCCTTTCCAGTTCCGCGATCCGCAGTATGTGGCGACAACAAACCTGGCTGTGATGAAGGGCGCCCACTCAATGCGCTTCGGCTTTGAGTACAGCAAGTACGACATCAACCACTTCCAGCCGCAGGCTTCGAACGGCCCGCGCGGCGGCTTCAATTTCAGCGGCGGCCTGACGTCGTTGAACGGCGGCACCTCCACGACGGGCTACAACAGTTGGGGCGACTTCCTGCTGGGCCTGCCACAGGGCATGGGCAAGGACGTGCAATACCTGAACCCGGCCACGGTGCGCATGCCTTCCTACGGCATTTACGCTCGCGACAGTTGGCAGGTGAACCGCAAACTGACTCTCAACTACGGCATCCGGTATGAGTTTTACCCGGCGCCGCGGCGCGACCACTGGGCCGGAGAGCGCTACGATCCGAACACAGATTTGGTGTACCGCGGCGGCTACGACGTGGGCAAGGGCCAGATCGCACCGCGACTGGGCATCGCCTACCGCCTGAACGAGAAGACCGTGATTCGCGCCGGCGGGGGCATCAGCATCGACCCGAACTCCTTCCGTTACCTGCGTGACGACTATCCGGCGACGATCTCCACACAGTATTCCGGAGCCACCAGCTTTCAGGCGGCCGGCACGCTGCGTACGGGCATTCCAATCGTCGCCGGCCCGGACCTGAGCCTGGACGTTTTCCCGCTGCCGCTGGCGGTGGGCACAACGACATTCCCGCAGGTGTTCCACCGCGGCTATGTGGAGAGCTGGAACTTCACGATCCAGCGTGACCTGGGCGCCAAGGTGAACGTGCAGGCGGCCTACGTCGGAAGCCGGGGGATCCGGCAGACGGTCAACCAGAACATCAACGCCTCCGGCCCGGGTGGCGGCAACACGGGGCGAGCGCTGTACGCCAAATTCCAGCGCATCTCCAACATCACCTACCACACGCCATTCGACACGACCGAGTATGACGGGCTGCAGATGCAGGCCACACGGCGCGTGGGCGCATCGATGCTGGGTGTGTCCTACACCTTTTCGAAGGCGTTCTCCTGGGGTGACGACACGGATTCGGGCCTCACCTGGAACTGGGTTCCGATGCTGTACAGAAACCGGGCGGTGGCCGGATTCGACCGCAAGCACAACCTCCAGTTCTACGGCAATTACGAACTGCCTTTCGGCCGCGGACACAAGCTGGCGAGTTCGGGCTTCGCCTCGGCGCTGGCCAGCGGCTGGCAGACGAACTGGATTCTGAGCCGGATGAGCGGCACGCCATTCAACGTGGCCACTTCCGGCTCGTCCGTCAACACGCAGGGCAACACGCAGACCGCCGACCAGATCAAGAGCGACGTGCAGATTCTGGGTGGCCACGGCGTTGGGCAGTCCTACTTCGACCCGCTGGCCTTCAAGGCTGTGACGGACGTGCGGTTCGGCACCACGGGCCGCAACATCCTGCGCGGGCCGGGCGTTTTCAACCTGGACGCGAGCCTGTTCCGCAATTTCAGATTGACGGAGCGCTTCGGCCTGCAGGTCCGCATGGAGATGTTCGGCGTGACCAATACGCCGCAGTTCGGCAACCCGGGCGCGACGGTGTCGAACATGACGCTGAACGCCGACGGCACGGTGAAGGCATTGGGCGGCTACACGGAGATCACGAGCGCCAGCGGCGAACGGCAGATCCGCTTCGCGGCGAAGTTCTCGTTCTGACCAGGTTAAAGGGGCGCCGATTCCCTGCTCTCCGTCTCCCGGAATGGAGCAGCAGCGGGGCCGGCGCCCTTTTTGCGTCCGAACAGTCTTACTGGTTGGCCAGGGCCGAGTCGAGGGCGAGGTAGCGCGCGCGCTCGGGTTCGGCCTCGCTTTGGGCCGTCACATCGATGCGCATTCTCTGGTAAGCGGGGCTGGTGTATGCGGGCCATTCGGGCAGACCTGCGCCGTTGGGATTGCCGGTTTTGATGAAGTTGAGGAAGTAGCCCTGCAGAACCTCTGAGACCTTGGCGTCGTCGCGATCCCAGGCATAGCGATGATCGAGCGGCAGGTTGCCCAAGGCGTACTGGATCTCCGCCGAGTGGGCGGCGCCGCGCGGAATGGAGGGGCCGGGCCGGGGCGGCGCTGGCGGCTGGGCCTGGCCGTTGAGAGGAGTGTAGGCGGGACGGGGGCGCGCATACATGTAGCGATAGACGGGTTGGCCGCCGGTCTGCAAGTGCAGTTCGGCCCACTTCCACGTACCATGGCCGATGAAACGTGCGCTGGCCAAGTCAGTAGCCGCCTGGAGGATCCCCTCCGGCGTGGAAGCCGCGTAGGCTTTGAGAACCCCGTCAGCCTGAGCGCCGTAGAGCCTGCGCACGGCGGCGGCGAACGACCCCGGCGTCGGATCGCTGGAACCGAGGATCGCGCGGGCGCCCTGCTCTTCCGTATTCGAACCGGCCAGCAAGGGCACCTTGGCCTGCTGGCCGGCGGCGAAGATCTCTTTGAGTGTCCTGGGCAGGAAGTAGCCGTCGAGGTTCGGGCGGAAGCGCATGCCGGCTCCCTTCACGGTGGCCTCCATGATCTGCTCGGCAGAAAGGGCTCGCAGGGTCTTCAGGGAATCCGCTCCGGCGGAGGCAGCGAATTGGCTGCCATCTCCTTCCGTTTCCGCGAGCGAGCGCGGCGGCAAGGTTGAGATCAGAGCGCCACTTTCTCCGATTGCGCCATGCAGGAGTCTCTTGGAGACGGGCGAGGCCATGAGTGCGCTGACAGAGATGGATCCAGCCGATTCACCCGCAACGGTCACCCGCTTCGGATCGCCGCCGAATGCGGCAATGTTGCGCTGGACCCAGGCGAGGGCGGCTGCCTGGTCGAGAAAGCCGTAGTTGCCCGAGGCGTGGTGGGACGATTCGGCGGTGAGTTCGGGGTGGGCAAAGAAGCCGAAGACGCCGAGGCGGTAGTTGAGGGTGACGGCTACGATGCCCTTGGAAGCCATGTTCGCCCCGTCGTAGCGCGGCTCGGAGCCGTCACCGTTCTGGAAGCCGCCGCCGTAAACGTAGACGAGGACGGGGAGGCGTTCCTTGGACGATCTGGCTGGAGTCCAGACGTTGAGATAGAGACAATCCTCGCTCATGGTGGCGCTGCGGAACCAGTAGTCCGCACCGGGCGAAGTGCGCTGCATGCAGCGCGGCCCGAAGTCGTCGGCCTTGCGTGCGCCCTTCCAGGGCTGCACGGGCCGGGGCTCACGCCAGCGCAGGTCACCGATGGGAGGTTGAGCAAAGGGAATGCCCTTGAAGACACGCACGCCGTTTTCAGGGGGCGTGGTGGTTTCAAGAGTGCCGCTGTCGATCTTTACACGGTCGACGGCCGCTGCTGAGAGACTGGCGGCGACGGCCAGGAAGGAGGAGAGGAAGGATATGGATCGCATGGAGAGTGGCACTTCCGGAAGCCGCGCGGCTTCGGTCTGACGCCAATTATTGTATGCCTGCGCGCGATAGCGGGCGGGAGGGTGTCCGGGCCGCCGGCTAGTGGATCCCGAACTCGCGGTGCCAGAGGCTGAGCATCAGCAGGTTCCAGAGCCAGCGATCGCGGTTGTGTAGGCCGGTGAGGTGCTCTTCCAGGAGCTTGCGAGCTTCGGCAGTCTCGATGTAGGGCACTTGACCGGAGAGGACGGCGTCTTCGAAGACGGGCTTGAGACTGGTGCGGAACCACTCGGCGAGAGGGACTGAGAAGCCCATCTTGCGGCGCCAGAGGACATCGGCAGGCAGGAGCGGCTCCAGGGTCTTCTTGAAGATGTGCTTGCCGGAGCCACCCTCGATTTTCCAGGCGGCGGGCATGCGGGCGGCGAGTTCGGCGATGCGGTAGTCGAGCCAGGGGGAGCGGCCTTCCAGGGAGTAAGCCATCGTGGCACGGTCGGCCTTGACGAGGATGTCGCCGGGCAGGTAGGTTTCGACGTCGACGGCCTGAAGTTGCTGGAGAGGAGGCAGGCCGGCGTGGGCGAGAAAGCGCCGGCGGTAGACGTCGCGCGAGTCGTAGCCTGACAGTTCACCGCGCAGCGAGGGCGAGAGGATGCGGTGGAGCGCGGCATCGCGGAAGACGCTCATGCTGCTGTAGTAGGCGTCGCCGAGGTCGAGACTGAGGTTGGTGAGCAGCGTCTTGGCGCGGAAGACCTGCGGCATGAAATCGAGCTTGGGATAGAGGCGTCCGCCGAGGCGGAAAGCGGACTTGCGGAACCAGGAGGGGAACTTCGAGCGGATGCGCTCCTCCAGCACGCCATAGCGGTAGCGGCGGTAGCCGCCGAACATCTCGTCGGCGCCGTCGCCGGAGAGAGCGACGGTGACGTGCTGGCGGGTCATGCGCGAGAGGTAGAGCGTGGGAATGGCGGAGGAGTCGCCGAACGGTTCGTC
The DNA here is from genome assembly GCA_029973955.1 of Paludibaculum sp. Taxonomy (GTDB): domain Bacteria; phylum Acidobacteriota; class Terriglobia; order Bryobacterales; family Bryobacteraceae; genus Paludibaculum. Next base: position 22,256 of record JARKQJ010000261.1, on the reverse strand, counting down.
GAAGTGGCGCACGAGTACGTCCAGCATCTCCGAGATGTTGGGGGTAACCACCTCTTCGCGATGGCCGGTCTGGTAGCGTTCGGCCACCATGCGGGCGTAGCGGGTTTCGTCAAACTCCTTTGAGGTGAAACCGATGGAGAAGGATTTCACCCGGCCCGGAGCGTGCCGGGCCATATAGGCGACCACGGCGCTGGAATCGACGCCACCGCTGAGAAAGGCGCCCAGCGGAACGTCGCTGATCATGCGCCGGGCGACGGAATCGGCGGACAGCGCATCGAGTTCCTCCATCGCCTGGGGCAGGCTGGAGAGATCCTCGGAGTAGTTGAGCGACCAATAGCGCCGTTGTTGCTGGAGGCCGTCGCCGATCAGCACAGTGGAGGCAGCCGGAAGCTTGGAGACGCCGCGAAAGATGCTGCGGGGTTCGGGGACGTAGGAGAGGGCGAGGAAGTCCGAGACGCTGGTGGCATCAACGGAGCGATCGAAGCCAGGTAGCTCGCAAAGGGCCTTGAGTTCGCTGGCGAACGCGATGAGCACGCCGGGGATGGAGGTGGAGTAGTAGAGGGGTTTCTTCCCGAGACGGTCGCGGCCGAGGAAGATCTGTTGGCGGTGGATGTCCCACATGGCGAAGGCGAACATGCCGTTGAGGAACTCGGGCATGCGCTGGCCCTCATCTTCATAGAGATGGAGAAGGACTTCGGTATCGGAGTTGGTGTGGAAGACGTGGCCGCGAGCGACGAGCTTCTCGCGCAGCTCCAGGTAGTTGTAGATTTCGCCGTTGAAGACCACCTGGAGGGAGCCGTCCTCATTGGTCATGGGCTGGCTGCCGCCGGCCAGGTCGATGATGCTCAGGCGGCGATGACCCAGCGCCGCGCGCGTGTCCAGGTACTGGCCGAAGCCGTCCGGACCGCGGTGCGCGATTCGATCGCACATGCGCCGGAGCACAGCCGGGTCGGGCGAGGTGCCAGAGGAGGAGACGAACCCTGCGATTCCGCACATATTTGAGTGTGGGCGAGCCCCAGAAAGAACCTTCATTCTAGCGCGGACGTCCGGCCCGGCCGGAGATTCAATCCGGGTAGGATGAAGACGTGACCACTCCCCCGCCCCGACGCATCCCCCTGCTGGACCTGAAAGCGCAGTACCAGAGCATCAAATCGGAATTGATGGAGGCCGTGGAACGGGTCTTCGATTCGCAGCAGTTCATCCTGGGGCCGGATGTAGCGCAGTTGGAGAAAGAGTTAGCCGAGTACTGTGGTGCGGGCTATGCCGTGGGATGCGGCTCAGGCACCGATGCGCTGTACCTGGCACTGCGGGCATTGGACGTCGGGCCGGGCGACGAGGTGCTGACGGTGCCGTTCACCTTCTTCGCCACGGCGGGCGCCATCACGAACGTGGGGGCAAAGCCGGTGTTCACCGACATCGATCCGGCGACATTCAACATGGACCCGGCGCAGGCCTGCGAGGCACTCCGGCGGAATCCGCGAATCAAAGCCGTGCTGCCGGTGCACCTGTACGGCGCCTGTGCGGATCTGGACCCGATTCTGGAAGGCGCCCGTCGGGCGGGCGTGGCCGTAGTGGAGGACGCGGCGCAGGCGATCGGCGCCGAATACCGGGGCAAGCGCGCGGGCAGCCTCGGGACGCTGGGCTGTTTCAGCTTCTTCCCTTCAAAGAACCTGGGCGGGGCCGGCGAAGGCGGCATGATCACGACCAACGACGCGGCACTGGCCGAACGCCTCCGGGCGCTCCGCGTGCACGGATCGAAAGTGCGCTACTACCACGACGAAGTGGGCACGAATTCGAGACTGGACAGCCTGCAGGCGGCGGTGTTGCGGGTGAAATTGCGGCATCTGGACGAGTGGACGCAGCGGCGCCAGGCGCATGCGGAGCTCTACGGCGCTTTGCTGGGCGGAAGCGGATTGCCCATTCAGTTGCCACGAGTGCCGGACTACGCCACACGCCATGTCCGGAACCAGTATGTGATCCGGGCCGCGCGACGGGACGAGTTGCGCGAGTTTCTGGGCGCGCGGGGGATCGGCTCGGAGGTGTACTACCCGCTGCCGCTGCACGCGCAGAAGTGTTTCGCGGGCTTAGGGTACCAGGCGGGCAGCTTCCCGGTGAGCGAGGCGGCCGCGCTGGAGGTCCTCGCTTTGCCGGTTTACTCGGAGCTGACCGAAGACGATCTCACCTATGTGGCGGAGAGCATCCGGGCGTTCTACGAGGGTGGGCTGCGGTAGAAGGGTGATTTTCGGCGGCGGGTTCGCTCTGCGATACTTGTGGAGTTGATTTCACTCCATGGCCCTTCGCGTCAGACCCATCACACCCGCCGATGAACCCGCGTGGGACGCTTTCGTTCAGGCCCACGAACATGGCTCGCCGTTCCATTTACTGGCGTGGCGAAACAGCATCAGGCGCATTTTCGGTTACGAGCCGCGCTATCTTCTTGCCGAAGAGGAGGGGCGCATTCGGGCGGTGCTGCCGCTGTTCCTGGTCTCGAACCCGCTGACCGGCAGGATTCTGCTTTCCACGCCGTTTGCCGTCTATGGCGGCGTGCTGGCCGATGGCGCGGATGCGCGGGACGCCGTGAGGCGCGCAGTGGAGGAGGCGGGCGCTCAGGAGAGAGTGCAGTACATCGAACTCCGGAACGCCTGGGACCAGCAGTGCCTGGGCTTCTCCAAAGTCCAGCGCTATGTCACTTTCACACAGGAGTTGGCCGGCACCGAAGAGAACCTGCTGGAAACGATCCCACGCAAGACTCGCGCAGCGGTCCGCAAATCCCTGAAATTCAACTTCAGTTCGAGGCCGACCCGGCAGGTGGAGCCGTTTGCGGGGCTCTATCTGCCGAACCTGAAGCGCCTGGGCACACCGGCATTCCCGCTGAGGCACTTCCGCATCCTGCTGGAGGAGTTTCGAGACGGCGCCGACATCCGCGAAATGCTGCTGGATGGAGGGCTGGCGGCGGCAGTTTTCGTGTTCTACTTCCGCGACCAGGTGTTGCCTTATTACGGCGCCTCCGATCCCAACTTCCACCCGCAGCAGCCGAACAATTACATGTACTGGGAGTTGATGCGCTGGGGATTGCAGAATGGGTACCGGTTGTTCGACTTCGGACGCAGCAAGACTCAGGAAAGCGGCTCGTTCGACTTCAAGGCGCACTGGGGCATGAACATGCGGGAACTGCCTTATGAGATTCACCTCGTACGGCGCCGCGAACTACCTAATTTCAGTCCTAATAATCCGAAGTTTCAACTGTTTATCAGGATGTGGCAGCGCCTTCCGCTGCCTGTGGCGAATGCCATTGGCCCATTCATCCTGAAACTGGTACCCTAGGGGAGTTCAGGCGGGTAGCTCAACGCCAGAGCGCCTCCATTACACGGAGGAGGTTGCACGGTTCAAGTCCTGCCCCGCCTACCAGAATCCCACGCGCCCGCTGGCGCGATGGGGCGTTCACGAGGAATGAAGGATGGCTGATCTGGAAATCGCCGCGAGTGAAGCCGGCAGCACCCAGCCCGAGAGCGAGCGTGCGATGCCATGGATTACCATCGGCTGGTTTGCCGCGCTGCTCGTGATCTGCTACCTGCCCGTTCTCAAGCGCCTCGCCAACGACTGGTACATCGATGAGGACATGGGGCATGGCTTCTTCGTGCCGGCCGTTTCCGCCTACATCGTCTGGCTGCGGCGGAAGGAGATTCTTGCCAGAACTTACCAGACGAACTGGGTGGGGCTGATCCCGGTGCTCCTGGGCGGGATGCTGCTGATGCTGGGGACCTTCGGCGTGGAACTGTTCGTCACACGTGCGGGATTCCTGCTGAGCCTGGCCGGAACCGTCCTGACACTGGGCGGCTGGCCGTTGATCAAAGAGTTGTTCTTCCCGCTGATTCTGCTGGTGTTCATGATCCCACTGCCCTCCGTGATTTATTACCAGATCACCTTTCCGCTGCAGTTGCTTGCTTCGCAGGTGGCGGAGACCTGCATCGGACTGGCCGGAATTCCGGTTCTACGGGAAGGCAACGTGCTGAAACTGCCCAGCGGAGACCTTTCCGTGGTGGAGGCCTGTAGCGGCATCCGGTCGCTGATGTCCCTCTCCTTTCTCTCCCTGGTCTACGGCTTTTTCTTCGACCCCAAGCCCTGGATGCGCTGGGTCCTGCTGGGCTGCACGATTCCGATTGCGATCTTCGCCAATGCCGTTCGCGTCACACTCACCGGCCTGTTCAGCGAAGTGAACCCGGAACTGGCGAAGGGCGTGTTCCACAGCCTGGAAGGGTGGGTGATCTTCATGATCGCCCTGGTGATGTTGGTGGGCACGCATCAGTTGATCAATTTCCTCTACCGGAGGCGCCATGCCGGGTGAGAATGGCCGCGCGATCTCATTGTTGAAAGCTCCGGCAGCCGTGGCTCTCTCGGCATTGTTGGTGCTGCAGGCCGCGGGGTATTATTCGATCCCCAAGACGGAAACCGACTTCGTGGCTCTGCCGCTGGCGGAGTTCCCCAAGCAGATCGACGCCTGGACCACTGTGGCCGAGTACCCGATTGAGAGCGAGGTGCAGGCCGTCCTGAAGGCGAGCGACAGCTTGAACCGCAGCTACCTGCGGCCGGATTCCAGGGTTTCGGTGAATCTGTTCGTGGCGTTCTTCCGCTCACAGGCCAGCGGAGTGGCTCCCCATTCGCCGAAGAACTGCCTGCCCGGTTCCGGCTATGCGCCATTGAGTTCGGGCATCATCCAGCTCCAGATCCCGGCGCTGGGAGATTCCATTGAGGTCAACCGCTATGTAGTGGGGCGGGGCGAGTCCAAGACCCTGGTGCTCTACTGGTATCAGACGCCGAAACGGATCGTGGCCAGCGAGTATGCCGCCAAGTTCTGGCTGGCGGCCGATTCGATCCGCTATCACCGGTCCGACACGTCGCTGGTGCGCGTCGTTGTTCCGATCACGGATTCGGGAGAGGCGGAGGCGGATCGGCTGGCGACGTCGTTCGTGCAAGCCGCTCTTCCGGCCTTGAACCGGCAACTGCCGCGCCTGTAGGGGGCCGGCGCACCAGGCGGATGACGGCGATGGCGCTGTCCAGCAGCAGTGAGAACAGCCAAAGAGTGGCGGTGTCGGAGAGCCTGCGCAATGGGGAAGCGGGCAACTAAAACTCCAGGCGGTACTGGCGGCGCGCGAAATAGATGCGGGCCGACTTGCGTGCGTTGGATTTGCTCTGCAGCAGCACACGCCCACCCGTGACGCGCGCCAGTTCCTTCGCCACCTCGGCCTCCGGATCGGGGGAATTCAAGGACGGCCCCCCGGTGGCCAGAATCCAGGCCCCAGTGCTTTCATTGAGACGACGTTCGAGATCCAGGTCGGCCGAACGCCATTCACCATCGCGGAGGAATGCTTTCTGCCGGCCGAGTGTAAGAATGACGCCCATATGATCGACTTTACCGTCTCCCACTTGTACCACATCAGGCCGGCTGGAAGAGAAAAGGTGAGCCCTGCGGGCACTACTCCAGGGGAGAGTCTATCGAAACCATGCCCGGAGTTGCAGATCGACCCTTGGAGTTTGATTTCCCATTGGGCTTGCCGGCGTTTGAGACGCTCCGCCGGCTCCGGTTGGTGCGCCCACAGGAGTTTGAACCACTGGTCCTGCTGGAGAGCCTGGAAGTCTCCGGCTTGAAGTTTGTCTGCGCCCCGCTGGAACTGATCGCGCCGGACTACGTGCTGGAATTGCTGACGGAGGAAGAGGCACTGCTGGGGGCGGGCAAGGAACTGATCCGGCTGGCAATTCTGACATTTCCGGAAGCCGGCGGTCCAACAGCGAACCTCCTGGCCCCGGTGGTGTTGAACCCGGCGACGCGGAGGGGCCTGCAATCGGTGCAGGCAGGCTCAGTCCACTCTCACTGCCATGCTCTGCGGGGAGGCGCCAGATGTTCGTAATCCGCAGGAAGGCGGGCGAATCGGTCCGGATCGGAGACGAGATTCTGGTAACGGTGCTGGAGATGTCCGGCAGCCGGGTGAAGTTGGGATTCACGGCGCCGGCCGATCTGGTGGTGGTGCGGAGCGAAGTGCTGCAGGCGCGCGAGCAGAATCTGGCGGCCGCCCAGTCCGTTCCCAGCAGGGATAGTCTCCGCAACTGGGCCAGCACCATCCTCCAGCAGAACGCACCTCCGGAATAATTCCACTCAAGCGCCGCATGGCGCAGCCGATGAGGCTACCGAAGCCGGAAGCGGCCACAAAGTGGCCGATGCGGGAATGAGTCCTCGCAGCATCGCCGGCCCACAAGGAGAGTAGCAACGTGGCGTTTACGATTAACACCAACATCGCTTCCATGCAGGCACAGGAATACCTGCGCGCAACCAGTGATTTCCAGGCCAAGACGATCAATCGGGTGACCTCGGGTCTCCGGATTGTGAACTCGGGCGACGACGCGGCGGGACTGGCGATTGCGAACGGCTTCCGCAGTGACCAGGCGGTGCTGAACCAGGGCATCCGGAATGCCAATGACGGCCTGGCAACGCTGCAGACCATCGACGGCGGCATCAACAACATCAGCAAACTGCTGGACCGGGCCCGCAGCCTGGCGGCGCAGTCGGCCTCGGGCACATTCACGGGATCGCGGTCCGTGCTGAACAGCGAATTCCAGAATGTGATGTCGGAAATCGACCGGCAGGCGCAGGCCATCGGCATGAACACCGGTGGGAAGTTCGCCAAGAGCCTCTCCGTGTTCATCGGCGGCGGACGCAATTCGGCCGGTGACCAGACCGGCGCGGACGCCATCGCGAACGGATCGGTCGGCGTCAACCTGTCTGCTTCCACGGTGGACGCGCGGAGCCTGGGGCTGAAGGGCTTTGAAGCACGCGGCGCGGTGACCGGCGGCTTGCAGTCCTCCTCCGCTACCAACCTGCAGGCGATCGTGACGGACTCCAGCAACACGACTGCCGTGGCGGGCAGAACGACGTTTTACGTGCAGGGCGCCGGCTTCTCGGGCAGCGACCGGATCAAGCTGGACGTGAACATGTCGGGCACATCGACGACGGCCAAACTGGCAGAGGAAGTGAACAAGGCGATCGACGCGGCTGGCAATGCCGGGACGGCCGCCGCCGAAGCATTCAAGGCCGCCAACTTGCGCGCGAGCGTCTACACCGATTCGACGGGTAAAGAGCAGTTGACGTTCACCAGTTCCAATGCGGCGTTCCAAGTGAAGGCCGGCGACAAGATGGCCAACGCCATCATGGGCAACCTCTCCGCGGGCACACAGGGCAGCACAGTCAGCACTGCGGTGAGCACCACTACGAGCGCCGGCACATTTGCAGCCGGAACCACGGTCAAAATCCGCATCCAGGGCGGCGGCCTCGACACCGCTGAAACGCTGACGCTGGACGTGGGCGGAGATTCCATTGCCACCGCCGTTTCCGAACTGAAGACGGCCGTGGACGGAAATGCCAAGCTGAAGGGCGCCGGCATCACCATGGACAGCATTGCCGGATTCTCGGCCGGTGGCGCCATCTCGCTGCGCAATGACCGTGGTGAGAGCTTCAGCGTCACTGCGGTGGGCGACACGGGCAACCTCTTCGGCATGGGAACCTGGATGCTGGACTCGACGGATTCGATGGACTACACCTCGATCACCGCCATCGAAGCCCCGGCCGCCAGCGCCTCTTCCCTGCGAATCAAGGTGGGCGACTCCACCGTCACGGTGAACTTCACGCCTTCGGCTGCCACCGGCGCTGGCGCTGCCTCGGCTTTCAACTCCGCAGTGGCCGCTCTCGGGGACTCCGACCGCCAGGTGCTGCAAAACGCCGGAATCGTGGCCGACGCCGGCGCCAACACCTTCCTGCGCATCCGCTCCGCCAACAACACCAACTTCCTGCTGACCGAAGTCGGCACCGAATATCTCGGATTCGATAACGGCACCGGCACGGCAACCGTGGCCGCCAGCTTTGTCAACAGTCCCGCGGCCGCTGCGGCCAGTAGCGTGGCCACCATCGAATCCGCCGGCGCCTACCAGGCGACCTCCGCAGGCGATACCGATGGCGAGTTCTACACGTTCAGCAAGATCGCCTACGGCACGGGTCACCAGACGGTGAGCGTGACCGCAGTGGATGCCGGCGGAGCCAAGAGTTCCGTGGCCATCACGCTGAAGAACAACTCCACCAACAGCACCGACAACACGGGACGGTCGATCGACGAGGCCCTGGCTGAAATCAACAAGCAGTTGCAGCAGACCAACGATGCGTCGCTCAAGAAGATTGTCGCCGTCAAGGACAACGATGGCCTGGGCAATGAAGGCATCCGCTTCATGAGCGCTCTGGCCAAGTTCGAAGTGTCGATCGGCACAACCGCCACCACCCAGGGCATCAAGAACGAATCCAACGCCCAGGGCGTCACCTACTCCAGTGAGCAGATCGGTTCCGGCGCCAACAACGACATCTCTACGCAGGCCGGGGCGGAAGCCGCCGTCACCTCGCTGGCGGAAGCCGTTGTGAAACTGGGCGACGCCCAGGCCGTCGTCGGCCGCGGTCAGAACCAGTTCAACTACGCCGTGAACCTCGCCTCCACTCAGTTGACCAACCTGGCAGCCTCCGAGTCGCGCATCCGCGACGCCGACCTGGCATCCGAAGCCGCCAACCTCACCAAGGCTCAGATTCTGACCCAGGCCGGCGTCGCCGCCATGGCCCAGGCCAATTCCGCTCCGCAGGCCGTCCTTTCCCTGCTGCGCGGATAACCAACCATCCCGCATTACTCAGCGGCTTACCTCAGGCCCCATCCGGATCATCCGGATGGGGCCTGTAGTCTTTGAGGGATACTGCCGATAGTGGGCCTAAGGGAATCTACTCACTTGCAACAGAGTCAATCTCGAGCCCGCATCGCCGATCAGTGCCGCCGGCGCGCCGCCGAATGCCTCCAGGCAGGGAACACCTTGGGCGCGGAAAGGGCGCTGCGGTACGCGTTGGAATTGCAGCCGTCCTCGCACAAGGCGTGGAATGACTTAGGGGTGGCGCTGGAGGCGCTGGGTAAGCCCGAAGAGGCCGCAGCGTGTTACCAGCGCTCACTGGCGTTGGAGCCTTCTGGTCTGGAGTCCAGATCAAATCTGGTGGCGCTATGGTTTCAGCTTTCGCTGGGCCAGGCGATGGGCGCTCATCCTCTCAGGTCCAGCATGGCCTGCTGAGGGTCGAACAGCGCACGCAAGCCGCTGGCGAGCAGGTCGTCCTGGCGCGAGGCTTCCAGCGCCAAGGTGGTTTCCGATCGCATGCGGCGCGCTTCGATGATACACACCGCACCGGTTATGCGCGCGCGAGTCAACGCGGCCGAAACGCGCACGGCGTCTTCCGCCCTGGGCGCGGATGGTGGCGAGGCGAGCAACTCCGTACGCCGCTCAAGAAACTCTACATATCCGGGATTCTTGCGTTGGAGCGCAAAGAGCAGTTGCCGGCTGCATTCCTCCAGCTCGGCGGTCCATGCCGCGGCCGTCAGGTGCAAGTTATTCCTTTTTGCCATTGGTCACCAGATTGAGGCTGTCGATCACCGAGGAGAGAGATCTCTGCTGGCTTTCCAAAGTGGCCAGCAGCGAATCCGCGGCCTGCAGGCGCGCCATCATGGAGGCCTGCATCGTGCTCACCCGTTCCGTGATGGCGTTGATTTGACCGGAAAGGCGGCTATCACTCTCGCTGATGCTGAGCAGCCTCTGCCGGATGAGCCCGGTGAAGGGATCGGACCATTCATAGAGGCTGCTGGCGTACTTGCTAAGTCCGGTGGACCCATCCCCCAGGAACTGAAACGCAGCACTGAGCTGCGACTGGGGCATCCAGTCCACCACAGAGCTTTCGAAGCTCATGACACCCGCCGTATCCACCGTTATTCCAAGTTCGGCCAGATTCTTGAAGACACCACGCCCTTGAAATCCAAGTAGTTCGCGCATCCGGGCTGAAACATCAAGGACGAGTGAGTCGCCGGCCAACACACCGGCGTTTTCGCCGATCTGTGCCGAAAGCGCTTCGTTGAGGCTGTTGTAGGCGGCAACGAACTCCTTTAAGGCAGCCGTCACCTTGGAGCGATCTTCGCCGATCCTGATGGTGATGGTCTCCCCGATCCCTGTGGTGCTCTTGATGTCGAGGTAGCCCCCTGGGATGACACCGGAGACGGTGTTTTCCTTGCTCGTTACGCTGCGGCCGTTCACCTCAAAGTGCGCGTCGGAGCCAGGATTGGTCATCTCCAGCAGATTCGACAGGGGTTCGCCGTCTATCTGCCGCAGTTCGATCTTTGTTTCACCTGTCCCGGTGGCGGCAATGGTGAGGTAGTACCGGTTCTCGCCCGATCCGGTGTCGATGATCGACGCCTGCACGCCGGCGCCCAGCGCATTGATGGCATCACGAACTCCCACCAGATTGTCGCTGTTTGCGGAGAGATCGATCGGGAATGTCGCCTCACCCACCACCAGTTGCAGGTGATGATCGCCGCTGGAGATGGCGGCGGAAGAGACACTGCCAACTCCCGTTTTGGCCGTCGCCACCGCGGAAGACGCCAGCGACGTGATGTTCGTGATCAGATACGTGCCGGCGCTGGCCCCATCTCCCAAAGACACCTGGACCGCGCTGGAACTGGAACTCGCCTGGAGCGCTCCGCCGGCGCCCAACTCGCCGAGGTCCTGCAGCTTTCCGGCCAGGCCCGAAATCGCTGTCCGCAGGTCGCCCAAAGCCTTGGACTTCGCCTGCAGTTCCGTCTGTTCCGACTGCAAGAGTTGCGCCGGCAGTGAGGCGATCTTCACACTGCGCGTGAGAATCGTTTGAAAGTCTTCCGAGTACTTGCTGACGCCGGTGAAGGTAAGTGGTGAGATGCCCATGCTGCGCGCCTCCGCACTCCACTTATCGGCCAGCGGCGGAACCGCAACAGTCTTCTTAATTTTCGTCGGACTAGGGCAACAACCTTACTTTCAGCTTCCGGTACTCGATCTTCAGCTCGTCCTTGACATGGAGTTGCAGCGCCAGATGGCCACGCATGCCGACGTTGTGCCTCTGGTGCGCCTCATCGTCGAGCAGTCCGGCGAAATCGCGACCCACGATCACCACCCCGTTCACCTCCGTGCGCACGCGCGTCCCGCGGCACACGATCCGCAGGCGGTTCCAGCCCCGCGCGTTCCACTTCCACTTCGCCGGCCCCTGTGCGGGTTCAATCTTCGAGTCCTTCAGCGACGGGGAGATCCAGCGCCGCACCTCGCGCGTCTCGTCATAGATCAGCCCGCTGCGCCACGGCCCGGGCGGATGCACGTCCATCTGCGGCCCGTCGAGCCAGCTCTTCTCCCGATCGTAACGGCTGCGGAACTGCACGCCGGAGTTTCCTGGCGATTCAGGGAATCCGCGCACCTCGGCGATGAACTCGAAGTCGCCGAACTCGCCTTCGCTTACCAGCCACACGTAGTCGTGATCCTTGCGGCCCAGCGAGTCGCAGACGATGGCCCCATCAGCGGCGCGCCAGAACTCCTTCCCCTGGTCCGCCGGTTTGGCCTCCACGTGCCACCCCTTGAGAGTCCTGCCGTCAAACAGAGACTGCCATGCGGCGCCCTGCGCCGATACCGCCAGCACGCCCGCCAGCAACCAACCACTACACTTCATCGCCCCAACGTATCAAACCGCACAGCCGGGGCGCCGCGCCGTCTCATCCTACAATAGAGGGAATGGCCACCCAAGCCCCAATCCTCGCCGACCAGGATCAGATCGCTCTCTACGAGCCCGTCATCGGACTCGAAGTGCACGTCCAGCTCGGCACCAACACGAAGATCTTCTGCTCCTGCCCGAATGAGTTCGGCGCGGCGCCGAATACCAACGTGTGCCCCGTGTGCCTGGGTATGCCCGGCGCCCTGCCCGTGCTCAACGAACACGCCGTGGAACTGGCCGTCCAAGCCTCGCTCGCCCTCCACTGCGAGGTCCGCAACAGGTCCATCTTCGCCCGCAAGAACTCCTTCTACCCAGACCTCCCCCCGGGCTACCAGATCTCCCAATACGACCCCCCCGTGGCCGAGCACGGCTGGGTGGATATCCAGCTCCCCTCGGGTGAGACCAAGCGCATCGGCGTCACTCGCCTCCACATGGAAGACGACGCCGGCAAGAGCACCCACGACGGCTACCGCGACTCCTCCCAGTACTCCTACGTCGACCTGAACCGCACCGGCTCGCCGCTGGCGGAGATCGTCAGCGAGCCCGACATGCGCAGCTCCGACGAGGCCTTCCAGTACCTCACCGAGCTCAAGCTGGCCATGCAGTTCACCGGCGTCTCCAACTGCGATATGGAAAAGGGCAACCTGCGCTGCGACGCCAACGTCAGCGTTCGCCGCAAGGGCGCTGAGAAGTTCGGCACCAAGGTCGAGATCAAGAACCTGAACTCCTTCCGTTTCCTGAAGCAGGCCATAGACTTCGAAATCGCGCGCCAGGTGGGCGTGCTCGAAGCCGGCGGCACCATCGTGCAGGAGACGCGCCTCTACAACCCCGACCTCGACGAAACCTTCTCCATGCGCTCCAAGGAGATGGCGCACGACTACCGCTACTTCCCCGAGCCCGACCTCGTCCCGCTGGAGATCAGCGACGATTGGCTCGCCAAAGTGAAAGCCGCCATGGGCGAACTGCCCGCCGACATGCGCAAGCGCTTCGTCGACGAGCAGGGCCTGCGCGAATACGACGCCCAGGTGCTCACCGCCACCCGTGCCCTCGCCGACTATTACGAGCAGACCGCCAAAGCCTGCGGTGATCCCAAGGCCGCCGCCAATTGGGTAACCGGCGACCTCGCCGCCCTGCTCAAAGCGGCCGGCAAGGAGATCGAGGACTCGCCCGTCTCCCCGCAGGGCCTTGGCGAACTGCTCGGCCTCATCGCCTCCGGCGAACTCACGGGCAAGCTGGCCAAGGAGATCCTGCCCAAAATGTTCTCCACCGGCGACGCCGCCCGTGCCATCATGGAGCGCGAAGGGCTGAAGGCGATGTCCGACACCGGTGAGCTCGAGAAGATCATCGAAGGCATCATCGCCGCCAACCCCAAGCAAGTGGAGCAGTACAAAGGCGGCAAGACGTCAGTCATTCAGTTCTTCGTCGGCCAGGCGATGAAGGCAACCCGAGGGCAGGCCAATCCGGCCGCCGTCGGCGAGATCCTCAAGCAGAAACTGGGATAGAGCCCCGAAGGTACTTCCATGCAACCGGGATTTCCGGAGATTCAATGGCAGCGCGGCCCGCATGTCCTGAATCTGGCCGGAGCCGCGCAATTGCCTGTGCCCACGCGGATGATCTGCGCCGAAGGCGCGGAAATGCGCCTGTTTCTCGAAGCCGCCGGCAATCAGCTCAACGGCAAAGAGACCGCCGTGGTCGCGCCTGAGAGCCTCCGCTGGTTCTCCATCGTCTCAGCCGAGGCCGCACCAACCGCCAGGCGCGCCGGCCAGCGGCAGGAGTGGAGCGAGGATTCCGTGGAGGCCGATGGCCGCAAGGTGCGCATCCGCACGCTGGCCGTACCGGTGGATCGCGCCCTGCTTACGTTTGAACTGGTCTCCGAACGGGCCGAAGCGGAAAAAGCCCGGCGAGAGTTCGATGAACTGCTCGCCGGGCTGGAACTGACGAAAGAGAATCAGGCCCCTTCCTGGTTGCTGCCGCTGCTGCTATTGCTGGCAGCGGCCATCGTTTACTGGATTGGCCGCCGCCGTCAGCGCGGCAGGTAGGCGATACAGTCGATCTCCACCTTCATGGTGGGATCGGCAAACGCCACGGCCACAGTGGTCCGTGCCGGCCGCTGCTCGCCGAAGTACTCCCGGTAGACCTCGTTCATCGCCTGGAAGTCATTCCCGTCGCGCAGGTAGACGTTGCACTTCACCACATTGCTCATGCTGGCGCCGGACGCCTCGAGAATGCGCTTGATGTTGTTCAACGTCAGGCGCGTCTCGTGCTGGATGTCGCCATAGCTCATCTTGTCGGTAACGGTGTCCACGGGACCCTGCCCCGAAACATAGATGAAATCTCCGGCGATTACCGCGGGCGAGTAAGGCCCGCGCGGCGTCGGCGTGTTGGCCGGAAAGATGCGTTGGATCTGGCTCATGATCGGTTATCCTAGTCGGCTTTCTTGCGGCGCGTGCGGCGCGGCTTCTCCGCCACGTTGCCGGGGTCGGCCTTCTTCCGCGTCACGCGGCGCTTCGGCTTGGCGGGCGGCTCGTCGTCGGGCGGAATCTCGCCCGTCGCCGTCGGCTGGCCTTTCACGATCGGCTGCTTGAAGTCGTGCTCGGTGAGCAGATCCTCCTCGCGAACCTCCTGCTTCGGCGGGGCCGGCGGATAGAACTCGGAACCGAGGTGCACCAGCAATCCGCCTTCCGACAGCGGCTGCATACGCACCACCGTGCGGTCCTGGGCGAAGTTCAGAAACTCGCTGAAGCTCTGGAAGCCATAGTTGACGAAGTCGAACGACGAGTACTCCTCCTGCATCCAGTGCAGCAGGTCTTCCACGGCCTGGCCGCCCTCTTCGAACTCCAGACGGTGGATCTCCAGCACTTCGCGCAGCAGCGGCAGCGCCTCATCCGGCTTCGGCAGCGCCTTGTCGGTCACGCGGTGCTTGCGCTCGATGAAGTAGCGTCCGCCGGTGCCCTTCACGTAGACCAGCTCAGCGCGCTTCAGCTTCTCGACGAAATCGGAGAAGCTCCGGGCGCCGTAGGCCTGCTCGCTAAAAGACGAATCGAGCTGCAGCATGGTGGACTTCAGCAGCCCCAACTGCGGCTGCACGTTGCGCCGTTCCAGAACCTGGAGCGAACGCTCCACCAGCGGCATGGCCAGGCTGAGGTCCAGCGCGGCAGGGCGATTCTGCTGCTCCTGCTGCTGGCGCTCATCCCGCTCCTTGCGGCGCTCGTCGCGCTCTTTCTGGCGGCGCTCCTTGCGCTCCCGCCAGCTTTCGCGGTCGCCGCGGTCGGCTCCGCGATCCCGGTCGCTCAGGCGCGGCGTCGATTCCGGCATCGGCTGCACGCTGGCCGGATCCACGTTCAACAGCGATTCGAAGCTGATGAACTCATGGCAGTTCTGCTGCAGGATGGTGGAGGTAAACGCGCGGCCACCCACCACGAACACGGTCTTGCCGTACTCCTTCAGCTTGTTCACCAGCGGGATGAAGTCGCTGTCGCCGCTCACCACGGCGAACGCGGTCACGTGGTCGTGCGTGAAGGCCATCTCCAGCGCATCCAGCGCCAGGTTGATGTCCGCACCGTTCTTGTCTCCACGCGGCGAGGGGATGCGCTGCACCATCTGGACGGCGTTCTCCGCCATCTGGCGCGTCGCGCCCTCCTGCCGGCTCCAGTTCGCGTAGGCGAACTTAGCCACAATGTCTCCGCGCTCCTTGAGCGCGTCCAATACAAGCGACACTTCAAACTCGCGCCGCAGGGTACTTTTAACGCCGATCTCGATGTTGTCGTAATCGACAAATACGGCGATGTTCACTCGGTCTTGCATGTTGTTCAACAAAATCCTAACAAATTGTTTGAGAGGTTTCCCGCCCGTCCTTGCGCCGCACCCGCCGCGCGCCTTGCGCGCTGGCCTTTCCCTGGCTGTGCCGCTCCGGGCTAATTCGGCGGTTCACCCCGGCTCCTCTGTTTCGCGGCATCGCGTTCAACGTGATGCCACACCCGGCGGCTCAGCGGGCCGCCTCTTTTCAATCCGGACAATCGCGCAGCAACTCTGGGAGCATTCCCCGCGGGCGTCCCTGGCAGGATGCCTTCCGGCCCACTTGGCCTGACATCTTCCCGCTCAGACGGCGCCGGCGTTTGCCTCCGGCTACTGCCGCTTTCCTTTCATTCACCAGTATATCCCCTTTCCGCCCTTCCGCTTGACCCCGGCATCCTACAATGTAATTGCCCGCCATGAGCAACGATTCCGCTTTCAACGAACCCCGCCTCGCCCTCAACCGCATCTACACCAAAGTCGGCGACCAGGGCCAGACGCATCTTGCCTCCGGTGAACTCGTCGCCAAGGACGCACCCCGCCTCGAATGCTACGGCTGCGTGGACGAACTTAACTCCTTCGTCGGCATCGCCGCCTCTACCATCGACGACTTCCTCACCACCTGCCCCCGCCTCCACACGCTCGCCGCCCAACTCACTCGCATCCAGCACGAACTCTTCAATCTCGGCTCCATCCTCGCCACCACTCCCGAAAAGGTCCACCCGCGCCAGCCCCGCATCACAGACGCGGACGTCTCCCGCCTCGAAGCCGACATCGATGAGGCGAATCAGCTCCTCCCCCCGCTGCGCAGCTTCGTGCTGCCCGGAGGCGCGCGCCTCAACGCCGAACTCCACGTCTGCCGCACCGTCTGCCGCCGTGCGGAGCGCCTGTTGATAACCGCCGCCCGCACAGAGCAGATCGACGCCGTCAACATCCGCTACCTCAATCGCCTCAGTGACGCCTTCTTCGTCTGGAGCCGCTGGGCCAGCCTGGTTCTGGAGACCAAGGAAGTGCTCTGGTCCCCCAACGAGCCGGCCGGCGGCAAAGCTTAGCTGACGGGGCGCGCTTCCAGCAGCGCCTTCTGCTCCTTCGCCACCACCCGGTACCGCCGCGTCCGCACCGTGCCGCCGGAGAAGGCATCGGCGATCACCGCCGCCTGCTCCTGCGCGTGCCGTTTGGCGCTGCCCGCCGAAGGCGCCGCCATCTCCTGCCGCCCCGCGTAGCGCAGTGGACGGCGCGTGGCCATCAGCATCTGCTCCATGCGGTCGCGCACGAACAGGAAAGCACCCTGGTTGCGCGGCTCTTCCTGCACCCACACGATCTCAGCGGTGGAAGGATAGCGCCACAGCACGTTCTCAATCTCGCGCGCCGGCCACGGATAGAGCTGCTCCAGCCGAATGATGGCCGCGTCCGTAACGCCGCGCTTCTCGCGCTCCGCCAGCAGATCGTAGTAGACCTTGCCTGTGCAGAACAGCAGCTTCGAAATGCGGTCCGGAGCCGCCGGGCCGCCGTTCGCGATCACCGGCTCAAACCGCGCGTTGGTAAACTCCTCCAACCCGCTCACGGCCTTCGGATGCCGCAGCAGGCTCTTCGGCGTAAGGATGACCAGCGGCTTGCGCACCCCGCGCCGGTCCGCCCCGCCGCGCACCTGGCGCCGCAACAGGTGGAAGTACTGCGCCGGCGTCGTCACATTGCACACCTGCCAGTTCTCTTCCGCGCACAGTTGCAGGAAGCGCTCCACGCGCGCGCTGCTGTGCTCCGGCCCCTGGCCCTCATAGCCGTGCGGCAGCAGCAGCACCAGCCCGCTCGGCTGGCCCCACTTCGCTTCGCACGAGGCGATGAACTGGTCGATCATGATCTGCGCACCGTTGGCGAAGTCGCCAAACTGCGCTTCCCACAGCGTCAAGGTCAGCGGGTCGCCCAGCGAATAGCCGAACTCGAAGCCCATCACACCGTACTCCGACAGCGAGCTGTCGTGCACTTCAAAGCGCCCCTGGCCCGCGTCCAGATGCATCATCGGCGTGTAGGACTGGCCGTTCTCGTTGTCGAAATACTCCAGGTGCCGCTGCGAGAAAGTTCCGCGGCCGCTATCCTGGCCGCTCAGCCGCACGGAAGAGCCTTCCAGCACCAGAGTGCCGAACGCCAACGCCTCACCCAGAGCCCAATCCGCCGTGCCGCCCTTCAGCAGGTCTTTGCGCTTCTCGATGAAGCCCTTCAGCTTCGGATGCAGGTGGAAGCTCTCGGGGAAGGTGGTGATGCCGCTCACCACTCGCTCGATCAGGCCGGAATCCACCGCCGTCTGCGCGGATTGCAGCGGCAGCTTGTCCTCCTCGACCTCCGTCACTTCCTGCAGTTCCCACTTCTCGCCTTTCTTCTGGGCCTCTTCGTGCGCCGCGTTCAACGCGTCCTGGATCTGGTGCTTGATCCGATCCAAAGACTCCTTCGTGATCACGCCCTCACGCAGCAGCCGCTCCGCATACTGCGTCGCCGTGGTCTTCAGTGCCTTGATCACGCGGTACATCAACGGCTGTGTGTAGCTCGGGTCGTCGCCCTCGTTGTGCCCGTAGCGGCGGTAGCAGATCATGTCGATTACCACGTCTTTCTTGAACTTCATGCGGTAATCGATGGCGATCTGGATCGCCCGCGCGCAGGCCTCCGGGTCGTCGCCGTTCACGTGCAGGATCGGCGCCTGCACCATGCGCGCCACATCCGTGCAATAGGTGGAACTGCGGCTCTCTTCGGGGGTCGCCGTGAAGCCGATCTGGTTGTTGATCACCAGATGAAGAGTCCCGCCGGTAGCATAGCCCTTCAACAGGGAAAGGTTCAGCGTCTCCGCCACCACGCCCTGTCCGGCAAATGCCGCGTCACCGTGCACCAGCACTGGCAGCACCTTCTCGCGCTTCACATCCCCCATCCAGGTCTGCTTGGCGCGGACGATGCCTTCCACCACCGGATTCACGGCTTCCAGGTGGCTCGGATTCGGCGACAGAGATACCTTGATCTCACGCCCGCCCGCCGTGCGCTGAATGCCGCTCGCGCCCAGGTGGTACTTCACGTCGCCGGAGCCTTGCGTCATCTCCGGATCCACGTTGCCTTCAAACTCTCCGAACACCTGCGACATCGACTTGCCCACCAGGTTCGCCAGAACGGTGAGCCGTCCGCGATGCGCCATGCCGATCATCATCTCCTGGACCCCGGCCTCCGCCGCCCGCTCCATGCACTCGTCCAGAATCACCATGCCGCTCTCGCCGCCTTCCAGCGAGAACCGCTTCTGCCCCACAAAGCGCGTATGCAGGAAGTTCTCGAAGCCCTCCGCCTGCAGCAGCTTCAGCAGAATGCGGCGCTTGTCGGTCTCCGAAATCGGCCAGTTGTTGGCCTCCGGTTCCATGCGCTCCTGCAGCCAGCGCTTCTCTTCCGGATGCTGAATGTGCATGTACTCGCAGCCCAGCCGGCCGCAGTAAGTCTGCCGCAGCGTCTCCAGAATCTCGCGCAGCGTGGCCACGCGCGGTGAGCCGTCGATGGCCAGATTGCCCGTGATGAACGGGCGGTCGAAGTCCCAAATCGTCAGGCCGTAGCGCGCCGGATCGAGTTCCGGATGATAGCCCGCCTGCACGCCCAGCGGATTGAGATCCGCAATCAGGTGGCCGCGTACGCGGTAGGCGTTGATCAACTGCAGCACCGCCGCCTGCTTGGCGATCTCCTCCAAGCGCCTGGAGTCCTGCCCGCCTTCCGCCGCCGGGCGGTCCACTTCCCAGCGGAACGGCTGGTACGGCATGCCCGTCTGCTCGAAAATCTCTTCGTAGAATCCGTCCGCGCCTTCCAAGAGCGACTGCAACTGGCCCAGAAACTTGCCCGATTCGGCGCCCTGGATGATGCGGTGGTCATAGGTGCATGACATTGTCATCACCTTGGACAGGCCCATCGACGCGCGCAACTCTTCGCTCACGCCCTGGAAGCCGGCCGGCCAGTCGATGGAGCCGGTGGCGATGATCGCGCCCTGGCCCGGCATCAGGCGCGGCACGCTGCCCAACGTGCCCACGGTGCCCGGATTCGTCAGTGAAATCGTGGTGCCGCGGAAGTCATCCGGCGTCAATTTACCTTTGCGCGAACGCGCCACAGTGTCGTCAAACGCAGTCAGAAACTCGTAGAAACTTTTCGCCCCGGCGTTCTTGATGCTCGGCACCAGCAGGGTGCGGTGGCCGTCCTTTCCCGCCACATCCACTGCGATTCCGATGTTGACCTCGCCCCGCGTCAGGCGGTGGGGCTGGCCGTCCAGCTCCGCATATGCGTCGTTGATGCCCGGCACCTGCTTGATCGCCTTCACAATCGCCCACGCGATTAGGTGTGTGTAGCTGATTTTGCTCTTGCCGTGCAGGTCCCGCCAGTGGTTCAGCAACCGGCGGTTCTCGTCAATCACCTTCACCGGAATGGTCCGCTGCGACATCGCCGTCGGCACCGCTAGGCTGGCGGACATGTTCTCGGCGATCCGCGCTGAGGCGCCCTTCATCGGCACCAACTGCTCGGCCGGGCTCAGCGTCAGCGCAGGCTCCATCACCGGAGCCGCGGGCGCGGCCGGCGCGGGCACCACCACCGCCTGCGTCACTGGCGGCGGCGTCACCTCCTCCGGAGGTTCCGAAACGAAGACTTCTTTCCAGCTCTCGTCCACGCTCCGGCTGTTATTCACAAACTCCTGATACAGCTCCTGTTCCAGCCAGGAATTGACGGTAACTCGTTGCTTCGGTTCGCTTGCCATGTTGTGTCGCTTAGTGGATAAAAGCCCGGTCTTGCCCAGTCTTATCTTGATTTTAACTCTTCTTGTACAGATGCGCCCCGGCTTACCCAGGCTTCGTCTTACAATCAAGCTTACCCATGCGCATCCTGGTCTTTTCCGACATTCACGGCGACCTCGCCGCGCTCGTCCGCCTCATGGCCATCGATGCCGACTACTATATCGCCGCCGGGGATCTAGTCAACTGGGGCCGCGGCCTCTCCGCCCTCGGCCCCACGCTCCAGCGCCGCGCGCCGCAAGTCTATGTCCTACCGGGAAATCACGAGAACGAGTCCCACATCGAGTCCTTCTGCCGGGAGTTCGGGCTCCACCCCCTCCACTGCCGCTCCTTCCAGGCCGGCCCCTACCACATCGCCGGACTCGGCCACTCCAACCCCACCCCCTTCAACACCCCCGGCGAATACACCGAGGCCGAAATCGGTGAACGACTCGCGCCTTTCGCCACGCTGGACCCACTCATCCTCGTCTGCCACTGCCCGCCGCTGAAGACGCCGCTCGACCGCGCCGCCCCCGGCCGCCACTTCGGCAGCTCCGCCGTCCACGATTATTTGATGGCCCACCCGCCCGCCTGGTTCCTCTGCGGCCACATCCACGAAGCCGCCGGCACACGCACCACGCTCGGCCCCACGCATGCCGTCAATGTCGGCAAGCAGGGCTTCCTCCTGGAACTACCCGGCGCTTAAGAATTTAGTTGTTCGATGCGATCGTGTCGCCCGGCTCCACCGCCGGCACTTCCAGGCGCTTCGCCCCCACATAGGCCCGCCGCCAGTAGGCGTCGGAGAACAGCGGGCTCACCTGCACACGCTTGCGGTGATTGGGCGCATGGATAAAGGAGTCTTCGCCCACATACATCCCCACGTGCCAGCCGCGGCGCGTGCGGAAGAACACCAGGTCGCCCGGCTCCAGCTCTTCCTTGTTCACGCTCTGCCCCACCTTGTACTGCAGCGGCGCCGACGGCGGCAGATCCACCGGGAAGTTCATCTGATAGACGTACTTCACAAACCCACTGCAATCAAAGCCGGTCTCCGGCCGCGTGCCGCCCAGTCGGTAGCGCGTTCCAATCAGCGAATAGGCGGTGGAAAGCAGTTGCGTCTCGCACAACTGGCAGTTCTTGGGAAGATCCGGCGGAGGTGCCCATGCCTGTGCCTCCACGGGCAGTAGGGATTCCAGCTCCGGCCAACCCGCCAGTTCAAACGCCTTGAACTGCGGCACCGGGTTCTGCTTCACATAGGCCCTGCGGCGCGAGCTGCGTCTTGCGGCTGCCTTAACGGGCGCTTTCTTTGCAGTTCCGGCCTTGGCGCTCAAAGACTTGTGCGCCCCAGGCTTCTTCGCGGGCGCAGGCGCAACCCGCATCACCGCGCCAAGCTCCAGCGCGCCGCAAATCCACACCGCCAACAAGATCAGGACTACATGATGCCGCAATATGACCTCAACCGGATATAGCTATCGCAAACTGGTCCAGTATACACGAAGAGACATCCGCGCGGGCGCTGCTACCATGGATTCATGACCCTCGAAGAACTCGGGCGGGATTACTCTGCGCTCCGCCAGCAATCGGAAGCTGTGCGGAGCTATCTTTGACATCCCCACCAAGAAGCAGCTACTGCTGAAAATCGAAGAACAGATCTCCGCGCCCGACTTCTGGAACAACCAGGAAGCCAGCCAGAAAGTGATGCAGGAGCGCAAGCGCCTGGAAGGCGCCGTCGCGCAGGACGCCTCCGTCGCCACCCTCGTCTCCGACGTCGACACGCTCTTCGAACTCGGCAATGAAGGCGAAGATGTCGCCGCCGAGGTAGCCCGCGAAATCGCAAAGCTGCGCAGGATCGTCGACGCCCTCGAAACCAATATGCTCCTTTCGGGCGACAACGATCACTGCGGCGCCATCATGACCATCCACCCCGGCGCCGGCGGCACCGAAAGCCAGGCGTGCGCCGAAATGCTCCTGCGCATGTACCTGCGCTGGGCCGAACGCTCCGGTTTCGTAGCCATCGTCACTGACCGGCTCGAGGGCGAAGGCGCGGGCAGCAAATCCGCCACGATCGAAATCAATGGCGA
>JARKQJ010000037.1 GCA_029973955.1 Paludibaculum sp. | reverse complement strand
TGTCGCCTGCGCCGCGGTGACGTCCGGTCGTGCGCGCGGCTTCCTGTTCAATCCGGAGACCTCGGCGCCCGAGTACTACTTCGTGCATGCCGTCGGCGTGTCCGTCGCCGAACCGGGCCTGCCGGACGCCTGCGTGGTGGTGAAGATCAGTCTGGCGCCGATGGAGTCGACCTGGGTCGACTTCTCCTTCCGCCCGGACAGCGAAAAGATGCTGGTGCTCGACGAGCACGACGTCGCCATCCTGTCGTCGGTGCCGTACTGGCGCTACAAGACGACACCGCTGTTCCAGGCGGGGAAGCCGGCCGTGCGAACGGCGACAAACAACGTTCCGGCGTACCCGACGCAGATCGTGCCGCTGGAGATCACAGAACACCGTCCGATCAGCCGGGGCGCCTTGCTGGTCAGCCTGCCGGGGGCGGCGGAGGAGGAAGCGGTCCAGTTCGTCGCTCACAGCCGCCTGCTGGCCAGTACCGGTTGGCAGGTCGTGCTGCTGTCCAATCCGGCGGAGGTGTGGGACAACGTGCGCGCGGTGCAGTTTGCCGCCGCCGCCATTCTTGCCTTCTGCGGCTTGCTGGCGCTGTATCTCCACCACCGCCGCCGGGCGGTGAAGCAACTGCTTGCGGCGCGCAACGCCCTGCAGCTGGCCCGCGACCAGCTGGAACTGACGGTGGCCAGCCGCACGCAGGAATTGCGCGAGGCGAATATGGACCTGTTGCGCGAGATGCACGAGCGCCAGCACGCCGAGGCGGAACTGCTGCAGGCCAAGAAGATGGCCATGCTCGGACAGATGTCGGCCAAGATCTCGCACGAGATCAGCCAGCCGCTGACCGCGCTGCGCGCACTGGCGACGAACTCCCGCACCTTCCTGAAGCAGGAGAAATGGCCGCGGGTCGACGAGAACCTCGAAGCGATCGCCGACATCGTGGTGCGCATGAGCAACATCACCCGGCAGTTGAAACTCTTCTCGGGCCGGACCCGGAAGCAGGCGGCGCCGTATCGCGCGGTGCTGCTGAACCAGGCCATGCAGGCCGCCCGGAGCCTGCTGCAGGAGCGCTTCGAGCGCGAGGCGGCGGAGTTGGCCCTGCCCGAAGCGCCGTGTGAGGTGCGCGGCGACGGCGGGCAGCTCGAACAGGTCTTCGTCAACCTGTTCTCGAACGCGCTCGATGCCCTGCGCCAGGTGCAAGAGAAGCGGATCGAGGTGACAGTCGAGGATCTTCCGGAGCACGATCGCGTCCTGGTGCGGGTCAGGGATTCCGGTCCGGGCATTCCTGCGGAGATGCGCGCGCACCTCTTCGAACCGTTCTACACCAGCAAGCCGACCGGCGAAGGGCTGGGGCTGGGACTGGTGATCTGCGCGAGCATCATCAGCGAGCACGGCGGGGAATTGCGGGCCGAGAGCAGCGACACGGGCGCGGAATTCAGCTTCGACCTGGAGCGCTTCGACGCCGGCGCGAACGACAAGTACGAGGGGGCGGGAAATGTTTGAAGGGTTTCAGATCATCTACGTGGAAGACGACGCGGCGGTGCGCAACAGCCTGACGCAGACGCTCGAA
>JARKQJ010000248.1 GCA_029973955.1 Paludibaculum sp. | reverse complement strand
GCGACATTGGGCGCGCGCTCGAAGCGGATGATTAGTTCGCCGTTCCTGATGGCTTCCTTGGGGATGTCGTAGGTGAAGAAGTCGCTCATGCGCTCGGGCACCTTGACGTCGCGGGCCAGCACCTGATCGCCGGCGTAGATGGTCTCGGTCTCCTGATTCATGCGCGTGCGGTAGCGCTCCTGGTACCAGGGGCGGACGAGAGTGAAGCGGATGCGCCAGTTGGCGTTGGGATCGAGATTACTGTAGCGGAACGTCACGCCCTGGTCTTCATCCTGCGTGAAGTGCATGTTGCGCTGGGAAGGGCGGTTGGCTTCGGAGAGCATCTCGCTGACGAAGGGCTGGCCGAAGTCATAGGGGTAGCCGGCGACGATGTTGGGGGCGTTGTCCAGGGTGCCGCCGTCGTCGTAGAAGCCGCCTTCGCCGGGGTCGTCGTAATGCGTGATCATGCGGAGCAGGTCGGCTCGTTCGGAGCCCTGCGCGGTGCGGGCGCGCTCGAGCTGGCGCTGCAGCCAGCCGAGCCCGATGAAGTCGTGCTCGAGATTGTAGATGCCTTCGCTGCGCACGCCGAAGAGCTGGTTGCTCTCCTCGCCGAGGCGCGTGGCTTCGGCCCGCAGGCGCTGCATTTCGGGCGTCTCCTGGGGCTTCTTGAGGAGAGCTAGGGCACGGCCGATGATGGCGTCGGTCGAGCCGGTGGCGATGAGGGCCTCCACCTGTTTCTGCTGCGCGGTCTGCTGGCGGACGCGTTCCTGAATCCAGCGGTCCAGCGCACCCTTCTGCATGTACTCGCGCCACAGCCAGTTGGATTTCATGCACACGGGCGTCATGCGCAGGCCGGCGTCGCGGACATGGTTGTAGTAGGAGGGGATGGAGGTCTTGGCGGTGATGGGCTCGCCGGGCTTTTCGGCCAGATAGTCTTCGAGTTCGAAGAGCGCCTTGGCCATGAGCGGAGCGGCTTCGGGCCCGAACCAGGTGCGGGTGTATTCGGCGACGGCGTCGTCGAGTTTGGTCTGCGGAGCCCACAGCAGGCGCTGCCACATCCACTGGTTGAAGTGGTCCTGGGTGCCGGAAGAGTGGGTGACGTCGCCGATGCCGTAGCGCATGGTTTCGCCGAAGACCCAGTGGAAGTAACGGGGCCAGGCGAAGAAGCTGAGGCGGTCGTAGACCATGGTGATGGCGCGGTCGGGCTGGCGGCGATAGAGGAAGTCGTTCCAGTGGGGCGGGCGGTCGCCGTTGCGGTCGGCGCGGGGCGGGGCCTGGGCGTAGCCGTTCTGGGAGTAGCGCCAGTGGGTGAGTTCGTTGAAAAAGGCGATGTCGGTGCCGGGCGGCAGTTCGTGGAGGATCTCTTTGAGGTAGCGGTCGTAGGGGCCAAAGCCGGGGTAGCGGAAGAGGTCCATGCGGTGGGACTGGCGGTGGCCGGGCTGCCAGCTCATGGCATCGGAGCCGGGGCCATAGCAGAACGCGCGCAGCCAGGGGCGGGGCTTCTCGCGGAGGTATTCGAAGATAGCCTTGTCGTCGTCGTTATCGAACTTCTGGTTGGTGATGAAGAACTGTGTGTTGGGGCTGAACTGGCGTACCGCGGCGGCCATGTCTTCGCAGAGGCGGATGAACTTGCCGCCATAGGGCTTGCAGCGGTCGCATTCGCAGCCGCCGCCATCGCCGCCGGAGAAGCGGATGTAGTCCACGGGGGGAATCTCGCGGAAGGTCTTTCCGCAGCGTTCGATCATCGCCTTGCGGGCGGCGGGGACGGAAGGGCAGAGGTAGCCGGGGCGGCCAATGGATTCGATGGCACGCCATTCGGGCGGGCCGTCGCCGGCGTTGGCGCTGTAGTGGACCAGGGTCTTGAGGCCGAACTCCTTGGCCACCTGGAACCGGACGTCTTTGGCGCCGAGCTGTTCGTGGACTTCCAGGGTGTTGAGGCCGGCCAGGGCGAAGTCGAGGATGGCGTGGCGCAGCTCCTTGTCGGTCCACTTCCGGACCTTGCCCTTGGTGAGCGCCACTCCGCTCTGGCCGAACTGAGTGCCGCGAAGCTCGAAGGCGGGGGCTGTGCGGACCTTCAGCGCGGCGGGCAGGACGAAGGAGTTGGCGCGGATGTCGAGGCGGCGCAGGAGTTCGCCGGCGGCGTAGAGGACACCGCGCTCGTCGCGGCCGGCGGCGAGCAGGGCGGAGCCGCCGGTCTGGAGCAGGAAGCCTTCGGGGCCGGGCTCGAGATCGGTGAGGGCTGGGATGCGCAGTTGATCGAAACGGGCCTGGAGGGCGGCGTGGCGCGTGGGCACGCCGAGGAGGATGACGAGTTCGCCGGGCGCGGCGGCGGCATACGGTTCGGTGACGACCCGGGCCGGGACACCGGAGGGCTCGCTGAGGCGTTCGGCCAGCAGGCCGGCGACGCTGCGTTCGATGGGTGTCGCCTGCGCACCGGCGACAACAACGGCTTTGGTGTACTCCACGGCACAAAGCGGCAGAGTGAGAAGGAGGGAGAGGGAGAGAGTGCGGAACACGGGGCAGTTACCTACGAGGTGAGGTGCGGGCGGGTGGGATCTTGAGGCAGACGGATGAGCAGGTAGTAGACGGCGACGGCCATGGCGACGAAGGTGACTTCCACCAGGATATGCGCGGTGCTGAGAGGGCGCACGGCACTCTTGGCGATGGAATCGAGGACGGCGATGGCGGTGAGGAGCAGGAAGAGCGGGCGCACCCATTTCAGACGCTCGACGAAGAAGGCAACGGCGATGGTCGAGATGATCACGACGGTCCACACGGCGGGCGACCAGGCCCAGGGCGAGTTTCGATTGAAGTCGTGGAAGAACGCGGCGGCGGTCATGGTGATGGCGATATGCCAGGCGCCGAAGGAGGCGCGGGAACCCAGGGCGAGAACCGCCAGGCCGCAGGCGGTGAACGCGAAGCGGCCGCGGAGCTGTCCGGAGAGAGTGATGAGTGCGGCGGAGATGAGGAGCAGGTCGGTGGGGAGATGGCGGGTGAGGGTGGGGCGGAGAGAGGGGCGCGCCAGGGCATCGCGGCAGCTCCAGGCAGCCCAGCCGAGGCTGGCGCCGAAGAGGAAGCCGAAGGTGAACTCCATCACCTTCCACCAGTCCATGAAGGGAGTGGGGCAGAAGTTGCGGCCGAGCGCGTTGATGGCGCCGCCGAGGAAGAAGCCCAGGCCGCCGCCGAGGCAGGCGGTGAGGCCGAAGCGGAGAGGCACGCGATTGCCGGAGCCGCGGGAGATGACGGCCAGCAGGCCGATGGCGCCCAGCAGCAGGCCGGCCCAGATCTCGGGCCGCGGGCGGTCATAGAGGTTGGAGAAGTAGATCAGCTTCGGCTCGTTGATCAACTTCCAGCCGGCGTAGGTGCCGAGGCCGGTGAGCGCGAGAGAGGAGAAGAGGGCCTTGCGGCGGAGGGAGTCCAGGACCAGGCCGGCGCCGACGAGGGCTCCTCCGAGGAGCCCCCAGACAGCGCCTTTGATGCCGAGCCCGAGCAACCCCCAAGCGGCGGTCGCGGGCTCGAGCGAGAGACCGATGGTCTGGCCGTAGGTCATCTGGCCGCCGAAGGCGACTCCGATGGCTCCGAACAGCGCGGCGGCCGCGACGTCCGTGCCATCCCTACGGAGCAGGAGGCACAACGCCATGGCGACCATCGCGCCGGGGATCATGGCCCCCAGGGCGCCGCCTCCGATGTATCCGCGGAGTCCCCACCCGAGCGACATGGTGACGCCCGGGAGGAGGATCCACTGCCAGAGTGCTGGTCTCATGGGTTTGTGCCTAGAACGAGAACCGGGCTTCGAGGAAGATCGTGCGCGGTTCGTTGTTCTGTTGCGGGTTGATCTGGCCGAAGCTGGCGGAGGTGACGTTCGGCGGATTGGTGACGGAGTCAGTGAGGTAGGGGCGGTTCATGGAGTTAATGAAGTCGGCGCGAACCTGGAACTTCATGCGCTCCTTGACGCGGATCTCCTTGGAGAGGGAGAAGTCGTAGTTGTGGACGCCCATGTAGCGGACGTCGGGGAAGCGGGTGGGGAAGTTGCGAAGGGTGAACGGCGCGGGGCCGGAGACCTTCGGGAAGACCGAGGTGTCGAACCAGCGGGAGAGTGTGCGCTGATCGGCGGACAGCTTGGCGCTGCGGGCCTCGAGTGGGGCGGCGTTGGGGAAGTCGATGGGGAAGCCGCTCTGCATGGTGACGTTCCAGCCGATGGTCCAGCCGCCGAGGAAGCCGTCGGCGACCTTGTTCATGTCGCGCAGCAGCGGGCGGTTGCGGCCGACCGGAAGGTCGTAGGAGCCGAGGATGGCGAGTTTCTGCGGGACGTCGAAGATCGCCAGGCGCTTTTCGGGCTGGGAGCTTTCGAGGTCGTTGAGGTTGAGGTCCTGCGCATTGAGCAGGGCGAGCCGTTCCAGGGTCTTGGTCTTCATGTAGTTCACCTGGAAGTTCAGGCCGTTGGAGAAGCGCTTGCGCGCGGAGATCTGCAGCGCGTCATAGCGGTTGCGCCCCGCGGGCAGGTTGTTGACCCCCAGGTTGGTGTACTGCGGGTAAGCGGTGAGCAGGGACTGGCGCACCACGGTGCTGGCGTTGAGCGCGGCATTGTTGGGCAGGAGGCCGGCCAACGGGTTGGTCACCCTGGTGGTGTAGTAGCTGGCCGCCTGGCCGAGCTGCGCAGTGGGGATGTAGTTCATGTTGGCGCTGATCGGCAGACCGGTTGTGATGTTGCCGACATAGGAGGCGTCGATGAGCACGCCGCCGGGCAGCTCGCGCTGCACGCCGAAGGAGAACTGCTTGGAGAAGGGCAGCCTGCGGTTGATGTAGTTGAAGGAGGTGTCGATGCCCAGGTCCTGAGACAGGCCGAGGGAGGAGCCGACGGGCTGGAGGACCGTGGGGAACGGGGCGACCATGTTGCCGGTGGGCTTGAGGTTGTCGGTGGTGGTGACCATCTGGGTGGTGCGGCTGAAGCCGTTGCTGCCGCCGGTGGCCCACTGGCCGAGCGAGTAGAGGCCGAAGCCGCCGCGCAGGACGGTCTTGCTGTCGAGTGAATAGGCGGCGCCGATGCGCGGCTGGAAGTTGTTCCGGTCGCGCTCGAAGGCGTAGCGGGAGACGCCGTCGGAGCCGGCATAGAGCAGACCGCCGCGGAGGTTGAAGCAGGCCACGCAGTTTTCGACGCCGGGGGCCTTTGCGGCGGCGGCGGCGATGGGGCTGGCCTGGTCAAAGGCGTAGCCGCGGGTCTGGCGGTTGTAGCGTTCCACCACCGGGGTTTCGTAGTCCCAGCGCAGGCCGAGGTTTAGCGTCAGCTTGCGGGTGATCTTCCAGTCGTCCTGGAGGTAGGTGGAGTAGTAGCGGCCGCTGTAGGCGGGCGTGATGGGGATGGTGACCGAGGCGCTGGTGGGGAAGCCCAGCAGCAGGCTGGCGATCTCGTTGCCGGAATAAGCGTCGGCGCGGTTGGGATCGTTCTGCGACCAGAGCTTGGTAAAGGCGTAAGCGCCGGAAGCGGCGCCGAAGGCGAGGCTGGTGGCGCGGTATTCGCGGATTTCGAGACCGGTGCGCAGCGTGTGGCTGCCGATCACCTTTCCGAGCGTGGCGCCGAGGGTGTAGGTGTCGTCCCCGGTGGAGGAGGGCTGGGAGCCCTGGCCTTTGTAAGTGCCGGCGGTGATGACAGGATACTGGGCGCGGGCGAACTGGCTGACCACCGAGGAGGACATGCCGAGTTCGGTGGGCGAATAGGCGAGGGTCTGCGGGTTGCCGCTGAGGTTCTCCAGGCGCGAGAAGCCGGCGCGGAGGTTGAAGGTGGTGGTGGGGGTGAGGACGGCGGACCAGTCGATGGTGAGTGTGCGGCCACGGCGCCCGCGCGGGATGATGGTGCTGGATTCGGCGGGGCTGCCATCCGGGAAGCTGCGGTCGCAGCAGCGGTTCATATTGGTCTCGCCGTAGCGGCCGAAGAAGGCGTGGCGGTCATTGAGGCGGTAGTCGAGGCGGCCCATCCACTGGTAGAGTTCGCGCGTGTTGGGGCTCACCTGGTAGAAGTTGTTGACATGCGCCGGGCCGTCGCCGGCCTGCGTCGGATCGGGGTAGAAACTGGCGAGGTTGGCGCCGACCTTGTCGAAGCGGGACACCGGAATCTGGTTGCCGGCAAACGGCGTGCGCGCATAGGAACCGCCCGAGGTGGCCGCGGTGGTGAGGGGATCGTAGATGACGACGGGCTTGCCGTCGGCCGCGAAGAGGTTGGCGAAGTTGCCCTTCTTCATCTCAGCCAGCGGCGTGGAGTACTGAGCGGAGTACTGGCTTTCCTGCGGGTAGGCTTCGTAGCTGATGAGATAGAACAGCTTGTTGCGGCCGTCGAGGACTTTGGGGATCCAGATGGGGCCGTTGCTCATGAAACCGTAGTTGTTCTGGATGAGGTCGGGCCGGGCGATGCCCTGGCGGTTGTTGGCGAACGTGTTGGCGTTCATCCGGTTGTCGTAGCGGCGGTTGAAGACTGCGCCGTGGAACTCATTGGTGCCGGTCTTGGTGGTGGTGGTGATGATGCCGCCACCGGTGCGGCCGTACTGGGCGTCGTAGATGTTGGTGAGGACGCGGAACTCCTGCACGGATTCGAGCGCCGGGATCATGATGGTGCCGCGGTTGCCGGTGGCATCGCTGGTGCCGTCGATGAGGACGTCGGTGTTGTTGTCGGAGCCGCCGGTGCCGGCGGCGGAGCCGTTGATGGAAGCGCGGGAGTTGGCCAGGTCGTCGAGGGTCATGGCGTTGCCCTGAGACTTGGAGGGTTTGTAGACGCCGGGCATGGTGAAGGCGAGCTGGCTGATGTTGCGGCCGGCGTTGGGGACGGTTTCGATGAGACGGTTGTCCATCACGCCGCCGCGAGAGGCGGTTTCTGTCTCTAACTGTGACACTTGAGCGTTAACTGTAACGCTTTCTGAGACACCACCGAGCTCAAGTGTGAGATCGATGGCGACGCGGCCGTTGATCTGGAGTTCGATGTTTTCGCGATTGACTTTGCGGAAGCCCGGGGCCTCAACCTCGACGCGGTACTTGCCGGGGATGAGGAAGGGGATGTTGTAGCGGCCGACGGAGTTGGTGGTGACTTCCGAGGCTGCATTGTTATCGATGTTGATGGCTTTGACGGAAGCGCCGACGACAGCGGCGCCCGTTGGGTCTGTGATGGCCCCGCTGATAGCGGCTCTGAAGTCCTGAGCCAGCGTCGCGGTGGCGAGAAGGAGCATCGGTACGATGATGCGTCTGAACATGAAAGGAGTGGCCTCCGATTGCAGATTTCGAAGGAAATTCTATTGCAGTCGTTAACTCTGCGTCAATAGTGAAACGTCATTTCAAATTGTTCTTTAACATTTCACATGGAATTGGTTTCTGAGGTCTAGTTGCTTAACACTGGTATGTCGTTTCATTTTCTGACGGAGGGCGCGGAGCGAGGCCGGGCGGGGGAGAGGAGGGGGTCGGCGGGCGGCTAGAGCGAACGAAATGCTGCGGTAAGCTTGAGCCAGGTTTCGGAGAGGTCTTCGGGCATGACGCGGGTTTCGCCGACGGTGGTCATGAAGTTGGCGTCGCCGAGCCAGCGGGGGAGGACGTGCATATGGAGGTGGCCGGCGATGCCGGCGCCGGCGCATTCGCCGAGGTTCATGCCGAGGTTGAGGCCGTGGGGCTTGTAGACGTTGCGCAGGAGGCGGACAGAGGCCTGGGTGAGGTGCATGAGTTCGGCGGCGGCGTCGGGGGAGAGGTCGTCGAGGTTGGCGGTATGAGAGTAGGGGGCGACCATTAGGTGGCCGGTGGTGTAGGGGTAGAGATTGAGGAGGCCGAAGTGGTGGGCGCCGCGATAGACGATGAGGTTGTCCTGGTCCTGGTCCGCGGCGTGTTTGGCGCAGAAGATGCACGCCTCAGAAGGCGAGGCCTTGCTGACGTAGCGATATCTCCAAGGGCTCCAGAGATGATCCATGAGGGGGCTCCTGGCGTGCGCCGCCACTGGAATGAGGCGGCGCCGGCGCGGGAAGGGGAGGCGGACTAAACCTCAGGCGGGGCAGCCGGGTGGGCGGCGGGGACTTCCTGGTTCACGAGGTCCTTGAGTTCCTTACTGGGCTTGAAGTAGGGGATGCGCTTGGCGGGCACGTCGACGCGGGCGCCTGTCTTGGGATTGCGGCCGATGCGGGACATCCGCTGGCGTGTGCGGAAGCTACCGAGGCCGCGGATCTCGATCTTGTCGCCTTCCTTGAGGGCTTTCACGACGCTATCGAAGATGGCCTCGACGATGACTTCCGACTCTTTGCGGGTGAATTCAACCACCCGGGAGACTTCTTCAATCAAATCCGCTTTGGTCATGGTCACTGTTCCTGTTCTGAGGTCGCGTTAGAATCTGGTTCCGTGTGAGGCTCGGATTCGGCTGGAGGAGCCTCCGGGGGAGCGTCCGCGGGCGTGGCGGGAGGAGCCGGCTCCGCTTCCTGGTGTGCGTTTTCTTCGGGAGCGGGTTCGGCGGTGGGAGCCGACTCAGAGGCCGGCGGGGCTTCCGCCGGCGGCTGGAGGGCGACCTCCATCTGCTGGGTGGCTTGGGCCGCCTGGCGCTGGTAGTCTCCGAGGCGGCGGCGTTCGGCTTCCGATTCGGGACTCAAGAGGGTGAGGCCGATGCGCTTTTCGGCCGCGTTCATCTTGATGATCTTGAAGCGATAGTCCTCGCCGAGGGTGAGAGTGACGCCGGGGGAGCGGAGATCGGCGGGCAGTTCGGAGTTATGACAGAGGCCCTCGACCCCGGTGGTGAGTTCGACGAAGATGCCGAAGTTGACGACGCGGGAGGGTTTGCCGGTGACGGTATCGCCGACCTGATGGGCCTGGAAGAAGGTCTCCCAGGCGTCGGGTTGAAGCTGTTTGATGCCGAGGGAGAGGCGGCGATTGGGGGAATCGATATTGAGGATGACGGCCTGGACGATCTGGCCTTTCTTGAGGACCTCGGAGGGGTGCTGGACGCGCTTGTTCCAGCAGAGGTCGGAGATATGGACAAGGCCGTCGATGCCCTCTTCGATCTCGATGAAAGCGCCGAAGTCGGCGAGTTTGCGGACGCGGCCCTCGACGACGCTGCCGATGGCGTAGCGGGTATCGACGGTAGTCCAGGGATCGGCTTCGAGCTGTTTGATGCCGAGGGAGATGCGGCGTTCCTTGGGCTTGACCTCGAGGACGACGCTTTCGACGGAGTCGCCGACGTGCACGACCTTGGAGGGGTGCTTCATGCGGCGGGACCAGGTCATCTCGGAGATATGGATGAGGCCCTCGACGCCGGCTTCGAGTTCGACGAAGGCGCCGTAGTCGGTGACGCTGACGATGCGGCCCACCACGCTCATGCCCTCGGCGTAGCGGTCGTGGATGGTGTCCCAGGGGTCGGGGGCGACCTGTTTGAGGCCGAGGGAGATGCGCTCCTTGTCCTTGTCGAACTTCATGACGCGGACGGTGATCTCCTGGCCGACCTGGAGGATGTTGGAGGGGTGGGCGACGCGGCCGTAGGACATGTCGGAGACATGGAGGAGGCCGTCGATGCCGCCGAGGTCGACGAAGGCGCCGTAGTCGGTGAGATTTTTGACGACGCCGGTGACGAGGTCGCCCTCGTGGAGGTGGTCGAGCAAGGCGCCCTTGCGGGACGCGACTTCGTCTTCCATGGCGGCCTTGCGGCTGACGACGACGTTATTGCGGCGGCGGTTGAGCTTGATGACCTTGACGGCGATGTCCTGGCCGATGAAGGCGTCGAGGTTATGGAGTGGGCGGACATCCACCTGGGTGGAAGGCATGAAGGCGACGACGCCGACATCGACGCTGAGGCCGCCCTTGACGCGGCCGAGGACGCGTCCGCTGAGGAGGAGGCTTTCGTGGAAGGCCTTATCGAGGGTGTCCCAGGCGCGGATGCGGCTGGCGCGTTCATGAGAGAGGGCGATGTAGCCCTCAATCTCGCGGCGCCGGTCGACCATGACGTCGATGGTGTCGCCAGGCTGGACCTGGACGGAGCCATCGGGGCCGGCCACCTGCTCGATGGGGACAATGCCCTCCTGCTTCATGCCGACATCGACGATGACGCCCTTGGGGGTCACCTGAAGCACATGGCCCGCGAGGACCTCGCCCTCGGTGGGCGGGGCCAGGTGGCTATAGTCGTCGAGAAGCTGCTCGTAATTTTCTTCGCCGCCGGCGGGCAGGTCCACCGGGCGGTCGTCCGGGTTGCTTGTCATGCCCCAGTCTCCAAAACGCCTCAAGTTGCACTCACGGTGCGGGGCGATCAGTGGCACGGAAGAAAATCCCGCGCTCTGAAAGCGATCAACGGGGAGAGCACGGACGCTCTCCCGGATGAGTCCACATCCGGCGGTGCTGGCCGGCTTCCAATATTCTACACAAATTATTGAAAGTGCGACACTTCAGAAATATAGCGGAGCCTGTGGGGCTTGTCAACCTGCGGTGTGGGGTGGATTGAAAGAGAATCAGGCAGCGGGGGGATGCGAGGGCCTGGAATGTGCCCAGCGCGGGGGGGAAGCGGCTGGAGCCGGCCCGAAAGAGAGAACGGCGGCAAGTGGAGGAGGGAGGCGGGTTTAGAGGCGGGCGGGGGCGTTGCGGATCAGGATGTCCCGTGGCTTGGGGCGGGGAGGCGGCGACCGCCGCGGGCGGGCGTACCTTCGTGGTGGACTTGGCCGAGGGAGCGTGGATTAAGATGAATTCTTGTGCGAAGAAAGGGAGCGAGTTGGCGAGATGTCGAATCCACTTGATTCCGAGAAGATCGAGAGCGGGCGCAGAAGGAGCAGCGGGAGGCTGAGGGTAGCCGGGGATGAGGCGGCATCGGTGGTCCGGCGGCTCTGCGCGGTGCTTGTGGCGGCGTGGCTGGGGGCGGCGATGATGCTGGTGCTGGTGGCGCCGGCGGCGTTCCGGTCGGTCGACAGCGCGTTGCAGGTGTCTCCTCCGGCATTCATCAAGGCGCTGAAGCTGCTGGGAGAGAACACGCTGCGGGAGGTGCTGCGCTACCAGGTGGGGGAGGCGAACCGGCTGATGTTCGAGAGCTGGGGGATGGTGCAGTTGATTCTAAGCGGGGTCCTTTGCTTCCTGCTGTTGTTCTTCACGACGGTGCGGAAGACGATTCTGGGGATTTCGGCGGGCATGCTGGTGTTGTCGCTGGCGATCCATTTCCTGCTGATTCCGCGGATTGTGGAGACGGGGCGGGTGATGTACAGTGCGCAGGGAGCGGAGGCGGCGCGCCAGCAATTTGGGGCGTTGCACGTGGCCTTCAGCACGTTTGAGGCGGCCGTGGCGGGATTAGGGATTCTTCTTCTTGTTCTGCTTCTTCGGAGGAAGGGGGGCCGGGGGAGCCGGCGAGGGGGCGGGCGCAGCGACAGCGGGGACGACTTCCGGGAGTAAGTCCACTCGATCGATGATGCCGATGACGGCGGCGTCGAGCGGAGCGAGTTTGTGGCCGACGGAGGTGAAGGCGGCGAAACCATCCTGCACGAGCAGGACACGGTCTCCGGCGCCGGCGTTGACGCTATCGACGGCGACGACGGGGTTGCCGCGCTCGGAGCCGTCGAGATCGAGGGGTTGAACGAGCAGGATCTTCTTGCCCTCGTGCGAGGGGTGCTTGCAGGTGGAGGTGATGTCGCCGACGACGCGGGCAATCAACATGACGGCGCCTTCTTTTTTGCGATGTTGACCTCATCGACGATTCCGACGATGGTGGCGTCGCTGGCGACGTCTTCGGGAGTGAAAGGGAACGAGGCCTCGCGGCCGCGGACCCAATAGATGAGTTCGCCGGCTCCCGCGCCGGTGCAATCCGTGCAGATGAGAGTGCGGCCGGAGGCGGTGAGATCCGCCTTGAGCGGCTGAACGATGAGCAGCCGCTGGGAGGTGAGCCCGCGGTTCTTGACGCTGGACCAAACCCGGCCGATGACTCTTCCGAGCTGCATGATGTTGGACCTAGGGCCGTGCGTCGTCGATGGAGATACCGTCGACGATGCCGACGATGACGCAATCGACGGGCTTATCCTTGCACCCGTCGGCCATGCGGGCGCTGGAGCCGGCGACGGTGATGACGAGTTCCCGGAACCCGGCGCTGACAGTATCGACAGCGATGAGATAACCGGCCTCATCCTTGCCGTCGGGAGTAACGGGCTTGACGATAAGCAGTTTATGACCTTCGAGCCGCGGATCCTTGCGGGTGGCGACGATGCTTCCGACGACGCGTCCTAGCGTCATGGTGCTGGACCTGTCCCGGCCTTACTTGGAGGACTTGCCGATCGGCAGGACGTCTTCCAGGCTGGGGTGCGGGCGCGGGATGACGTGGACGGCGACGAGTTCGCCAACGCGGCGGGCGGCGGCGGCGCCGGCGTCAGTGGCGGCGCGAACGGCGGCGACATCGCCGCGAACGAGCGCGGTCACGTAGCCCGAACCGATCTTTTCCCAGCCGACCAGGGTCACCTTGGCGGCTTTAACCATCGCATCGGCGGCCTCCACCATGGAGACAAGACCACGGCATTCCACCATTCCTAGTGCTTCACCCATCGAGGTTTCCTCTCTGCTCCTTGATCCGGACGCCACGCGCATCCGGAGGCCAAGCGCGGGCGGGTTCCGGACACTGATGACTCACCACGCCGGGCAATACCCTGCGTGTGAATCCTATTCTAACCATGTTTGCAGGCAGGCTGCTGAGGCAAGTCGGGAGCGCCGGAGATTCGGGCATCGAGCAGGGCCGGGTGGGCATCCAAAGATGGGAAGGAAGGCGCGCCGGAAGTGCGCCGTGGCCTCTTCTGAGGTATCGTAGGGAATCTCGAGGAAAGGGAACAGACGAAATGAAGAGAATGCTGGTTGCACTGATGGGAATGGGGCTTCTTACCGGCGCGGTAATGGCGCAGGACGCGAAGAAGCCGGCGAGCCCGCACGAGACAACCAAGGGCGTCGTGGGCGGGAAAGCGATCACGATTACCTATGGACGTCCTTATGTGAAGGGGCGCAATGTGTGGGAAGGGACGCTGGCGCCTTACGGGAAGGTGTGGCGGACGGGCGCCGATGACGCGACGACGTTCACCACGGAAGGGGACGTGATGCTGGGCTCGCTGCACGTGCCGGCCGGGACCTATTCGCTGTTTACGATTCCCGGGCCGAAGGAGTGGACTTTGATCCTGAACAAGGTGGCGAAGCAGTGGGGCGCCTACAATTACGACGAGAAGCAGGACCTGGGGCGAGTGAAGATGACCGCCAAGAAGCTGACGGCGCCGGTAGAGCAGTTGACCATCAGCGTGCAGGCAGGTGGCGGCAACAAGGGCGTGCTGACGATCGCGTGGTCGGATGCAGAGGCATCGATTCCGGTGATGATGCACTAAGGGTTACGGCTTCAATTTCCGATCGAAGAAGCTGGCTGCGGCCTGGTAGGCGCGCAGCCAGTTTTTTTGCAGGAGGAAGTCGTGGACTTCGTCGGGGAAGACCAGGAGTTCGTAGTCGACGTTGCGTTTGCGGAGTTCTTCGACGAGCTGCACGGTCTGGTTGAAGATGACGCTGCGGTCGTCGTCGCCGTGGATGAAGAGGACGGGAGATTTCCAGCCGTCGAGGCTGGACATGGGCGAGGAGTCCCAGGCGCGGCGGAGGTAGTCCTCCTTCAACTGAGCGGCGCCGGGGCGGGTGTCCTGGATGTCGCGGACCCACTCGTGGACGCCGTGGAGATCGACGCCGGCGGCGAAGAGACCGGAGGCGCGGGCGAGGCCCAGGGCGGTGAGGTAGCCCCCCCAGGAGCCGCCCCAGAGGCCGATCTGGTTGGGTAGAACGTCCGGGCGGGAGCGCAGGTAGAGCCCGGCGCCGAGCACATCCTGGAACTCCGATGCGCCGGTGGGACCGTAGTTGAGGGCTTCCCGGAACGCCATGCCGTAGCCCGTGCCGGAGCGGTAGTTGATGGAGAGCACGACATAGCCGCGGCTGGCCAGGTACTGATTGAAGCCGTAAGCGTTGTGGTAGTAGAACATCGGACTCCAGCCGAGCAGCATCTGGCGCCGGCTGCCGCCGTGGATGAAGACGATGGCGGGCCGGCGTTCCCCGGGCTTGATGCCGGGCGGGAGGAAGAGTTGGGCGGGGATTTCCAGGCCGTCCGGGGCGGAGTATTTCACGGCTTGCGGGACGACGAACTGGCTGGAGGGGAAGCCGGCGGGGATGAGTTCCGGGGCGAGGTCGCGGAAGGCGCCGTTGGCGGAGAGGATGGCGGCGCGAGCGGGTTGGCGTGCGTCGGAGCGGAGCAAGGCGAGGTTGCCATCCGAGAGTGAAGCGGGCGCCCATTCGATGCCGTTGCCCCGGGTGATGGGGGAGACGGAGGATTTGTCGATGGAGACGCGCCAGAGGTGCCTGCGGTCGATGTCGCCCTGGTTGGATGCCACGATCAGCGAGTTGCGATCAGGAGCGGGCTCGACGAACTCAACTTCGAACTCGCCGGGCGTGAGCAGGCGGGCCGGGCCGCCAGCCGCCGGAACGGCGTAGAGGAGCTTCCAGTTGGTCTTCTCCCACGGGAAGACCAGGAAGCCGTTGGCGGCCCAGAGGAGCGATGGCCCGGCGGCCACAGGCTGGAAGACGCTGCCGGGGCCTGGTTCGGCGCGAAAGACTTCGCGGGCGGCTCCGGTGGCGGCGTCGGCGACGCGGAGCGACCAGGGAGAGCCGCTGCGGCGGGCGCCGTGGGGCAGGGAAGTCCGCTCGGAGAGGATGCGGAGGAAGGCGATGGACTTGCCGTCCGGGGACCAGGCGGGGAGGGCGTCTTTGTCGGTGGAGGGATCGAGCCAGGTGATGACTTTGGCGGAGAAGCTGTAGACGCCGATGAAGGAGTGGTCGCTACGGGTGGAGGTGAAGGCGAGCAGGGCGCCGTCAGGGGAGAGGGCGAGATCGGAGGCCGAGCCGCGGGCGCGGAAGAGAATGGCGGGTTTGGCGTCCGAGGTGAGATCGGCAGACCAGACGTTGCCGCCGCGGAGCCAGAGGGCGCGTTTGCCGTCGGGCGTGAAGAGCGGTGTGCGGCCCTCGCCCAGGCGGCGCGGGGCGGCGCCATTCCATTCGAGGAGCCAGACGGCCTGTTCGGCGCCGTTCACGTTCGAGTTGGGATTGGGAGACTCGCCGGAGCGGCCGCCGCCGCTGCCGCGGGTGAAGAGCAGCCGTTCGCCGTTCCCGGACCAGGCGAGTTCGGAGATCTCCTGGCCGTCACCGCCCTGGAAGGCGGTGGCGGGCCGGCCCTGGTAAGCGGGACCCTCGGCGAGCCAGACGTTCCAATCGCCGTTTCCGGAGACGACCCAGGCGACGCGATTGGCGCGTGGGGCAGAGGCGATCTCCCAGGGGAAGGCGGACGAAAGGGCCTGTTCGATGGTGAATTGGGCGTGGGCGGCCGAGGCTAGAAAGAAGAAGGCCAGGAGCGAGCGGAACGGCATACCTCAGGGTAGCTCGAAGCTGACGAAGTGGAGCTTGCCGGCGCGTTCCACCTGGACCGCGACGGATTCGCCGGACTTCATCTTCTTGAGGATGGCGCGGAGTTCGGAGGCGGACTTGACGGTGGTGCGGTTGATGGCGTAGATGACGTCGCCGGCGCGGAAGCCCTCCTCGAGCATTGGGCCATCGGCGTGCCGCGCGGCGACCAGAACTCCGCCCTGGTCCTTGCGGACAGGGGCGATCTGTTCGCGCAGCCCGTCGGTGAGATCGACGGCAAAGATGCCGAGTTCGGGGATGAGGTTCTCTTCGCGGCTGGCCAGGTCGGAATAGGTAGAGGCCTCCTCGTGCCGTTCGGTGACCTTGACGTTGAGGGAGAGTTCCCGTTTGCCGCGCAGGATGCCAAGCTGGACGGTTTCGCCGATGACGGGGCGGTAGACGTTGACGTTGAACTGGCGGGCGTTCTCCATGATTTTGCCGTTGAGGGAGTGGATGACGTCGCCGACATGGAGGCCGGCGAGGGAGCCCTGTCCGGAGGGATCGACGTCAGCGACGACGACGCCCCAGTCCTGGGGCAGCCGCCAGCCGGCGGAGAGGGCGGAGGTGATGGTTTGGGTGGTGATGCCGATGTCGCCGCGGACGACGCGGCCGGACTTGCGGAGCTGGTCCACGACGTTGAGGACGATATTGGAGGGAACGGCGAAGCCGATGCCCTCGCTGCCGCCGGACTGAGTGAGGATGAGGGTGTTGATGCCGACGATGGCTCCCTGGGAGTTGACCAGCGGGCCGCCGCTGTTGCCGGGATTGATGGGCGCGTCGGTCTGGATGTAGATCATGGGATCGTCCGGGCGGAGTTGCCGGGCGGGGGAGCTGACGACGCCCATGGTGACGGAGTTATCGAGGCCCATGGGGCTGCCGAAGGCGAGGACGAGCTGGCCCTGCTCGACGGAGTCGGAGTCGGCGAGAGGGAGGAAGGGGAGGGCCTTCTCGTTGAGTTTGAGAAGGGCGAGATCGGTTTCGAGGTCGAGGCCGATGAGTTCGGCGCGGACGGCGCGTCCCGCGGGCCGGACGGCGGAGCGGCGGGCAGCGGTGCCCGGGGGCGGGGCGGGGAGAGTGACCTGAACGCGCTGCGCGCCGATGACGACGTGGGCGTTGGTGACCACGTAGCCGCTGTCCTCGATAATGACGCCGGAGCCGGAGCTCTGCTGGCGGGCGGCGACGCCGCGTTCCTCGCTTTCATCCTCTTCGAGCTGGCGGTAGCCGATGGCGGTGACCTTGACGACGGATTGATGGACGCGGCGGCTGAGTTCCTGGAAGCTGTTGCTGAGATCCGCCAGCTTCTGCGAGGAGGATGGGAGAGGCGATTGCGCCGGCGCCAGAGCGGCCGTCGCCAGGATCAGAAAGAGAAAGTGGCGAGTCACGAAAGAGTCCCCGAATTGCTTTATTCTATCCGTTGAGTAGCACTAACTTCATTGGGAGGGTCAGCGAGATGGAGAGACGGACATTTCTGCAGGCGGCGGCATTGAGCGCAGGAGCTCGCATGAAGATCCTGGCGGACACGCCGATGCCGATGGCGACATTGGGCAAGAGCGGGCTGCAGGTGTCTCGTTTCGTAGTGGGCGGTTACCACATGCTGGTGGAAGGCGAGGAGATGGCCACGCGCATCATTCACCGCGCGATGGACCTGGGCGTAAACTTCTTCGATAGCGCAAACCTGTACCACAAGGGCAAGAGCGATGAGGTGTACGGGCGCGCGCTGGCCGGCGGACGGCGGCAGAAGGTGATGCTGATGACGAAGTGCGAGAACTACTCGCGCGACGGGGCGATGAAGCTGCTGGAAGAGCAACTGAAGCGGATGAAGACGGACTACCTGGATCTGTGGCAATGCCACCAGGTGAGCGAACAGTCCGAGGTGGACCAGATTCTGGGGCCGAACGGATCGCTGGAAGCGTTTGTGAAGGCGAAGAAGGAAGGGAAGGTCCGGCACATCGGGTTTACGGGGCACCGGGACCCGGCGATCCACCTGCGGCTGCTGGCGGCGACAGATGCGTGGGAGACGGTGCAGATGCCGATCAACCTGATCGATCCGCACTATCTGAGCTTCATCACGAACGTGCTGCCGGAGGCGCGGAAGAAGGGGCTGGGCGTGCTGGCGATGAAGTCGAACGCGATGGGGTCGATCACGAAGAGCAACGTGGCGAAGATCGAGGATTGTCTGCGGTTCACGTGGAGCCAGGACATCGACACGCTGGTTTCCGGGGTGCAGACGACGGGGCAACTGGAGGACAACGTGCTGGTGCTGAAGACGCTGAAGAAGCTCTCGAAGCAGGAGATCAGCGTGCTGCTGCACAAGACGAAGCAGGGGGAGACGGGTTCGAAGATCGAGAAGTACAAGAGGCCGGAAGGGAAGAGCGGGGTGCGGATGCACCGGGATGGGGAGGCGGTGTAGCCTTCAAGCCGTTCACACGGATTCGCAGGACAGGAGGCGCTCCATGTGGAGCGCCTTCACCTTTTCGCGGTCGAGTGCGGTGACGATCTGGTGGGGGCCGGCGGGGGATTCAGTGAAGGTGTGATGGGTTTGGAAGGGCGCGTCGCCCGGTTCGAGCCGAATGGTCCCGCGCTTCCATGTGAAGAGATGGGGGTGCGTGATGGTGAGGGCGGCGAGCGAGTCGTACGGTCTGGGGAGATAGTCTGGGATCGGGTTGCCGGGCCGGGCGCGGACGAGTTGGACCCAGCGGCGCATGGCGGCGGCGAGGAGCTTCATGTGCGGGCACTGGCTTTGGAGGCAGCGCTCGTATTCGGCGGCGTCCATCTGGTTGTCAATGCCGATCTCCACGGGCAGGACGCGCAGAGGGATGCCGGAGGCGAGGACGTGGCGGGCGGCGACGAGGTCGTTGCCGACGTTGTAGGGGTCGATGAATTTGCGGAAGTCGTAGCCCATGAGGGTGACGGTATCGAGGCGGTCTGCCAGCGAGGGATCTTTGAGAAGCGCGAGCGCGAGGTTTGTTTGCGGGCCAACGAGAAGGAGGTGGCGGGGGCCGTTGGGAGCGCGGGTGGCTTCGAGGATGAAATCGACGGCGTGTTGGGGAGAGATGGGCGGGGCGGCGGAGAGATCTTCTTCCGGACCTTCGGTAGCAAGGCGGAGCTGGCGCAGTTTCTCTTCGCCGCCGCGGTAGGCGGGCGTGGAGGGGCGCGCAGCGAGGGGAAAGGGGCAACCGGCGAAGCAGGGGACGCCGGTCACGCGCAGGGCTTCGAGCATGCGGCTGGCATATTGCGCGCGTCGGCGGGTGTTCTGAAATACCGTGGTGACTCCGGCGAGGCGGATTTCGGGGGAATGAGCGAGGATGGCGAGGGCGATGGCATCGTCGACATCGGCGCCGATGTCAGTGTCGAAGATGAGGGGACGCGGCGCGGGCGCGGCGAAGACGGCGGCAGGGCTGGCGAGGAAGCTACGTCGAAGCATGATCGCGGGATGGGCGCAGCAGGGCGCGGGCCGGCGCGCCGTCAGAGCCTGGGAGGAGGATCGGCAGGCAGAGCAATTCGCACGGTCCAGGTGGGACGTGCGCCAGGCGCAGCCCCTCGACGATCCAGATCCCCGCGCGGAGCAGGATCTCGTGGGTCTCGCGCGGGTCTTCGTGAAAGCCGCCGACGGAGAGGTAGTCGATGCCGACCAGGGCGGCGCCGGCGGCGGCGAGGGCCTCGGCGGCTGCGCGCTCGATGAAGACGAACTCCTCGGCGAAATCGGGCTGTGTGAGGTGATGCGTGGAGTTGCGGGTTCGGAAGAGGATGCGCGCGCCGGGCGGGAGATGGGAGGGGATGTGATGGGCGCGAACGGCCCGCGGGTCGTCGACGTTGATGACAAGCGCGGGGCCGGACATGAGGGCGAGCGGCATGGCTTCCATGCCCGCGCCGTTCGGGAGGAAGTGGCGCGGGGCATCGATGTGAGTGCCGGTGTGGGCGCTCATGGCGAGTCGAGTGAGGTTGTAGGGGTCACCTGCTTCGATGAACATGGTCTGCTGCACGGTGACGGGATCGTCGCCGGGCCAGACGAGCATACCGGAGGCGAGCGGCGTGGAGATGTCGATCCAGGACATTGGTGGACGCTCTGGGATTACCGCTCGGGGAGTTCGCCGATGGGGCGCCAGTAGATGTTGCGGAAGGCGACGGGGCCGTGGTCGCCCTGGAGCATGATGGGGTTCGTGGCGGCTTCGGGGAGGTCCATGTGGGCGCGCGTGGGGTTGGGCACTTCGACGTTGTCGTGGATCATGACGCCGTTGAACATGACTCGCAGGAAGCGGGCGTTTTCGATCTTCTTGTCGGCGGCGTCAAAGCGCGGGGCGCGGAACCAGATGTGATAGGCCTGCCACTCGCCGGCGTTCTTTTCGACGTTGACGCGGGGCACGGCGCCGTTCCTGGGTTTGCCGTTGACCCACTCGTGGTAGACGGCGCCGCAGTCTCCGGTGGTGAGGTCGGCGATGCCGAAGCTGTCGAGGATCTGGATTTCGTAGAGGCCGTGGAGGTAGACGCCGGAGTTGGCGCCGCGCGGGATCATGAACTCGATGTAGAGCTCGATGTCGCCGAATTTCTGATCGGTGACGAAGTTCTGGGTCTTGCCGTTCTTGCCGTTGATCATGCGGTCGCCGGAATCGCCGGTGAAGGAGAGGGCTTTGGGCGAGTACATGCGATCGAAGCGGATGCCGCGGGCGGCCACCCATTCATGAGGCTTGGTGGCGTCCATGGCATGCCAGCCGGTGAGGTCCTTGCCGTTGAGCAGAGGAGACCAGCCGGGTTGGATGAGGTAGGGCGCGTCCTGTGCGGAGGCTACAAGGGCAAAGGCGGCGAGGAGAATGGCAGCGCGCTTCATGCGGCTATTATTTCACTGCGGAGGCTCGACGGGCGGCGGGGTGGCATCGACATCGACGGAGACGACGTGATAGGGCGTGGCGACGCGCGGGTCGGGCAGAAACCAGCCGGTGCCTTCGGTGTTGAGGATTTCGAAGTAGTACTGGAGATCCCAGCGGGCGTCCACTTCGGCGGCGGGGATGGTGAAGCGGGCGCTTTGCGGCGCAGCGTCGATGGTCTTCCAGGCGGCGAGCTGATTGAGCGGGCGGTAGTGGAGGCGGACGGTCCTGATCTGGGCCGGAGGCCAGAGCTGGAGCTCGAGCGTCAAGGGCCGGGCGGCGATGGCGTGCGCGGGGGCGTGATGGGTGAAAG
This sequence comes from Paludibaculum sp., assembly GCA_029973955.1. Lineage (GTDB taxonomy): Bacteria > Acidobacteriota > Terriglobia > Bryobacterales > Bryobacteraceae > Paludibaculum. The sequence continues at coordinate 51,717 of JARKQJ010000248.1, read as the reverse complement.
CGGGCTTGGCGACGGGGCGGGGCCAGCGGTTCACGGGGGCGGGGGGCGGTCCTCCGGTGAGCAGGAGTCCGCTGAACTGCCAGGGGCCATCGGGCATGGGGACGTCGAGCGTGCCGCTGCGGGCTTCGAGATTGAGGGTGAGGGCGTCGCCATTTGGCTTAAGGAGGACGGCACGGTAAGGGCCGTCGGGGGTGAGGATGCGGAAGATCTGCGGGCCCGTGCCGGAGATGGAGTCGGCCAGCAGGACGTTGGGCGGCAGGTGGGTGGGCGTGGAACTGACGGCGCGGACTTCGGCGTAGGGGGTGAGCGGGAGGGCAGTGGACTGGCGCGGTTCCGTGGAGAGCCAGCCCCAGCCGGTCTTCTCGGAGAAGGCCGAATCCGGGGCGACTGCGCTAAATCCCGGTTCGACGGTGTTGGAGACCACCGAAGCGTTCCGATTGTAACTGCCGGGGCGTGGCGTCGCGACGGCCGCGCCGAAGTCGAAGCCCTTGACGAATCCGCCGTGCTTCTCAAAGAGGGCGATGCGGCTGTCGATGGCTTTCAGGTCGTGATCGAGGTAGGGCAGCTTGTCTTTCCAGTGGCCGGTGTCGTCGGGGCCGAAGGCCATGTTTTCGGGATAGAGGCCGGTGGTGAGTTTGACGAGCTGCTGCCACAGGCGCTGAGCACCGAGGATTTCGCGGCGCGCGGGGAGGAGCGCATTGAAGTCTCCGGTGGCCTGGAACCAGGCGAGACCGTCGGCGGCCATCTGACGTCGGCCGTGGAAGCGGGCGAGGAGGGCGAGAACGTCGAGATCGGGCCGCGTGCCGAGCCATTCGCGGTGCTGATCGCCGAGGGTCTTCTGCGCGCGCTCGACGGCCTGCTCGGTTTCCAGCGCCCAGGCGTGGAGGCGCTCCGAGGTCTCGCTGGGGCGCTGCTTGGCGGAGGCGGTTCCGTTGACCCGGTTGAGCGCGTTCTCAGTGAAGCCGGCAATCATGCGGAAGTCGCTGGGGCGGACGTCGGCGTAGGAGTCGATCAGTCCGCCCGGATTGATCTCGGGCCAGATGTACATGTTGGGATCGGCGAGGTGGACGGCGACGATCTCGTTGAGGACTTTGCTGGCGGAGCGGACGGCCTGCTCCACATCGGCGGCGGCTGCGCCGAAGCGTGTTTTGAACTCGTCGGTCCAGAGGCGGTCGGGTTCCGCCGGGTTGTAGGAGAGGCGGCCCCAGAGCAGGTAGAAGAGCCAGTAGCGCTCGAACTCGTATTTCCAGAAGACGCGCTGTTGTTGGCTTTCCTCGAAGATGCCCCACACGCCGGGGCGGTTGCCGAAGCCCTTCTGGGCCAGGGGCGGATCGATCTCGAAGCCTTCGGCGCCGCTCATGGAGAAAGTGGGCACGGCGCGGCGGACGTAATCGGGGTCGCCCCACAACAGCAGGCGATGGGAGCCAAGGCCCCAAAGTTCCCAATAGAAGCCCCACTGGCGGGTGCGTTCGGAGACGCCAGGCTTCTCCAGGAAGTTGAGGAAGGAGTAGTTGGGCCAGGTTTCGGGGGGCGGGTAGGGGCGGCCGAGATCCTCGGCCCAGTATTTGCTGGAGAGACGGAGCGGGACGCCGGAGTGGACGGCGGCTTCGAGCAGGCCCGACTGCATGAGCCAGCCGCGGAGGTCGAGTTGAACGAGGCGGCCGGAGTCTTTGAGGGCTTTGAAAACGTAATCACGGTAGAACTCCACCTGCCGCTCGGAGGGGATGCCGGATTCGGAGTTGGTGCGCATCTGCACGCTGCGGATGGAGGGGCAGGCGGCTAGGATCATTTTGAGGGCGGAGTAAGAGTAGGGGCCGAGGTTGTCGGGGTTGAGCCCGTCGACGCTGGGTGTCATGCCCTTCTGAATGTCGTGCTCCCAGACGCCGAGGGTGAAGTCGATGCCGTAGTCGGCGGCGGTCTGTGAGATGTAGCGGAGGGTGGAGAGGTTGCGCTCGCGGTCGTGTTCGGAGAGGCCGCGGGCGCGGACTTGAGGGAATTCGGGGACGCTGACGAGGAAGGGGTATGGCGGGGCGAGGTAGGCGGTCTGGTGGGCGAAGACGAGGTTGAAGCGGTTGAAGCGATTGCGGGCGAGCATCTGGAAGAAGGCCTGCCAGTAGTCGCGGTCGTGATACCAGGCCTGTTCCAGGTCGGCGTTGTGGAGGAAACGGCGGATGCCGCGCATTTGCGTGGCCGGCTCCACTTTGGCGGGCGAGAGGCGGCCCTGGCGGCGGATCTGGGCCGCGGCTTCGAGCAGACCATACATGATGCCGCGCTGGCTGCCGCCGCGGATGAGATTGCCCATGATGGAGAAGCCGTCGTGGGGCAGCACCATGGAGTATTCGGGGAGGACCGGATAGGCTTCGGGTTTCAGCCCGCGGGCTTCGAGGGCTTTGCGGTACTCCTGGAGGCCGAAGTCGAGTGGGCCGGCGGCGAGGGCCGGAGCGCCGAGGAGCGCGGCTAGGGCGAGGAGCGGGGTGAGTTGGGCCATGGCAGCCGGGACAATTCCTGATGATATCCGCTCCCGATGATACCCGGAGCCTGAGCCGGGCGATTCCGTGATTGCGTTTCAGGTCTGAAAGTAGTTAGGTTGAAGGTGATGAGACCTGCTGCATTGTGTGGTGTAGCGCTGATCATCATTGCCCCCGTTTTTGGCGTGGATCACGCGCTCACCGCCACAAAAGAGCGACTCTGGGCGATGGAGCCGTTGATTCAGGAGGCGGTGGAATACTACGGGAAGCCGGTGACTTTACTCCCCTCCGGCGAGCGTTCCCGATTCCGGATCTTTCTACTGCCGAAATTCCAGTCGCGCGAGTCGCTGACGCTGTATCAGAAGTCCACGGGGCGGCGGGATTGCACCCGTCTGGAGTTTTGGGACACGGAAGAGAAGCGCGTTGTGGTGTCGCTGGATTTTCCGATGTCGTCCGACGAATTGGTCCGTCGGCGCGCGGCGTTCCAGTTCATCGAGAAGGTGAAGCAGCATCTGGCGACGCCGTAGCCGGGTCAGGGTGAGAGAGGCCGCCCTTGACACCGCCTGATGGCCCTCGATAGGTTAGCGAACGTCATGAACCGCCGTCATTTCTTCCAAGGTGCGCTCACTGCAGCAGCCGCGACGAGAGTTTTCGGAGCAAACGACCGGATTCGCCTGGGTGTGATCGGCCTGGGGGGCCGGGCCCGCTGGCTGCTGAAGAACGAGGAGTTTCCCAACGCGACATTCGATGCCTTCTGCGACTGCAACCTGTCGCAGTGCGTCCGGGCGGCTGAGATCCGGCCGTCGTACAAGTCCGCGGTGCACTACCAGGACTACCGGAAGATGCTGGACAAGGCGAAGCTGGACGCGACCTTCGTGGAGACGACGACGCACGCACGGGTGCTGATCGCGATCCACGCATTGCAGGCGGGGCTGGACGTCTACGCGGAGAAGCCGTTGACCCTCACCGTGGAAGAGGGGCGTGTGCTGGAGCGCGCGGTGCGGAAGTACAACCGCGTTCTTCAGACCGGCACGCAGCAGCGCTCGATCCCGATCAACGCCTGGGCGAGCAAGTTCGTGCGCGAGGGCGGGTTGGGTAAGGTCCACGAAGTGGTGGCGTGCAATTTCGAACCGCCGAAGAAGTGGACGCCCAAGCCGGCGCAGCCGGTGCCGGAAGGGCTCGATTGGGACATGTGGTGCAACCAGACGGAGTTGCGCCCGTATCATCCGGACCTGCACCTGCGCTGGTCCTGGTGGTGGGACTACGACGACGGCGGGCAGAGCTGGGGCGTGTCCGGCTGGGGCACGCATGCGCTGGACCAGGTCCAGTGTGCGTTGGGTACGGATGAGACGGGCCCGGTGGAGTTCTGGCTGGAAGGACGTCCGCCGGAAGACCGGCCCGAAGAGACGCCGGTGATGATGCGCTATGCCTCCGGCACGGTGCTGAAGTGCACGGGCGCCAAGCGTCCGGACCACTCCGACCTGGGGGCGATCTTCTTCGGCGAGAAGGGTTCGCTGGAGATCAAGCGCGGATCGCTGGGAGCCAACCCGGGCAGCCTCATCAAGGACAAGCCGGCCGATACGCCGGAGGGCCCGGGTGAGGATAAGTGGCACCTGGAGAACTTCCTGGAGTGCATCCGGACCAGGAAGCGGCCGAACGCGGACGTGGAGATCGGCCACCGCTCGACGTCGCTGTGCCACCTGATCACCATCTGCCGCGATCTGAACCGGAAACTGCAGTGGGATCCCAAGGCGGAGCGCTTCGTGAACGACGAGGAAGCGAACAAGTTCCTCTCGCGTCCGCGCCGCAAGGGCTACGAACTGCCGAAGATCTAGCAGGCTGCTACAATGGCGGGCCATGGTGAGAGCGTGGAACGCTTCTGAACTGCCCCGCCGGCATGAAGAACTGCTCTTCCGCCGGGCGTATCCGAAGAGCGAGGAAGAGGCGCTGGCCGCCGACGCCGAACTAATGAAACTGGGCGAGCAAGTGGCCGTGCGCAGGCAGGGCGGGGAAGACTTGAGCGAACTGGAAGAGGCGGAGACGTGCGGCATGGCCGGGTCCGGGATGACCGCGGTGTTCAGCTACGGCGTGGCGCGGCACCTGGCGCGGACGCATGGCGCGGCGGTCTCCATCGCCTGGGACGCCTACGAGAGTCAGGAGCCGTTCGGCCGGCTGCTGCCTGAGTTGCTGCCATGGTGCGACGAGGATGCGCAAGTGGAGGCGCACGTGCCCTACGACGAGTGGGTGCGCGCCGCCGCCGGGCGGCGCTCGGAGTTGGATTGGCTGCTGAGGGCGATTGCGAAGCGCTATGGGAGTGAACGCGAGCAGGCCGTTCGATACGACTCGCTGCAGTTGCCGCTGCGCTGGGAGTTTGGGCAGTCGACGGCAAGCCGGACGCTGATGCGGTTGCCGTGCAGGCATCTCTTTCCTCACGACGGGGCGTTGTTGACCCGGCGGGACGCCTCCCTCGATGAGATCCCGAAGCTGCCGCCTCTGCCAGTGAAGCGATTGGATCAGAAGTGCGGCCGGACGGTGCTGGCGCTGGCGCGCGATACTTCGGCGGTGCGCTACCGCGAGTTGCACGGCTTCACCTGGGGCGATCCGAAACACGTCTACTCGATCGACGCCGGCCGTGGGCTGTGTTTTTTTCTGTCGGGCGTGGTGCCGGAGTGGCGGCTCCCGTTGCGGGCATATCATGCCATGTCGTTGTGGAAGAACGGCGTGCCCGTAGGCTATTTCGAAGGGCTCTCCCTATTTGAGCGGATGGAGGCGGGCTTCAATCTCTATTACACGTTCCGGGCCGGGGAGACGGCCTACCTCTATGCGAAGATCGTGCAGGCGATGCGGCAGGTGCTGGGGGTGACATGCTTCGTGGTGGACCCCTACCAGTTGGGGCACGAAAACGAGGAGGGTTTGCAGTCCGGGGCGTGGTGGTTCTACCGGAAGCTGGGGTTCCGGCCCGCGAGCGAGGCGGTGGCATCGTTGGCGGAGAAGGAAGAGCGCCGGCTGGCGAGGAAGCCCGGTGCGAAGACCCCGCTGGGCACGCTCAGGAAGCTGGTGGCCGCGCCCATGGCGTATGCGTTTCCGGGGACGGGCGGGCGGGAGTGGGATCACTTCAGGCTGCGGACGCTGGGCACCAGCGCGGCGGGCCGGGGCGGGTTCGGATTGCCGCCGGCGTTAGCGGCGGCCAAGCAGGGCAGTGAGGAGCGGCGCTACCTGGAGGCGATGCGTGGTGCCCCGGAGTTTCGCAAGCGTGTACTCGAGTTCGGCAGATTTTGAAACAGCGCGCCCCGATCCGGAATCCAAGGGAGTGATGAGACGAACTCATGCGCTGTTGACACTTGTGGTTGGAATCGGGCTTGCATTGCCCGCGGCGGCGGAAGGCCGGAAGACGGTATTCCTCAACCAGATGGGCGGCCTGGAAGCCTACATCGAAAAAGCGGCGGCAGCGGAGGAGTTGCCGATCGAGTTCATCGAAGAGGCCGAGCATCCGGATTTGAAGGTCATCCTGGGCAAGAAGTTCACCTCGTTCCACGCGGAGGTGCTGTACCGCAAGAACACTGGGCGAACGGAGGACACGACTCTGGAAGTGATGGACTCGAAGACGAAGAAGACCATGCTGAAGTACGACTTCAAGTGGACTACCGACGACGCCGGCCGCAAAGCGGTGGCGGCACAGTTTGTCAGGCAGTTGAAATCGAAGTTGAACTAGCCGGCGGCGCCTACTGCAGACGCGCGTAGAGGTTGTGGATGAAGGCGGCGTTGTCGCATTGGGCGTAGTGCATCTCGCCGCCCATCCGCGAGAAGCTCTTGCAGAAGCGCAGGTAGTAGGCGGCGTTGGTCTTGGGCGGTTCGCCCTGAGTCCAATCCCACTGACCTCCGTCCTGCAGATCGACGACATAGATGGAGTGGCCGCTGACGGTGGGCCGTCCGGCGCCGAGGCGCAGGTTGTTGACCGCGCTGAGGCTCTTTTCGAAGACCTGCGGCGCCATGATGGCGGAGCCGACTGCCAGTGTCACGCCGCCTTCGAGGGTCTCCACGGAATCGCTGAAGAGCCGGAAGTCGCGGGCCGCGGCACGGCCGACGGCGGCGCCGCTGTAGACCGGGTGGTTGACGATGATGTCGTAGCCGATGCCGGGGTGGACGGTCATGGGCAGGTGGTGCCGGAACGCCGCGGCGACAATCGAGGCGTGCTTCCACTTGTGCTCGATTCGTGTTGCGCCCTCGGGGACCCCGTTCCGCAGGATGCCCTGCAGCAAGTCCGCGCGCGCGGAGGTGAGTGGGTGGCCGGGGTCGGCGGCGATCTGAGCGGCGAGCTCCTCGCGGGTGGGCAGCGTGGTGCCATCTTCCTCGATGTAACGGCCCAGGGAGACGCCATAGCCCTCGCCGCGCAGGCCGCCGGCGAACAGTGCCAGGTGGATGTTCCAGGCTGTCTCATGCCAGGCGCCGAAGGTGCCGGTGGCGACGTTTTCGCGGACGCTCTCCGTGCTGCGGCCGAACCAGGAATACTCCCAATCATGGATAGTGCCGGCGCCGTTGGTGGCCAGGTGCGTGAGCCAGCCCTGTTGCATCATCCGGTCGAGAATGGGCGCCGCGCCGTTGCGCAGCAGGTGCGCGCCGTACATGAGAATGACGCCCGCGCCACGCGCGCGAGCGGCGCGGACCTTCTCCGCGCAGGCGTCGGCATGGCGGGCGGCTTCGTCGCTCAAGGCCGGCGGAGCGCTATCGGGTGAGCAGAGAATCTGTTCTACGGAAGTGAGGCTCTTACGCTCGGCGAGCGGGAAGACGCGGAGTTTGGACCAATCCTGGGAGACAACTTTCATTGCGGGTTTCTTAGGTCAGGATATCGCGATGTCCCGGTCCAACAGAAGTTCCAGCAGGCTCAGATCCTGGAGTCGTCCGCCACCGCGCCGGAGGCGCGCAGGCCGCGGATGTCACGCATCGGCGGCTGGCCGAAGAAACGGCTGTATTCGCGATTGAACTGGCTGGGGCTTTCATAGCCGACCTCATAAGCCGCAGTGGCCGCGTCCACTCCGCCGGCCAGCATGCGGTTGCGCGCCTCGTGCAGCCGGATCTGCTTCTGATATTGCAGCGGGCTCATGGCGGTGAGCGCACGAAAATGGTGGTGCAGCGTGGAGACGCCCATGCCGGCCAGGTCCGCCAGATCGTCCACGCGCAGGGGTTGGGCGTAGTTGCTCTTGATCCAGGCCACGGCTTTGGCGGTTCGCTGGCTCTGGTCGCCCAGCGTGGCGACGGAGCGCAGGCGCGCGCCGGCCTCGCCCCGCAGCACGCGGTAGATGATCTCACGCTGGATCAGGCTGCTCAGGAACGGGATATCGCCAGGCGTGGGGAGCAGGTCCAGCAGCCGGTTGCAGGCGTTCAGAAGCTCGGGTGTCACGCGGGCGGTGGCCATGGCGGTGCCGCCGGGGGCCGGCGCCAGGGGCCGAAACTCGCCACGGCTGAGCAGTTCGCGGACCACCTCCATGTCCAGCTTGAGCAGCAACGCCAGCCAGGGTTTCGCCTCGCTGGCTTCGATGATATGGCTCACCGTAGGGAGGTCGAGCGAGGTGAGCAGGTAACGCGAGGAGTCATAGATGAAGGTCTTCTGGCCGAGCTCCACGCTCTTGCGGCCTTGGACGATGACGGCGATGCTGGGCTCATAGCTGGCGGAGCAGGGCTCGGTGCAGGCGGTGCGGCGGTGGAAGGAGAGGCCCGGAATCGCGGTTGCCAGATTCTCTTCCTTCCCCACGGCGGAGGAAATCTTGCGAATCAGCTCGGCTTGCAGGTGAGTCAGGGACATGGCATCTCTTCTTATGGAATTCTCTACATCCAGCGTAAATCCGGAGCGCTGCCGGGGGAAGTGATTTCACCCGATGCCAGAGAAATAGGCAAGGATTCGGAAGAATCGGGATACCGCTCCGCCGGCGGTTCTCCTTAGGCTGGAATGGTGGGTGCCGGAAGGAGAGATCACAAGATGCAGAGGCGCAAGCTGGGGAGAAGTGGATTGGAAGTGTCGGCTCTCGGCCTGGGCTGCATGGGCATGAGTTTCGGCTACGGTCCGGCTGGTGAGAAGCGCGAGATGGCCGCGCTCATCCGGCGGGCCTTCGAGCAGGGAGTGACGCTGTTCGACACGGCCGAAGTCTACGGCCCCTATGTGAACGAAGAACTGGTGGGCGAGGCGCTGGAGGAGTTCCGCGGCCGCGTGGTGATCGCCACCAAGTTCGGCTTCAAGCTGGACCCGGCCGGGGGGCCGAAGTGGATCGGTCTGGACAGCAGGCCGCGGCATATCCGCGAAGTGGCGGAGGCTTCTCTGAAGCGTCTGCGCGTGGAGGCGATCGACCTCTTCTACCAGCACCGTGTGGACCCCGAAGTGCCGATTGAGGACGTGGCCGGCGCGGTGGGGGATCTGATCCGGGAAGGCAAAGTGAAGCACTTTGGATTGTCGGAGCCCGGTGTGGGCACCATTCGCCGGGCACATGCCGTGCAACCCGTGACGGCGGTGCAGAGCGAATACTCTCTGTGGACGCGCGGGCCGGAAAAAGAGGTTCTGCCGGCATTGGAGGAACTGGGGATCGGATTCGTTCCCTACAGTCCGCTGGGCAAGGGTTATCTCACTGGGAAGATCACTGAGGACACCTCTTTCGCGGCCGGCGATTTCCGGAACATCCTGCCCCGCTTCACCGCCGAAGCGAGAGCGGCCAATGGCGCGCTGGTGGAACTGCTGGCGCGAATTGGCGAGGCGAGAGGGGCGACGCCGGCGCAGGTCGCTTTGGCCTGGCTGTTGGCGCAGAAGCCCTGGATCGTCCCGATTCCAGGCACGACGAAAGCAGCGCGACTGGATGAAAACAATGCGGCGGCGAAGGTGGAACTGTCGGAGACGGAGCTCACGGAGATCGAGACCGCGGCGGCCCGGATTCCAGTGGTCGGAGCGCGGTACCCGGAGCACCTGGAGAAGTTGACCGGCGTTTAGCCGGTGGAGACCAGATCAGTTTTCAGAGTCATTCCTTAGGAGGAAGCACCTATGTATCAAGCGATAGCCTACGGCGCGTCCAGCGCAGCCAGCCGGCTGGCATACACCACCATCCAGCGCCGCGAGCCCACGGCGAAGGACGTTCAGATTGAAATTCTCTATTGCGGCGTCTGCCATTCCGACCTGCACCAGGTGCGAGACGAGTGGAACAGCGTGATGCCGACCGTGTATCCCTGCGTGCCGGGCCACGAAATCGTGGGCCGCGTGGCGAAGGTCGGCTCCGGCGTCACCAGGTTCAAAGTGGGCGACCTGGCGGGAGTGGGCTGCCTGGTTGATTCCGACCGCACTTGCCCAGCTTGCCAGCAAGGGTTGGAGCAGTTCTGTCCGAACAGCGTGCTCACCTACAACGCCCCCGACAAGCACCTGGGCGGCGTGACCTACGGCGGGTACTCCGACAGCGTGGTGGTGGACGAGCACTTTGTCGTGCGCGTGCCTGGAAACCTCAACCTGGCCGGCGCCGCGCCGCTGCTCTGCGCGGGCATCACCACATACTCGCCGCTGCGCCATTGGAACGTGGGCAAGGGCCAGAAGGTGGGCGTTGTCGGGCTGGGCGGCCTGGGTCACATGGGCGTGAAGTTCGCGCACGCTCTGGGCGCGCATGTCGTAGTCTTCACCACCTCGGAATCGAAGAAAGAGGACGCTCTGCGGCTGGGCGCCGACGAAGTGGTGATCTCCCGGAACGCCAATGAAATGCAGCGCCACGCTTTCAGCTTCAACTTCATCCTGGACGCCGTGTCCGCCCAGCATGACATCAACGCCTACATCCACCTGCTGGCCCGCGACGGCAACATGACGCTGGTGGGTGCGCCCGAAAAGCCCCTTGCCCTGAACTCGTTCGGCCTCATCTTCGGCCGCAAGAGCGTCTCAGGCTCGCCCATCGGCGGCCTGGCCGAAACTCAGGAGATGCTGGACTTCTGCGGCGCGCATAACATCACGGCCGACGTCGAGGTGATTCCAATTCAGAAGATCAACGAGGCCTATGAGCGCATGACGAGGTCGGACGTGAAGTACCGCTTCTCCATCGACATGGCTTCGCTGAAGGTGGAATAACGCAGGACGGCCGCCGGACGTCTGGAACAAAGGGAGCCCGCACTCCTCGCCTGGCGCCAGCGCCGGTGCGGGCGGCGGGCTCCAGTTCTTGCAGCGAGGGCGGTGTGCAGCCGGTCAGTCCGTCGCCCAGCCGCTGGCAAGGAATTCCAGGCCAGCGCTGCGGAAGAGCAGGCCGCTGGTATGCGCTACGCGGGCGCGGGCATAGATGCCGAAGGAAGGCACGGCGCACCACAGGATCTGGCCCTCCTGAAGCGGCGAGTGAAGCCGCACGGCGACACCGGAGCCGTTCAGATTGAAGGCCTTCGCTTTCACCTCCACTGCGCCTCGCTCGCCCTGCCAGCAAAGGTATGCGGGGCTGTCGATCCGCTGTCTGTTCTCCTCGCGGCGTTCATCGATACTGCTCATACCGCGATTAGAACCCGCACAGTGGGTGCCCGGCCATCGAACCTAAGTCCCAATTCGGATAGAGGTGGTTCTGTTACTAAAACCTTAGTGGGCGGGGGGTGGGGCCGGGCAATCGTATTCAACGGCGTCCGGAGCGGGCTGGTTTGTCAGCCGGATCTGCCCGTCCTCCAGGCGGAGGCGTTCGCGGACAGCGAGCCTCGCTTCGTTGATCAGCACCTCCTGGCAACGGACGTAGACCGGCCGGCCGGGATTCTGGCGAACCATGCGGAGCAGGCCTTCCAGCAGCTCCGCGCGGGCCTCGAACTGAGGCAGTTTGGAATACCAGAGGTAGGTGCAGTTGTGAGCGAAGAACGCCGAGAGAATTAGCGTGGCGGTCCAGGCCGGGCGTTTCAGGCGGGGCAGCAGGACATTCAAGGCGAGCGCCAGCAGAATCGCCGCGCCGGCGGAGGCCAGGTAGTGGTGGCGCGAGGGGATCCTCGGCATGTAGCTGAGGAAGGCATACGGCAGCATGCTCATGAGGAACCAACAGGCGGCCAGGATGGCGGTCCGCCAAGGCACAGTCGCGCGATTCCACCAGAGGACCAGCAGGCTGAGCGCGCCCCAGATCCACATGCCGCGGGCGGCGCTGTTGGCTAACACCGTCAGGAAGTGGAAGCCGAACACGAAGGTGCCGTCGCTGAAGTGCTGGTGTTGGCTGCTCTGCGCCTGGGCTGCCAGGAAGTAAGCGGCTGTGGAAATTACGCCCAGGACGAAGGGCACGAAGACGGCCGGGCCGCGCCGGCCATACAGCAGGGAGAAGGCCGGCAGAAGACCCGTGAGGATTACGGCGGATTCCTTCGAAGCCAACGCTAAGCACCACAACATGGCCGTGGCCAGCCACCACCAGCGGGAACCGCCTTCCAGCCACCGGATCCAGGCAAGGATCGCGAGGAGGACAAAGGCGAAGACGAACAGTTCGTGCAGCGAGGCATACCAGATGACGGCTTCGTGGTGCCGTTCCCGGACGGCGAAAAAGAACCCCGCGGCGGCGGAAACGCGCCAGCCGATGAAGCGGCTGACGCCCAGGGAATAGAGGAGGCAGGCGTTGACGGCATGCAGCAGGATCGCCGAGAGGTGGAATGCCAGGTAGGAGAGGCCGAACAACCGCAGCGTCATCCAGGTGGCGACCAGCGAGGTGGAGCGACAGCGGTAGAGCGGATCGTGGAGCAGCGCGCACCAGCCGGAGGGCGGACCATACTGGCGGGCCAGTTCGACATGGCCGTAGTCGTCCTGCAGCGGCGGCAGGGAGGCGAAGGGGAGATAAGGAATGGCGGCCGCAAGAATGAGCACGCACAGAATCCAGGCGTGACTCAAGCCAAGCGGACGGGCAGAGAGATGCCCTGCTGGTGCTATCGGGTCCAATTCCACGTTACGAGTACTTGCGGCCAGTATATCGCGCGGAGGGGGGCGGAAGTTCCTGCAAGTTGAACCAGGGAGGGCCGATAAGGGAGTTGCAGGATGAAGACCGGCGCCATACATATAGAAGACGACGAGTTGGAGCTCTACTGCCTGGGGCGGGCGACCAGCAGCGAACTGGCTCCGATCGAGCGGCACCTGTTGAATTGTCCGGTATGTCTGAACAGGGCACAGGCGGCGCTGGAGTATATCGATACGCTCCGCGCCGCCTTGTTGAGGCTGGAATCAGAAATGGGATGCCCGGCGGATCACACGGGCCTCCGGCGGGCCGATCCGGAAGCGCCCGGGTGGCTAACGCGGTTCCCAGGTGAGTGAGGTCTGGCCGGATTCGTCGGTGAATCGGAGGGCGCCGTCACTCGCCTGTATCTTGGTAATCGCAGCCAGCGCCATCTGGAAGGCGGATTCCAGTGCGGCCAGTTCCGGCGGCCCTGCCATCATCGTGGATGCGAGGAGACCAGCGTGGAACTGGCCCGTTTCCGAGATCGTGCACGTGCCGGAAAAGCGGTTGACGCCGGAGAATCCGGCACAGGCGCCGTCGGCCGCCAGCGTGATTTCCAGTTTCGGCTGGGTGGGCAGTGAGACGGCCTTTCCCGCGCTGCGAAACTCCTTCAAAACCAGAGGCCGCCCGAGCCACGGGGCGATGGCCTGCTTGGGCGCAACAGTGGAGTAGACCAGCCGGATCTCGCCGGTCTCCGAGGACAGCGTCAACGTACTACCCGTGAATTCCAGATGCGAAGTCCCCTCCAGGGCTCGCAGGTAATTGGATTCGAACTCCATGAGTTCCTGCGGACCTGCGCGGCGCGTGGTGAACAGGCCGGGCCCTTGCCAGGCGAACGAGCCGTCGCCATTCCATTGAACATGGCCGCGATAGAGGTTAATCGGGCCCTGTCCGGAGACGCTGCCGTCGGCGTCGAAGCGGATGCGGACCGCCGGCTCCTTCGGTACGTTGATCGCCGCACCCTGGACGAAGGCCTGCTCCAATTGGAGTTGCAAACCTTGCGGTGGGAAGGACGAGGCGTCCTGTGGCTGAGCCAAAACCGGCAAAGCCACAGCAAGCACTAGCGGGAGCGCAAGACGCGGAAATTGAGAGAGAGCCATGCCCATTGGAGTGCCGGGCTGGGCGGGAGGTTTCCACCCTGGCGCCGGGGATGGAAGCCGGCGAAGAGTTTACAGGGACTTTTTTCAGAGTGAGGCGTCCGAAATGGCATGTCCACGTTGCTCACCGAGCTTCGCCGCGGCGCGCGCTCCCTCGCCAAGTCACCGGCCTTCACCGTCGTCTCCGTTCTGACCCTGGCGCTGGGCATCGGCGCCAATTCAGCGGTCTTCTCGCTTTTGAACGCCGTGTTTCTGCGGCCGCTGCCGTACGAGCAGCCGGATCGGCTGGTGCTGATTTGGGAGAGCGCGCCATTTTTCGGGTTGGACGACAGCCCCGTTTCTCCGGCGAACTTCGCCGATTGGAGGGACCGTGCCACATCGTTTGAGCGCATGGGCGGACTCGAAACTCGCCGGTATCGATTGACGGGAGAGGGGGAGGCGGAGTTGGTGAGAGGTGCGGATGTGACCGCCGGGGTCTTCCAGGCGTTGCGCACGAGGCCGCTTCTGGGGCGTGTCTTCCGGGAAGAGGACGACCAGCCGACCGCGCCGAAGGTAGCCGTGCTGAGTGAGGGCTTCTGGCGGCGGCGGTTCCTGGCGGATCCAGCGGTCATCGGGAAGCAGATCCGGCTGGATCAGGAGCAGTACACGGTGGTGGGCGTGCTGGCGGCTGGAACGGAGCCTCCATCCCAATACCTCCGCAAGCTCGGTGATCTCTGGACCCCGCTGGGCGCCTCCTACACGCCCCAGCAGTGGAGTGATCGAGGGCGGCATAACTGGATGGTGATCGGCCGTCTGAAGTCCGGTGTAACGCTGGCGCAGGCCGACGCCGAAATTCACTCCATCGGGCAAGCTCTTGCCAGGGAGTATCCCGGAACCAACGAGAAAGTTGGCGCCTTCGTGGCGCCGTTGCGCGAGCACTTCGTGCGGGAGAGCCGGAGGCTGTTCCTGCTGCTGTTGGCTACCGTGGCGCTGGTTCTGCTGATTGCCTGCTCGAACCTGGCGAACCTCTTATTGACCCGTGCGGCCAGCCGCGGCAGAGAAGTAGTGCTGCGCCGTGCCCTGGGCGCGGGCGGCTGGGTGCTGGTGCGGCAGTTTTTCTGCGAAAGCCTGCTGGTGACGGTCTCCGGCGGCGCGCTGGGCCTGTTGCTGGCTCGCACGACGTTCCGGTTTCTGGCGAACTTCGCGCCGGGCGACATGGCGGGTCTGCAATCCCTGGCGATCGATGGGCGGGTGCTGGCGTACACAGCCGGGCTGTCGATCGCCGTGGCTATCGTCTTCAGCCTCATTCCGCTGTGGCACGTCCGGAGGCTCGACCTGATCGAATCGCTGAAGAGCGGCTCCCGAACTCTCACCGCGGCGCACTCCAACCTCACCCGGCTCCTGCTGGCCGGTTCGCAGGTAGCCCTGGCCTTCACGCTGGCCACGGGCGCGGCGCTGCTCATTCAGACTTTCGTCCGGGTCCGCGGAGAGGAGACCGGCTTCCGGACCGAAAACCTGTTGACGGCAGAGGCGCCCCGCCGGGGAGAATCGCGGCCCACGCCGGTCGAGATCGCTACCTGGCAGCGCGAGGTTCTGGGACGCATCCGCGCCATTCCCGGAGTCCTCTCGGCCGGCTTCACGAATCACCTGCCCATCGCTTTCAAGGGCGACATCACCTCAGTGAATGCCGACGGCCGCTCTGAGCGCGACCGCGTGCAGAGCCGCGCGCGGGTGGCCGGTCCCGGCTATTTTCAGGCGATGGGCATGACGCTGGCGCGGGGCCGCGAACTGGCCGAATCCGATGCCGATGGCGCACCGCGCGTGGCGCTGGTCAACCAGGCGCTGGCCCGCGAACTTTGGCCCGGACTGGACCCGCTCGGCAGGCGCCTGATCTTCAGCAAGGAAGTCTCCGCCGAGGTCGTCGGCATCGTAAAGGACATCCGGCAGGAGAGGCTGGATGGGCCTGCCAAGCCGGAGTTCTACGTCTCCTCCTTGCAGGCCGGATTCCACCCCAGTTCCCTGGCGATCCATACAGGAGTGCCCCCGGCAAGCATTGCGGGCGCCGTCAGGCGGGCCATCTGGAGCGTGGATCCGGAACAGCCGGTGGTGGATGTCCTGACCATGGAGGAGATCCTCGACCGGGAGGTGGTCCAGCGCCGGAGGCACGGGCTGCTGCTGGGCGTCTTTGCCGGCCTGGCGGTTCTGTTGGCGGCGCTGGGGCTCTACGGCGTGCTCGCCTATTCCGTCGGTCAGAGCCGTCCGGAGTTCGCGTTGCGCATGGCGCTGGGCGCCGCTCCCCACAAGTTGCTGGCCGGCGTCGTGGCGCGCGGGTTGGCGCTCACGCTTGCCGGAGTGGCCGCCGGCTGCGCCGCCGCCGCTGCACTCTCACGGCTGTTGAAGAGCTTCCTGTATGGCGTGGAGCCGGTGGATCCCGCCACCTACGCCGCCATTGCCGCGGTTCTCCTGTGCAGCGCGGCATTGGCCAGCTATCTGCCGGCACGCCGTGTGATGCAGGTGGATCCGGCCGAAGCCCTGCGGGCCGATTGATTCACTGCTGCCCGGCGGGCGCCTGGTCGAGCTTCTCGAATGGCACCCGGACTATGAACTGAGGATCGCCCAGGCCGGGGCCGCGGTCCGTCTGCGTGGCCATATACCAGACGTTGCCGTTGCGGCGGTCCATGAGCAGGATGCCGGGGCGGCCGTTGCGCATCCAATTCGTCGATAGGACCTGTACGTACTCGAAGCGGGTTTCGGCCCGGGCGATCAGAGCCGGCTCGAGCAGGGGGCGTAGCGCGATGACTGCCAGCAAGGCCACGATGGCAGCCAGCAGCAGGTGGATTGTCCGGGACGAGGGCGCGGAGGCGGCAACTTGGTTCATGCTTCCAGAATGCGGGCAGCGAATGCGGTCCGCAACACCCCATCCGGCACCCCATCCAGCGAAGAGGCATGCCCTGTAAGTGCCTTAGTACAGTACCCATGTGACTCCGGTTCTAAGCGATCATCTCGACTGTTGAAGAAGCCCCCTTCCATCCGATGGATGTCCGTGGTCACCCTCATCGTGTTTCTCTTGTTCGTGGCTTCCGCGTGCTGGTTTATCCGTGCCCTTCAGGATCTCAGCGCGCACTCGGGAAAGGGTGGATCCAAGCGGAAGAAGTCATAACGCGCCCCAAATTCGGAGAGGCCCGGGCGGACCAATGGGGCACAATGTTCGAGCGGAACCGTGTGTTTTCATGGCGCTGGATTGGCAGGGGAAGAAGCTGCGCAGGCGCAGAACTGCCCGTCCTGAGGCTGTTTGGAGAGAGACGAAAGGCGGGAGGCCGGAAGGAGATGGTGAGCGCGGAAGGAATCGAACCTTCAACCTACTGATTAAGAGTCAGTTGCTCTGCCAATTGAGCTACGCGCCCATTCCCTTACAGCTAGTTTCCAGTATAGCGGACCAATACTCTGGCGGGCAACACCGTGGTCGGCAAAGTGCAATTGCCGCCAGGAAAGAGACCGGTCCGGCCGCTTCGCGTCAGAGTCGATTCAACGCACGGATGAGCGCGTCGGGCGAAAACGGCTTCTGAAGCAGGGGAAACTCTCCCGCCGGCACTTCTCCCGCGAAGCCGCTCATGCAAAGCACGGCGGCTCCGGGATGGACGCGAAGCACCTCACGGGCCAGTTCGGCGCCATTCATGCCGGGCATGGAGAGATCCGTCAGTAGGATGTCCAATGAACTCAGGGAGCGCGCCAGATTGAGGGCGGAAACGCCGTCCTCCGCCTCGTTCACCCGGTAGCGGTAAATGCGCAGGACTTCGGCGATATAGGAGCGAACTTCGGGCTGATCCTCCACCAGCAGCAGCGTGGCCTGAGTCTGCGCCGGCATGGCGGGGGCGCCGGCCGGCTGGGTGGAAACCTCGCCGCTGCCGGCCGGCAGTTGGACGGAGAAGCGGGTGCCCTTGCCGGGCTGCGAATCCACCTGGATTCGCCCGCCGGATTGGGTGACGATGCCGTAAACCACAGCCAGGCCAAGGCCGGTGCCGCGGCCGGGCTCCTTGGTGGAGTAGAAGGGCTCGAAGATCCGGTCGGCGATCGCGGGGTCGATCCCATGCCCCGTGTCCAGCACTTCGAGGATGGCAAAACCGTCCTTGCGGGTGGTCCGGATGGTCAGCGAGCCGCCGTCCTCCATCGCGTCCCGGGCGTTGACCGCGAGGTTCATCAGCACCTGCTGAAGATGCGACCGGTCCATCAGGACGGGCGGCGTGCCGGGATCGAATTCAAACCGGATCGGGATGTTGTCGCCGGTGAGACTGGAGAGGACCGGCTCCATGCGCAGCACAACAGAGGCGAGGTCCAGCAACTCCGGCTGAGCGGGCTGTTTGCGGCCAAAGGCCAGCAGTTGGCGCGTCAGGTCGGCGGCGCGGTCGGCCGCTTCCACCACTCGATGCAGACGCTGCATGGCGGGGCTTTCCGCGGCCAGGTGCCGTTGCGCCAACTGAGCGTTGCCGGAGATCACGGTCAACAGGTTGTTGAAGTCGTGGGCGACACCGCCGGCGAGCTTGCCGATCGACTCCATCTTCTGAGCCTGGCGGACCTGCTCCTCCAGGGCCAGTTCCTGGGTAATGTCCTTCTTCACTGCGATATAGCGCTCGATGCGCCCCTGCTCGTTGAAGACCGGTGAAATGGTGCAGTGCTCGGTGAACAGCGACCCATCTTTGCGGCGGTTCGTGAGCTGGCCGGTCCAGGACCGTCCTGCGAGCAGGCACTTCCACATCGCGCCGTAGTAGGCGCTATCGTGCGCGCCGCTCTTGAGCAGCCTGGGATTGCCGCCCAGCACCTCGGCCGCCGAATAGCCGGAAACCCGCTCGAACGCCGGATTGACGTACTGGATGATGCCAGCCCGGTCAGTGATCACCACGGCGTCGGTCGCCTGGGCGACAGCGGCAGCCAGCAGCCGCATCTCCGACAGCGCCTCGGTGAGGTCCGTAATGTCGCGTTCCGAGCCGCGCACTCCGATTTGGACGCCCTTCTCGTCCAGGATCGGGCCCCAGGCGGCGAGCATTTGCCGGATCTGCCCGTCCTTGCGCACCAGCCGGTAGGACTCGCCCGAAAACTCCTGTGCCACGTAGAGCGCATCCCAGTGTGCCATCATTCTGGCCGCGTCTTCCGGGTGGCACCACGGGATGAAACCAGCTTGGCGAAGCTCCTCTGCTGAATACCCGGTCAGCCGTTCCAGGGTCGGATTGGCGTAGAGCAACCGGCGATTCATGTCGAACGCCAGCACCATGTCCGTGAGTGAGTTCGTCACATTGCGCAGGTCGCGTTCGGCGTTGCGCCGGGCAATTTCCGCCACTCTGGCGCTGTTGCGCTGACGCCGGTAGGCCAGCGCCAGTGCTGCTCCCAACAACGCCAGGCATGCTGCGATTCCCAGCGCGAACGCCAGCCGGCGCACCTGCCTGGTGGTGTGGACGATGGCGGTGAGATCCGTAATCTCCCGGCGCGTGATCACGCCATGGTCATAGAGGAGACGGTCCACCGTGCCGTCGAGCGACATTTTTTCGATCTCATCCCGCAAGGCATCGACAGCCGGAGCGGCATCGAAAGCCCCGCCCACGGCTAACTCGGCCGCGGGCAGATCCGACGGCAGCGTCCGCAGGCCCACACTGGACTCGCCGTCCCGATCCATCAGCGCCGATACGAGCTTCAGCTCGCCCACCATCAGAACGTCGATCATGCCGGATCTCAATTGCGCGAGACCCTCCTGGACGTTGTGGTGCGGCACCCCGGTCACCTTGGGGACGAACGTGTTCACGCGGTCGTAGTTGATGCGCAGCGCCTGGTGCCCGACGCGCTTGCCGCCGATATCCGCCACCGACTTCAACGGCGAATCGGCCAGAACCACCAGCGTGAGGAAGTTGCGGAAGTACGGGCGCGAGAAGTGAACGTAGGACAGCCGGTCCGGCAGGACGCTGAGCAGCGGCCACATCTCCACCTTGCCGGATCGAATGGCGTCGTCGGCACTATCCGGACAATACACCCACTCCAGACGGATTCCACGGCGGCGAGCGGCTTCAGCGATCAGGTCCGGCCCCAGGCCATGCGACTGGCCATCCGAGCCGGTGAACATGTTCGGCGGATCATCCTGCCAACCGATGCGATAGACACGATTCTCCACCGGCTTCGGCCACAAGAGGAGTGACGCCGCCAGGGCGAGTGCGGTGATCCCGCAGATCCAAAGAACAGTACTACGCTTCAACCGTCTCCCTTTCCGCCCGTCGGTCTGGAACCATTCTACAGCTCAACCATCCCGCGGCACATCGCCAGAGCATCCGGCCAGAGCATCCGGCCTTGCACCGCGGAAGACGGGTTGTCACGGCCAGTCGATAGTGCAATCATCTTTTCAGAGCCCAAACTATGAATCGCACCGAAAGCATTCAACTACTCAATCAAGCTGTAGCTGACGAATTGCAGGCCGTCCACCAGTACATGTACTTCCATTTCCATCTGGACGATCAGGGTTTCGGTCCGCTCTCCATGCTGTTCAAACGGGTCGCCATCATGGAGATGGGGCATGTGGAACTTCTGGCGGAGCGCATTCTCTTCCTGAAGGGTGACGTCGAAATGGTGCCCGCCGGCCCCGTGGAGAAGATCATCGACGCGGAAGCCGTGCTCGCCAAGGCGATGGCCATGGAAGAGGAAGGCGTTATCAGCTACAACCAGGCGGCATTGAAGTGCGCCGCTTTGGCTGACTCCGCCTCCAAGCAGATCTTCGAGCAACTGGTGAAGGACGAAGAGACCCACTACGACCAGTTCGAAAAACAACTGGACAACGTGAAACGCTTCGGCCCTTCCTACCTCGTGCTGCAGTCCTACGGCCAGGGCGAAACCGGCGGCGCGCCGGCCGCCGATTAGCCGCTTCGCTCCTACAGGGGCCGGACCTCGATCACGCGCGCCGAACGTGCCGGAAGGGATTCGATCCGGTAAATCCCGCGGTGCGTGCCGAGCCCGGCTCCACTGAAATAGTCCGTCAGCCGGCACTCGCGCGCCGGCAGTGTGAATTGGCGGGCCGCCGGTGCCTCGTCCCAGTTGAGAGCGAACAGCATCTCCCTGCCGTCGAGTTGCATACGCCCGGTCTGCAGATCGGGCGTGAACTGCGCCGCGCGGTGCGTAGGCCGCAATTTGTCCAGCAGCGCCTTGCGTTCCGGTGAGATGCGCGTCAGGTCGTCGCCGGAAAGCAGCATTCCCCCTGTGGCGTAGGTCGCCGCGGCGTGGAACAGGAACTCATTCTCCGGCAGCGTGCCCATCAGCACCAGCGCGTCCGGATCGTTCCACCACAGCACCTGGTTCTGCCACGCGCGATGCAGGTTCTCTCCCGCCACCTTCTTCACCGTGTTCCAGCGGCGTGAGATGTCCCCGGAGGAGCGCGAGCCGTGGATCACGCCCAGCGAAGGCCACATCGGATGGTTGCAGCCCAGAATGAAACTCTTGCCCGCGCCCGCGATCACCGCCTCCATCCCGCGCCGGTAGGCCTCTACGCGTGTCGCCTTGGGGTCGTGCAGCTTCGCCGAGTGCATCGCGCCCCAGAAGTTGGCGTCCAGCTTGAAGTACGTGACCCCCCATTCCCGGTTCATCGTGCGGAAGAGCGACTGGAGAAACTCCCGTGCCCCGGGGTGCGTGCCGTCGAGAGCGTACCACGGCCCGCGCCGCCATCCGCCGAAGGTCACTTTGTTCGAAGCCAGCGGCTGCCCTCCGGCGTCCTTCATGAACCAGTCCGGGTGTTGTGTGAACAGGTGGGACTTCTCTTCCGCGATGAACGGCGCCACCCAGATCGCCGGTTCAAAACCGCGCTTGCGGATCTGGTCGAGCACGGTGCGGATGTCGCCGCCAAAGGCCGAGCCCGTTTCCAGCCAGTCCCCCATCGCCGGCTGGTAGCCGTCGTCGATCTGAATGTAACGCAGGTACGGCGCGTTGCCGGCGATCCACTCCAGGTTGTCGGTCACCTGCCTGGCGGTGACGCGCGGTCCGAAGCAATACCAGGAGCACCAGCCCTCCGGCGGCGCGGGCCACGGCTGCGGCTTGTGATGCGCCGCAGGCAAGTTGCCGAGTTCGGCGAACAGCGCCGCGCGGTCGTTACCCTCCAGCCGGCAGAACTCCTCCATCTCCCAGCTTTCGCCCGGCGCCAGCGTGAGGCCTTCGCAATCCACCGTCACCTGCAGCGTCGCGGCCCGCAGATGGAAGCGGCCCGCCCACCGGCGGGACGAGGTGAATGCGAGCAGGGCGTGCGGCTGGCCGGCCGGCGAGAGGCAGAGCAGGTTATAGACGGTAGTTGCGTCTTCCGGCTGCGGAATCCTGTAGTGCTTGCGATCCGTGTAGCCGCCGATGTCCACCGGCGCGGCGAGGGTCCCGCCGGTCTGGCTCAGCATGGTGAAGCCTTCGCCGTAAATGGGCGTCTCCGGCGCGCAGCCGTGGTTGCCTTCAAAGAGAACGATCTCCCGCAGCGCCACCGGGCTCTTGCCGCGGTTGGTCACCTTGGTGCGGCACAGCTTGCCCTGCCAGCGCCGTTCCACGCGGCACCCGGCGGCGGCGCTGCCGTCCATGGCGATGGCCCGCGGCGGCGCCTTCGTCCAATCGGAAGCCGGGGCCGCCGCCGCCAGCGCTGAAAACGAAAATTGCCGTCTCGATAGATTCACTTGACTGCCTCCAAAGCGCCAGTTGCGCGCAGTTCGCGATAGAGTTCGCGAAAACAGAGCACTGTTTCGGCCACCTGTGCCGTAGGGTTCTTCTCCTCGCCGAAGTAGGCGCGGACGAACGGCCCGAAGCCGACCCACGTCGTATGCAGCATGCCCAGCAGGCGGTCGCGCACCAGCGGCGTGGAGTGTGCCCGCGCGTCGCGGATCTGCGCCAGTTGCCCCAGCGCCACGGCCGGCCTGCGCCACGGAGAACTCACCACCTGGAAGCCCGCCAGCGCGAAGCTGGTGGCCGTGGGGTGCGCCGCCTCATAGTGCCAGTCGCACAGCACCACGTCGCGCGGCAACAGCGCCAGTGCCGGAGCGGTCTGGTTCATGCTGGCCTCCCACTTGCCGATGCCCGTCGTCTCGCCGTCGATCAGCCGGTCGGCCCAGATCCACAACTTCTGCCCCCGCGACGCCAGGTGATCGCGCACCGCTTTCACCTCACCGGCGAACAGCTCGGCGCGGTTTCGCCCCTTGCAGCGCGGGCAGGCGTCCTCGCCCAGCAGAAACACCTCGTCCAGGCCGGCGTGGAAAGCCTGCGCGCCGGTCGCGTCCATCACCTCGTCGATCAGGTCGAACAGCAGCGGATGGATGTCGGGGTGCAGCGGGCAGTAGCTGCGGCAATAGATGTTGGCGTTGTCCGGGTACAGCCCCGGCGTCTCATCGAACTCGGGATGGGAGCGCAGCAGGCCGAACGTCGTTTTCGCCCACGATTGATGCCCCAGCAGGTTGATCAGCGGGACCAGTTGCACGCCCGCCGCCTTGGCGGCCTGGCTGAGCTGCCGCAGTTGGTCCGCGCTGAGCGCGTCCGCATCGGCCACCTCCGGGTGCCGCGCGAACTGGTAGCGGTAGTTGATCTCCAGGATCAGGAGATTCACGCCCTCTTTGGGCAACGACTCCGAGATGAAGCGCAGCGCCAGCGCCATCTCGTCGGGTTTGGGCGCGGATAGATGGATGCCGCGCACCGGCAGGGGTTGAGCCGCGAGGAATCCAGCCGCAGTGGCCAGCAGGGAGAGGCGGAACAGCGCGCGAATCATAGCGCGTTCATTCTATCGCTGTGGCTTGTACGAAGGGACCTGCGACCACACGGCCAGCCCCAGTCCGGCGGCCAGCGCCAGCCACGCGAACCAGTCGCCGTTGCGGCTGTAGAACGTCGTCTCCGCGATCCAGGCGAAGCGCAGGCGTCCCGTGGCGCGCTGGAATTCAGGCAGCGCATCCCACAGCCTGCCGCTGGGGTCGATCGCGGCGGTCAGGCCGTCGTTGGCCGGGCGCAGCACCCAGCGGCCGTTCTCCACCGCGCGCATCCGCGCCAGCAGGACGTGCTGGCGGCGGCCGAAGCTGCCGCGGAAGTAGCCGTCGTTGGTGAGGTTGACGAGCACCTCCGCGCCGTTCCGCGCGAACTGCCGCACGTAATGAGGAAAGGCGGATTCGTAGCAGATGAACGTGCCCAGCGTGTGCTGCCCGGCGGGGAAGCTCTTCGCGCCCGGCCCCGGCGCAAAGTTGCCCGCCTCCGAGGAGATCTTCTGGATCCAGCCAAACCCCGGCGGGATGAACTCGCCGAAGGGCACCAGGTTTGCCTTGTCGTAGCGGCCCAGCAGCGCGCCTTCGCCGCTCAGCAGAATGGCGGAATTCAGCGGCTCCCGCCCGGGCGTGTAGGCCACGCCGGAAAACAGCAGCGGCGCGCCGGCCAGCCGCGCCGTCTCGGTCACCTGCATCCGGAAGTTCGCGTCGTCGTAGTAGTAGAACGGAGCCGGCGCCTCGGGCCACAGCAGCAGCGCCGGCTTGGGCTTGGCCGGGTCCATCGCCTCCGCCAGCGTCCGCAGGGCGAGCTGCCGCGTCGCGCGGTTGGCCTCTTCCTGGCTCCACACCGCATCCGCGCTGGCGTTGATCTGCATGGCCACGGCTTGCGCCTTCGGCGCGCGGTCCAGCGCCACCGGCGGCAGCAGCATCAGGAAGGGCAGATAGAGCAGCCAGGCCAGGTGCTTGCGGTCGCGGCGCAGCGCCACCAGCGTGATGGCGCAGGCCAGGGAAGCGAACACAAACGAGACTCCGTAGACGCCCAGCACCGGCGCCAGGCGCAGCGGCACGCCCATGGAGATGCCCGCGTTGCCCAGCATCAGCCACGGAAAGCCCAGCGGCGAGTGCGTGCGTTCGATCCCGGTCCACAGCAGCGCCACCGCCGGTATCGCCCACGGCCGCGCCATCACGAAGCCCGCCAGCCAAGCGAACGCCGCCGTGTGCAGGCCCTTGGCGGCGGCGAACAGGATCAGCGCCAGCCAGCTCAACGGCGTGTTCAGCCCGCCATAGGAAGCCAGCACGTCCTTGATCCAGAAACACGCCAGCGCCCAATAGAGGAACCCCGACAGCCAGCCCCACAAAAACCGCTCTTTGCCCAGCTTCTGATGCGCCACGGCGAAAAGCAGCGGCGCTAGCGCGATCGGCGCCAGATACGGAAGATCCACGGGCGGGAAGAGCGCGGCCAGGCACAGGGCCGTGAGTACGGAGCCGGCCAGCGAGATTTGCCAGAGCTTCATTCCGCGCCGCTCTCCGCGGCCGCGCGCTCATGCACCTGGTCCGCCATGTAGCTGGAGCGCACAAACGGGCCGGCGAAGACATTCGAGAGCCCCGCCTGCTCACCAAACATGCGCCACCGCTCGTAGCGTTCCAGCGGTACGTATTCAGCCACCGCCAGGTTGCGCCGCGTCGGTTGCAGGTACTGGCCGATGGTGGCAATCTGCGCGCCGGCGCCGTGCAGGTCACGCAGCAGCTGGTTTACCTCTTCCTCCGTCTCGCCCAGTCCCACCATCACGCCGCTCTTTACCAGCGAAGCCGGGCGGTACCGCCGTGCGAAGGCCAGCACGTCGAGAGACTGCTGGTAATCCGCCTGCGGCCGCACCTTGCGGTACAGCCGCTCCACGGTCTCCATGTTGTGGTTGAAGACATGCGGCGCCGCATCCAGCACGCGCGCCACGGCGTCCATGTCTCCACAGAAGTCCGGCGTGAGCACTTCCACCCGCGCCTCCGGCAGAGCCAGCCGTACCTGTCGCACCGTTTCGGCGAAGTGGCGCGAGCCGCCGTCCGGCAGATCGTCCCGGTTTACGCTCGTGATCACCACATAGGAGAGCCGCATCTCGGCCGCCATGCGCGCCACGTTTTCCGGCTCCGCCGCGTCGATCGGCATCTCCTGCTTCTCCGGCGACCCCTTCGGCACGGAGCAGAACGTGCAGCCGCGCGTGCAGATGTTGCCCAGGATCATGAACGTCGCCGCGCCGCGGTGGAAACACTCGTGCATGTTCGGGCAGCGCGCCGACTCGCACACCGTGTGCAGATGCTTCGCCCGCAGGCCGTTCTTGAGGCTCTGCACCGCCAGGTGGCTGGTCTCCGGCTTGCGCAAAAACTCAGGCAGGCGCGGCCGGAGCCTCGCGCTCCCTTGGCCGGGCCAACGTGCGTCCAGTTGAACGAGTGAGTCCATGTCCATGAAGCGTCCGCCGGCTCGATTGCCACCGGCCGGCGGCCGACTTCAGTATTTTACCGGGTACGGGCTCTTGATGCCGATCTCGCCCAGCATATTGCGCGCCGCGGCCATCTCTTCGTTGTTGAACGGGCCCAGCACCACGCGGCACAGTTCGCTCGACTTCGGCACAGGCGTCACGTAGCCCCTCAGCCGCGTCTTTTCGCTGATGAAGGACAACATCGCGTCGGCCTCCGCCCGCTTCACCGCGGCCACCTGCAGATAAGTGCCGGCCGGCGGGGTCTGGACGAACGTGCCGGCGGGCGCCGCGGGCTTGGCCGGGGCTGGAGCCTGCTTGGCCGGAGGCGCCTTGGGCTCGGGCGCCGGAGCCTGCTTGGGAGGCGCGGGCGCCGGTTTGGTCTCCGCGTCCGCTGGCCGGTCTGGCGGCGGCGCCACCTCCGCCGTGGTGGTCGGCTGCTGGGGCGCAGGTTCGGCTGCCGGAGCCTGGCTCGGCGGTTCGGCCGAACGGGTGTTGGCGGCGTCCACTGAGATCGGGATCTGGTCTCCTTCCTTCTTCGCCACCACGGAACTGCCGGTGCTGCGCCCGGCCAGGAACCCCATGGCGAAGAACACGCCCAGGAGGACTATGACTATGAACAAGACGCTCAGAAGCTGCTTGTTGCCCAATATCAGTTCAAATTCGCCGTCGTCTCTGCCTGCCATGCGCGGTTTCCCTACCCCTTTCACACATCCATCGGAGGAAGAGGCCTCCAACATGAGGAGGCTGCCCCTCAATGCAGAATAATCCCGGCAGCCGGGCCGGCACAAGTGCGAAGGCTGCCCCTCGCCCCTGAGCCCCTCCTGCTATCCTGTTCAAACATGGACGGTTTGCGCTTCCAGTGTCAGCCCGGCTGCATCCGCTGCTGCGACGTGCGGGGCTTTGTCTACCTGACGGAGAAAGACCTCCGGCAGGCCGCCCGCTTCCTGGGCTTGAGCGCCGCCGAATTCGAACGCCGCTACGTTTACCGCACCCGCCACCTGCTCCGCCTCCGCAAACCGCGCCTCCGCCAGTGCCCCTTCCTTTCCGAATCCGGCTGCGAAATCCACCCGGCCAAGCCCACCCAGTGCCGGCTCTTTCCGTTCTGGCCGGAGCTCGTCGAGTCCCGGCGGGAGTGGGCAAAGACCGGCCAGATGTGTCCCGGAATCGGACAGGGCGAGCTGATCCAAATTGGCACAGCGCATGAAACAGCCTCCGAAATGAAACGCGCTTACCCGACCATGTACGAGGAATAGTCAATTCCCCTTACCCCCTCCAATTCGTTCATCCTGAACGAGAAATAGTCATTCAATAGCCGCCTGCCTGCGTCCGATAAGCTTGGCGATCCAACTGCAAGTGTCTTCACCGGCATGCACACCGATCTGAGTGTCCAACTCGGCCACTACATGGACCTGCTGGCCCAGCGGCAGCGCCTGGTGGCCGCCAACCTGGCCAACGTAGACACACCTGGCTATCACACCAAAGACCTCGACTTCCAGTTCGAGTACATGTCGCTCGCTCCGGGTGCCGCGCCCCAGGTGGTGGAGCCAACCGGCCTGGTGATGAAGAACGACGGCAACAACGTCAGCCTGGACCGCGAGTCCCGGTTGCTGGCGGAAAACGCCTTGCGCTTCAATGTGGCGTCGAACCTGCTGCGCGGTGAACTGCGCGACATCCGCAAGGCCATCGATGAGGGTCGTTGACGAAAGGAGTGCACGGATGAGTCTCTTCAATGTCATGTCCGTCAGCGCCTCGGGCATGGCTGCCCAGCGCGAGCGCGCCCAGGTGGTGGTGGAAAACCTCGCCAATGCCGAGACCACGCGCACGCCCGAAGGCGGCCCTTATCGCCGCCGCGACGTGGTCTTCGAAAGCGCCTCGCAGGAATCGCCCTTCGCGGCGGTGTTTCAGTCTGAAATGTCGGCCGCCAACCTGGGTGTCGAGATCGGTGAGGTCCGGCAGGACACCCGCGATCCCGACATGCGCTATCAACCCGGCCACCCGCACGCCGACGAGCGCGGCTACGTCGCCTACCCGCGCATCAACCCCGCGGAAGAGATGGTGGACCTGATGGGCGCCACGCGCGGCTATCAGGCCAACGTGGCGGCCTTCTCGGCCGTGAAAGACATGATCGCCAAGTCCATCGAGTTGATGAAATGACCATCTCCGGTATCACTCCCATCCGCCTGCCGGAGCAGATCGGGCAGGTACGGCCCTCCGGCGGCGAAAGCGGCGGCTTCTCATCCGTCATGGCCTCAGCGGTGGAGACCGTCAATTCCATGCAGAATTCGGCTGACGCCACAGTCCGGCGGTTTCTCAGCGGAGAAGGCGGCGAATTGCACCAGGTGGCGCTCGAACAGCAGCAGGCGCAGTTGGCTTTCGACCTCCTGCTGCAGATGCGCAACAAGGCCGTGCAGGCCTATCAGGAAGTCATGAGGATGCAGTTGTAAGCCGGGCCGGCATTTGCCTCATCGGCGTTAAAAGGAGCAACCATGGATCAGATCAAGTCATTGCTGGCCAGCCTGACGACGCGTCAGAAGCTGACGCTCGGCCTCGCCGCGGCGCTGGTGGTGGCATTGATCTACGGCGGCGTCCAGTGGAACAAGGAACGCGACCTCAAGCCGCTCTATACAAACCTCTCGGCCGAGGATGCCGGCGCCGTGGTCGCCAAGCTGAAAACTTCGAACGTGGAGTACAAGGTGGCCGAGGGCGGCGCCGTGCTGGTGCCCTCCGCCAGGGTGGCCGAACTGAGGTTGGAGATGGCCTCGGCCGGGCTGCCGCGCACCGGACGCATCGGCTTTGAACTCTTCGACAAAGCCAACCTCGGCACCACGGACTTCGCCGAGCATGTGAACTTCCGGCGGGCGCTCGAAGGCGAGTTGGAGCGCAGCGTCATGGGCCTGGGCGAGGTGGAGCGCGCCCGCGTCCACGTGACCTTCGCCAAGGACTCCCTCTACCTCGAAAACCGCCAGCCGGCCAAAGCCAGCGTCATGATCAAGTTGAAGCTGGGCAGTAAGCTCTCGCCGCAAAACGTCCTCGCCATCCAGCACCTCACCGCCAGCGCCGTGGAGGGTCTGGCGCCCGAGGCCGTCTCCATCCTCGACATGAACGGCAACCTGCTCAGCCGCCCGCGGCTCCAGCAGGACGCCGAGATGGGCGCCTCCAGCGCCATGCTCGACTACCGCCAGGGCATCGAGCGCGAGTATCTCGCCAAGATCCGAACCACGCTCGATCCGCTGCTCGGACAGGAAAAGTACCGCGCCGGCATCAACGTGGAGTGCGACTTCACCAGCGGCGAGCAGAGCGAGGAGTCGTTCGACCCCAACCGCTCCGTGATGGTCACCTCCCAGCGCACCGAGGACATCTCCGGCGCGGCCTCCACCGCCGGCGTGCCCGGGACCGGTTCGAATCTGCCCCGGCCGGTGCCGCGCGGCGCGGGCGGTTCCGGAGGCGTCTCCAGGAAGACGGAAAATACGACCTACCAGACCAGCCGGCTGGTGAAGCACCTGAAACTCCCGCAGGGCAACGTGCGCCGCGTCTCGGTCTCGGTCCTCGTCGACCAGAAGCTGAGATGGGAAGGCTCCGGCGCCAAGGCCCGCCGCGTGCTGGAGCCGCCCAGCCCGGAGACCCTCAAAGTCGTCAAGGACGTCCTCGCCGGGGTGGTCGGCTTCTCCCAGGAGCGCGGCGACCAGATCCTGGTGGAGACCCTGCCGTTTGAGGCCACACTACAGGCCGAGCCGCCCGAAGGCGCGTCGCCATCCCGCCAGCCCGCTCCCGGCGGTTGGGTGCCATGGCCCTGGTTGAAGCCGATTCTCAACCTGGCGCCGATGCCGGTGCTCCTCGGCGCGGCGGCCGCGCTCGGAATCGTCCTCTTGCTCATCCTGGGGTTGGTCGCCCGCATGTTCCTGAAGAGGAACGGCCCCGGCGCATCCCTGGCTGGTGGAACCCCGGCGCTCGGCGCGGGCAAGGCTGCCGCCGGCCAGTTGTCCCAGGCCGGTGAAAAGGGTTTTGAAGACAAGGCGCGCGAGGTTCTGGAGCGGAATCGGGCGGAGCAGGAGAGGCTCGAAAACGAAACTCTGATGTCGCTGCAACTGCCTCCGCAGACCAAGAAATCCGAGGTGCTGAAGAAAGTGATCTCGGACCAGGCCAAGAAAGACGCCGCCGCTACCGCGCAACTCATCCGCACCTGGATCACGGAGGGCCGCTAGGTGATTACCAACGCCACCCCGGAAAAAGACCTGGCCCCCCGCTACTCCGGCCAGCAGAAAGCAGCCGTCCTCCTGGTGACCCTGGGCGAGGAGCTGAGCGGCGAGGTCCTGAAGCACCTCGACGAAGACGAGGTGGCGCAACTCGGCAAAGAGGTGGCCCGCATCCCCTCCATCACCAGCGAGGAGGCCGAAGCCATCCTCAACGAGTTCTACCAGATGAGCATGGCGCAGGACTACGTTCTCAAAGGCGGCCTGGAGTACGCCCGCCGCATGCTCATCAGCGCCTTCGGCCCGGACCACGGCAAGAAGATCCTGGACCGCCTCGTCAAACTGCTGGGACACGAAACCGCCAGTTTCGACGCCCTCCAGAAAGCCGATCCGCAGCAGCTCGCCAAGTTCATCCACAGCGAGCACCCGCAAACCATCGCCCTCATCCTGAGCCACCTCGGCAGCAGCCAGGCCGCCGGTCTCCTCTTCTCCCTGCCCGCCGAGATTCGCGCCGACGTCGCGCTCCGCATGGCCAGCCTGGACCAGATCTCGCCCGACATCATCTCCAAAATCGCCGGCATCATCGGCCAGAAACTGAAGGCCCTGGGCGAGCTCAGCCGCGAGTCTTACGGCGGCGTCCGCGCCGTGGCTGAGATGTTCAACCGCCTGGATTCCACCACCAGCAAGGAGATCCTCGACAAGATCGAGAACGAAGATCCGAACCTGGTCGAAACGATCCGCCACCTGATGTTCGTCTTCGAAGACCTCCTGTTGATCGACCAGAACGGCATCAAGGAGTGCCTGGGCCGGGTGGACCGCAAGATCCTCACCGTCGCTCTGAAGGGCACCAGCGACCAGCTCAAGAGCCACTTCCTGCAGTGCATGTCGCAGCGCGGCGCGGAGATGCTGCGGGAAGACATGGAGGCCCTGGGCCCGGTGAAGATCAAGGAAGTGGAGGCCGCGCAGCAGCAGATCATCTCCATCGTGCGCCAGTTGGAAGCCGAGGGCGTGCTGAGCCTGAAGGGCACCGTCGGCGAACAGTACGTGGTGTAGCCCATGGCGTCGAAGATCCATCGAGCGGGCGAAGAGCAGTCCTGCCAGCCGTTCCAGTGGCGCCGGGCGGGCGCGGCATTGCCCGCCGACCTCCGCGAAGACGTGCCTCCTCCCGCGCTGGCCAACGTTCGCGCCCGTCCCAATGACGCCGCCGCCGAAGAGGACCGCGCCCGCGCGGAGGAGCGCTTTCGTGCCGAAGCCGAGCAGATCCGCCGCCGCGCCTTCGAAGAGGGCAAGGCCGCAGGCCGCCAGGAGGCGCGCGCTGAACTGGAGGGCCTCATGCGGCAGTTGACTCAATCCATCGAGATGCTCGCCGGCATGAAGCCCCGCCTTCGCCAGGAGGCCGAGCGCGACGTGGTCAGCCTCTCCCTCAGCATCGCCCGCCGCATTCTGCGGCGCGAGATGCAGGTGGACCGTGAGGCCGTCCTCGGGCTCGTCAAGGCGGCATTCGAACAGACCTCGCTGCGCGAAGTCACTGTGGTGAGGGCCCACTCCTCGCACGCCGACCAGATCCGCGGCTACCTCGCCGGCCTCGGCGCCCCGCAGTCTATCGAGGTGCGCGTCGATGCCTCGCTCGAACCCGGCGGCGTCATCGTCGAAACCACCCGCGGCGCGCTCGACGCCTCGCTCGAAACTCAGCTCGACGAGATCGGCCATGGCCTGACGGACATCCTGACGGGAGGGAACCGGCGATGACAGCTTCCAGTTGGTTCGATCTGGCGCATTTCGAGAAGGCCCTCGCCTCCAGTGACCCTGTGCGCAGCTTCGGGCAGGTCACCAAGGTCGCCGGCCTCCTCGTCGAGTCCCGCGGTCCGGCCGCCGGCCTGGGCGATTTCTGCGAGATCCTGCGGCCGAGCGGCCCGCCGGTCCGCACGCAGGTGATCGGCTTCCGGGACGGCGGCGTCCTCTCCATGCCGCTCGAAGAGACCGCCGGCCTGCAGCTCGGCGACACCATCGTTACCCGCCGCGGCGAGGCGCGCGTGGCCGTGGGCGACTCGCTCCTCGGCCGGGTCCTCGACGGCTTCGGCCGCCCCATGGACGGCGGTCCGCCCATCGAGGCCACTGCCCGCTACGACATCTACGCCACCCCGCCCGGCCCGCTCGAACGCGAGCCCATCCGCGAAGTCCTCGGCACCGGCGTCCGCGCCATCGACGGCTTCCTCACCTGCGGCCGCGGCCAGCGCGTCGGCATCTTCGGCGGCAGCGGCGTCGGCAAAAGCACCCTCCTCGGCTCGCTCATCAAGAACAACGATGCCGACGTCTGCGTCCTCGCCCTCGTCGGCGAGCGCAACCGCGAGGTGCGCGACTTCATCGAGCACGAACTCGGCCCCGAAGGCATGCGCAAGTCCGTCCTCGTCGTCGCCACCTCAGACCGCCCCTCGCCCCTCCGCGTCCGCGCCTGCTTCGTCGCCCTCGCCGTCGCCGAGTACTTCCGCGACCAGGGCAAGTCCGTCCTCCTCGTCGCCGACTCCGTCACCCGCCTCGCCATGGCCCAGCGCGAAATCGGCCTCGCCGCCGGCGAACCGCCCAGCCAGAAGGGCTACACCCCCAGCGTCTTCCAGATGCTCCCACGCATCTTCGAGCGCGCCGGCCGCTTCACCCGCGGCTCCATCACCGGCTTCTTCACCGTCCTCGTCGAAGGCGACGACATGAATGAGCCCATCGCCGACGCCGTCCGCGGCATCCTCGACGGCCACATTGTCCTCTCCCGGGCCCTCGGCCAGGCCGGCCACTACCCCGCCATCGATATCCTCCAATCCGTCTCCCGCCTCGCCTCCCGCGTCGCCGGCCCGCAGCAGAAAGACTGCGCCAATCGCCTCCGCGAAACCCTCGCCCTCCTGCAGTCTTCGGAAGACCTCATCCGCATCGGCGCCTATACCTCTGGCTCCAACGCGCGCCTCGACGATGCCCTCCGCGTCGAGGACCATCTGAAATCCTTCCTCCGCCAGCGTCCCGACGAAAGCTCGAACCTCACCGACACCGCCGCCCGCATGGCCGAGCTTTGCGGCGCCGTCCCGGCCGTCCGGAAAGGCCAGTCATGAAGAAGTTCCAGTTCCCGCTAGAGAAGCTGCGAGGGATCCGCCAGGTGCGCCTGGAACTCGCCCAGTCCCAGATGATGCTCCTGCTCGGTGAGCGTACGGCCCTGGAGCAGCGCCGTCTCCTCCTCGATCGCCAGGAGTTCGGCGTCCGCCAGGATCTGCGCGCCAAGCCCGTACTCGTCTTCGAGGAACTCGCCGCCATGGAGGGCTTCCGTCGTTGGGTAGAGCAGGAGCGCGAGCAGATCCGCCTCGCCTCCACCCGGCTCAACGAGCGCATCGAAACACAGCGTCAACTCCTGCTTGACGCCCGGCGCGATGTCGAGGCGCTGAACCGCCTGCGGGAAAAGAAGCTCGCCGGCTGGCGTCAGGAGGTGGACAAGGAAACCGAGAGCGCCGTTGCGGAACTGGTCATCGCCCGCTGGCGGGAGGGGGAGCGGCCCGCCTAACTCCGCTTCAGAAACTTCAGGAACTCCCGCGAGTCCTTCGTCAGCCCCGGATAGGCCCCCAGTACCTTGCCGGAACTGTCCAACACGGCGTAATAGGGAATCGCCACCGTCTGAAACAGCTTGTCCTGCAACGACTGGTTGCTCTCGCTCGCCGCGTCCGTGCCGTCGGTGTACAGCTCCACCAGCACATACCCGCCCAACGCCTCCGCGATCTCCGGCCGCGGAAACATGTTCGCTTTCATCCAATGGCAGTTCGTGCAGGCATAGCCCGTGAACGCCACCAGAATCGGCTTGTTCTCGGCCGCGGCGCGCGCTTTCGCCCCGTCGAAGTCGTTCTTCATCCACTTCGGCGCAGCCGCCGCTCCACCGCCAACCAGTGAACTCCCTTCGGCCGGCGCGGGAATATAAGCCTCGATCTCCCCCAGGCGGGCCCCGAACATCCCCGGTACCAGGCTCAGAGCGAATCCAAGGAACACAATCGCCACCAGGAGCCGCCCCGGCTTCAACTCTTCATCCCGCCGGATTCCCTCCATCGGCAGCAGCCCCAGCAGGTACAGCCCCGGCAGCGCAAACAGCACGGCCCACAGCGCCAGGAAACGCTCCCGCGTCAACAGCCCCCACTGCAGCACCTGGTCGATATTGGAAAGGTACTTCAGCAGCGCCGCCAGCACCAGGAACCCCAGCACCACCTTCACCCGGCTCATCCAGCCGCCGCTGCGGGGCAGCCGCTGCAAAAACGACGGAAACAGCGCCAGCAGGAAGAACGGCGACGACAGCGCCGTCGAAAACGCCAGCATCCCCAGCACCGGTTGCAGCCGGTCTCCGCCCACCGACGCCGCCAGCAGCGTCCCCATGAACGGACCCACGCAAGCGAACGAAGCCAGGCAGAACGTCAGCCCCATCAATAGCGTGCCCAGCAGCCCGCCGCGCGTCGATGCCATGTTCAGCTTCGTCAGCAGCCCCGTCGGCAGCGTGATCTCGAACGCCCCCAGCAGGCTCAGCCCGAACACGAAGAACACCACACAGATCACCCCGTTCACCCACGGGCTCGACGCCATCTGCACCACCGCGAACGGACCCAGCGCCGCGCTCAGTCCAAACCCGATGGCCGTAAACAACACCACGATTCCCACGCAGAACGTCAACGCCTGCCGCACCGCCGCGCCCCGGCTCGTGCTGCCTTGCCCCAGGAAGAACGACATCGTGATCGGGATCATCGGAAAGACGCAGGGCGTGAAGATCGCCGCCAGGCCGAAGCCAAACGCCACCAGCAGGAACGTCCCCAGTGGCTGGTCCTGCGGCCGCGCCGCCGCCGGTTTCGCATCCTCTGTCGGCCTCGCCCCCTCTGCCGGCTTCGCGCCCTCCGCCGCCACCTGGAACAGCTTGTACTCCGGCGGAATCGCCGCCGCCGCGGCCGCCGCCACGCCCGCCGCCACCTCCACCTTCGCCGGCACCGGAACCTTCTTCGGAGGCAGGCACTCCTTCTCCGTGCAAAGCTGGTACCGCGTCTGCACCGTCAGTTCCAGCGGACCCGCCTTCACACCGGAGGCCAGCTTCACCTTCACCCAGAACGCAGCTTCTTTCTCGTACGTCTCCGTCTGCAGATTGAAGTTGGGATCGAACTTGCTCGCCGGGGCAGGGAAGTACACTTCGTAGGAAGCCACCGCCGGATCTTCCGCTACCTTGATCGTCGTCGCCGTCGGACCGCCCGTCGGACCCGGCTTCGGCGTGGTCAGCGAGTACATGTGCCAAGGCTCATCGAGCTTCAGCTTCAATTGCAGCGTCACCTCGCCGCCCGGCGCGGCTTTCGACACCTCGGGCTCGACGCTCCAATGTGCGGGAGATGGTCTCTGCGCGACCGCCGGAAGGGAGAAACAGAATAGCGCGAAGCTAGCGCAACAAAGCGTTGCCGTTCTGAGCGGACCAGCGTTGGATCTCGGCTTCAATCCGGTCGTTAACCCGTTCGGAAGCCGACTCCGTTGCGACTCGGATGGCGTTGCGGATGGCGTTGTCATTCGATCTCCCGTGGCAGATGATAACGACGCCCTTTACGCCCAATAACGGTGCGCCGCCATACTCAGAGTAATCCATCCGCCTGCGGAAGTCCTTCAGCGCCTGCTTGCTCAAAACGTAGCCGATCTTGCTGGCCACCGTCGATTCAAACGACTCCTTGAGCAGGTGCTTGATCACTTCCACCAGCCCCTCGCTCACCTTCAGCGCCACGTTGCCGATGAACCCATCGCAGACGATCACATCCGCATGGCCCGTGTAGAGATCCCGCCCCTCCACGTTTCCGATGAAGTTCAACGATTGCTGCCGCAGAATCACCGAAGCGCTCTTGGTCAACTCGTTGCCCTTGTGCTCTTCTTCGCCGATCGACAGGATGCCCACCCGCGGCGCCTCGGTGTGGAACACCAGCCGCGAATAAACGTCGCCCATCAGCGCGAACTGCGAAAGCATCTTGGCGTCGGAATCGACGTTCGCGCCCACATCCACCATCACGGCAGGCTTGCCTTTGATCGTGGGGAAGGGGTTCGCCAACGCCGGACGGTCCACGCCCGGAATCATCCCCAGCACGGTCTTGGAGATCGCCATCACGGCGCCGGTGTTGCCCGCCGAAACCAGCCCGTCGGCCTCGCCGTCCCTTACCAGCCTCGAAGCGACTCGAATGCTCGAGTCCCGCTTCGTGCGCAACGCCTTGGCCGGATTGTCGTCCATCGTCACCACTTCGCTGGCGTGGACGATGCGCAGAGGCAGCTTCTTCCATCCGTCGTGTTTGGCGAGTTCTGCCTTGATGAGGTCCTCGCGTCCGACCAGGAGGATTTCAACGTCCTGCTCTTTGGCGGCCCGAACCGCCCCGTGAACCTCGGGGACGGGGGCGTGATCACCCCCCATGGCATCCACAGCGATGGTCAGCATTCAGTGGTGCGCGACTTGGCGAAAAACGGTCTCGTCGAGCTATTCTTGAACGACTTCAATCACTTCGCGCGTCTTGTACCACCCGCAGTGCGGGCAGGCGCGGTGAGGCAGTTTGGTTCCGTGGCACTTCGGGCACTCGCTCAGCCCAGCCCGGCTGAGGGCGTCGTGAGTGCGGCGTGCGGACGTGCGGCGCTTCGAGTGGCGTCGTTTGGGATTCGGCATGGCTTCCTTCCTGTTGAGGCTACCGGCTGGCTGCGGGAGCCGGAACCGGAATGGCGAATATAACTCCTCTATTGTAATAGATCCCCATGCGCACTGTCATCTTCAGCCCTCGCATGGGTTTGCGACCCCGCCTCCGCGCCTCCTCCCCTGCCTCTCAAGTCCATCTCACAACAATTCATTCTAGAATGTATGAATCATAATGCCGCCCCCTTCTGATGTCACTACCATCATCGACGAATGGGCCCGCGGCGATTCTTCTGCCCTCGACCGCCTCACCCCCCTCGTCTACCCCCAGCTCCACGCCCTCGCCCAGTCTCAACTCCGCCGCATGGGCCGCCCCATCACCCTTCAAACTACTGCCGTCGTCGGCGAACTCTTCCTCAAGCTCCTTGTCCGCCCGCCCGCCCGCATCGAGAGCCGCGGCCACTTCTACGCCATGGCCGCCCGCATCATCCGCTTCGCCCTCGTCGATCACTACCGCCAATCCCAGGCCGGCAAGCGCGGCGGCGCCCTCCAGCGCATCCCACTCCACGACGAACTCCCCTGGATCGACGCCAACGGCCTGGAGGTTCTGGAACTCGATCGCGCCCTGGCCGAACTCGAAGCCCTCGACCGCCTGCAGGCCGAACTCTTCGGCATCCGCTTCCTCATCGGCTGCACCGCCGAAGAGACCGCCGCCATGACCGGCCTCTCCAAAGCCACCGTCGATCGCAAAGTCAAGCTCGCCCGCGCCTGGCTCTACCAGCGCCTGAAGTCCGGCCGCACACCTGCCCCTGAGCCGGATTCCTCCCAAAACCCGAATTCAACAATATGACCCCCAGCCAGCGTTGGCAGAGGATCCAGGAACTTTGCGAGCTGCTTGAAGCCGTCCCGGCCGCCGCGCGGCACCTTGAGCTTCAGCGCCTTGAGCCCGACCCTGCCCTCCGCCACGACACCCTGGCTCTCCTCCAGGCCATGGCCGAGGAAGAGGCCGAACGCTGCAATCTGCCCGGCCCTGCCGCCACTTCCCCCGATCCGTTCCCCGGCTCCATTCGCGGCATCCAACTCCTGGACATGATCGGCAGCGGTGGCTCCAGCACCGTCTACCGCGCAATCCGCAGCGTCGACGAATCCCGCCAGATGGTCGCCGTCAAACTCTTCCACGACACCTCCGCCACCCCCGGCCAGCACGCCCGCTTCGTCCGTGAGCAGCGTATCCTGGCCTCCCTCAATCACCCCGGCATTGTCCGCTTCCTCGACGCCGGCGTGTCCTCCTCCCACCGCCCCTACCTCGTCATGGAGCTTGCCCAAGGCCAGCCCATCACCGAATACTGCGACCATCACCGCCTCCCCCTCCACGCCCGCCTCCGCCTCTTCCTCGAGGTCTGCCGCGCCGTCGCCCTGGCCCACCATCAGCTCATCGTCCACCTCGACCTCAAGCCCTCCAATGTCCTCGTCACTCCCCAAGGCCAGATCAAGCTCCTCGATTTCGGCACCGCCCAAATCGTCGAAGAGGGCGCCGAACTCGCCCGCACCGGCCACCTGACTCCCCTCTACGCCAGTCCCGAGCGCCTCCGCGGCGAATCCATCTCCGTCTCTTGCGATATCTACGCACTCGGCCTCATCCTCTACGAAATCCTCTCCGGCCATTGGCCCTTCCTCGATCGCCGCTCTCTCCTCGGCGTCGCCGAACGCGCTGCCGGCCAAGCCGGGATCATCCCCCTCTCCCGCCGTGCTACCCCCGAATCCGCCGCCGCCCGCTCATCCTCTCCCAATCCTCTCCGCGCCGCACTCCGCGGCGACCTCGAAGCCATCTGCGCCAAGGCTCTTGCCGAAAATCCAATGCAGCGCTACAGCTCCGCTGGCCGCCTCGCCGACGACCTCGAACGCCACCTCAACGGCGCTCCCGTCGAAGCCCATCCGCCCAGTTGGACCTACCGCGCCGGAAAGGCCCTCCGCCGCTATGCCTGGGCCGCCGCCGCCGTCCTCTCCATCCTCCTCACCCTCATCGCGGCCACCGCTTACTCCCAGATCCAGGCCCGCGCCGCCCGCCGCGAAGCCGCCCGCGCCGCCGCCGCCCGCGATTTCCTCGTCTCCACCTTCGAACTCTCCGCCACCGACGCCGCCGCCCGGCGTGAAATGACCGTCCGCGATGTCCTCGAAATCGCCAGTCCCCGCGTCGAAAAGGAACTCGGCGCCGATCCCATCATCACCTCCGGCCTCGATCTCTCCCTCGCCAACGCCTACCTCGCCCAAAGTGACATGCCCCAGGCCCGCGTCGTCCTCCTCCGAGCCCTTCGCCGCCTCCCCGAAAACCAGCACTGGGGCCTCCGCGCCCGCCTCCTCTCCCTCCTCGGCTACGTCGATTACCTCCAACTCCGCCGCGCCGAGGCGCTCAACCACTCTCTCCAGTCCTTGCAGATCTATCAGTCCCGCCGCGCCGAGTTCTCCGACGAGGACGCCGTGCTTACTCTCCTCAGCACTTCCCGCACTCTCAGCTACCTCGAGCCCGCCAATCCGCGCTTCCACGCTTACCTGCAGGACGCCGTTACCATCGCCCGCAGCCTCCCCGTCTCCACTGGCGCCCCACTCCGCGCCCTCTGCCTCTACCTCCTGGCTACCTTTCACGTCACCGTCGATTTCCAGCCCGCCCAAGCCCGCCGCCTCCTTGCCGAGGCCATCCAGATCCAGCGTTCCGAGCCCCGGCTTTCCGGCCCTCTCGGCGATTCCCTCCTCGTTCTCGGCCTGGCCGACCGCTACTCCGGCCAACTTGCCGAAGCCGAATCCGCCCACCGCGAATCCTGCGCCATCGCCGAGCGCATCTTCGGCGCCGGCAGCGCCGTCACCGCCACTCGCCAGGCACATTGGGCCGCCAGCCTCGCTGACCTTGGCCGCCTCGACGAAGCCTACTCCCTCGCCCACCGCGCCCTCGCCGTCAAACGCATCTCCTTCCCCCAGCCCGGCAGCAGCCTCCTCTGGTCCAACCTCCACGCAGCCTCTTACACTTCCTGCCTCCTCAAACGCTACTCCGAGTGCGAAGTGCTCGCCCGCGAAGCGCTTACCTCCCTCGGACCCGGCCCCAATCCCGCCGACTACCGCCTCCACGACGGCCAGGCCATCCTGGGCCTGGCCCTGGCCGGCCTCGGCAGACCCGACGGCGCTCGGCCTCTCCTCGCCGGCAGCCTCCAGTTCAATCAATCCCGCCGCCGCAATCTCCCCTACGCCCACTTGCTCGCACAATCTCTCGCTGCCCGATGAGTCATTCCTGGGCCCGATTCCGAATTCTCCTACAGAGCCGGTTTCGGAATGCAATTTTCAGCACTCCCGCCTACCCCGGCTCACCGAGAGGAGGAACTTTCATGAAACAACTTCGTTCCGGGCTGCTCTTCTGCTGCATTGCGGCGGCGCTCTGGACTTCCACCATTTCCGCCGCTACCATCGGCATCAGCGCCGCCGCCAGCGCCGCCGCCCATCAAGGTCCGAATGTCATCAGCTCGTCGATCCTTGTGAACCAGAATGGCGTCCAAACCAATATCACAGGCAACGGCGGTGGGACCAGTTCCACCTCCACCGGGACTCCAGTCACCAGCCTCTCCGCCACTGCCTCTCAGCCTGGCGGCGCTGGCGATAACGTCTTCAGCGGCACCGCCTACGCAGCGGCCACTCTCAACACCGGCCAGGTGCGCGCTTCCTACGCCGCCTCAGGGCCCAACAACTTCGGCACCCCCATGGGAGGCGCCCATGGCGAGTTCACCGAAATGGTCACCTTTTCCAATACCAGCGGCTCGTCCATCGTACTGCCCTTCAGCTATGCCATCGATGGCTTCATGGTCACCCCTTACGACTCCATGGGCGGAGTCGCCTACGGCCAGATCTACATCAGCAACGCCACCGGCAATGATCAGGCCATGCTGATCGGCAAGAACACCCCCGGCGATACCCCTGGCCTCCGCACCAACTTCCACTCCGCCTGGGGTCAATACAACACCGAGATGTTCAGCAACGCCAGCATTCCCTTTGGTTCCGGTGCCACCTGGACGGTCATCAACACCTCCACAGGCGGCAACCTCGGCGCCATCATCCAATCCGCGCTCATCATCCCTGCCGGCATCACCAGCGTACTGGTCAACGCCATGATCGACGTCGATTGCCGTTCGGGCTCGAGCTGCAACTTCGGTAACACCGCCACTTTCGCCTTCGGACCCAACCCGCAGGGCCTATCCTGGACATCCAGTTCCGGCGTCTTCCTCTCCGGCGATAACCAGCCCCCCTTGGGTGCCGTGCCTGAACCCGCCTCCTGCCTACTCGCCGGCCTAGGCCTTCTCGGCTTGGCCGCCGCGCGCACTCGCCGCGCCCGTTAGCACTCGTCCGGTCCTGTGGAATTACTGCCCCTTGCCGCCGGCCGGTCCTTGCGGCCGGCGGCGGGGCGTCAACTCAGGTCTTTCAGCGCCGTCAACCGCGGGTCCACCCTCTGCGCCGCGCACCCGCAACTCTTCTCGTTCAGATTCGCCCCGCACTCCGGGCACAGCCCCTTGCATCCCTCCCGGCACACCTTCTGCATCGGCACGCTCAGCAACACGTGCTCCCGCAGCGCGTCCCGCAGCCCCACGCTGTCGCCTTCATAGAACGAAATGTCGATCTCGCCCTCTTCCAGATGCACCTCGCCGTGGCTCGACGTCTTCACCACCGGCCGGTAAAACAAATCAAAATCGTTGTCCACGCCGATCGCCGCCGGCTCCAGGCAGCGGTCGCAGTCCGTCTCCAGCTCCACCTTCACGTGGCCCCGGATCCGCACCTCCCCCAGCGTGTTCCGCAGCAACTCCGCCTTACCCGCGGCGTGCAGCCCGCCCTTCTGCCGCAACTCCTCGCTGAAGCCGATCTCGCCGGGAGCGTACGTCACGTCAAACAGAATCGGATGATGTTCAAGTTCACTCAGTGAAAAGATCACGGCTTGCTCCCTCACTCACCATGATACCCGGCCTTACTCGCCGCTCTTCGGTTCACCAGCCGGCGGCAGAAACGGCCGGATCGTCAGATCGTACAGCCCCCCGCCCACTAGTCCGCCCGCCAGCGGCCCGGCGATCGGAATCCACCAGATCCCGCTCCCATCCGTCAGCCCGTTGTGCGGATACCCCGCCAGAATCGTGAACAGCCGCGGCCCCAGATCGCGCGCCGGATTGATCGCATACCCGTGCAGCTTCCCGAAGCTGATCCCGATCACCAATACAACCAACCCCACGCAGAACGGCACCGCATGCGGCGGCAGCTTGAAGTTCCGCTCGTCCGTCAAGGCGAAGATCAGGAACATCAGCAGCGCCGTCCCGATCACCTGGTCGAAAAACCCCGCCGAAAGCACGTCCGGAAACGCCGGAAACGTCGTGAACACGCCAGCCGTCTTCTCCAGCCCCGGGTCAAACCGGTGGATCGCCTCCCGGTAGTTGAAATAGACCAGCGCCGCCCCCGCAAACCCGCCCGCCACCTGCGCCACGCAATACGGCGCCACCTTCGCCCACGAAAATCCCCGGAACGCCGCCACCGTCAGCGTCACCGCCGGATTCAGATGCGCCCCGCTGATCCGCATCGTGCAGAACGCCGCGAACGCCACCCCCAGCGCCCACCCGATCGTGATGTTCGTATACCCCCCGCTCACCACCTCCCCTGGCACGTTCGTCCCGAACAACGACACCATCGCGCACACCCCGCCACCGAATATGAGGATGATCATTGTCCCCACGAACTCCGCCGCCAACTCTGCCCAAAGTGAAGATCGCATGCGCTAGAGCATACTACGGCAACGCACGAAGCAGCCACCGCACCATCTCTACCTGCGTCTCCACCTTCCCATGCGCCACTTCCAGATTCACATACCGCACTCCGCGCGCCGCGCACAGCCGCGAAAGCGACCCGTCGTCATCGCCCCCCGCTTCGCTCTGCAGCACCGCGTTGTACGGCCCCGCCGCCAGAATCTCGTAGTCGCTCCGCACCGTCGCCAGAAAGAATTCGTGCGGCTCTCCTGCCCGCGGCAGCGACACCGCCTGCGAAATCGGCTGCTCCGTCTCCACCGAATACCCCGGCCCGTTATTATGCAGCGCGATCATCAATCCGCCCTTCGGCGGCAGCATCGCCTCCAGTGCCTTCGGCCGCTCCCCATCCAGCCAGTCCAGCGCCTTCTTCAACTCCGCCGCGCCCCACCCCGCGTTGTTCGCCCGCAAGCTCTTCTCCGCACCCACCCGCGACCACATCCGGTTCGGATCGATCTTCCCCCCAGCCACCTCCACCATCCGCGTCTTCGACGTCACGCTCCAACCCTCCCCGTTCTGGCTCTCCAGCACTCGCACCAGCGCCTCGTGCGCCGTCTCCTCATTCCCGTGGATCCGCAAAAACCGCCTCGCGGACTCCCCATTCCTCCAATGCCGGAATTCAATTCCATTCAATAGCACCACCTCTAAGTTGTGCTGTATGCTCGCGATACCGGCCATCAGCACCGCTCGGCGGCTTAACCCTTTTAATTTCAAACTTGCAGGGGGCATCACCTATGAGGATAATAGGGTCGGAGGTTTCTCTCAAATGTCCCTCGAAGCCACGAAGCCCGGACTGGACCCGGCCATGGAGAAGGAATTCAATCCCTGGCTGGCCGCCGAGGCGCGCTTCAATGAGGCCGCCACGTTGCTCGGCCTGGATGACGGATTCCAGAAAGTCCTGAAGTCGCCCGCCATGGAGGTGACCGTTCACATCCCAGTGGAACTGGAAGATGGACGCCTGGAAGTCTTTACCGGATATCGCGTGCAGCACTCCATCGCGCGCGGCCCGGCGAAAGGAGGAATCCGCTTCGCCCCAGACGTCACGCTCGATGAAGTCCGCGCGCTCGCTTCCTGGATGAGCTGGAAATGCGCCGTCGTCAACATCCCCTTCGGCGGCGGCAAGGGCGGCGTCATCTGCGATCCCTCGACGCTCAGCAAGAGTGAACTGGAGCGCATCACCCGCCGCTACACGGCCGCTCTCATGGACGTCATCGGACCCGAGCGCGACGTGCCCGCGCCCGATATGAACACCAACGAGCAGACCATGGCCTGGATCATGGACACCTACTCCATGCATAAGCGCTCCACCGTCACGGCCATCGTTACCGGCAAGCCTCTCAACCTCGGCGGCTCCCGCGGGCGCGTCGAAGCCACCGGCCGCGGCTGCCTCTTCGTCACCCTCCAGGCCCTCAAGAAGTTCGGCCTCGAACCCTCCGACACCAAGGTCGTCGTCCAGGGCTTCGGCAACGTCGGCGGCAAGGCCGCCAAACTCATGCACCAGGCCGGCATGAAGATCATCGCCATCGTGGAGTGGGACGGCGCCGTCTACAACCCCAACGGCATCGACCCCGAAAAACTCCAGCTTCACCGCAAGGAGACCGGCTCCATCACCGGCTACGCCGAGGCCGAAGACATGGACCGCTTCGAAGCCATGTGCCTGCCCTGCGACGTCCTTGTCCCCGCCGCCAAAGAAAACGTCATCCACTCCCAGAACGCCCACAAGATCCGGGCCAGGATCATCTGCGAAGGCGCCAACGGCCCCACCACCGCCGAGGCCGACAAGATCCTCGACGAACAGCGCATCTTCGTCATCCCCGACATCCTCGCCAACGCCGGCGGCGTCACTGTCTCCTACTTCGAGTGGGTCCAGGACCGCATGGGCTACTTCTGGAACGAAGAGATGGTCAACTCCCGCCTCGAAGAGATCATGGTGAACTCCTTCGACGAAGTGGTTGCCTACGGTGAACGCCACCAGGTGCACAACCGCGCCGCCGCTTACATGGTGGCCCTCGATCGCGTCGCTTTTGCCATCAAGCTCCGCGGCATCTACGCTTAAAGAGTGTCGGTTGAAGCTTCCACGCCGCTGATGCGGCAATATCAGGCGGCAAAGCAGCAGGCGCCCAACGCACTCCTGCTTTTCCGCCTCGGTGATTTCTACGAACTCTTCTTCGAAGACGCCGTCGTCGCCGCGCGCGAACTCGAAATCACCCTCACCTCCCGCAATAAGGAAAAGGGCGAGCCCGTCCCCATGTGCGGCGTCCCCGCCCACTCCGTCGAAGGCTACATCGCCCGCCTCATTCAAAAGGGCTTCCGCGTCGCCATCTGCGATCAGATGGAAGACCCC
The DNA here is from genome assembly GCA_029973955.1 of Paludibaculum sp. Lineage (GTDB taxonomy): Bacteria > Acidobacteriota > Terriglobia > Bryobacterales > Bryobacteraceae > Paludibaculum. Next base: position 7,040 of record JARKQJ010000248.1, on the reverse strand, counting down.
AGCAAGACCAAGAAGATCGTTCGCCGCGAGATCACCCGCATCGTCACCCCCGGCACCGTCACCGAAGCCGGCCTCCTCCGTTCCCACGAGAATAACTACCTCGCCGCCGCCACCTTCAAGGCCGATCGCGCCGGCCTCGCCTACGTCGACATCTCCACCGGCGAATTCCGTGCCACCGAGCTCGAACGCACCGAACTCGCCGCCGCCCTCGAACAGCTCAATGTCCGCGAACTCCTCACCCCCGCTGGCTCCCCCAACATCGGGGATGACGCCCCCACCGGCCGCTGGCTCCCCACTCCCGTCGAGGCCTGGACCTTCTCCGCCGATCACGCCGAACAGATCATCAAGGACCACTTCCACCTCCTCGCCCTCGACGGCTGCGGCCTCCACGACCGCCGCCTCGCCGTCTCCGCCGCCGGCGCCATCCTCTCCTATCTCCGCGAAACCCAGAAATCCGCCCTCGACCACCTCGACCGCCCCGCCTACTTCGACCGCGCCGGCGCCATGCTCCTCGACGCCGTCACCGTCCGCAACCTCGAACTCGTCGAGCCCATGTTCTCCGCCGACCTCGACGGACGCCGCGACTCCACTCTCCTCTCCGTCATCGATCTCACCCAAACCGGCATGGGCGGCCGCCTCCTCCGCCGCCGCCTCCTCCGCCCCTCCCTCGATCGCGCCGAAGTCGAAGCCCGCCTCGACGCCGTCGAGTGGTTCCGCTCCGCCACCATCGAGCGCACCCGTTCCCGCGAACTGCTCGCCACCATGCTCGACCTCGAGCGCCTCCTCTCCCGCATCACCGTCGGCACCGCCAACCCCCGCGATGTCGCCGGCCTCGGCCGTACACTGGCCAAAATCCCCAACCTCCGCACCCTCATCGCGCCCGCCACCCCTCAGCGCCTCTCCGAAGTCACCGCCCAACTCGACGACGTCGCCGACGTCCGCGATCTCATCCTCGCCGCCATCGCCGACGAGCCCCCCGTCAACTTCAACGACGGCGGCGTCATCCGCGCCGGCTACCATCCCGGCCTCGACGAATACCGCCACCTCGCCCGCAACTCCCGCCAGATCATCGCCGCCGTCGAACAGCGCGAACGCGAACGTACCGGCATCGCCTCCCTCAAGGTCCGCTTCAACAACGTTTTCGGCTTCTACATCGAGATCTCCAAGGCCAATCTCCACCTCGCCCCCACCGACTACGAGCGCAAGCAAACCCTGGTCAACGCCGAACGCTTCACCACCCCCGAACTGAAGGAACTCGAAGCCAAGGTCCTCGACGCCGAAGACAAAGCCCTCGAACTCGAGCGCACCATCTTCGCCGACGTCCGCGCCGCCGCCGCTGCCGCCGCCGGACGCATCCGCATCACCGCCGCCGCCGTCGCCGAGGCCGATCTCTACGCCGCCCTCGCTCAGGCCGCCGCCGGCCGCGACCACGTCCGCCCCGTCTTCTCCGATTCCGGCGAACTCAGGATCGTCGCCGGCCGCCACCCCGTCATCGAAAAGCTCACCGAGGCCGAAGCCCAGCGCTTCATCGCCAACGATCTCTACCTCGACCGCGGCCAGAACCGCATCGCCCTCATCACCGGCCCTAACATGGGCGGCAAATCCACCTATCTCCGCCAGGCCGCCCTCATCGCCATCCTCGCCCAGATGGGCTCCTTCGTTCCCGCCCGCGAGGCCGTGCTCCCTCTGGTCGATCGCGTCTTCACCCGCATCGGCGCCTCCGACAACCTCGCCCGCGGCCGCTCCACCTTCATGGTCGAGATGACCGAAACGGCCGTCATCCTCAACACCGCCACCAGGAACTCCCTCATCGTCCTCGACGAAATCGGCCGCGGCACCGCCACCTACGACGGCCTCGCCCTCGCCTGGGCTGTCATCGAGCACATCCACGACCGCATCGGCGCCTACACCCTCTTCGCCACTCACTACCACGAGCTCACCGAACTCGCCGGCAAGCTCGATGGCATTCGCAACCTCCACGTCTCCGTCAAAGAGGCCGGCGACCAGGTCATCTTCCTCCGCAAGGTCGAGCCTGGCGCCGCCGACAAGAGCTACGGCATCGAGGTCGCCCGCCTCGCCGCCCTCCCCATGCCCGTCATCGAACGCGCCCGCGAAATCCTGGCGCTCCACGAAACGAAGGAACATACTGTCAGTGAGGAACTTGAGGGCCCCAAGCGCAAAACCAGGTCCGAGCCTAGCTTTCAGATCCAGCTCTTTGAGCCCGTCGGCTATCAGATCGCCGACCGCATCCGGGACCTGGATATCGATAACCTCAAACCGATCGAAGCCCTTCAGTTGCTCAGCGAGTTGCAGGACGAGTTGAGAAGGTAATCAAAGAGGAGTTGAACAGGTCATGAAGAAAGTTGTGGCGGGTGGCATCATGTCCGGCACCTCGCTCGACGGCGTCGACGCGGCCCTCATCGAGATCAGTTCCAACGGCATTCAAACCCTCGCCTTCCACTCCAGGCCCTACCCGCCGGAGATTCGCGCCGCCCTGCTCGCCGTCTCCAACTGCGATACCCATACCCGCGACATCGCCCGCCTCCATTTCCTCCTGCCCGAACTCTACGCCGCCGCCTTCCAGCAGCTCTGCAAAAAAGCCAAGGTCGATCCCGCCGGCGTCGCCGTGCTCGGCTGCCACGGCCAGACCATCTATCACGAAGGCGACCCCGCCCCTGTCCTCGGCCACAGGATCGCCTCCACGTTCCAGATCGGCGATGGCAGCGTCCTCGCCGCCCGCACCGGCGTCCCTGTCGTCTCTGACTTCCGCCCCGCCGACATCGCCGCCGGTGGCAAAGGCGCGCCGCTCGTCCCCTACGTCGACTACCTCCTCTTCCACGGCGAAAACGAATCGCGCGTCGCCCTCAATATCGGCGGCATCGCCAACATCACCTGGATCCCCGCCGGCGCTCCGCCGGAAAAAGTGGTCGCCTTCGATACCGGTCCCGGCAACATGGTGGTCGATCAGCTCATCGCCCACTACTCTGGCGGCGAGCGCACCTACGACGAATCAGGCGCCATGGCCGCCGAAGGCATGGTCCATCCCGAAATCGTCGCCGAACTCCTCACCGATCAGTTCTTCCGCCAGAAGCCGCCCAAAACCGCCGGCCGCGAACAGTACGGCCGCGAATTTGTCGCCGCGCTGCTGTCCCGCAATCTCTCTCCCGCCGACACCGTCGCCACAGCCACTTACTTCACCGCCGCCGCCATCGCCGAAGGCATCACCCGCTTCGCCGGCGGCGAGGACGACCCGCCCGCCCAGGTCATCGTCTCCGGCGGCGGCGTTCACAACAAAACTCTGCTCCGCTTCCTGCGCGCCGAACTGCCCGAATCCGAAGTCCTGCGCAGCGAGGTTGTCGGCATCGATGCCGACGCCAAGGAGGCCATCGCCTTCGCCGTCCTCGCCCACGAAACCCTCAACGGCCGGCCCGCCAACCTCCCCGCCGCCACCGGCGCGAAACATCCGGCCGTCCTCGGCAAAATCTGCCAGCCATAGCCCCCCGCATCGCGGTAAGATCATTGGCAAATCCGGAGATTCGCCCATGCCTACCCGACGTACGTTCCTGCAATCCACCGCCGCTCTGCCTCTCGCCGCCGCGGCAGCGCCCGCACCCGGCGGCAAGCACCCCCTCCCCTTCAATCCGCGCACCTTCCAGGCCATGCCCACCCATAACCTCGGGCAGACCGGCTACCGCGTCGGAATCCTCTCTCTCGGCGGCCAGGCCACACTCGAAATCCCCGGCAAGGAAGCCGAATCCGAAGCCATTATCCACCGCGCCCTCGATCTCGGCATCAACTACATCGATTCCGCCGCCGGCTATGGCAACGGCACCAGCGAAAAGCACATCGGCCTCGTCATGAAGTCCCGCCGCAAAGAGGCCTTCATCACCTCCAAAACCGCTGACCGCACCTACGACGGCTCCATGCGCCTGCTCGAGCGCACCCTCAAGAGCATGAATACCGATCACCTCGACCTCTGGCAGCTCCACAACCTCCAGCGCCAGGACGAGTTCGATCAGATCTTCGCCCCCAACGGCGCCCTCAAGGCCCTCCTCCAGGCCCGCGAACAGGGCATGGCCACCTTCCTCGGCGTCACCGGCCACTACGAGCCCAACATCCTCCTCGCCGCCATCCGCAGGTTCAACTTCGACACCATCCTCATGGCCGTCAACGCCGCGGACCGCCACTACCTCAGCTTCATCGAACACCTCTTGCCCGCCGCCCAGCAGATGAAGCTCGGCATCATCGGCATGAAGGTGGCTACTCGCGGCCGCGTCCTCTCCACCTGGACCCCTCCGCCCGCCGAGCAGCAGCCCGAACGCATGCGCACCTCCCGCCCCGGCACCCTCACCATTCAGGAGGCGCTCTCCTACAACCTCTCTCTGCCCGTCAGCACCACTATCATCGGCGTCGATACCGTCGCGCAGATCGAGCAGAACGTCGCCCTCGCCTCCAGCTTCACTCCCCTCAGCGAAGCCCAGATGCGGGATCTCGAAATCCGCACGCTGCCCATCGCCCGCCAGGCGCTCTACTTCCGCCGCTGGGACCTCGGGGCCTGATGACAATGACCAGCCGCCGTGCTTTTCTCCAGGCCGCCCTCGCCCTGGCTGAGCCCGCTCCGCCCGATCCCGCCCAGCGCCTCTGGTACGCTCAGCCCGCGCCGGATTGGAACGAAGCGCTCCCCATCGGCAACGGCCGCTTGGGCGCCATGGTCTTCGGCGGCATCGAGCAAGAGCACCTCCAGTTCAACGACGACACCCTCGTCTCCTCCGCGCCCGGCGTCGATGACCTCCCCCTCGACGTCACTGCCGACTTCGATGAAGTCGTCAGGCTCCTCAAGGCCCGCCAGTACGTCGAAGCCTCCGCCATCATGTCCAGGCGCTGGACCGGCCGCTCCTGGCCCTGCTATCAGCCTTGCGGCGATCTCTTCCTGAAATTCCACCACCCCGAACTACCCACCGAATACTCCCGCGAACTCGATCTCTCCAACGCCTGCGTCAATGTTCGCTACAAGTGCGGAGCCATCGCCTTTGAGCGAAACTATTTCGCTTCCCAGCCGCACCAGTTGATCGTCCTCCGCCTGCTCGCCAGCCGCTTTGCCGCCCTCAGCTTCCGCATCGGCCTCTCCAGCGTCCACCCCACCGCCACGCTCGACACTCTCCCTCGCGGTCTCCGCCTGCGCGGCCAGGCGCCCGGTTTCGCGCTCCGCCGCACCCTCGAATGGGTGGAGAAGCGCAACGAACAGTGGAAATACCCCGAGCTGTGGAACAAAGATGGCTCCCGCCGCCCAGGCGCCAAAACGGTCCTCTACGGCGCGGAAATCGGCGGCCGCGGCACGCGCTTCGAAGCCCGCCTCCACCTCCACTCCACCAACGGCGAACTCCGGCTCGAAAAGGACGCTCTCGTCATCGAGCACGCCTCGGAAGCCGTCTTCCTCCTCGGCACCTCCACATCTCACAAGCCGCTGGATCTCGATCAGCTCTTCCACAAGGCCTCCGAAACCACCTGCTTTTCTCTCCAATCCCAACACGAGGCCGACCATCACAAGCTCTACCGCCGCTGCACCCTCAATCTCGGCCAGCCCACCCCGCAATCCCAACTCCCCACCGACCAACGCATCGTTCGATTCGAAAACGGTCAGGACCCCGCCCTCGCCGCTCTCTACTTCCACTACGCCCGCTACCTCGCCATCGCCGGCTCGCGGCCCGGCACCGAACCCCTCAACCTCCAGGGCATCTGGAACGCCCAGGTCATCCCCCCCTGGGCCAGCGGCTACACCATCAACATCAACACCCAGATGAACTATTGGCCCATGGAGACGGCCAATCTCAGCGACTGCGCCGAGCCGCTGCTCCGCATGGTCAAAGAGCTCTCCGTCCGCGGCCGCGAAGTCGCCACCAAAATGTACAAGCGCCGCGGCTGGTTGGCCCATCACAACACCACCCTCTGGCGCGGCGCCCAGCCTGTCGACAACGACGCCATGCCGTCCTTCTGGCCCATGGGCGGCGCCTGGCTCTGCCAGCATCTTTGGGAGCATTACGCCTTCACCCAGGACCGCGCCTTCCTCGCCGAGGCCTTCCCCGTCATGAAGGGCGCCGCCGAGTTCCTCTCAGACTGGCTCATCGACGATGGCCAGGGCCGCCTCGTCACCGCAGCCGGCAACTCGCCCGAAAATCGGTTCATTTACCTCGATGCCCAGGGCCAGAAACACACCGCCGGCGTCTGCATGGGGCCCACCATGGACCTCGCCCTCACGCGCGACCTCTTCCGCAACTGCCTCGATGCTGCCAAAATCCTAGGCATCGAGGATCCCTTCCTCACCGAAATGCGCGCCAAGCTCCCCAAGCTCCTCCCCTACCAGGTGGGCGCGCGCGGCCAGCTCCAGGAGTGGCCTGAGGACTTCGATGAGGCCGAGCCCTCCCACCGCCACGTCTCCCACCTCTTCCCGCTTCATCCCGGGCGCGAAATCACGCCGCGTTCGAATCCCAACCTCTGCGCCGCCGCCCGCCGCACCCTCGAACTGCGCGGGGACGGCGGCACCGGCTGGTCCCGCGCCTGGAAGATCTGCTTCTGGGCCCGCCTCGAAGACGGCGACCACGCCTACAAGCTCCTCAACAATCTCTTCCAACCCGCCAAGAGCGCCGAAGGGAAGTACGATCGCGGCGGCGTCCTCCCCAACCTCTTCTGCTCCCACCCCCCGTTCCAGATCGACGGCAACTTCGGCGGCGCCGCCGGCATCGTCGAGATGCTCCTCCAGAGCCACGACGGCGAAGTCCACCTCCTCCCCGCGCTGCCCTCCGCCTGGCCCAGCGGCTCCGTCAAGGGTCTCCGCGCCCGCGGCGGCTACGAAATCGACCTCACCTGGTCCGAAGGACGCCTCGCCGAAGCCCAAATCCGCTCCGCCACCGCCACCACCTGCCCGGTCCGCTACCGCGGCCGCGCCGAATCCATCCCCCTCCCCGCCCCAAACGGCCCCAACCACACCCCCCGCTAGCCCACCCGCCCAGATCCCCCCCAATCCCCCCACACACACACTAGCG
>JARKQJ010000244.1 GCA_029973955.1 Paludibaculum sp. | reverse complement strand
TTTTCGGCGGGGTGGCCGACGGCGACGACGGCGAAGGGGACGACGGGTTCGGGGATGGCGAAGATGCGGCGCAGGCCGGCGACCCGCTCGGGGACGGGGTGGACGCCGAGCCAGCAGGTGCCGAGGCCTAGGGCGGCGGCGGCGATGAGGATGTTTTCGGTGGCGGCGGCGCAGTCCTGGACCCAGTATTCGACGGGGTATTTGCTGCGGGCGGGGTCGGCGCAGACGACGATGGCGACGGGGGCCTGCCTGAGCATGTGGGAGTAGGGGTGGATGCGGGTTATCGCTTCGCGCGTTTCCCGGTCGGTGAAGACGATGAATTCCCAGGGGCGCTCGTCGCCGGCCGAGGGGGCGGCCATGGCGGCGGCGAGCAGCCTGGCGACGGCTTCGTCGGCGACCGGCCGGTCGGTGTACTGGCGGACGCTGCGGCGGGTGAAGATGGCTTCCATTTCGATCGCTCCTTGCATGTTGATATTTCCAGATATTCGCTGTCGCTTCTTTTTCCCCTCCACAGGCGGGGCGCCGATTTCCCCGCGGAACATTATACCCATTCGCGGCGCGGGCATGCGTGGCCGGCGGCGCGGCGGGGCAGACTAGACGCAGGGGGTGATGCGCATGGCTGACGGCGAAAAGGGCGACAGCAAGAGGAAGGCGGCGGCCGAGGGGGACGAGACGCAGGCCGCGGCGGAGGACGTGTTCGCGAAGCAGGAGCGGTTGTTCACGTCGGGGACCGGGGAGATGCCTTCGTGAGCGCTGGGTAAATTTGCCGGCGATTTCCGGGTTTAGGCGGCGCGGCGGCGGTGCACAATAGCGGCGAGGGGGCTATAGCCCGGCCGCGGCGGCGGCGCTTTGCCCAGGCGAGGGAGCGCAGGCACGCGTCCCGGTTATCAGCCCCTGCGGATGATGTGTCCGTCTGCGGCGGACGAGGGGGTGAGTCTGTCTGGACGATGTCGTTTATCACAACCTGAATTTCGACCACGCCGAGCCCGACCCGTATCCGGACGCGGCCCAAGCCAAGCTGCGGCGCCTGGAGGGGCTGGAGATCAGGCCGGCGGTGACGGTGTACCGGGAAACGGAGGAGTAGGAAGCGGACGACGGAAGGGATAATCGGGCCGGCCGGACGTGTCCGCGGGAAAAAAGGGCGCCGGCGGGGGAAAAAGCAGGTTATGCCTATTGACTTGTATCCTCCCGTGTGATACATTTTGTGTAAGCCATATCAATTTTCTTTTCCTGTTGCGGTCTGTGTGTAAACACAGTCGCTTTTTTTTTGCGACGGCCCCGGATGGGCCTGGCGCCGGGCGCGCCATGGACGGCATAGCGCCCGGCGGCGGGGGAATGCTAGGACGGGGGTGATGGCATGACGGATTTCGACCGGAGCGAGTATGTGCGGTTCCCGGAGAGGCTGAGGTCGAAGGTTTCGCGGGGCTCGGCGCAGGAGATGGTGACGGCGGCGCGGCAGGCGGAGGAGAAGGAGAAGAGGCTGCGGGACGAGCCGGCGGCGACGGCGTCGCAGGACGCGTTCGCGGCCGCGGAGGAAGGGGAAAAAGTATAAGGCCGTTCGGAGCGAAACGGCCGGTAAACAATTTCAGAAGGATTATGGGCCTCCCGGCGCGTAATTATAGAATTAACAGAGGACGCGGCGGGAGGTATCTTTATGTTCGCTATTCCCAAACAAATACCCAATATGTCCAGGAGGACGAAGATCGCCCTGGCGGTGGCCCTGGCGATCCTGGTGGTCTTCGGTTTGTGGTGGAATTCTTTTCTGAATAAGATGGCGGCCGTCGCCCAGGCCCAGTTGGTGGCGAAGGCTAACGAGAATGTGAACGGCAAGGTGACGGTCGGCAAGGTGGAGTTTTCGATCTTCGGGACGCTGGTGGCCGATAATGTGACGGTGAGCGACCGCCAGAACGCGGTGGTCGGCAAGAGCGAGCGGGTGTCGGTCCGCTTCGCGCTCGGCGATGTGCTGGCCGGGCGGGCCGATCTGTCGGCGGTGAAGAGCGTGAGGCTGGAGAACGCCGTGGTGACGCTGGCGAGCGGCAAGGACGGCCGCTGGAACTGGGAGGATATAGTCAAGTCCAACAAGGATCAGCCGATGACGTTCCGCGGGACGGTGGATTTCAAGCAGGGGACGCTGCTGGTGAGGCAGGACAAGGGCGAGCGCAAGCTGGAGGCGGTGAACGGCGGCATCGATTTCGCCCGTTATCCGACGCTGGCGTTCGATCTGACGGCGAAAAGCGGCAGCACCCCGTTCGCGGTGAAGGGCGCGTGGGCCACGGAGCAGGGCGGTGAGGTGGCGGTGAAGGCCGACCAGGCGTCGCTGGCCGATGTGCCGCTGGCGCTCCTGGGGGCGGGCGATATGAAGCTGACGGGCGGCACGGCGAAGAATGTGACGGTGACGGTGAAGAAGAAGGACGGCAAGTTCAGCCTGGCGGCCGACGGGACGGTGGAGAAGCTGGCGGCGACGGTCGAGGGGTATAAGCTGACCGAGGGCGCCGGCAAGGTGAGCATGACGGACGGCAAGGTGGCGCTGAAGGATGCGTCGGTGCTGGTGAACGGCCAGAAGATGACGGCCGGCGGTACGATGACGATGGCCGAGGCCGGGCTGACGCTGGATATGGACGTGGCGGCGACGGCTTTCGATATGGCGGCGCTCGCGGCCACGCCGCTGAAGGGGCCGCTCGCTTTCCAGGCGAAGCTGACGGGGACGCCGGACAGCCCCAGGGCCAAGGGGTCGTTTACGATGGCCAGGGGGAGCTTCGGGGAGGTGGCGTTCACGAATGGCAGCGGCAATTTCAGCTACGGCGGCGGGACGCTGACGCTGAGCGATACGAAGGCGACGGCCTGGGACGGGACGCTGGCGGTGCAGGGCGATATCGTGCCGGCGACGAAGCTTTACCGGATGACGGCGAATGGCCGCAATATGGACGCGGCGTTGCTGACGGAGAAGGATATCCAGGGGCGGACGAGTTTCGACGCCCGCCTGAACGGCCAGGGGGAGAGCGACGGCCAGGCAGTGGGCAGCTTCCAGATGGGCGAGGGGAAGTTCTCGGGCGTGCCTTTCCTGTCGATGACGGGCGATTTCGTGAAGCAGGGCGAGAAGATGAATTTCAGCAATATCGTGGTGAATACGGTGGCCGGCTCGTTCCGGGCGGCAGGCACGAATGTGGGCTCGGTGGTGAAGCTGGAGAAGGTGGGCGGGGCGGTGCCCGACCCGCGCGAGGCGGTGCAGAAGCAGATCACGGATAAGATCAATCCTATAAAGAAGCTGTTCGGGAAGTAAACAGCAAAAAACATCAGGACGTTCAGAACCCCCCAGATGCTAGGCGCACCGGAGGCCGACACCACCGTTTCCTCCGCGGCCCAGTATGCATACTCGGTTTGCAGAGGCAGGGTGTAACAGCATCGCGCGTACACGGATGTACGCTGAGGATGGCAGCCGAGGAGCAACAACGCAGATGGGGGGTTATCAACGTCCTGAGGATGGTCAGCGGCGGCGAGGGAGCCTGCTGACGAGTACCACATCCCGCCGGAACATGCCGCCGTGGCTGCGCGGGCGCTCGCTGATAAAGATATACATAGCTATGAGACCGAGGGACGCGACGGAAACGCCGATAAGCCAGTCGTGGAACACCTTCCCCACCTCCCCCCTCTTCCGCCTGCTACATATATACGTGACGTAACGGCGATTATGCCGGGGGAAATATTAAGGCCCGCGAAATTTTCGCGGGCTTTCTGTATGATTTGTAGCAGCTTGAGGCCGTCCAGAAGTGCCCAGATGCAAGGCGCACCGGAAGAGCGCGCCGCGACGCGTACTCGGAATGTACGCTAGCAAGCGCTCTGAGGAGCAACGCCGCAGATGGGCGCTTATCGACGGCCGGGGGATCAATACCAGCGGGCGGCGGCGATGCCCATGTATTCCTTGAGGGCGACGGTCAGTTGGAGGGCGCGGTAGGCGGCGGGCAGGAAGTCGGTGTAGTGCGTTTGCCAGGCGATGTTTTCCTGGTAGTCGGCGGGGAATGGCACGACGGCGACGCCGGCTTTGCGGAACTGGCGGACGGCGCGCTCCATGTGGTAGGCGGAGGTTACGAGGATGGGGCGGGCGAAGCCGCGCTCTTTGAGGATGGCGGCGATGTTGGCGGCGTTTTCGGTGGTGTTGCGGCTGGCGGCTTCGACGATGATGCTGCCTTCGGGTACGCCGACGCCGCGGAGGATGGAGCGGGCGACGTCGGCTTCGACGCCGTCGGTGGCGTAAACCTGGCCGCCGCTGACGATGATGGGGACGCCGAGTGTGTGGTGAAGCTGCAGGCCGGTGAGGAGGCGGTTGGCGGCCGAGCCGCCGAGATGGCCCGGACCGCCCAGGTTGGGGGTGTCGAGGGTGGCGCCGCCGCCGAGGACGACGATGACGTCGCCGGCAACATGGGCGGGCGGGGCGTAACGGGCTTCGAGCGACCGCATGAGGGGGCCGCTGACGATGTGGATGCTGGCGAGGTAGAGCACGGCTGCGGCCAGCAGGGCGGACCGGGCAAGGAGCGGGCGGCGGCGGCCCAGCCAGGCGAGGAGGAGCAGGGCGGCGATGAACAGGCCGGGCGGGAGAAGGATGGCGCCGTAGAGGATTTTGACGAGGTACATGGGGCTATTCGCCGATGATTTCCGAGAAGCCGATGACGGTGACGAGGTCGTCTTCGCTGAGGGTTTTCTGGTAGATTTCCTCGAAGTTGGCGATTAAGTCGGCGACGGTTTTGATGTCGGGGTTCTGGTGGGCTAGTTCGTCTTTGGTGAGTTCGGCGAAGCGCTTGACTTTGACGCGGTCGAGGAAGGCGGTGAAGAGTTTGCGCTTGGGGGCGTACTTTTTGCCGACGGTTATCCAGACGACGGAGTTTTCCTGGTATACGCCGCTGACGTCGCCCGGACGGATGGTGTAGTTTTTCTTGCGTTCGATGAGGAGTTTTTCGTTGCGTTCGGAGGTAAAGTTCAGCGCCATCATATTGCGTCCATCCCCTCTCCTGTTGGCTGTTAAGTTTTATTATACAGCATTTGCCGCGCCCGGAAAAGGGGCGGGCGCGGTTGCGCGGCCGGCGACGGCCGTGAAAAAAGGCCATCCCGCCTGTGGGGAGCGGGATGGCCTGGGCGGCAGCCGGACTAGGCGACGCCCCTGGTCGACGATGCGGGCGCGTTCCCGCAGTATTTGCCGAGGAAGGCGGGTACCGCGTAGCCGAGAATGACGGTCAGGGCAAGGAGCGCGGCGGTGTAGGCCCACACTGCTCCGCTTCCTTCCAGGATGTTGAGGAGTGTCCCCTGTGACGGCAGTTCCTGCCCGGCGATGACGAAGTTGTACCGCAGGGCCATGACGCCGACGAGGCTGAGAAGGCCGGCGATGCCGAGCGCGGCGCCCGAGCGGTGGGCGAAGGCGACGATGGCCAGGGGGATGAAGGTGCCGAGGACCAGTTGGACGCCGATAAAGGAGACCTGCCGGGCCCCGGTGACGAGGTGCTTGGCGACGTCGGCGCCGGAGGAGCCGATCAGCCCCAGGATGATGAGGTGGGCGGCGATGAGGACCAGTTCGAGGGCGACGAACAGCACCTTCAGGGAGTGGAGGGCATCGTCGGCGGCCGTTTTCGGGACGGGCGCGCCGAAAGGCAGCGCCTGGTATACGCTGAGCAGGCTGAGGGCCGCGACAACTCCCGATACCAGGAAGAGGACGGGCACGACGGCCGAGTTCCACAGCGGGTGCCCGGGGGCGACGGCGAGCAGTACGCCGGTGTACAGCCCGAGGGCGACGGCGGCGATTATCCCCGCCCAGCCCCAGGCTTTTTGGCGCGAGTCGTCGCGCCACACCAGCCAGGCGTAGACGGCGGTGAGGGTGCTGTAGGCCAGCAGGATGTAGGAACCCCAGCTCATGACCGAGAGCGGGTTGAAGGTGGTGAAGAGATACAGTGCCCTGAGGGGCTGGCCGAGGTCGACGAGCAGGCTGAGCCCGCCGGGGATGATGGCGGCCAGGGCGAGGGCGCTGAGGGGTTTGGCCAGCGGCCGCATCTGCTGCCAGCCGAATACGGCGCTGAGCGAGGAGAGCAGGAATAAGCCGGCGCTGAGGCCTGCCAGGAAGAAGTAGAGGACGATCAGCGGGCCGAAGGCGATGCTGTGCTGAACTTCGTATACGACGGTGATGTCCATACGATTACCTCCTCTCCGTCAAAAAGGCCGAGTCCGCGTTGGCTAAGGCTTCTTCCAGGCCGATGTAGTAGACCGACGGCCGCGTTCCCAGATCGGGCCGCAGCGTCTGGGCGTTGTTTTCCCGCACGAGGCGGCTGACTTCGCTGTCAGGGTCGCCGAAGTCGCCGAAGAAGCGGGCGTGGGAGACGCAGGTGCTTACGCAGGCGGGCAGCAGGCCGCCCTTGACCCTGTCCAGGCACAGGTCGCATTTTTCCGCTACCCCTTTGGCGGGGTGGAGATAGCGCGCGCTGTACGGACAACTGGCGATGCAATAGCGGCAGCCGATGCATTTCTTGGCGTCGACCCTGATGACGCCGCCGCCGTTTTTGTCGCGGAAGGTGGCGTGCACCGGGCAGACGGTCAGGCACGGGGCGCTTTGGCATTGATTGCACAGCCGCGGGAGCTTAACCCTGGTGACGTTGGGGTAGGCGCCTTTGTCCGCTTCCAGCACCCAGGAGCGGTAACAGTTGTCGGGGACATCGTTTTCCATTTTGCAGGTGACGGTGCAGGCATGACAGCCGATGCAGCGGCGCAGGTCTATAACCATTCCGTAGCGGCTATTGTTGGC
>JARKQJ010000240.1 GCA_029973955.1 Paludibaculum sp. | reverse complement strand
CGAGCCCGCTCCGCCAGCCGTCTCGGCTTACCAGGCTCCCGCCCTGCCCACGCTCCCCCTCGGCACCACCCGCGCCAGCGGAGAAGCGTGCGGACAGGCCGGGATGTGGGAGTGCGCCGCCACGCCGGCCGTCGGCGCCCGCCGCCGCTATTTCACAGCCCTGTGGCCCCTGCCTTCGGTCATCGTCCCCGGCCCCGAGCGCAGCCTCTTGCAGAAACTCCGCGGCGAACCCGCCAACGTCCTCGCCGAAACCAGCTGGACGCTGGTGAGCTACGAGACGCCGCCCCCAGACCCCGACGATCCGGCGTGACCCCGGCCGGGTCCCTTCTCGCCCTCGCCGCCTGCGACGGTACGCCCAAGGAGCTCCCCGTGCCCAATCTACCCGACGTCCAAGCCAGCCTCGCCTTCACTTGCGCTTATGAGAAGGACGCCATTCCGCCCCGCGACCCGGAAGCCGACCAGCTCTACGTCCGCGCCCGCTGGCTGCGGAAGAACAACCTGCTCAAGAAGGATCCAATGATCTATCCGGTCATTGAGCGCCTGATCCGTATATCAACAGCCTACGGCCATGACAAGGCCAACCTCGAACTGCGCCAGATGCTCGGCCAGGGGCAGGCGTTCAGCGACGAGATCGTGAAAGAAACCCTTGATCTCACGGACGAACTGATCCAGCGCGGCGTCCCCGGCGGCTTCTACGACATGGGGCGCTATCTCAAGGTCGGCTACGGCGTCAAGAAAGACCCAGACCTCGCTCTCAAGTATTACCGCTAGGCGGCGGACCTGGGCAACCCTGAGGCGCAATACGCCGTTGGCGATAAGCTGACCGGGTATGACGACAACGCGGTACAGGAAATCGGCATCCAGATGTGGCGATGCGCAGCAGAACAAGGTCACGGGAAAGCCGGATTGGAATTGGGAACTTGGCTCAAGGGTGACCGCAACGCCGAAGCCCTAAAAGCTTATCAACTCGGTACCAAAGCCGGGAATGATCTCACCGCATTCTCCATGCAAAAAGGCTTTAACGCCCTCCCCACCGATGGAATTGAATACGTCGGCCAACCCAAAGACGAAGAACGCGCCAAACGCTACGAGGCCATCAGCGATTTTCTCTCCTCCTACTCCTACCTCCACCCCAAAGTCCCCGAGATTGACCAGATCGTCCCCTTGCCGCCCGCCAAGCTGCCGCCGTGGGACGGCACGTTCCAATGGTTGAAAGCCCACGAAGCCAACGTCCCGCCGCCCTTGCCCACGGAAGATCGCATCCGCGAGATGGCGAAGGCGAAACACCTCGACCCCGAAACCGGCCACCCGCTGCCGCAGAAACGCGCCGAGGCTGAATCCGCCCCCGCGCAGGCCGCCGCTCCGAAGCGTCCTCTCGGCATAACATCCGTCTCCTTGCAGCGCTGCCCGCAGAAAGGCATTTGGGAAGGTGCCGCCGAACTCGCCGTCGGCGAGAAACGCCTCGTCTTCCCTCAAGGCATGACGCTCCCCACCATCATCGTCCGAGGTCCCGAACGCAGCTTGCTGCAAAAACTCAAGGGCGTTCCGCCCAACGCGCTTGCCGAAACGACGTGGACGCTGGTGGCGTATGCGCCGGAGTTGGGGCAGGTGTGAGGTGGCAATGCATGAACCTTCGCCCGTCATTCCGGCGTAAGCCAGGAATGACGGATCCTGACTACTGGCCGTCGAGCAGGCGCCAGGTCTTCAGCTTGCGGTAGAGCGTGCTCGGGTGCATGCCGAGTTCGGCGGCGGTCTTGTGCCGGCTGAATCCGTTGCGCCGCAGGACTTCCAGGATCGTCCGCGCTTCGGCCTGCTGGCGGGCTTGCGCGGCTAGCGGCCGGGAGGTGTCGGTGCGGGATGGTAGTTGCCTTACCAAACAATCCGAATATTCCGCGGGAAGGTGGCTGAGGTCAATCAGTTCTCTGCGGCAAAGCACGGCGGCGCGTTCGATCACGTTCTCGAGTTGCCGGATGTTGCCGGGCCAGGGTTGTCGCTGCAGGGCGTCCATGGCCTCGGCCGTGAAGCCGGTGATGCTGCGTTCCATCCGCAGGTTGATCCGCGCCAGCAGGTCGTTGGCCAGCGTCGGGATGTCTTCGCGGCGCTCGCGTAGCGGCGGAATGTCTAGGCGCATCACGACCAGCCGGTAGTAGAGGTCTTCGCGGAAGCGCCCCTCGCGCACCAGGGCGAGCAGGTCGCGGTGGCTGGCGGCGATGAT
>JARKQJ010000239.1 GCA_029973955.1 Paludibaculum sp. | reverse complement strand
GGAGCCCGGACGTGACCACCGCAGAAGTGGCATATCGCCTGCGGGTTGCTCAGGGATTCCTGGAAGAGAGCCGCCAGGACTTAGCCCTCAGCTCGGTGGTGTTATCGGCTTCGTGCAATGTGAAGCCCTGGCATTTTCGCTGCTGAGGCTACCATCAAAGCAAAGAGCTCATGCCCACACCCTACCACGCTGAATACATACCCTGCGAGCACACGCGCCAGGGCGGCGTGGGGGTTGAGTGCTTGTCTTGTTCGCTGTTCGACGCGAGCGTTCTCTGAACGCGGTCTTGAAAAACCAGTTGACAAGCGGTCGTCGGGGTGCTACAGTATAGTTGTAACCCCCCCGGAGATAGCATCTCCGGGCCGACGCCCGCCGCAAGGTGGGCGTCTCCCTTTAACGAGGCTTGCTCATGGAACGCGTCGTCGCCTACATTGATGGATACAATCTCTACTTCGGCCTGCGTTCACGCGGATGGAAGCGCTATTATTGGCTCAACGTGCAGATGATGGCCGGCCACTTGCTCAAACCTGCTCAGAGCCTGGTGCTGACTCGCTATTTCACCACCATTGTCAAGCAGCCGCACGACAAGCGCCAACGCCAGGCAGCCTACCTTGAAGCACTCCAGACACTTCCGGATCTTACGATGCATTATGGGCATTACCTCGCCAGTCCGGTGAGGTGCCGGAATTGCGGCTATACCTAGGACGTCCAGCACGAGAAGATGACGGACGTCAACATCGCGGTCGAGATGATGTCGGATGCGTACCAGGATCGCTTCGATGTCGCTTTCCTGGTGTCTGCCGATAGCGATCTTGTCGGCCCGGTTAGGGCAATCCATCACCTCATCCCAAAGAAACGCGTCATCTCGGTGTTTCCGCCGGATCGTTGGTCGAGCGCCTTGAAGGGCGTAGCTGCCGGCTCGCTGCGCATCGAGCGCGCTATCCTGGCTCGGAGCCAATTTCCAGAAGAAGTCACCAAGCCCGATGGCTTCATTCTACGCCGCCCCGCGGAGTGGCGTTAGCCATCCGCGGTTCCTTTCACGCCCACCAAATCCAAACGCCTCCAATCCCTCCTCGCCGAGATGGTCCAGCTCGATTGTGCCGACCTGGACTTGGGCATCTATCGCCCGGAGCGGCCAGGGCGAGGTATTTTCATGCATGACCATGCACAATGCGCCCGCCGGCTTTGCCAAGTATGCGCCGTACACCATGGCCCTGGTCGAGCTGGCCGAGGGCCAGATCCTGTACGGCTACAAGTTCCGCCCGCTGCTCCGCCAGGCCGCATAACGCGATGTTTGTGGCTAGATTGCCCATTAGGTGCCCGGCACTTCGAAAGTGCCGGGCACCTGCGCGTCTCCTGCAAGTGCCGGGCGCCTGCGCGTGGGCGACACTCCACTCCTCTCCAAAACCGCTCCACTGGGGAGCACCCCGGAGCGCACCAACTACTCCCTCCTCTCCCCCCCATACTTAAATGGGGGGAGAGAGTGGAGTGGTGTAGTGGAGATAGCAGGGCAGTTTCGCGGACTCAACGCGCCAACGCGCCACATTGACACCCTATGGAAGAGATAGGATAATGGCGCGACCAATCGCGTGGGTGGAGGCCGCATGCCCCTCTTCGACCTGTTCCGCCGTGACCGCGCCCGCCGGCAGGCTGCCGTGTCAGCGCAGGTCGTGCCCGAACAGGGCCGCTGCGTCCAGTGCGGCATCTGCTCGTTCTACTGCCCGATCAATATCGACGTCCGCCAGCACGCCTGGGTGAATGCACCCGTGGTGGAAAGCTACTGCCTGACCTGCGGCGAGTGCGTGACGCGCTGCCCGCGCGGTGTGCTCCGCTTCGAGCGTTCGGCGCGGTAGAGCGCTCGGGGGAAGGCGCCTACGGGGGCGCCCCGGCAAAGCGCCAGGCTGAGGCGTCCCAGCAAAGCGCCTGGCGGAGGCGGCTCGGCAAAACGCCTGGCGGAGGCGCCCCGGCGAAGCGCCTGCGGGAGGCGCCGCGGCGAAGGATCGATCGCCCATGCCCACTCGTTACCTCATCATCGGCGCCGGCGTCGCAGCCGTGGCTGCCGCCGAAGCGATCCGCGAGGCGGATCGCAGCGGTGAGCTCACGCTGCTTTCCGACGATCCCAACGGCTACTATTCACGGCCCGGACTCGCCTATTACCTGACCGGCGAGGTCAGCCGGTCGCTCCTTTTTCCCCTCAAAGAAGCCGCCTGGGACCAGCTCGGGGCGCGCCGCCTGACCGGCCGCGCCGCAAGCATCAACCCCGCGGCGCATCGCGTCACTTTGGATGACGGCGCGACGCTCCCGTACGACCGTCTGCTCGTCGCCACAGGTGCGTTGGCCGTGCAACCGGTCCTCCCCGGCATCGACCTGCCCGAAGTCGTCAAGCTGGACAGCCTGGCAGATGCGGATCGGATGATCGCGCTCGCGGCCAGGGCGCGTGCCGCGGTCGTGGTAGGCGGCGGCATCACCGCGTTGGAGATCGTGGAAGGGCTGCGCACCCGCTGCCGCCGCGTCCACTACCTGCTGCGCGGGGATCGTTATTGGGGCAAT
>JARKQJ010000263.1 GCA_029973955.1 Paludibaculum sp. | reverse complement strand
GCCTGGTTGATCCGCTCCTGCGTGCGGCCATCCGGCCGTTGGTCGGCCGGCTGTACGACGAACTGGTCAAGAAGCTGGAGGTGCCCGCCCATGCTGCCTGAACTGACCCCGATGCAATGGACGGTGCTGGCCGCCGCCGCGGCACTGGTGATCGTGCCGCGATTGGGCGAGCTGCGGGCGCGGTCGGCTTCACTGGCCGGACTGCTGCCGCGTTCCGCCAAGACGCCGGACATTCATGCCAAGGTGGACGCTTATCGGACGCTGGCCGCGGACCTGCCGGCGGACGTGGCCCGGCAGGTGTGGTCCGCGATTCAGTCGCCCGTGCAGGGCGGCGGAGGTGACGCATGAAACCGGCGGACCTCCTGGCCATCGGTTTGGCCTTCGTCGCCATCGTGTACTTGGGCGGCGGCGCCCAGCGTCCCGACGGTGCGGCGATCCCTCCGCCGACAGCGGAGGTGCAGCGGGTAGTCGCGCCGGTGACCGCAGCGCTAGCCGGCCACCGTGACGAGGCGCGGCAATTGGCCGCGTTCTACCACAGCGCGGCGGAAACGGTCCGTCGAGACGGCGCGGGGGCGAAGGTGATCACGAGCACCGCGCACCTGCGAACGTTCTGCGAGCGCGCGGCAACGCTTCGATTCCAGGGGGCATTCCAGAAAGTGCCCGGGCTGGCGGCGGCGATCCACGGTCCCGACGGCGCGTTGGCAAAGCTGCTGGGGCTGGAGGTGGCGGAACTTGATCACGGCAAGGCGGCCGACGCACTGGATGCGGTGGCCTGGGCCTGCCGGGAGGCTGTGCGATGACGGTGCATTTCGGGTCTCCCGCCGAGATCGTCGCGGCCTATGAACACGGCCTGCCGGGGTGGCGATACAGTCCAGCGAGCATGGATCGCCTCTGGGAGGACGGCAAGGTCTCCGCATTCGCCGACGTGGCTGCTCATCTGGCTGGCGTCGGCGCGGGAAAGCGGGCTTGGCTCTGGCGAAGCCGCGAGCTTTTCGATCCGGGAGCGTTTGGACAAGAGGCCCAGACGACGGGGGATTGTGTGAGCCACGGAAGCCGCAACGCCCGCGACGTTACCCGCTCGGTGGAGATTCACATCAAGAAGGAGCCAGAGGAGTACTATCGCCGTGGTGCAACCGAGCCGACGTACGGGGCGAGGGGGTTTTCCGGGCAAGGCATGGACCCTGCCGTGGCCGCCCGGTTTGAGGTCGATGTTGGTTTCCTTTTCCGTGAGAAGTACTCGTTCGCCGACCTAAGCCGATACGATTCGCGCATTGGCACGAACTGGGGCGGACAAGGCGTTCCTGAAGCAGTCAAGACGGAGTGCCGGAAGCACAATATCGGCCGTTGGATTGCTCCAAGGACTGCGTCCGAAGCGAAGGACCTGCTCTACTCGGGATACGCAGGTCACTCGGGGCAGTCGTTTGGCGTTGCGTCTCGTTCGGATTCCCGAGGCATCGCGGTTCCAAGCGGGCGCTGGAGCCACGATATGTGCTGTTCAGGGTTTGACGATACCCGCGAGATCTATCCGGTCTGCGTATTCCTGATCGTGAACAGCTGGGGCTTGTGGAATTCCAAGCCGGCGGTGTGGCCGGACGAGGTCTTGGGCCCGTGGCCGCACGGATCGTTCTGGGTGACCGAAGAAATCTAC
>JARKQJ010000226.1 GCA_029973955.1 Paludibaculum sp. | reverse complement strand
TGCGGCGGGCGAAGGCGATCGAGAAGCGGATCGAGTATTTGCAGACGGAGGGGCGGGTGGAGCGGCCGCCGAAAGAGGCGCGGCTGCGGATGACTTTTAGCCGCCTGGGGCCGAACGGGCGGGACGTGGCGACGCTGAGGCATTTGACGGTGGGGTATGGGGAGACGGCGCTGTTGAAGGATCTGAATTTGACGATCCGGCACGGTGAGCGGGTAGCGCTGGTGGGGGCGAACGGGTGCGGCAAGACGACGCTGCTGCGGACGCTGGCGGGGGAGATCGAGGCGCTGGCGGGGGAGGCGCGCATGGGGGCGGGGGTGAAGATCGGGTATATGGCGCAAGAGCAGGAGGGACTGGATGGGAACTTGAACGCTTTCGAGACGATACAGCGGACGACCGAGATGCCGGAGAGCCAGATCCGGCTGTTTCTGGCGCGCTACCTGTTCCGGGGGGACGAGGTGTTCACGCCGGTGGGGAAGCTCTCTTATGGGGAGCGAGCGCGGCTTATGCTGGCGGCGCTGGCAGGGCGGGGGTGCAACTTTTTGCTGCTGGACGAGCCGGTGAACCACCTGGATATCCCATCGCGGGGCCGGTTCGAGGAGGTTTTGAGCGCTTTCGAGGGGACGGCGCTGGCGGTGGCGCACGACCGGTATTTCATCCAGTCGTTTGCGACCGTTTTGTGGGAGGCGCGGGAAGGCGGGATCCGGGCGAGCGACCTGGCCGGCGGGTGAAAGCGGTCGGCCAGGGGACATTTTACGGAAGGGGTGGGAAGGCAATCAGGCGGAGAGGAATTTGCCCATCGTCTTGGCGAGGCTGATGAAGCCGTGCAAGCCGCGCAGAAGCTCTTCGATTTCGATATGCTCGTCGACGGCGTGCGCCATGCGGATGGTGGAGGGGCCGAAGATGATGGTGGGGAGGCCGATTTCGCCAGCGCTGGCGCTGCCGTTGGTGCAGTAGGGGACGACATAGGTGTGGGCGGCGATGTCAGCAGCCTGCACCGCCTGGACGCCCAGCCGCACGAGGGGGGAGTTTTCCTCCATGAGCCAGGCGGGGTGGAAATCGGGGACACTGAGCTCAAGGCCGGTATAGGTTTGGAAGCTGGCCTGGTGCATCTCGATCTGCCAGCCGGTGAGATCGGGGAAGAGGCTGCGGTATTCGGCCAGGAGGCTTTGGGGGGTTTCGCCGAGGAGGAGGCGGCGGTCGTAGGAGATGCGGCATTCGAAGGGGACGGTGGAGGTGCTGGGGTTGGGGAGCGAGGAGACGAGGAGGGGTTCGATGACGGCTGCGCCGAGGATGGGGTCCTGCTTTTGGGGGGTCTGGCGGACGCGCTGGAGCATGAGGGCGGCTTTGTCGATGGGGTTTTCGCCCTCTTCGGGGTTGGCGGTGTGGGCAGCGCGGCCACGGGCGATGAAATCCATGCGGGCGCGGCCTTTCTGGCCGATGGCCAGCCGGCAGTCGGTGGGTTCGCCGATGATGACGCCAGCGGGTTTGAGGGCGGTGAGGACGCGGGCGAGGGAGGCGCCTTCGATGATTTCTTCGCCGACGGTGCCGACGACATGAACGACGCCGGGTAGCTCATTGCGCGGGATGGCACCAAGCGCCATGACCATGGTGGCGAGGCTGCCTTTGGTATCGGAGGCGCCGCGCCCCCAGATCTTGCCGCCGGTGATTTCGCCGCCCCAGGGGGCGTGGCTCCATTCTTCGGGGTTGGCGACCATGACGGTATCCATGTGGCTGTCGTAGAGGATGGATGCACCGGGCAGGCTGCCGCGCCGGGTGGCGATGACGTTGCCGAGGTCGTCGCGGCGGACATCGTCGTAATCGAGGGATTTGCATTTCTCTTCCACCAGGCTGGCGACCAACTGCTCTTCGCCGGAAAGGCTGACGCACTGCACTAATTGACTTAAGAATTGGATGGTTCCTTCTTCTAGTTTTGTGTATGCCATGATTTCCTCCGCCGGAATTGTTCTGGGGGTATTGTACTATGGGTGAGGATATGTGTAGGGCATTTGCAAACCAACTTTTTTTAAAAATCAATATAATTATAGAAAGGATTGGGTTTTATTATTTACCGGTTATTCTAATCATTGACCGAAGCGTTCGTTGCGTATCTTGCAACAT
>JARKQJ010000209.1 GCA_029973955.1 Paludibaculum sp. | reverse complement strand
CAGCCCTCCAGCCACCGTCAGCTCATCGCAGCCTTGCGGCGTGGTGGGCGGCTCGAAGCAGGCGGCGATGTAGACAGCCGGATCCAGCCCCATGCTGATCGACACCGGCAGCGGCTTGCCCGCCGCCTCGGCCTTGCGGCGGAACGCATCAATATGGCGGCCCGGAGCGAAGTAGATGCTCAGCGTCTCCGGACCCTGCACGCACAGGCGATGGATGGTGACGTCGGCCTCGCCCGTCTCCGGGTCCTGGGCCCGCACCAGCCCCAGGTTGAAGAATGGACCCGCATCCAGCGGCGTGTTCGTCGGCGCCGGCAGCAGCGCGCGCAGGTCCAGCGGCGCGCGGTGCACCACCTCCTGGCACGGCGCGCTCCCCTCCAAGAACACAGGCGCGCGAGGATGTTTCAGGGCGTCCAGCAGCTTGAACGGCAGCCGCTCCGGGGTGGTGTCCAGCAACAGCGCCGCCCGCTCGCGCGACGCCAGCAGCCCCACCAGCACGGGAATCTCGTAACCCTTCACGCTTTCAAACAACATCGCCGGACCGGTACGCGTAGGCGGCAGCACCGGCACTCCGGCGCCGGCGTGGCGGTACACTCCTGCCAGTTCGTGATTGGGGTCCACCGGATGGCTGGTGCGGTGCAACTGCCCTGGAACTGCGCCCAGAAACTCCAGCGCGCCGCGCAGATCGCGGATCTCGGATGCCTTCATGCTGTGATCTTATCGCCGCGCCCGGGTGCGGGCCAATCCACCGCGGAGGCGGATAAGATCTCCATATGCGGCTTCTCCTCGCGTGCCTCGCGCTCAGCTCCCTCTGCCTGTTCACGGCGGCCGCGCAGACGCGCGCCGGCTACCCGAACCGCGCCGCCGATCTCGACGTCCTGCCCGGCTTCCGCACGCCACCTCCCGGCTACGGCGAAGTGGCGTTCTACTGGTGGCTGGGCGACCCGCTCACGAAGGAGCGCCTCGCCTGGCAGCTCAATCAGCTTCAGGGCAAGAGCATCTCCGGCCTGCAGGTGAACTACGCCCACAGCGACCAGGGCGGACGCTCCTACGGGCTCACCTACGAAAGCGATCCGAAGCTCTTCTCCGAGCCCTGGTGGGGCCTGTTCCAGTGGTTTCTCAAAGAAGCCCGCCAGCGCGGCATGGCCGCCAGCCTCAGCGACTACACTCTCGGCTGGGCCGGCAACGGCTGGTACATGGACCGCATCCTTCAGGAGAACCCCGGCATGAGCGGCGCCGCGCTGGCCGCCGCCGCCATGCGCTGCACCGGCCCCTGCGAATGGCAGTTGCCTGCGGGCACACTGTCGCTCACGGCATTCCCGCTGGCGGCGGGCCGCATCGAACCCGGCCATGAGATCGAACTGCTCGCCCAGGCCCGCGAGGGCAAGCTAAGCTGGACGCCGCCGCCCGGCGACTGGCGCATCGTGGCGGTCTACGCCAGGCCCTTCCCCGTCTCGCTCAACCCCATGCATCCGGAGAGTGGCCGGCAGATGATCGCCAAGTTCTTCCAGCCCTTCGAAGACCGCAACCCCGGCGAAAGCGGCAAGGGCCTCAACTTCTTCTTCTCCGACGAACTCAGCTTCGGCGTCCGCGGCTGGCTGTGGGACCAGCGCTTCGCCGCTGAGTTCCAGCGCCGCAAGGGCTACGACGTGCGGCCCGAACTGGCCGCGTTGTTCGAAGAGACCGGCCCGCGCGCCGTCAAGATCCGCCTCGACTACTCCGACGTCATGGTCTCGCTCTCGGAGGAGAACTACTTCCGCCCCGTCTACGAGTGGCACGAGAAACGCGGCATGATCTATGGCTGCGACCACGGCGGCCGCGGCCTCGACGTCACTGAATTCGGCGACTACTTCCGCACTCAGCGCTGGATGAGCGGTCCGGGCAACGACCAGCCCAACCTCGCCTCCGACATCATCAAGAACAAAGTGGCCAGTTCCATCGCGCACCTCTATGAGCGTCCGCGCACCTGGTTGGAAGGCTTCTACGGCAGCGGCTGGGGCACCACTTCGGCACAGGTGGTGGACGCCACCTGGCGCAACTTCGTCCAGGGCCACAACCTGCTCACGCTCCACGGGCTCTATTACTCCACCCACGGCGGCTGGTGGGAGTGGGCGCCGCCCTGCAATCACTTCCACATGCCTTACTGGGCGCACATGGGTGAGTTTCTGAAGGCCTCCGAGCGCATGTCGTATCTCCTGAGCCAGGGCGTGCACCGCGCCGACGTGGCCGTAGTCTACCCCGTGGCTGCCGTGGAGGCCGGCCGCAATGGCAAGGAGGCCGTGCAGTCGGCGTTCTCCCTCGGACAGCGGCTCTACGAGGCGGGCATCGACTTCGACTTCATCGACTTCGAATCCCTGCAACGGGCCCGCGTGGAAGGCGGCCGGCTGAAGGTGGCCGGCGAAGAGTACCGCGCGCTGGTGCTGCCCGCCATGCACGCCGCCCGGCACTCGACCATCGAGAAGGCGGTGGAATTCCAGAAGGGCGGCGGAGCCGTGCTCGCCGCCGGCACGCTGCCCAGCGCCAGCGAGAAACGCGGCGACGGCGATCCGGAGGTGCTCGCCCTCTCCTCGCAGCTCACCGTAACAACCGCGGAGCAGGTCCTCTCAAAACTCGATGCCGCCTTCCTGCGCGACTTCCAGTGCGACGCCGCCAAACAGCCAAGCATCCTGCACCGCAAGGCCGGCGTGCGCGACGTCTATATGATCTACGGCGGCGAGCGCGGCACCGAGTGCACGCTCCGCTCCACCGGCCGCCTGGAACTCTGGGACCCCTGGAGCGGCGACACTGCCCCGCTCCCCGTCCAACGCCAGAACGCCACCAGCACCACACTGCGCCTGCCGCTCGAAAAGACCGAAGCGCAGGTGCTCGTCTTCAGCCCCGGCAAAGCGCGGATTGAGGCCACCGCCGGCGCGCCGAGACGCACCGCCGTCACCGGCCCGTGGGAGTTCGAGCTGAAGCCGACGCTCGACAACCGCTTCGGCGACTATCGCCTGCCCGCGTCGAATGAGATGCTCGGCGCCGAAGCGCGCCGCATGCAGTATCGCGAGCAAGGCGAGTGGGCCTGGACCACCTACACCTACGCCCCGCGCTTTCTCGTCGTCGGGCCCACCACCGCCACGAACCTCGCCGAAGAACAGGTGCGCCGCGAAGGCCGTCCCTATGAGTTCTCCTGGCGCTTCGGGCTTGCGGACGATCCCGGCCACCAGGGCTATCACGGCCTCAAAGCCGAGATGCCGCGCGACTTCATCGCCCTCGGCAAGCGCGAGCTCAAGTCCACTACCGTCAATTACGCGCCCGAGCCCGGCGGCAACATCTACTACCTCTGGACCAGCGTCTTCGCGCCGGCGGCCATCGAGGCGCAAGTGCTGCAGGGCGGCCTGCCGCCGGCCGCGATCTCCGTCAATGGGAAGGCCGTGAATGGCACCGCCAGGACGCTGGCATTGCAGGCCGGCTGGAACTCGTTACTGCTGCGCTATGACCATGCAGGCAAAGGGCATTTCGTGCTGCTGGAGCCCGGCGCGCCGCTCGACTGGAAGCAGAGCGAACCGCTGGCCACGGAGTGGTATCGCCGCCCGGGGCTGATCGAGTTCAACGTGCATCCGGGTGCGGAGCAAGTGGGTTGGTACCGCACCAACGCGCCGCCCGGGTTGCGCGCCATCACGCTGCCCACGCGCGCGCGGGCCGAGCTGCGAATCGGCGGAAAACCGGTTTCTCTGCAACAAGTTGCGGGCGAGTACACGGCTGAGTTCGAGGCGCCCATCGCGGCGCCGGCCAGCGTCGAGATCCGCCTGGAACAGCGGCGCGGCGACTATGCCGGCGCGGCCTTCGAGGAGCCGGTGAAGTTCCGCTGCGAGAAGGGTTCCATCGAACCAGGCGACTGGGGGCGGATGGAGGGTCTGGCAAGCTATTCGGGCGGGGCGTGGTACCGCAAAGTGATTGATATTGCGGCAGATGCGGCACGCGGCAAGGTCTGGATCGACCTGGGCGAAGTGGCCGCCAGCGCCGAAGTTTGGGTGAACGGCAGGAAAGCCGGGGTGAAGCTGGCGCCGCCGTTCCGTTTCGAGGTGTCGGGGCTGCTGAAAGCGGGCCAAAACCGCGTGGAAGTGCTCGTTTATAGCGCACTTTCGGGCCATTATTCGACGATTCCGACGCGCTACCTCAAACCGAGCGCTTCGGGCCTGATGGGACCGGTGGAACTGGTTTACGAATCAGGTAGTTAGCTGCGCCTGATCGGAGGGAGGCCGAGGCGCCGGCGGCATTCGTCGAGCATGGCGGCGGTGCGGGTGGCGCCGGAGCGGGTAACGCCGAGGGCTCGGATGCGGAGGAGCGCGTCGAGGTCGCGGATGCCGCCGGCGGCCTTCACCTGGACCTCGGGAGCGGAGTATTTGCGCATCAGGATGAGATCGGAATCGGTGGCGCCGGTGGGGGCGTAGCCGGTGGAGGTCTTCACCCAATCGGCGTGCAGTTCCGAGCAGATTTCGCACAGTTTCTGCTTCTGGTTATCGTTCAAGTAAGCGTTTTCGAAGATCACTTTCACTTTCTGGCCCGCGGCGTGAGTGACTTCGATGACGGCGGCGAGGTCGGCGCGGACGTAATCCCAGTCGCCGGAGAGGACGGCGGAGATGTTGACGACCATGTCGAGTTCTTCCCCGCCATCGGCGAGCGCCTGGCGGGCTTCAGCGACTTTGATGGCGGTGGTGTGGCAGCCGTGCGGGAAGCCGATGGTGGTGCTGGCCTTGACGTTGGAGCCGCGCAGGCGGCCGGCGCATTTGCCGAGAGCGTAGGGGAGGATGCAGACGGAGGCGACGTCGTAGTCGAGGGCGAGCTGGATGCCGGCGTCGAGATCGGCCATGGGGAGGGTTGGGTTGAGGAGAGAGTGGTCGATCATTTTGGCGATGTCGAGGTAGGTGTAGTCCATGGGGAGTCCTTTCGGCGGCGGAAAACCCTATTGTCTCCTAACGGATGCGCGGGTGTGAATCCGGAGAGGCGGGGGGGGAGAAGTATGTGCAAAGGAGTACGAGTTCTGTTACACTCCCGTACATCCTATTGAGCGTTCTGGGAACTCGCGCTCGGTCTGGGCTACACATGGAAACACTCCGACTGGTTCGGAATTTGCGGGGCAGCCACTGTCTCGCCGCACTTGCGCTGACTGTGGGGTTGTGGGCGCAGCCGCCAGGGCCGGGGGGGCAGCATACGGAGTTGGGGATGCCGTTGCTGCGGAACTATCCGCCGAAGGAATACAAGGGCGAGCCGCAGATCTGGAGCATCGTGCAGGACCGGCGCGGGTTCATCTACTTTGCGCTATCGGGGACGCTGATCGAGTTTGACGGATCGAACTGGCGGCGGATTCTGGTGCCGACGAGCGTGGTGCGCGGGCTGGCGATCGATGAGAACGGGCGGATCTGGGCGGGCGGCGCGGCGACGCTGGGCTATCTGGCGCCGGACGGCACGGGGAATCTGAAGTACGTCGATATTCTGGACAAGATCCCGAAAGAGCATCGCGATTTCAACCAGGTGGGCCAGTTGCTGGCGGTGAAGGGGGCGGTGTACTTCCGGGCGCCGAAGCACCTGTTCCGGTGGGACGGAACGAAG
Organism: Paludibaculum sp.; assembly: GCA_029973955.1. GTDB lineage: Bacteria > Acidobacteriota > Terriglobia > Bryobacterales > Bryobacteraceae > Paludibaculum. The sequence continues at coordinate 9,546 of JARKQJ010000209.1, read as the reverse complement.
ATGCACGTGTGGACTTCGCCGACGATCTTCCAGGCGATCTCGGAGGTGCGGGGGCGGATTTACACCGCACAGACAGGGATCGGGCTGCAGGAGGTGGTGGGGGACGAACTGCGGACGCTGCCGGGCGGGAGCGCCTACAAGGATGCGGTGAAGCTGTATATGCAGCCCTACGACGAAAGGCGCATGCTGATCACGGCGCGCGGGGCGACGCTGACTCTCTATGACGGCGAGAAGGCGACGCCGTTCCCGGCGCAGGCTGAGGAGTATCTGAAGAAGAACGAGGTGTACACGTCGATGGCGCTGCCTGACGGCAGCTACTGCATCAACACACTGTTGGGGGGGACGGTGATGATGGAGCACGACGGGCGGACGAGGCGCATCATCGACAAGGGCACGGGTCTGCAGGTGAACGGGGTGATGGTGTCGTTTCTGGACCGGGCGGGTTCACTGTGGCTGGGGCTGGGCAACGGGCTGGCGCGGATCGAAGTGAGTTCGCCGATCCACGCATTTTCGAACCAGTTGCTGGACGAGACGGTGCGGCACAACGGGAAGCTGTATGCGCTGGCGCAGACCGGCGGCACGGCGCTGTTCCGGTCGGCCGTGGATGAGCGGACGGGGCTGCTGACGCTGCAGCCGATTCCGACGAAGTATTCGCAGGCTTTCGGGCTGGTGTCGTTCCAGGACCCGGAGGGGCGAGCGCCGGCGCAACTGCTGACGGGAACGCAGGCCGGGCTATTCGAGATCCGCGACGACGGAATCAGAGAGGTGATGCGGACCAGAACGGCGGTGATGGGGCTGCTGCAGTCGAAGAAGAACCCGAACCGGATCTTCGTGGGTCTGGGGGCGGGGGTGATGTCGATCCGGTGGGAAGGGGGCCGGTGGGTGGACGAGGGAGTGCTGGAGGGACTGAACGGGACGTTTCAAACGCTGGCGGAAGCGGAGGACGGGGCGTTCTGGGCGGGGACGGACGGGCGAGTAATCCGAGTGGAGGTTTCTCCGACTGGACTCAGCAACGGGCGGCTGGAGATATTCGGGGAGAAGGAGGGACTGAAGGGCGAGGGTGAGAGCGCGGTAGCGGCGGCGGCCGGAGAGCTGTTTGCATTGCCGCGCCGCTCGCGGGACATTTTGCGGTGGGACAAGGCGAGCCGGCGGTTTGTGGCGGACAACCGGTTCCTGCTGCCGGTGAACGATCCCAAGGCGGAGCCGACGTTGTTTGCGCTGGACAACGGAGACGTCTTTTCGGTGAACGGTTCGTTGGAAGAGCAGCGGCAAGGGGTATTTCACAGGAAGCCCGACGGGAGCTTCGAACTGGAAGAGGAGACGTTCCTGCGGCTTTCGCAATTCCGCTCGATTGCGCGAGTGAGGCGGGAGCAGGACGGGACGCTGTGGATTACGGGCCGGGACGGGATGATCAGGTTCGACCCGCGGATCAAGCCGGCGGGCAACTCATCGTTCGCGGCGTTTGTACGGCGCATCAGTTCGGGGCCGGAGGCGGTGGTTTACGGCGGGTTCGCGACGGGGGCGGAGGAGCCGCGGCTGCCGTTCGACCGCAATTCGCTGCATTTCGAGTTCGCGGCGCCGGCGTACACGGACGACGGGGAGACGCTGTTCCAGTACCGGCTGGAAGGGGCGGACAGGGAGTGGACGGCGTGGGGGCGGCAGAAGGAGGCGACGTACAGCGGGCTGGGGCCGGGGACGTACCGGTTTGTAGTGCGGGGGCGGGACATTGCAGGCAAGGTGGGCGAAGAGGGCAGCTACAGCTTCACGATTCTGCCGCCGTGGTACCGGACCTGGTGGGCGTATGGAGCCTATGCGCTGCTGTTTGTGCTGGCTGGGGTATGGGCGCGGCGGAGGGTGATCGCCCGGGAGCGCGAGAAGAACCGGCGGCAGACGGAGGCGCTGGAGAAGCTGGTGGCGCAGCGCACGGAGGAGTTGCGGGCGCAGGCGGAGGAGATCGCGGCGCAGAAGGACAGCATTGAACTACTGGGAGACATCGGCAAGGAGTTGACGGCGTCGCTGGACCTGGACACGATCCTGTTCAAGCTGTATGAGCGGGTGAACCAGATTGTGGATGCATCGGTGTTCGGCGTGGGGCTCTACCGGCCGGAGCAGCGGCTGATCGATTACAGTCTGGCGATCGAGAACGGCAAGCGGTACCAGCCGTACACGCGGGACATGAAGGACAAGAACCAGTTCGCGGTGTGGTGCGTGGACCATCGCAAACCGGTGTGGCTGAACGATGTGGCGACTGAATACAGCAAGTACATCGAGCACTACAGGCACGGCGGGGAGGCGCTGGAAGACGGGAGCGCCTCGCAGCCGCCGGCCTCGATGCTGTACCTGCCGCTGGTGGCGCAGGACCGGGTGCTGGGGGTGCTGACGATTCAGAGTTTCAGGAAGAACGCCTACACGGCAAAGCACGTGCAATTGCTGGAGAACCTGGCTTCTTACACCACAATTGCGCTGGATAACGCCTCGGCGTACCGGCGCATCAACGAGCGCGAAGCGGAGGTGCGGGAGCGCGCCAACGAACTGGTGACGATCAACCGCATCACGCAGGCGCTATCGACGGAGCTGGATACGGCGGCGCTGATCCAACTGGTGGGCGACCAGGTGCGGGACGTGTTCCGTGCGCCGATTGCGTATGTGGCGCTGCTGGACCGGGCGACGATGATGGTGCACTTCCCGTATTGCCACGGGGAGACGCCGGAGCCGCGGCCGTTCGGCACCGGACTGACGTCGCAGATCATCCGGACGGGTCAGCCGCTGCTGATCAACGAAGACCTGGCGGCGGGCACGGCGAAGCTGGGTGTGGCGCGAGTGGGCAGGGCGGCGTCGTCGTATCTGGGGGTGCCGATTCCTTCGGGCGGCGAGACGATCGGTGTGATCAGCGTGCAGTCGACGGAGCAGGAGGGCCGGTTCTCGGAAGCGGATTTGCGATTGCTATCGACGGTGGCTTCGGCGATGGGTGTGACGTTCCACAACGCGAAGCTCTATCAGGAGGCGACGGAGGCGCGGGCGGCGGCCGAGGACGCCGATGCGGCGAAGAGCGCGTTTCTTTCGACGGTGAGCCACGAACTGCGGACGCCGCTGACGTCAGTGCTGGGGTTTGCGAAGATCATCCGGCGGCGGCTGGAGGAGCGGCTGTTCCCGCTGATTCCGGAGGACGACCGGAAGGTGAAGCAGGCGAAGAACCAGGTGGTGGAGAACCTGGGCGTGGTGGTGAGCGAGGGCGAGCGGCTGACGAAGCTGATCGACGACGTGCTGGACCTGGCGAAGATCGAGGCCGGGAAGTTTACGTGGAACATGGAGACGATTTCGCTGCCGGAGGTGGTGGACCGGGCGCTGTCGGCGACGTCGTCGCTGATGGAGGCGAAGAAGCTGACGCTGGTGCGGGAGGTGGACGAAGGGCTGCCGGCGATCACGGGCGACCGGGACCGGCTGATCCAGGTGGTGATCAACCTGATCTCGAACGCGGTGAAGTTCACGGACACCGGGACGATCGGGTGCACGGCGAAGTTGCGGGACGGGGAGATTGTGGTGAGCGTGGCGGATTCCGGGATTGGGATCGCTCCGGCGGACCAGCCGAAGGTATTCGAGAAGTTCAAGCAGGTAGGCGATACGTTGACGGACAAGCCGAAGGGCACGGGCCTGGGGCTGCCGATTTGCAAGGAGATTGTGGAGTCGCATGGGGGACGGATCTGGGTGGAGAGCGAGCCGGGCCAAGGCAGCACGTTTTCGTTCGCGTTGCCGCTGAAGGCAGCCGGCGAGGAGGCGGCGCCGAAGGCTCTGAACATTGAATCGCTGGTGCGGCAGTTGCGGGAGAGCGTAGCGAGCCACCATCCGCGGGAGAACTCGATTCTGGTGGTGGACGACGATGCCAACATCCGGTCGCTGCTGCAACAGGAGTTCACGGAGGCGGGCTACCGGGTGCGGCTGGCGGAGAACGGGCGGCAGGCGCTGGCGGCAGTGCGCGAACAGCGGCCGGACCTGGTGATTCTGGACGTGATGATGCCGGAGATGAATGGGTTTGACGTGGCGGCGGTGCTGAAGAACGATCCGGCCACGATGGACATTCCGATCCTGATCCTCTCAATTGTGGAGGACAAGGAGCGGGGCTTCCGGCTGGGGGTGGACCGGTATCTGACGAAGCCGATCGATACGGGGTCACTGTTCCGGGAGGTGGGGGCGCTGCTGGAGCAGGGCAAGTCGAAGAAGAAGGTGATGGTGGTGGACGAGGATACGTCCACGGCGCGCGTACTGGCGGATGTGCTGCAGGCGCGCGGCTACCAGGTGGTGGAGTCCAATGGATCGGAACTGGTATCGAAGGCGGTTTCATCCAAGCCGGACATCATCATTCTGAACTCGCTGCTTTCGAACCAGCAGGACGTGGTAAAGAGCCTGCGGTTTGAGAAGGGCCTGGAGAACGTGTTGTTTCTCATTTACCAGTAAGGAGGAGCATGAAGATCCTGATCGTCGACGATGAACCGCATTTGAGGATGCTGATCCAGCAGGCGCTGGAGGAACTGGAGGACGAAGGCGTGGAGTTGCTGACGGCGACGAACGGCGACGAAGCGCTGGAGTCGATTCAAACGGAGGAGCCGAACCTGGTGTTTCTGGACGTGATGATGCCGAAGAAGAACGGCTTCGACGTGTGCCAGGCGGTGAAGCACGGGTTGGGGCTGACCAACGTGCACATCATCCTGCTGACGGCGAAGGGGCAGGAGTTCGACCGGCAGAGAGGGCAGGAGGTGGGCGCGAATCTGTATATGACGAAGCCGTTCGATCCGGACGCTCTGGTGGCGCAGGCGCGCAGCGTGCTGGGGATCTAGGGCCGCCATGCAACTGAAGACGATTGTCGGGCCGCGGGCGGCAGGAACTGAGGCGCTGGAGGAGATGGTAAGGCTGCTGGGCGGCGGGATTGGGGTGGAAGACACGACGGGCCGGCTGCTGCTGGGAGAGCGGTGCGGTCCGGCGCGGCTGTCGATTGAGGCGGATGGAGCGCAAGTGGGTTGGGTGACAGGCCCAGAGGGCGCGGCGACGCAGGCGGTGGCGGAGATGGTGAGGCATCTGGCGGCGAAGGAGTGCGAGCGGCGGGCGCTGGCGGGGGAGGTGCTGCACCTGTACAGGGAGGTGCATCTGATCGAGCAGTTGTCGGAGCAGTTGGCGGCGCTGCTGGACCTTGCGGCGGTGGGGCGGTCTGCACTGGAGCAGGCACACCGGATGATTGCGGCGACGAGCGCGGCGATTCTGGTGCTGGATGAGGCGGGTGCTCCGCTGCGGAGCATCGCTTCGTTTGGGGCGGAGTGCTGGGGCGGCGTGGAAGGGTTTGTGGGAGCGGTGCTGGAGCGGGGCGTGGGCGAGATTGTGAATGAGGTGAACGGGGATGCGCGGCTGACGGGCCTGGGCGAGATTCAATCGCTGATGTGCGTGCCGCTGCGGGCGAAGCAGCGGGCGGTGGGCGCGATTGTGATGGGCCACGAAGGCGTGCGGAGCGCGGCCTATTCAACGGCGGATTTGAAGCTGCTGAACACGATCGCGCTACAGACGGCGGCGGCGATCGAGAATTCGCTGCTGTGCGCGGAGATGGTGGGGGCGGCTCGGGATCGCGAGCAGTTGGAGGCATTGCAGAAGGAGTTGGATACGGCGCGCACGATTCAGCTTTCACTGGTGCCGCGGACGTTTCCCCCGTTCCCGGAGCGGACGGATTTCGAGATCCATGCGCAGATGACGGCGGCGAAGTCCGTGGGTGGGGACTTCTTCGATTTCTTCCTGTTGGATGAGGACCGGCTGGGCGTGGTGATTGGGGACGTCTCCGGCAAGGGCATTCCGGCGGCGCTTTACATGGCGGTGGTGTGGAGCCAGATCAAGAGCGTGGCGCTGGAGGGGATGGCTCCGGAGGAGTGCGTCACGCTGGTGAACCGGACGCTGGTGCGGGAGAAGCGATCCAGCATGTTCGCGACGTGCTTCTACGGGATTCTCAATACGAAGAGCGGGGAGTTCCAGTACTGCAATGCGGGGCACAATCCGCCGCATCTGCTGCGGGCGGAGCCGGCGGGGACGAGCGAGGCGCTGGCGGAGGGCGGCGGGCTGCCCTTGGGGTTGTTTGGAGGGTTGCCTTACAAGGGGTCTTCGGTTTGGCTGCGGCCGGGGGATTCGGTGTTTCTGTTTACGGACGGGGTACCGGAGGCGAATAACTCGGCGCTGGAAGATTTCACGGATGAGCGGCTGGAGGGGCTGCTGCGGCGGGTGTCGCATCTGCCTTGCACGGAGTTGGTGAGTGTGGTGCACGAGGAGGTGGCGGCGTTTGTGGATGGGGCGCCGCAGTCGGATGATATTACGGTGGTAGCGCTGCGGGCGTTGGGGTAGCCGCAGAGGTAAGGGCGACGGGAAGAGTTTTTGGGCTGGGGCTTGACCTGTCTAAAGGTGTAGGGTTGAGGATGGGGTAAGAAGCGATGTGGACCGTGACCAAGTTGGCGCGTGCCTGCGGACTGAGCCGCACGACGGTGCTGTATTACGAGTCGATCGGGCTGCTGAAGGCGGCCCGGCGGGGTTCCGGCAATTACCGGTGCTATACGGAAGACGATCTGGCGCGACTGCGGCAGATCTGCGTATACCGGGATGCGGGGCTGAAGCTCGAAGACATCGGGGTGCTGCTGGGACGCAAGGGCGGCGAGGCGGCCGCGGTACTGAGGAATCGACTGGTGGAATTGGACGCGGAGATCGCGCGGCTGCGCGGCCACCAGCAGGCGATCCTGGCGCTTCTGAAAATAAGCATTCCAAGGAGAATCGATATGGTGAGCAAAGAGAAGTTCGTGGCCGTGATGAAAGCGGCCGGTTTCACGGAGGGAGACATGCGGCGGTGGCACGCGGAGTTTGAGAAGCTGTCGCCGGCGGAGCACCAGGAGTTTCTGGAGTTCCTGCACATTCCGGCGGAGGAGATCGCGAAGATCCGCGCGTGGAGCCGAGGCGGGCAGTAGAGGAAGAGGCGGCCGGGCTTTCGGGCGCGGCCGCCCTTTGTTTGTTTAGCGGGGGTCGAGGACGACGATGGATTTGGCGGGGAGGGGAGCGGCGGGAGAGGGCTATCTCACTCCGGGTTGGGTGATAATGGCGAGGGGCTGGTGGGCCCGTTGAGGAACGAGTAGATGGTGACAGAAGAACAAGTTCTGGCAATGCTCAGCGACCTGGAATCCCCGAGCGTGGAACGGACGGTTTCGACTGGGGATATGGCGAAATTTTGCCAGGCGGTGTGCGCCTTCGCCAACGACATGCCGGGCACGCGGAGGGCGGGATTCCTGCTGATCGGTGCGGGCGACAGAGATGGCGCGCCGAGTGGATTGACGGCAAGCGATGAACTGCTGCGGAACCTGGCGGGCATCGCCAGCGATGGGCAAGTGTTGCCGTCGCCGGCGTTGACAGTGCAGAAGATTCCATTGAGTTCGGGACAGGGCGATATTGTGGTGGTGGAGGTGCAGCCTTCGAGTCTGCCGCCAGTCAGGTACAAGGGACAGATCTGGATTCGAAGAGGTCCAAGGAGGGCCATCGCCAACGAGACAGAGGAGCGGCTTCTGGTGGAAAGGCGGACGGCGACGGCAACGACGTTCGATGCGCTCCCGTGTGCCGAGGCGAGCCTTGCGGATCTATCGCTGGAGTTGTTCACGGCGAATTACAGGCCGCAGGCGATCGACGCGGAGACCATCGCCGAGAATCACCGGCCGATCGAGCAACAGCTATCGTCTCTGCGCTTCTTCCACCTTGGGAGGAATTGCCCGACTCACGCAGGGCTGCTTCTGTTTGCAAAGAATCCGCTGTACTGGCTGCCCAATGCGTACGCCCAGTATGTGAAGTTTGCGGGCCGCACGATGAGCGACGACGTGGTGGATGAGAAACGGTTCAGCGGCGATCTATTGACGATGGTCCGGGACCTGAATTCGTTTGTGCGTCTGGTGACGGTGAACAGGCCGGAACGCGCGACTCCGTTGGAAGAGCGGATGGTGGCCGATTATCCAGAAGTTGCTCTGCGGGAGTTCCTGATGAACGCAATTCTGCACCGTTCGTATGAGGCTCCCGCGCCGGTGCGATTTCTTCAATTCGAGGATCGAATTGAAATCCAGAATCCAGGACCTCTGTACGGGCTGGCAAATCGTGAGAACTTCCCCACGCAGACGAGCTACCGGAACCCGGTGCTGGCCGAGGCGATGAAGACGCTGGGATTCGTCAACAGATTCGGCCGTGGCGTGATCCGGGCCCAGGAGGCGCTGCGAAAGAACGGAAACGAGGAAGCGACCTTCGTGTTTGGAGAGAACCATTTCGGAGTGATTCTGCGGGGGCGGACATGAAGACGATTGCATTCTTCAACAACAAAGGTGGCGTGGGTCGGACCTCGCTCGTGTACCACCTCACGTGGATGTTCGCCGAACTGGGAGTCCCCACACTGGCCGTGGATCTGGACCCGCAGGCGAACCTGACCGCGATGTTCCTGGAAGAGGATCGCTTGGAGGAGCTTTGGCCTGAGAGCGAGGATCATCCCCAGACGGTGTACGGCGCCGTGCGACCGATGCTACGAGGCGTAGGTGACATCGCGATTCCCGAGAAGATCGAGATCAGCAGCAAGGCCAGATTGCTGGCGGGTGATTTGGGACTGTCGAGCTTCGAGGACGAACTCTCGTCGGCATGGCCAAGGTGTCACACCGGAGATCACAATGCATTCTTAAAGATGACGGCATTTTACCGTCTGATCGACGCGATGGCGCAAGGATGGGCAGAGGTCGTGCTGATCGATGTCGGCTCGAATCTGGGCGCGATCAACCGGGCGGCCCTGATTGCCTCCGACCACGTTTGTGTGCCGCTGGCGCCTGACTTATATTCGCTTCAAGGGTTGAGGAACCTGGGACCAACGCTGGCTGCGTGGAGATCCACGTGGAATGAGCTGAAGCCCAAGGCGCCGAAGGACCTGACGCTGCCGCAAGGCAGCATGACGCCGACAGGCTACGTGGTGATGCCGCACAGCATGGGGGAGCGCCGGCCCATCGCCTATCAGCGGTGGTTGGACAAGATCCCGTTGGTATATCGCAGCGCGGTGTTGAGTGAGGAAACAACCATCGATGCGCCGAAGGTGGGTGAAGATCCGTACTGCCTCTCGCAATTGAGGCACTACCGGAGCCTCATGCCGCTGGCGATGGAGGCGCACAAGCCGGTGTTCCACCTCAAACCGGCGGATGGGGCGATCGGGGCGTACGGGGAAGCAGTGAAAGACTGCCGGGCCGATTTTGCACTACTGGCAAAGCGGATTCTTACTGTGGTGGGGCTTGAAGTTCAAGCCACATGAACTTGCGCCGAACGCCGGCCTGGCGCTGAGGAGAGGCTGGCGTTCGGCTGGAGCCCCGAAGCTCACGTTAGGGTAGATCGAGGACGACGATGGACTTGGCGGGGAGAGTGACCTTGAGGGTTCCGGCGTCGAGGGCGGCGCCGGTGAAGGGGGCGGGCTTCACGGCGTCGGGTTTGTCGAAGGTGTTGACGGTGTTGATGGCCGGGGCGGTGAGGATG
>JARKQJ010000193.1 GCA_029973955.1 Paludibaculum sp. | reverse complement strand
GGCTATGTGTTGGCGAGTGTGGCGCTGACGGCGTACAACCGGGCGGTGCGCGTTGGGAAGTGGCCGGGCCAGGTGCGTGTTCTGAATGACATCCATATCTCGTTTCCTGACATTTCGCCGGCTGATAATGCGGAGTTGGGGGCGAGCGCAGCGAGCGTTGCGAATGCGTTGGCGAGCGTGTCGGGGCAAGGGATCGGTGGTGAACGGTGGCGACGGCTGGTGGTGCGGACGGTGCTGAAGTTCATTGGCGAGAGCGTGGATGAGGACGAGCTGCAGAAGATTTTGAATGAGAGTGAGCTCACGCGAAGGCGCAGTGAGAGTGAGCTCACGCGAAGGCGCGAAGACGCGAAGCAAAAGCCAAACTAAATGGGTCCCATCCTGGGGGGGAGCGATGATCTTACCTTTTGGTTCGTTTTGGTTCGTTTTTGGTTCGTTGTTTGGTGTGTTTTCGGTGGTGGTTGTGCTGGGGGCGTGCCGGGCGGCGGCGTTGGCGGATGATGCGGCGGCTTCGCGGCCGGCGGCGGGTCGCGAATGAGGGTTACGCTGGCGCGGCCGCTGCCGGAGGGGATCGGGCGGGTGTCGCAGTGGTTTGACGAAAGGCCGGAGGCCTACAAGCGTTTTGGCGTCTGGGCGCATAACGGCCTGGACTATGCGGCGCCGGCGGGGACGCCGGTGCTTGCGGCGCACGCGGGGGTGGTGCAGATCGGCTGGGACCCCCAGGGTTACGGCAACTGGGTGCGGGTGGTTGGGGGTCGGTACACCACGATCTACGCGCACCTCGCGGTGGCCATGGTGGCGCCGGGCGCGCAGGTGGTGGCGGGGCAGCAGCTGGGGACGGTTGGAAGCACGGGCAACTCGACGGGTCCGCATCTGCATTTTGGGCTGCGGCTGAAGGGGGTGCGGAGTGCGGCGTACGGTGGCTGGGTCGATCCGATGATTGGGAGGATCGAGGCGTGAAGGACGATCCTGCGGATCGTAGGGCGCGAAGAGTGTCACGCGAAGGCGCGGACGATCCGAGGGATCGTTGGACGCGAAGACGGGGGGTTGGGTGAAGCACTTGACGTTTCGCTGTTATCAGCGGTTGGCGTGGCGGGCCGACGAGGGAAGGCGGCGGCCGAGGGACCGAAGGAAGAAGGAAGATGGAAGATGGGATTTTTTCTTTTTCCTTTCGGCATTTGCCTTTCGTGAGGGGGGTGGGGATGGTTCCGTGTAAGGTTGGGAATATGGCGATCGCGGAGGCGGAGGACTATGCGTTCGTGGCGAGTGCTCCGGTGGTGTTGTACTCGGTGATCATTGCGAATGAGTCGAGCACTGTGGCGGCGAAGGCGGGCGTGTATAACGGGACGGTGACGACGGCGTACATGGATTTTGCGGTCCCGGCGGGCGGGACGGTGGTTTGGAGTGGGTGCGTGGCGCTGCCGAAGGGGCTGGCGGTGGCGTGTGAGAGTGGGGCGGTGCGCGCGACGGTGATGTACGTGTGAGCGGAAGGAAGATGGAAGATGGGGGCGGCGGAGTGTCACGCGAAGGCGCGGACGATCCGAGGGATCGTAGGGGCAGGCGCAAGACCTGCCCGTACGGGCAGGCGCAAGACCTGCCCCTACGGGCAGGCGCAAGACCTGCCCCTACGAAGCGGTCTTCGCGTCTTCGCGTCTTCGCGTGAGCCGGTAGGGGGTGTGAGGATGGATGAGGATCGGGTGCGGGTTGAGTTGGCGGGTGAGTTGGCTCAGGGTCCGAGGGGGCGGGTGTATCGGGCGGTGCTGATTCGGCCTGGGGAGTGGCAGGGGAAGGGGATCAGGTGTTCGGCGGGGGTGTTGGAGCGGGCGGCACCGTTGTTCGAGGGGTTGGCGTCGTTTCTGAATCCTCCGGGCCCACTGCCTGGGCAGCATGGGTATCCGGGGTTGGAACGGCTGTTGGGGGTGACTGAGAACGCGCGGTGGGATGACCAGGCGGGGGCGATCGTGGCGGATTATCGCCTGGCGGACACGGACACGGCGCGGTGGTTTCAGCGGTTGGTCGATGGGTGGCTGCGGGACAAGGCGGCCGGCCGGCCGGCGCCGGCGGTGGGTCTGAGTGCGGTGCCGTGGGTGCGGCTGGGGCCGAAGGGGGCGGATGGGTTGCGGGAGGTGGCGGAGATCGTGGGGGTCGACCAGGTGGATGCGGTGTATAGGCCGGCGGCTGGTGGGGAG
>JARKQJ010000157.1 GCA_029973955.1 Paludibaculum sp. | reverse complement strand
CCTTCAAGGATCAGGAGATCCTCGAACACAACCCTTACCAGTTCCTCGAGGGGTTGGCGCTGGCAGCCTTCGCCGTCCAAGCCAACACCGCCTACGTCTATCTGCGCGGCGAGTTCTGGGATCTCGCCGGTCACCTCGACCGCTGCATCGCCAGACTGGAACAAGCCAACCTCCTCGGAGAAAACCTGTTCGGCACGGGTTATGCGCTGCGCATCCATACCCACCTGGGTGCCGGCGCCTATATCTGCGGCGAGGAGACCGCCCTGTTGGAATCGATGGAGGGCAAACTGGGGCAGCCGCGCCTGCGCCCGCCCTTTCCCGCCATCGCCGGTCTGTTCAACAAACCGACCGTCATCAACAACGTCGAGACGCTCACCAACCTGCCGCCGATCGTCTCGCATGGCGCGGAGTGGTACGCCGCCCTCGGCACGCAGAAGAGCCCCGGGGTCAAGATCTTCTCCCTCTCCGGTAGGGTCAACCGCCCCGGCAACTACGAACTGCCCCTCGGCACCCCCTTCCGCGAGCTGATCTTCAACCACGGCGGCGGCATCCCGGATGGCAGGCACATCAAGGCGATCATGGCGGCCGGCGCCTCCTCCAGCCTGATCGTCGCCGATGACCAGGCGCTGGATACCCCCAGGGATTACGAATCGGTGCAGGAGAAGCTGGGCGCGCCGCTTGGCTCTGCCTCGGTCATCATCCTGGACGAAACGGTCAACATCGCCCGGCTGGTGGAGAAGACCACCGCCTTCTTCCGCCACGAATCCTGCGGCAAGTGCACCCCCTGCCGCGAGGGCACCTATTGGATGCACCACATCGCCCGCCGTATCCTCTCCCGCCAGGCGTCCGGCGCGGATATCGACCTGCTCGAGACCGTCGCCCGCCAGATGCAGGGCAAATGCCTCTGTGCGTTGGGCGAGTTCTCCACCATGGCGGTGATCTCCGGCATCCGCCAATTCCGCCGGGACTTTGAAGAAATGATCGAGGGATAGCCCAGCATGGCAGAGATGATTCGCCTCACCATCGATACCCACACCGTCGAGGTACCCCCCGGCACGCTCGTCGTCGATGCCGCCAAACTGGTCGGCGTGCGCATCCCCCTCTTTTGCTACCACCCCAAGCTCGATCCGGTGGGCATGTGCCGCATGTGCCTGGTCGAGATCGGACGCCCGCTGATCGACCGCGCCACCGGCAAGCCTGTCCTGGATGAATCCGGCAGCCCCATGATCCAGTTCGCCCCCAAACTGGAGACCGCCTGCACCACACCCGTCTCCGCGGGGATGGTGGTGCGTACCGAGAGCCAAAAGGTGAGAGACGCCCGCCGCGAGGTACTGGAGTTCCTGCTCACCTCCCACCCGCTGGATTGTCCGGTCTGCGATAAAGGCGGCGAATGTCCGCTGCAGAACCAGACCATCGCCTACGGTCCCGCTGTCAGCCGCTTCCTGTTCGATGAAAAGAAACACCTCGCCAAACAGGTGCCCCTCGGCGAGTTGATCTACCTGGATCG
>JARKQJ010000119.1 GCA_029973955.1 Paludibaculum sp. | reverse complement strand
GGACGCCATGGCCGTGCTGCAGTCGCACGACTGGCCGGGCAACCTCCGGCAGCTCCGCAACAACGTCGAGCGGCTGATGATCCTGACGCGCGGCGATCCGGAGGCCGTGATCACGGCCGATCTGCTGCCGTCGGAGATCGGCACCATGCTGCCGTCGCTGCCGTCCAATTCCGGCGGCGAGCACCTGATGGCGCTGCCGCTCAGGGAGGCGCGCGAGATCTTCGAGCGGGTATTTCTCAAGGCCCAGCTCAACCGCTTCGGCGGCATCATCTCGCGCACCGCCGAGTTCGTCGGCATGGAGCGTTCGGCCTTGCATCGCAAGCTGAAGAGCCTCGCCATCGCCGGTTAAGGGCGGGTTCAGTCCGTCGGCTCGCCCTCGACCAGCTCCGGCAGCGAGTTCTGCTCCCATTCCCGCTGGGGAATGGGGCGGCCGAGTGTGAAGGCGAAGGAGGCGACGCGGCTGAGATCGGTCGTCGCGCCGCAGTTGAACGACAGCCGGTACCATTTTCCGCCGGCGTGGACGGCGGCGCCTTTTGCTTCCATGGATGTGGCGCTCAGCACAGGGTCGGCCATCGCATAGGGGACGACGCTGTTGGGGACGAAGCCGGCTTTCCAGCGCTTCAGTTGCTCCATGGCTTCAATGTTGCAGATCTGGATCAGCCGCTCGTCGCTGGTGAGCGTGGCCAGGGTTTCCCTGGTTTGCCTGTTGCGTGGATCGTCGAGGACGGCGCCGGCAAAATAATCCGTCGCGGTTACCCGTCCGCTCGTGGAGGGACGGGCAGGGCGGGCCGGAGACGGCGAGGGTCGTCCGGTCACTTCCGGCTGGGCGGCGTTCGGCGGGAGATTGGCTGGCGGCGAGGGAGACGCGGCTGGCGGGGCGACCATGACCACTTCAACCGCCACGGGCTGTTGCGCTACAGCGAGTTGTCTCGGCGTTTCGATCACCAAGAGGACAAGGATCGTAGCGTGACCAAGCACGGACAGCACGATTGCCATCCGCGGCCAAGGCTGCGCGATCCTCACTGCGTGTGTCCTCCCTTTTTCACATCCATCGCCGGCCTTCATGGCCTTTTTGGGGGACTTGAGACGGACACGATATCGTGATCGTGCGGATGCCGGGACGAACTTGCCACTTTTTGCCTATTGCCGATCTTGCCAGACTCAATTTGCGCCGAACTGGCTCCCGTTCACCCTCCCTTTACCACGATGGTCCAGATTCCTCCGCAAGGGGGTAGGATGCCCCCGCTGGTCCCGCGTGAGTTCGTTGCGTATGATTACCCGCCAGTACCGCC
>JARKQJ010000101.1 GCA_029973955.1 Paludibaculum sp. | reverse complement strand
GTAGACGGACTGGATGCCGGCGACGATCACCGGCTCGTCGGTGTCGCGGCGCCGGAGCCCAGCCGAATAGACACCGAAACGCACGTCGGGACAGACGACGCGGAGCTTGTCGACCGCCTGTTCGAGCAGCTCTTTGACGTGTGCCAAGACCAACACGCGGCCGCCCCAACGCCCGACGGCGTCCCTGCAGATCGTGGCCAGCACCGGCGTCTTGCCGCCGGCAGTGGGGATGACAACGCACGGGTTGTCATCGTGCCCGCGGAGGTAATCGTAGACGGCGTCGACTGCCGCTTGCTGATAGGGCCGCAACTGCACAGCGCATTCTCCCGAAGCACATCCGTGACCACAAACTCCGGCGTCGGGACTTGCGGCGCGAGGGCAAGGATTATGAGTCCGAAGCCCGCACTGTGCCGCCGGATGCCACACACCCGCCGCGCATACCAACCGTCCGCCGCTTAGGCGGCCTCCTCCCTGGGCCGGCAATGGGGAATGGGGAACAGTTCGCTGGTGGACGCGAACAGACGGGCCAACCGCTCGCCGTGAAGATAGGCCGACAGGGCACGCTCGGTCTTGGCGTACCGTTCGCGGCACTCGGGCCGACCGCCCGCGCGGTTGGCCGTCTCGACCAGGTAGCGGAACAGCAGCATGATCGGCTGGTCGATCTCGTCCGACCCGATTCCCGATTGCAGCACATCGGCGAAGTGCCGCAGCTTGCCGTGGTCGGCCGAATAGAACGCACGTGCCAGCACAGCACGGGTCACGCCCGTGGCGACGCCGCGAAACCGCGACTGCGGCAGGACGTCGTGGGCGAACGCCACGGCCGCCCGGTGCCGGGCCAGAACCTCCGCCTCTTGCCCGGCAGTCATCCGCTCGTAGGAGTTCAACCCGGCGATCATCGCCCGCAAGGTGGCCAGATCGCGGCAGGTCACGGTGCCCATGCCGCCGGAGAGGCTGATGATTTCGTCGTTACTTCGCGGCCGGACGGCATCCACTACGGCCAACGACTCTGGCGACTCGTTGAAGAAGATGCGCATCGGCACGGTGACACCGGAGATGAGCACCGCCCACAAGCGGTGTTGCCCATCGAGCAGCACACGGTTGCTGCTGAAGGCGATCCCCTGGTGCGTCAGCTTCCAGCGGCCGGCGCGCATCTCGCCCGCCAGCCGCTCGACGTGCGCGTCGACCAGCTTGCGGTTGTGAGTGTTGCAGCCGGACAGCCACGCCGAGGCGATCTCGGGCGTTACGTCCATGACGATGTTGTACGGGTCTTGGCGCTCGAACAGGTGGTCGGTCATACGCAGACTCCTTGATCAGTTGTCGAAGGGATGGTTGCGGCAGAAAGCGATCATCTCGGCGGTGACGCCGGGCAAGATGATCACCACATGGTCGGGCCGCACCTCGGCGTCCGGTTCGGGCTGGTCGTCGTGCGGTGGCACGGCAATGGCCAGAAACACTGTCACGCGGGCAGCGATCAGTCTCAGTTGGGTCATCGCGCGATTCCTTTCAGATGGCGGGTGAGTTCCTCCACCACAGCGCGGAGATACTCGTTGTCGAAGACCTCGATCAACGTTCTCGCCCCCATCACGGGGTTGTGCGGAAGTGTGACGGTCGTCATCTTCTCCAAGGGGCTGGGCATGCGGATCGGATGGTGAATCCGGCTGGCCATGTGCCGCGACGGCTTTTCGCGTTTGCCCTTGCCGGAATGGGAAGCCGCCCGGCGAGCGGGATACTCCTTGCCGTCGCGACCCTTCCGCTTTTGCCCAGACTGCCCATTTCCCAGGTGGGCAATTTGCCCACCTGGCTCTAACTGCAATTGCTCTCGATACTTAGCAACCGTGTGGTGAGAGACGCCAATGTGCTCGGCGATCTCACGGTCGCTGCGCGCGCTGCCGGTAGGATGCCGCAGTGCGGCTTGCACTGCGCGACGCCGATCCTCGGGCGTCCGCCGCAACCCGTGCGTCTTGTTGGCGCCAAGGCTGTACCACTGCGCCTCGGTCTGGGTGCCCTGAATCACCTCGGCCTCGATTGTGGCATTCGGGCGGACTCGCTGGTGCGCGCCGAGGCGGTGGAAGCCGTCGACGAGCCAGTAGTCCTTGCCGTCGAAGAAGACGGTGATGGGCGGGAACTCCACGCCGCCGCGCATCTGCTCGGCGTAGTCGTCCATCACTTCGATGAGCAGTTCCGCGCGGGGCTGCGTGCCGCCGTCGACGCGGATCGTCTTCGGATCGAGTTGCATGGTCCATTGACTCCTGGTTCAGTTGTTTTCCGCCAGCGTAAGGTAGAGCTGCACGGCGAGCTTCGGCAGATCCTCCAGCCGCACGATGGCTACCCAGGGTTTGCCATTGGCGCGATGGAGCACCAACGGCACGTTCTGGCCGGCATCTGCTGCGGCCTGGTTGAGCGCCGAGTAGAGACGCAGGGCCTCAACCCGCTTCACCTCCATATGCACGCCGGGGATTGCCGCCCGAACGTCCGGAGCCTCATCGCAGCCGCAGTACTGCCGCCCACGGCGTGCCTCCACGCCGAAGAGCCGGCGCACCTCGGCCGCCGCCTCCAGTTCGCCGCGTTTTCCCTTGCGTCGAGACTTCATTCCCATTGCCACTTCCCTTGGGGGTGTTCGGGGTTGTCGTCGCACACGCTGTCCGCATCGGATTCCTCGCCGTAGTCGTCCTCCAGCGGCACATCGGGCGACTGAGCCGCACGCGAGCGCGGAATCGGGTGGCCGATGCATTGCTGGCAGTAGTGGCCGCACTTATCCCGGCCGCATCCTTCGCAGCACTGCATGACCTGATCCTCCGTTGAAAAGACGCCCGTGCATGGGTCCGGGGAGTCTCAGCCACGATCCACCGAAGGCCTCCGCTCCGGCTCCTGTAGCTACGCCACCCCATGCACGGACCAGAATGTCTAACGCCGCCAGGGCGGCGTATTGGTCTGCGCCTGCTGCGGTCG
>JARKQJ010000083.1 GCA_029973955.1 Paludibaculum sp. | reverse complement strand
GATCTCGTCCGCGACCAGGGCCGGGTGCTCCTGGTGGACGCGGGCCAGGGCGGCGCGGATCGCCCGGCCGTGGGCCGGGCTGGCGGGATGGCCCAGCACGAACAGGAAGCGCAACCCCTGGGCGGCCACGCCGGCGGCGATCTCCTCCACCACCGCCCCCAGCGTCTCCCCTCGGAGGGGCAGGCTGCCGCCGGGCAGGGGCAGGCTCCCCGGACGCGGATCGATCGGGGCCGTGCCGTAGGGCAGCAGGGGCAGGATCAGGGCCTGGCGCTGGCGGTCGGTCAGGGTGAGCAGGTCGGCGACCTGGTGGGCCAGGTCCCAGGCGGCGATGCTCAGCGTGCCGTGCGGCAGGTGCGGGCCGTGCTGCTGGGTATGGCCCACCGGGAACAGGACGATCGTGGTGGCGCGGTCCAGCGCGGCCAGTTGCACATTGTTCAGCCGCGCCCATTCCAAAATGCGAGTCATGGGATGATCTCTTTGTGAATGAGTAAGTCCACAAACCACTCTAACATATCTTGTTCGGCTGGCAAAACGCCCTTTCGGGTGGAGTCAAGGAGAACGCATCAAAGGCGATCCGAACCGCCAAAGCGCCAAGGAAAACGCGAAGAAAGGCAACATGGTGAGAAACTTTACCGTGGAGAGCGCGGAGAACGCCGGGGATGACTAAGAATCTGATCGTGGCTTTGGCGCTGAGGGGCGGCGGCGCGGCGGGATCAGCGCGCCGGAAAATAACAGAGCGAGACCTGCGGAAGGTTCGCGCAGGCCACGCTCTGGAGATCAGGCTGAGGTGTGGCGGAAGCGGTGCGACCTAGAAGTCGTCGTCTTCCTCGAATTCCTCGTCGTCCTCGTCCCAGTACTCTTCTTCTTCTTCCATGATGGCGAGCAGGTCTTCCGCCTCGATCTCGCCGAAGAAGGACTCCAGGAACTCGGTCACGTTGCGGACGCCCATGGACTGCAATCCATCGATCAATTCCGCCGGGATGTTCAGCGTCATCTTTCGTCTTGTCATGATCTCCACCTCGAATGG
>JARKQJ010000055.1 GCA_029973955.1 Paludibaculum sp. | reverse complement strand
GCTTCAGGCGCGGCGCCGTTCGCGTTCTCTTGAGACATCACAAGGCTCCTTGATCCGGCCTGTCGCGGCCGGAGTGATTCGATGCGCGGCAAACACCCCGCGACCTTACACCATGGCCGCCCGCGCCGCCATGGCCTTGAGCCGTCTTCCACCGCTCCGTCCGCGGCGGGAGTGCCCCTTGATTCACGGGGAGCCACCGGTTACCGTGCATCGCAGCAGTTCAGCCAAACCGCACGAAGAGGAGCCATCGCCATGAGAATGCGCGCCGCCTGTCTTCTGCCGTTGCTGCTGTTCGCCTCGGCCTCCCTCGCCGCCGCAGCCACCGAAGTGAAGATGGTCGGAGACGCCCGCCTGCACGGCACGTACTTCGCCATGAGGAACTTCACCGGCTGGAACTCCAACGCCACCAGAACCACGGACACGTTCACCATCTGGCAGCGCTTCCGCCTGCGCACGGACTTCATCGCCAGCGAATCCCTCAAGTTCCGCTTCAGCATCCGCGCCAACAACACGGCCTGGGGCAACAACTACCTCACCGTGGACAACCCGGCCGTCTCCATCCAGGTCTGGCAGGCCTACCTTCAGTTCAAGTGGCCCGGCACGGACGCCGAATTCACCATAGGCTACCAGGACTGGACCCTGCCCGTCTCCTCCACCGGGTTCTTCAACGCCAACCCCGTCTTCGGCGGCACGCGCTCGGCCGCGGCCCTGCTCAACCTGCCGGTCACGGAGGCGGTCCAGATCACTGCCGGATTCACGCGCTTCGTGGACACCAACAACGAGTTCGACCCCACCACGACCCAGGCGGCGGACGAGGTGGACGGCTACGTCCTGTCCCTGCCCATCACCCTGGACGGCTTCTCGGCCACGCCCTGGGCATTGATCGGCGTGGCCGGGCGCAACGCCGACTATCTCACCAGCGTCGGACTGGCCAACAGCAGCGTGGGCCAGACCCTGGCCTCCAACATGCTCTCGGCCGGGACAGTGCTGGCCCCGCAGGGTTTCCGCAACGCCCAGAACCTCTACTGGTGGGCGGGCGCGGCCCTGACCTTCACGGCGCTCAACCCTTTCAAGTTCTACGCCGACGTGATCTACGGCGAGGGCAACGGCGGCGACAGGGCCAAGAACAGGCGCGCGGGCTTCTTCTTCGACCTGGGGGCCGAGTACTCGGGCTTCGACTGGGGCACGCCCCAGGCCGCCTTCTGGTATTCCTCCGGCGAGGACGGCTCAGCCGCCAACGGCTCGGAGCGCATGCCCATGATCGTGGGCTACTGGGGGCCGTCGAGCTCCTTCCTGTTCGACAGCAACCAGGCCTACAACCGCAGCGTCATGGGCGTGAGCAACGTGGGCAACTGGGGCTTCAGCGCCTCGCTCAACAAGGTGTCCTTCCTCAAGGATCTGACCAACCGCCTGACCTTCGCCTACGTTCGCGGCGCCAACTCCCCCCGGGGGCTGCGCGTGGCCAACGCCCTCACGGGCGCCGGCGTCTACGTGCAGATGGGGCGCGACCTGACCACCGACGAATACCTGGTGGCCGTCAACTTCGACCACCAGTACGACATCTACGAGAACCTGGCCTTCATCGTGGAGTCCGGCTGGGCCCACGGCCGGTTCCAGAAGTCCGTGTGGGGCCGCAGGCTCTCCAACCAGAGCACCGGCGGCGACCCGCTGAAGGTGGCGTTCGGCCTGCGCTACCAGTTCTGATCCCGCCCCGCGCGCTTGCCGCCTGAAGGAGAAGCATGACGCCGTCTTCAGGCGAAGGCTTCCACTGCCGGGAGTTTTCCGTTAGCAGACACGCATGACTGCAAAGAAGGCGGACTCGGGGCCGCAGCCCAAGGTGGACGCGCGCTTGAGCGGCGACGGCCTGCTGGTGGCCCTGACGGGCTCCTGGGAGATGTCCTCCGTTCGCCCCGACGCGTCCGGCGCCGTGCGGCTGCTCAACTCGTCCCCGAGACCGGGGGCGCTGCGCTTCGACACCTCCGGCCTGGAGGGGTGGGACAGCCGCCTGC
>JARKQJ010000005.1 GCA_029973955.1 Paludibaculum sp. | reverse complement strand
GCGTCGCTAGCGGGTTTCGATGGCGATTACGGCGGCGTGGGGGTCGGCCGGGAGGCCGGCTGGATCGATTTTGAGGGTGCCGGCTTGCTGGGTGAAGTGGAGGGGCGCGCCTCCGCTGAGGGCCCGGATGCGAGCGACTTTGAGTTTCCCGAGGGGGAGTTCGAGGGCCGCGGGCGGGTCGAAGATGTGGAGGTAGACGGTCTTGCCTTTGGCGGTGGTACGGCCCCACTTGAGGTCCTGCACCGGGCCATAGGTGGTGCCGTAGATCGAATCGCCGTTCACTTTGAGCCAGGCTCCGATGGCGCGGAGGCGTTCCTGAAATTCAGGCTGGATGGTGCCCTCGGGAGTGGGGCCGACGTTGAGCAGGAAGTTCCCGCCCTTGCTGGCTGCGTCGATGAGGGCCCGGACCAGTTCCGTGGAGCTCTTGTAGCGCGTGTCGTTCCTGTTATAGGCCCAGGTTCCGTTGATGGTCATGCAGGTTTCCCAGGGCTGGAACTGATCGGGGGTGGGTGCGGTGGTGGCCAGGCCCTTGTCGTTGGGATCCGTATTGCCGACGGCGGCGCCCTTGGTGGGGATGCCCTTGGGGAGGCGCTGCTCCGGAGTGACGTAGTCGCCCGTGAGGCCGATGCGGTTGTTGATGAGGGCGTCGGGTTGGATCTCGCGGATCAGCTTGTGGAAGCGGCGGCCGTTATAGATCTGCTGGTTGCTGAGGCCATCGAACCAAACGACGAACAGGTTGCCGTAGCGGGTGAGCAGCTCAGTGAGCTGGAGTTCCATGTAATCGAGATAGAGTGGCCACTCGGGGCGATGGGGCTCACCGCGCCAGTTGGTGGTGGAGAGCTTGGCGGTGTCGCGGAAGCCGGGGTGGTTCATGTCGGGAGGGGAGTAGTAGAAGCCGAAGGGGATGCCTTCGGTCCTGGCGGCGTCGGCCAGCATTTTGGCGATGTCCTTGCCGTAAGGGGTCTTGGTGATTTTGTAGTCGGTGTACTGCGAATCGAACATGGCGAAGCCGTCATGGTGCTTCGAGGTGAAGACGATGTAGCGCTGCCCGGCCTCCTTGGCGAGGCGGACCCAGGCCTGGGGGTCGAACTGGACGGGGTTGAAGCGCTGGGGCAGGGCGCGATAGTCGGGCTCGCTGATCCCCCATTTGCCGGGCACCATGATGGGCCAGGAGGCCTCGACACTGGCCAGCGAGTAAGGGCCCCAATGGATGAACATGCCGAACTTGGCGTCGTTGAACCTCTTCAGGCGGGCGGCCTCGCCGGGATCGGCGGCGGAGAGGGCGAACGTCCCAACAAAGAAGACAAGCAGGTTCTTTAGTCGCATGGCGAAATCTCACTTTACGCCACGCGGCGGCCGTTCGCCAGGCCGGAAGCAGGGCCGGCTACCAGCCGGGCCTCTTTTCCTTGGGCTTGGGCGGCGCGCCTTTGAAGATGAGCAGGACGTCGACGAGGAGGGTTTTGTCGTCGGGCTTGAGTTCGGCCTTGGTCTCGCCGAGGTCGTCGAAGATGCCGCGGTCGCGGATGGTGTTGAGGAACATGTCGGGGTAACCGCCGCGGAAGGGGTCGCCCGGCTTGATGGCCCAGAGCTTGCGGATGACGGGCTCTGACTCGATGTCGAGCCCCTTGATTTCGAGCTTGCCGAAGCGGTATTGGGGGCCGGGGTCGTAGTCGACGACGAGAATGACCGTCTTCTTCTGTTCGTTGACGCGGCGCTGGGCCTTGTAGGAGGCCTTCATGTAGCCGTTGGCCTTGAGTTCGTCGGTGATGCGGTTGAGGCCCTTGCCGATTTCGGAGTAGTTGACGGTCTGGCCGGTCTTGAACTGGCCAGCGTCCTTGAGGTCCTGTTCGGAGAGGTTAGTGCCGCGGACCTGGATGTCCTCCAGGACATAGTTACCGCCTTCGTCCACGTGGATGGTCACCAGGACGCCGCGGCCATTGGCGGCGGGGGTGACGTCGAGTTGGGGGAAGGTGACGAGCAGGCGTCCGGCGGTTTCGTACATGGGCTTGATCTGATTTTCAAGCACCATGCGGAAGTTGGCCTCGATGTAGGGCATGCCGATGGCGACCTGGGAGAGGGATTTGACGAGTTCGCGGGGATCGACGGCGCGGGCTCCGGTGAAGCGCACTTCGGCCACGTTGGGCGGCGGAGTCCTGGGGCCGAAGACGATGGCGATGGTGTCCTTCTGGATGAGGAGGACCTTGGCGCCCATTGGCTCCTTCACGCCCTTTTCGGCGGCCATTTTTTCGAGCAGGGCGGCGCCGCGGTTGAGGAGGGCCTCGGTGGAGGGAATGGTCTCGGAGAACATGGGAATCTCCTGCTTTGCGCGGGCGAAGAAGGCGTCGCGGTCGACGGGCACACGGTCGATGACCCAGGGCAGGAACTGGTCGGGCTCCGTGATGATGAGGGTGACGCTGTAGGCGCCGCCGTCGGGCACGGGTTGGTACTTCCAGGTGATGGTTTCGATGCAGCCGGTGGCGAGCAGGCGATCGCGGACGGCTTCGAAGGTCTGCCGGGAGACGGTGCTATCGCCCTTGAGGCCGCTGGCAGCGACGATCTGCTGCGGGGTGTAGTGCTTGTGGCCGGAGACGCGGATTTCGCGGATGGGCCACTGGGCCGGATCGCCGAGATCCGACCGGGCGGGAGCGGCTTTGCGGGCCGGCTGCCGGGGCGGGGCGGTCTGGGCAGGGGCGAGGGTGGCGGCGAGCGCCAGGAGCAGCGGCCCCACACGTATGAATGTCATTGATTCCATTATGTGAAATCCGCCGATGGTAGAATAGAGGCGATGTCCTACGACCTGATCGTGATCGGCAGCGGACCTGGGGGCTATTCCGCCGCGATCCGCGCCGGGCAGTTCGGCTTGAAAACTGCACTCATCGAAAAAAGCCCTGCCTTGGGTGGGACGTGTCTGCACGTCGGCTGCGTTCCCACAAAAGCGCTGTTGCACACCGCCGAGGTGTGGGATTACTTCAAGAACCCGGAAGCGCAGGGGATCTCCTGCCAGGATCCGCGGCTCGATTACCTGAAGGTGCTGGACCGCAAGAACAAAGTGGTCACGAGCCATGCCAAGGGCATCGAGTTCCTGATGAAGAAGCACAAGGTCGACGTGATCAAGGGCTTCGCGCGGCTGAAGGGGAGAGGCCAGGTGGAGGTGCTTTCGGGCAACGAAAGCCGCACACTGGAAGCGAAGAACATCATTCTGGCGACGGGCTCGGAAGCGCGCATGATTCCGGGGCTGACGCCGGACGCGAAGACGATCGTCACCAACATCGAGATCCTGTCGCGCACGGACGTGCCGAAGAGCCTGCTGGTGATCGGCGCCGGGGCGGTGGGGGTGGAGTTCGCCTCCATCTTCAAGCGTTTCGGCAGCGATGTGACGGTATTCGAAATGCTGCCGCGCCTGGTTCCGGTGGAAGACGAGGAAGTGAGCAAGGAACTGGAGCGCCAGTTCAAGAAGCAGGGGATCAACACCGAGACCGGCGCGAAGGTGCTGGAAGTGCAGCGCACGGCCGAGGGCGTGACTCTGCAGGTGCAGCTTTCGAACGGCAAGACGCAGGCATTCAGCGGCGAGATGCTGCTGGTGGCCGTGGGCCGCAAACCGAACACGGACTCCTGCGGAGTGGAGAACACGCGCGCCGAACTGGACCGCGGCTTCGTGAAGGTGGACGGGTATCAGCGCACGGGTGAACCGGGGCTGTACGCCATCGGCGACATCGTGGCCGGCACTCCGCAACTGGCGCACGTGGCGACCATGGAAGGCATGGTGGCCGTGGCGCACATCGCCGGCAAGGAAGCGACGCCGATCCGCAAGAACCGGATTCCGGGCTGCACTTACACCGAGCCGGGTATCGGCAGCGTGGGCCTCACGGAGAAGCAGGCGCGCGAGCAGGGTTACGACGTGAAGGTGGGCAAGTTTCCCTTCGCCGGCAACTCGAAGGCTACGATTCTGGGCAACCACGGCGGCTTCGTGAAAGTGGTGGCCGACGCGAAATACGGCGAGATTCTGGGCGTGCACATCATTGGTCCGCATGCCTACGAACTGATCGGCGAGGCGGTGGCGGCGATGGAAGCCGAAGCGACCGTGGAGACGATGATGTCCACGATTCACGCCCATCCGACTCTGTATGAGGCAGTGGGCGAGGCGTTCAACAGCGTGTACGGCCTGGCCATTAATGCGTAAGCTCGAGGTCCGGGAACTTGGCCGCCTCCCCTACGGAGAGGCCTGGGCGCTGCAGAAGGAGTTGGCCGAGCAGCGCAAGCAGGGCCTGATCCCGGACCAGCTTCTGCTGGTGGAGCATCCGCACGTTTTGACGATGGGGCGGAACGCGCACGAGCGGAATCTGCTGGTGGGACGCAGCCGGCTGGCCGAGTTGGGCATCGAATATTTTGAGATCGACCGCGGCGGCGACGTGACCTACCATGGCCCGGGCCAGGTGGTCGGGTACCCGATCCTGGATCTGCGCGAGTGGAAACGGGATGTTGTCGCGTATCTCCGGGCGTTGGAAGAGGTGATTCTCGCCGCGCTGAGGAGATTTGGGATTGAAGGACAGAGGGACGCGGGAGCGACGGGCGTCTGGACGCCGGAGGGCAAGATCTGCGCCATGGGGGTGCATATTTCGCGCTGGGTGACGACGCACGGCTTCGCGCTGAACTGGACGACGGATTTGAGTTATTTCCAGCACATCGTGCCGTGCGGGCTGCCTCGCCCGGTGGCCTCGATGGAATCGCTGGGTGTAAGGGTTGAACGCGAGGCGGTACATCGTGCGATTGTGGAAGAGTTCGCACGCGTGTTTGAATATGAGCCGGAGCACGCCGCCGCCGGCGCCTGAAGATAACAGGAGAAGCAAGCCATGGCTGATGTCGTCATGCCCCAGATGGGCGAGAGCATTGTCGAAGGAACGTTGACCAAGTGGCTCAAGAAGGTGGGCGACCACGTCGAACGCGACGAACCCCTTTTTGAGATCTCCACGGACAAAGTGGATACCGAAATTCCGTCTCCCGCGGCGGGAACGCTGAGCGAGATTCTGGTGCAGGAAGGCACGGTGGTGGCGATCAACACCGTGGTGGCGCGCGTCGGCGATGGCGCGGCGGCGCCCGCACCGGCACCCGTAGTGGAAGCACCGGCCCCGGCACCGGCGCCAGTCCCGGCCGCCGCACCGGTTGCGGTGCCCGTAGTGGAAGCGGCTTCGACCCCGGCCGTGGCCCCGGTTGCGGTCCCGGCTGTGGTGGAAGAGTCTGCCGGCCCGGTGTCGCCTCTGGTGCGCCGCATGGCCCGTGAGAACAACGTGGATCTAGCCCAGGTGTCCGGCACCGGAGCCGGTGGGCGGATCACGAAACAGGACGTAGAGGACTATCTGGCAAGGAGGCAGGCTCCGGCAGCCTCGCCGGCGTATGTGGCCGCTCCCGTTTCCGCTCCGGCGGCTGCCGCCGCGCCGCTGCCGCGCGTGGAGCCGGCCAAGGTGCGCGTGGAAGCGATGTCGATCATGCGGCAGAAGATCGCCGAGCACATGGTGCTCTCCAAGCACAGCTCGGCGCACGTGACGACAGTGCATCGCGTGGACATGACGAAGGTCGCCAAGGCCCGCGCCAAGGCCAAGAACGACTTCCAGCAGCGCTACGGCTTCAGCCTCACGTTCCTGCCGTTCGTCACGCGCGCCACGGCGGAAGCGCTGCGAGCGTTCCCCATCTTGAACGCGTCGATCGAAGGGACAAACATCCTGTACCACAACGAAGTCAACATCGGCATCGCTGTGGCGCTGGAGAACGGCCTGATCGTGCCGGTGATTCACCAGGCGGACGAAAAGAACATCGTCGGCCTGCAGCGCTCCATCGTGGACCTGGCGGCCCGTGCGCGCTCCAAGCAGCTCAAGCCGAACGAGGTGCAGGGCGGCACGTTCTCCATCACGAACTTCGGCTCATTCGGATCGCTATTCGCCACTCCGGTGATCAACCAGCCGCAAGTGGCCATTCTGGGTGTGGGTGCGATTGAAAAGCAGCCGGTGGTGATCGACGACGCCATCGCCATCCGTTCCATGGCGCACCTGGCGCTGACGTTCGACCACCGCCTGATCGACGGCGCCCTGGCGGACCAGTTCTGCCTGAAGGTGAAGTCGATTCTTGAGAGCTGGAGCGACGAGATCCTCTAATCGCGCCGCTCATCCGCTGATTCGCGCCGCCCATCGTTTCATGCGATGGGCGGCGCCGTTTTCGGACGAGACTCAGGGCTGACATGCTGGCAACGTACGCACTGCTGCTTCTGGCGCCCGGCGAAGTGCCGGAGTGGAAACTGCTGCTGGAGCGCGTGGAGGCGCTGGCGGTCTCCGAGCCGCCGGTGCTGGGTGTGGACACTCGCATCCGGGCGGCCCACGCCATCGCATCGAAGCAACCGGGTGAAGCACGCCGCCTGCTGGAGGACGCCGCGTCGCTGACATATTCCTTCACAGACGCCAACACGCGGGCAGTGCTATTGAATGACGTCTATCACGAGATGGCGCAGGTCAACCGCGCGGCGGCCGAAGAACTGGCCGCCAACATGGTCTGGAGCGCCTACCGGGCGATGGCGCTGCGCACGCATTTCGAAGAGACGCTGGCGCGCAAGCCGGAAAGCGCGGCCCTGGAGTTCGCGCAGTTGATCTCTGCCCTGCCCTCCAAGGCGACCGTGGAAGAGGTGCGGCAGTTGCTCTACTGCGCTCAGATGGCCCGCGCCCGGCTTCCGGATCTGACCAAGGAAGCGCTGGCCAAAGCGCGCGGCGCGGTGAAGGACCGGGGCTTCCCGGGCGAGACCGCGGAGCGCGAAGAATTGCTGGCGGCCATCGCGGCGGTGGAGGCCGGCTCTCCCGTGCCGGACGAGCGCAATCAGAAGAAGAAGGACGAAGAACCGGAGACGCCCGACGTGAAGGGCATGGACGAAGACGAGGTGGTCGCACTGGCGCGCAAGCAGCCGCCGCTGGCCGCCATGGCGATGCTGCTAAGCCTGCTGGAAGACGACAAGCCGGTGGCGACACAGGCGCGGCGTTCCGCCATCGCCTGGGAGGCGCTGGAACTGTCGCCGAAGCTGCCGCCGAATGACGACAGGCTAGTGGTGCAGTCCATGCTGACGCGCCGGCTGTTCACATACGGGGATCTGGAGCATGCGGCCGCGGGCGCGCGAATGCTGGCGGAGACGTATCAGAGGCGTTACGACTGCGAGTCCGCCGCGTGCACGACAATCAAGCTGAACGACAATCCCGGCGAGCCGATCATGGACTTCGCCGAATACCTGCTGGACAACGGGATCCGGCCAGCCGACCTGGGTCTGCACCATATCTCGCTGGACGCGCGCGTGCTGGTGCTGGACCTGGAGAAGGCGGCGACGGGGAAGCGGAAGCGGTTCGGGCTGTTCTAGCGGCTCCCGTCTGGAAGGCGCTACCATGCCAGCAGAGGTCCTGATATGGCTGGAGCAGACCAACTCTTTATCGATTTTTCCGCGCGGAAACTCCGGCAGCTCCTCTCCCGCATTCACGTCAGTCTGGAGAAGCTGGACGAGGAGCAGATCTGGCACCGCGCCGGTGATCATTCAAATTCCATCGCCAACCTGTGCCTGCACCTGTCGGGCAACGTGCGGCAGTGGATTCTGCACGGCGTGGGCGGCGAGCCGGACACGCGGACGCGAGACGCGGAGTTCGCGGCGCGCGGAAGCGTGGCGAAGGCGGAGATCTGGAACCGGCTGAACGGCACCATGCAGGCGGCGTGCGCGGTGATCGAGCAACTGCCCGCGGAGCGCCTGACCGAGACGGTGCGGCCGCAGAACTACGACGTCACGGTGTTGGAAGCGATCTACCACGTGGTGGAACACTTCGCGCAGCACACCGGCCAGATTCTCTTCGCGACCAAGGCGCTGACCGATAGCGACCTGGGTTTCTACCGCCACCTCTCCGGCGCATCGGAGCCTCCGCCGCCGCCCGCCGGACAGGAGACGCCGTGATCTCTTTGCGTCCCGCGTCGCCGGAAGACTATCAGGAGATTCGGGATTTGAATCTGCGCGCCTTTCCGGGCGAGGAAGAGGCGGACCTGGTGGGGGCGCTGCGCGACGGCGGTCACGCCGTGCTGGAGCTGGTGGCGGAGAACTGCGGCCGGATTGCCGGGCACATCCTGTTCAGCGAGTTGCCCATTGAGTGCGCGGGGCATACCATCCGCGCGGCGGCGCTGGCGCCGATGGCTGTGGAGCCTTCGCAGCTGCGCCGCGGCATCGGCGGCGCGCTGATCCACATGAGCATCCCAACGCTGGCCCACGCGGGCTTCGACGCGATCGTGGTGCTGGGCCACGCGGATTACTATCCGCGCTTCGGTTTCTCGACCGAGACGGCGGCGGGGCTGGTTCATCCCTTCCCGCCCGGGCCGCACTTCATGGCGCTGGAGTTGACGCCGGGGATTCTGGAAGGGATGGAGGGGCGGGTGAAGTACGCGCCTCCGTTCGGGCTGTAGCGCCAGTCATTGTTCGATTCCCTGCGGTCAACCGGCAATTCACGCCGCCCATCGGCTGTTCGTCGCGATTCCGCGGAACCGGGTCTAACGTGATCTCAGGAAGGGATCATGAACAAACGTGCCGCAGTACTCGGAATGGCCATCCAGCTTGTAGTGGCGCCGGGCGTGATGCCCGCTGACCTGGAGCAGCAATCGCGCATCATCGAGGCGGCGATGGCGCTGCCGGCTGAGTCCCCCATCGCGGTGAAGACGCGCTCTCGCGAGTCGCTGAAGGGCCGGCTCAAATCCGTGGATGAGAACACGCTGACCATGCAGGTGGCGCAGGGCAATGGGGTGTCCAGCCGGACGATTCCCTTCCAGGAGATCACTTCCTTGAAGCGCACCGACAAACGGATGCACCCGGCCGCTGTCGTCCTGATGACCCTTGGCGTTCTCTGGGGTGTGGGCATCGTCGTCGGCGCGGCCTTGGGCCGCTGAAGCCGTTCGGGACTAAAATCGGGTCAGCGTGTATCGCACAGTTTCACTACTGGTCTACACCTTCGGCCTGGCGGCGTTCCTAGGTCTGTTCGTGCTGTGGCTGCGTCAGTTCCGCCTGGGACGGCCGGAGTTGCGCGAGTGGCATTACCCGGCGATCTTCCTCTCATCTGCCGCCTGGTTTGCGCTGAATCTGCTCACACTGGAATACTTCGTGCTGCTGGCGGCGGCATGCGTCTTCCCACCCCTGCTGGCGCGGCTGTTCGGGGCCAGGGGGGTGCTATGGATCGGACTTGGCAGCGCGGGCGTGGCGGCTGCCGCATTGCTTTATCAGGCAGGCGAACTCGCACTCCAGAATGCACGGCGCGACCTCAGCGCGGCCTTCTGCCTCTTCTTCGTGCTGAGCTGCGTCAGCGCGGCCACCCGCTCCTCCGGCGGGCGGCTGAACCTGCTTCTGCTGCTGGGCGTGATGGTGGTGGTGCCGCTGGCCTTGGCTACCTTTGAAAACTGGCTGAGCCTGGCCATGCGTTCGCTGCCGCTGACGATCCTGGTGATCGACTCCTACGCACGCCGCCGCTTCCTGTTCCTGGATCTCTTCGCCAAGTGGGGCGCCTATTTCGCGGTGGCGCTGACCGCGCTCACCTTCTGGTTCCGGCTGCTGCCGGAGTCGCTTAACCCGATTCAATCCGCTGTTCTGTTCCTGCCGGTAGTGTGGGGCGTTCCGCGGCTGTGCCGCACGATCGGCACAGTGTTGGACCGGCGGATGCTGGGACGGCCCTTCTCATCCACCGAGGCGCAGCGGATCTTCCTCGAGCAGTTGCAGACCGCCGCCAGCGAGGCCGAACTGCGAGTGCAGGCCACGGCGCTGACGGAGAAGATCTTCCACACGCCCGCGGCGCTCAGCGAAGAGGGCCGCATCACGCTGGCGCCATCCCCCAAAGGCCGCCCGCTGTTCAGCGAAGACCTGGCGCTGCTCGAAAACCTCAACGGCATTCTCGGGTTTCTGCTGGAAAACCGCCGCCTGGAGGTACGCCGAAGCGACCTGATGCTGGCAGCGTCGCGTTCGGAACTCAAGGCCCTGCGGGCACAGGTAGATCCGCACTTCCTCTTCAACGCGCTGAACACGGTAGCCGGCCTGATCCCATCGAATCCCGCGCTGGCGGAGAGCACGGTGGAGAAGCTGGCCGAAGTCTTCCGGTACGCCTTGAGGCGGTCAGAGGCGGAGATGGTGCCGCTGGCCGAAGAGGTGGAGTTCATTCGCGCGTGGCTGGACATCCAGCAGGCCCGGTTTGGTGACCGGTTGTCGGTTTTTATCGACGTCCCCCCTCTCGCTCTGGAGCGGCGAATTCCGGCCATGATGCTGCAAACTATGGTGGAGAACGCCGTGAAGCACGCAGTCGCGCGCACCGCCCGGGCGTGCCACGTGGCCATTCGGGCAGATATCTCGGAAACCGCGCTGCGCTTGTCGGTCACCGACGATGGGCCAGGGTTCTCCAACGCGGCAGCGGACTCCGGCCACGGCCTGCGCAACGCCCGTCAGCGATTGGCGGGCTACTATGGCGAGCGCGCCCGCCTGACTCTCGAACGCGACGATGGCGCCGGCAAGACCGTTGCGACCCTGGAAATCCCCCTATGACCCGAATTCTGCTGGTAGACGACGAACAGCCCGCGCGGGACCGCCTGCGCCGGCTGCTGGAATCGATGGACGGCGTGGAGGTGTGCGGTGAGGCGGGTGATGGTCCGGCAGCCCTGGAGCAGATCCGCGCACTGCGGCCGGACGTGGTGCTGCTCGATATCGAGATGCCCGGTTGCAGCGGCACGGAGGTGGCGGCATCTCTGCCCGAGCCGCGACCGCG
This sequence comes from Paludibaculum sp., assembly GCA_029973955.1. Taxonomy (GTDB): domain Bacteria; phylum Acidobacteriota; class Terriglobia; order Bryobacterales; family Bryobacteraceae; genus Paludibaculum. The sequence goes on along the minus strand of JARKQJ010000005.1, from coordinate 103,844 downwards.
CATCGTTTTCTGCACTGCGTTCGAACACTATGCCGTGGAGGCCTTCGAGTTGAACGCCGCCGACTACCTGCTGAAACCGGTGAGCCGCGCCCGCCTGGACGCCGCGCTCAGGAAAGCCGCGCCCGGACCATCGCCCGCGCCCCACGCCCAGCGCCTGCTGGCGCGCGCGGGCGAGCGCTATGTCGTCATTCCCGTGGCCGAGATCACGGCGTTTCTCTCCGAGCAGGGGCTGACGCACCTTTATACGCACGACCGCGATTACTGGATGGACCCGACGCTGAACGATCTGGAGATGCGCCTGGATCCGGCGCAGTTCTTCCGCATCTCGCGCGCGGCGCTGGTGCGGATGGATGAAGTGAAGGACGTTGCGCCGATGCCAGGCGGCTCCGGCGAGGTCACACTGAAGTCGGGCCGCCGGCTGGAGGTGTCCCGCCGGCGGTTCCGGGAGTTACTGGAACGGCTGGAATTCGGCTCGCACTAGGCGGGCTTGCCGTTTCGGAAGATCTTGCCGAGGCCCTTCAGCGCGCGGTCCACTTCCTTTTCGGTGAGGATATAGGGCGGCAGCATGCGCACGACATTGTCGTGGGTGACGTTGAAGAGCAGGCCGTCCGCCATGCCCTGGGAGACGAAGTGGCGGCAGGGGAATTCGATCTCGACGCCGATCATGAGGCCGAAGCCGCGCACGTCGGTAATGATCGGGTGCTTGTCCTGCAGGGCGCGGAGGCCGGCGAAGAAGTAGTCGCTGACACGCCGCATCTGCGGCATCAGTTCATCGAGAATCTCGTAGAACTCCAGCGCCACGCGGCAGGCCAAGGCGCCTCCGCCGAAGGTGGTGCCATGCATGCCCGGCGCGATGGAGGCCGCCGCGCGCTCGTTCGAAACCACCGCTCCGAGCGGCAGGCCGCAGGCGATGGGCTTGGCCATGGTCACTACGTCGGGCAGGATGGCCGGATCATGCAGTTGATAGGCGAAGTGCGTGCCGGGGCGGCCGATGCCGCACTGGATCTCGTCGAAGACGAGCAGTGCGTCGTAGCGGTCCGCCAGTTCGCGGGCCTTCCGCAGCCAGGCCGCCGGCATGGGATAGATGCCGCCTTCACCTTGAATCGTTTCGAGGAAGATGGCCGCCGTGCGGTCGCCGACCGCCGCTTCGAAGGCCGCCTCATCGCCCGGGCTGACAAACTTGACGCCCGGCATGAGCGGTTCGAACTCGGAGCGGTACTTGGGCTGGCCAGTGATGGAAAGGGCGCCGACGCTGCGGCCGTGGAAGCTGTTATCCAGCGCCACGATCTCGTACTTGTCCGGACTGCGCTTGCGGCCGTGGGCGTGCGCCATCTTCACCGCGCACTCCACGGCTTCCGTGCCGGAGTTGCAGAAGAAGGCGCGCTGGAGGCCGCTGGTTTCGCAGAGCTTTTTGGCCAGCGGGCCCTGGTATTCGTGGTAGTAGAGATTGCTGGAGTGAATGAGCAGGGACATCTGCTCCTTCATCACACGGGTAATCCGCGGATGGGCGTGCCCCAGGGAGTTCACACCGATGCCGGAGATCAGGTCCAGGTAGCGGCGTCCGTTCAGATCGTACAGCCAGCAGCCCTTACCGCGCTTGAGCACCAGAGGGTAGCGAGCATAGTTCTGCAGGAGGTAGCCCCGCTCCAGTTCCATCACCGCCTGTGCCGGCGTCATCGATTGGTCCATCTTTCTATGGTAGCGTCACTCCACACGGAAGCCGTCGAGATCCAGATAACAGCCGGCGGCGGCGGGCGCGGCGAAACTCAAACGCAGCGTATGGATACCGGAAGCCGGGGCCGGGAAGCCTGGACTCTCGGACTGCCAGCGTGTTTCGGAAGAGTGCTGGTCGAAGCCGCCGGCGGGGGTTCCATCGAGGAAAACGGCCGCGCGGCAGCGGTTGGCCGCTGCCGTATAGATCAGGCGGATGGTCTTTCCTTCAAAGCGGATTTCAGCCCAGGCGGAGGGATCGTTTGTGTACACCAGCGTGCCGCGGAAGGCCTGCTGGAATTGCAGGTCGCGGGTCCAGGCGCCGCGGAAGCGTGTGGAGGAGGAGAGTTCATCGTGGCCGCCCGGGGCCGCGGCGGGTGGGGCCCCAAGCGGAGCGGCCGCGGAGCCCGCTTCTACCAGGCGCAACTCCATACCGCCGAACTGCCGCACTGGTATTGTGTAGCGGGCGCAAAAGGCGTCCGTGTGGACGTTCGTGATGGGGCGTGGGCCTTCGGGGGCGGGCACCAGCACGTATTGAATGCGCAACTCCCGCATGAGAGCCGCCATGTCGTCTTCGGAACGCGCGTTCCGCAGGCGCTGCTGGAAGGCTTGGCAATGCCAGGAGTTGGTAAATGGGCGCCCCTGGAAATCTCCAATGGAATTGCCTTCGAGCCAGGCGGCGCGGGCGCCGGGCGCGTGCTCGTTCAGCCACCACACCAGGGGGCGCTCCGGCGCGCCCCGTTCCAGTGCGGCGGTGCGAATGGATGGCTGGAGCGCCAGGTTGCGGACAAAGTCCTTGTGGTACCAACTGGCGGCCGGCAGCAGGCTGAGGTTCAGCACGAAGGCGGCCCAGGCGCTGACCCCGATCGCCGCCCCCACGCTGCCGCCGGAAGCGAACTCCTCGGGCGCGGCGCCCAAGCCTGCCAGGCACAGTGGCATTGCCGCATAGAGGTAGCGCAGGTTGGCCTGGCCGGCAAGTGTGAGGATCGCGCCCGCCAGTCCCGTGGCGAGGGCCACGCCCGACCGGCCCGGGCGGCGGCGGAACGCCAGCACCAGGCCAGCGGGCAGCACTAGGAAGAGGAATACGCCGGCGCTGCCATCCTGGCCCTCCAGAAAGCGGCTGCTGTGGAAGGTGAGATCGTACAATGCGCTCCATCCGGGCCGGCTGTCAAAACGGGCATCGCGGAAGTTCTCCAGCGGGAAGAAGGGCGAGCGGAAGTGCGCGTTGAAGAACGGGAACAGTGGATTCCCGGTGCGCCACCAGGCGTTCAGATATGGCACTGAGCCCACAGCCAGTGCCAGGGCGAGCCCGGCGGCGGCCAGTCTTTTATTGCGATACGGAAGTGAAAACACGAGCAGCGGGACGGCGAAGGCCAGTGCTCCAAACTTGGATGCCATCGCCAGCCCGCAGAGGAAACAACCGGCGAGAAGGCAGCGGGCGTCCTCCTCGCCCAACAGCCGCCAGGCAGCCAGCAGCAACACGGCCACCACGTTCTCCACGAACAATGAGCCGGTGACGAGTTGGACCAGGGGTGTCGCCAGCCACGCCGCCGCCACCCCTGCGGCGATCCAGACCGGCAGTCTCTGCTTCAGCCAGCGGTAGAGCATCCAGGCGATGGCGCCCAGCACGGACACGTTCAGCAGGCGCGCGCAGGCCTCACCGCCCAATTGCCAGGCAATGGACCATGCCCAGTCGCCGCCCATGGGCATCACGGCCCAGGCGAACTCCGTGGGGTCGAACTGCCAGAGGTGCCGCCATGCCATGCGGGACGCGATGACGGCGTGCATGGCGAGGCCGTCGGTACTCGTCTCCGGCTGCAGCGAGACCAGGAAATGGCATGCCAGCGGAAATGCCAGCGCGGCCAAGCAGGCAGACTCCATCCGTCCGGGCTGCCAGGCTGGGGCGCGCGGCGTCAGCCTGAGCTGCCGGATTCCGAGGCCCGCCAGTGCGGCGGCGGCGATCCAATAGAGCGCCCGGTAGTGCACAGGCCATGCGGCCAAGAACATCACCGCCCCCACCATTACGGCAAGGCCAAGCACGGCTCCTTCCGGCCGGATGGCGCCGGTGATCAGGAATCCGAGTGCGAGGCAGGCCAGTGCCAGCACCGCGAGCGCCACGACCGCGATGGGACCCACGGCCAGTGCGGCATAGAGCGCCGCAACTCCGGCGGCGGCTTGCCAGAACCGGCCCGGGGCCAGCCAGATCAGCGGCACGCAGACCGCGGCGTAGCCGGCGGCAAAGAGGAGGAAGCGGCGGAGTCCCTCCGGCGCCCAGATCGGTTGGAGGTAGATGGCTGTGCTGGTCAAGCCATAGAGGCACAGCAGCCACGCGCCAATCAACAGCGTCCAGGCAGCCCCTCGGCGCGCAGCCACGGCATACTCCGCTACTGCGCCTGACGCAGCAGGGTTTGCGGATCGTTATCGGGGATCTCGCCAAAGCTGATGCCGGCCTGGCGGGGATTGGAGATGTAATAGCTGATGGTGAGTTCGGCGGCGGAGTTCTTCAGAATTCGAAACCAGCCTTTCAGCGGGGGCTGCAGGTCGAACTTCATGACTTCGCTGACGATCCTCCCGCGGAAACTCAGCTTCACTTCGGGATTGTGCTTCTCACCCTCCGGAACCGCGAGGCGGCAGATGTAGCTGCCCTCCACGCTGTCGCCCTTCTGCGTGATCTCCAGGCGGGCCACTTTCCATTGGTAGACCCCGTTCTTCTTCTGCGCATCCGGGTTGGAGTAAGCCCAGATGCCGGCCAGGGTGGGCAGCATGAGCTGGACGCCTGAAGATGCCGCGGCGGTGGATTCCGTCTCTGCGGCAGGCCTGGAACTGCCGCGCTGGCGGATGTCGTCCCGCAACTGCGCGTAGCTCTTCTTCCAGTCGGTAGGATCGGAGCGGCCCGCGGCAATCTCGATCTGCATCACGTCGCTCAGGGTGGCGGCGCGGGCCCGTTCAATGCCCGCCGGAGTCTCGTCGGCCGCCAGTTGGGCGGCGTGGCGGTCCACGGCGGCCCGCAATCCTTCCAGTTGCGTGCGGCTCACCTGCAGTTCTTCGCTTCTGGCCCGGTCGCTGAGGGAAACCCGGCGGGCCTGCACAGCCAGCGCGTCCAAACCCACCCGCACGTCCTCGAGAACCTGCCGCTGCACTCCCCGGATTGCATCCGCGCTCAGCCCCCCGGCTTTCAACGCGGCGGCTTGAGCCTGGTTCGTCTTCAGAAACGATGCCGAGTACTGGCGGCGCGCCTCATCCAGGCGAGATCTCTTCTGCTCCGCCAGATCGACTCTCGACAGCGCGTCGGCTACCGGCAGGCGGTAGGCATCGCGCACCAGGTTGGCGTCCGTCTGGTCCCAATCCTTCAAGGCCCGGGAGAACTCAGCCCTGGATTGGTCCGGATCTGCCGGCTCCTGCTCGCGAGCCAGTCCCAATCCCGAAAGCGCCAGCAGGGCTAGCGATAGCACGACGAACGAATTCATACGATTCAATAGTTTACCTCTATGCACTCCCCCGGGGCCGCCACAACAATTTCCATCATCCCACGAGCGTTGAGGCCGATGAGAGAAACGAGAATCCACGCGAGGTACAGGTCATGATCCGGCTGACACGCATCAATCACACTTCTTTCTACCTCAATAGCGATCTCATCGAATTCGTGGAAGCTACGCCCGATACGGTGATTTCGCTGGTGGATGGAGGGAAGGTAATGACACTGGAGAGCGCGGAAGAGGTGGTGCGAAGGGTGGTGGATTTTCGAAGGCGGATTCTGCCCCTGCCAGGCGGCGGTGATTTGGAGCCGGTACTGGCCACTCCCTCGATTCTCGATGAAGCTGAATGAGCCGATGCGAGGAGTGTTCGGCAAAATCTCTCAAAACCCATGCAGAAACGCAAACTGGACTTTGGCACGATCGGCGGACTGATTCTGGCAGCCGCCGGCATTCTTGGTGGTTATCTTCTGGAGCACGGCAAGCCGCAGGGACTGATCGGTGAATCCGCCGCCATCATCGTCCTGGGAGGGTGCCTGGGGGCAACACTCGTGGCGAACCCCGCCAGCCTGGTGCTGCGCGCCTTTTCACGCGCGCGCGGATTGATCATGGAGGCGGAAGACGACAAGCCCCAGCTCATCGAATCGTTGGTGGGTTTTGCCACCCGGGCCCGGAAGAATGGGATCGTTTCGCTGGAACAGGAAGCCTCGGATCTGGCGGACCCCTTCCTGCGCAAGAGCCTGATGCTGGCCGTGGACGGCGTGGACCTGCAGGAGATTCGAGGGGTGCTGGAACTCGCCATGGATACCGAAGAGGCGCGCGGCGAGGCCGAGGCCAAGGTCTTTGATTGCGCCGGTGGTTTCGCGCCCACTATCGGGATCATCGGCGCCGTACTGGGCCTCATCATCGTCATGGGTGATCTGAAAGACATGGAAAAGGTGGGCACAGGCATCGCTGCCGCCTTCGTTGCCACCATCTACGGCGTGGGCACCGCCAACATCCTCTTCCTGCCCATGGCGCACAAGATCCGATTTCGGGCCGCCCTGGAGCGCCAACGGCAGGAGCTGATTCTGGAAGGAATCTCCGGCCTGGTGGAGGGCATGAACCCGAAGATGATCCGCCTCAAGCTCGAAGTCTACGTTGCGCACGAACCGGCGCGGCAGAAGGCCGCCGCGGTGCCGGAATCCCGGCGGACCGCGGCCTGATCCCATGGCAAGACGCTCAAAACCCGCGCACTCAAACCATGAAAGATGGCTGGTGTCGTATGCCGACTTCATCACCCTGCTGTTTGCTTTCTTCGTGATGATGTACGCCCACTCGCAAACGGACAAGGCGCAGGCGGCCCGCATCTCAGAGGCGTTCCGCGAGGCGATGGCCGAGGGCCGCATCACCCATGCCCTGACTCGGCTGCTCAAGAACCCGCCGCCTTCCTCGCCCCGGGCTTCCGAAATAGCCGCCCCCCCCGTGGGCAAGGGCTACGAACTACTGCCCTCGCTACGCCAGTTGCAGGAAACACTGAAGAAGGAGATCGACGCCGGACGACTGGAGGTCCGCATGGAGAAGCGCGGCCTGGTCATCAGCCTGCGAGAGGCCACCTTCTTCCCTTCCGGCGGCGATGTCTTCGAGCCCACCTCGCTCCCCATCCTCGAAGTCATCGCGAACGAGATCAGAGGGCAGCCCCACCCCATCCGCCTCGAGGGCCACACGGACTCTATCCCCATCCACAACCCACGCTTCCGCTCCAACTGGGACCTCTCCGCCGCCCGGGGCATAGCCATGCTGGAGTTGTTCGAGACCCGCTTCAACATCCCTCGCAAGAGAATGGCCATCGCCGGCTTCGCCGAGACCGCACCGGTGGCGTCCAACGACACGCCCGAAGGCCGGGCGCGCAACCGCCGCGTCGATATCGTGGTGTTGAACGAGGAAGGCGCGCAGGATCAGCCGGCGCAACCCTAGCCGGCGATCTGAGCCGCTTCGGTCTCGCCGGAATCCGCGGGCTTCTCCAGCTGCTCCCGCAGCCGGGCCAGCAGGATCCGCGCCGCTTCCTGGGAGGCGGTCTTTTTGGAGCTTCCTTCCGCTTGCGCGGCATGGCTCTTGCCGACGCGCGCTTCGATTGTGAATCGCTTGGCGTGTTCCGGCCCGCTCTCGCTGACGATGGCGTAGCGCGGCACCGGCAGGCCGTGCGCCTGCGCCAACTCCTGCAGCGCGCTCTTGGAATCGATCGGGATGACGGGCTGGGAGAGGTCCTCCAACGCGATGGAGTTCCACACATACCGTGTCAGGAAAGACCGGCAGGCCTCCAGCCCGGTTTCCTTTCCGCCGTCCAGGTAGATGGCGGCGAGAATCGCCTCCACTGCGTCGGCAAGCAGGGCCTTCTTCGTCCTACCACCGCTCAACTCTTCTCCCTTGCCCAGCCGCAGATGGCTCCCCAAATCGAGTTCGAGCGCAGTTTCGTGCAGCCGTGCCGCATTCACCAGGTGTGCTTTGAGGCGGGAGAGGTCGCCTTCGGAGGACTCGGGCGATAGACGAAAGACGAATTCGGAAGCCAGAAAACCGAGCACGGCATCGCCGACAAACTCCAGTTGCTCGTTATCCCCGGCCGGCCCTTCAGAATTGGCGGCGGCCTGCCGGTCCGCCGCCAGCGATGCGTGCGTCAGTGCCCGGATGAGGAGAGACCGGTCCCGGAAGCTGTAACCGAGCCGGCCCTCCAACTCCTCAAGCGGTACATGCATGGGACGTCTACTTCTGAGCGGCCTTGCCCTTGTTCGCGTCCAGCTTGAGCTGGGTGGCGGCGGCCTTCACCTGGGGTGCGGAGTTCGGGTCGGCCAACGCTTTATCGAGCATGGCGATGGCGTCGTCGAACTTGCTGGCCTTGATCTGGCAGCTCGCCAGGCGGACCATCGTGGACGGGTCGGGCTGCATCGAGCCGGTCACGGCCGCGGTGAGCGCCTCGATGCAAACGGCGTTATTCTTGCGAACGATCGCGCACAGGCCGATGGCTTCCTGCGCCTGGGCAGTGAAGTCCTTCTTGGCGGCTTCCCACTGCTCGTCCGCAATGTCAGGACGGGGTTTGGGCGCGGTGGCGATGAGGCCGATCGCTTCCTTGGCCAGCTTCTCCGAGCGGCCCAGCTTCTCTTCCTTGTCGAGATCGAACTCCTTGGTGCGGAGCGCCAGGGATTGCGCGATCATGATCTGCGCGGCGTAGAACTTCGGATCGGCTTCCAACGCCTTTTCGCCATAGATGATCACGTTTTCGGTGTCGCCCTTCTGCTGCGCCGAGAACGCCGCCACATAGAAGGCGGTCGCCTTGAATTCGGTGTCGGAGAACTTGGTCACCAGATTGTTGGCGGCCGCGATGCGGGTATCGGGATCCTGCGCATTGAACAACGCCTGGATGGCTTCCAACTCCTTCGGGCCTTTGGGCTTCGGTTGCTTCGTGTTGGCGGTTTGCGCCGTCAGGAGGCTGGCGCCCAGGGCGGCCGCCACCAGTGTCTTCTTCAAAAACGAGCTCATCATGGTTCAAACCTCAGTGTGAGTGTACTTCAGGGATCCTGCTTGGGGGGAGCCGCCGGCAATCCGGCCAGCTCGGATTTGGCGGCATTCAGCACTCCCTCGCTGGCGCCGGCCACTGCCAGGGCCGCGCGGTAATACTTCGCCGCCGACTCCATTTCCTGCGCGGCTTTTGCCAGCCGCGCCAGGTATACGTTCGCCCACCCCCGCTCAAACGGCTCCGGATCCATCTCCAAAGTCCGCTCAAACAGTTGCTGGCTCAGCTCCGGTTTCTTCTCCAGAGCTGCAATGCGTGCCAGTCCGAACAGCGCCTTCGCATGCACGGGCTTCTGCGCTTCCTGCTGGAGAGCTGCCCGGAACCCGGCGGCGGCTCCCTCCAGATCGCGCTTGGCATACAATTCCTCGGCCTTCGCTACGGCCAACTCCACACCCACCGGCTCCGGCGCGTGCGCCGGCGCCGCCACCTGGACCTTCCTCACCGCCCTTTCACTCGCAAAGCGCACCTGGGCGATCCGCTTGTCTTCCTTCGCAATGTCGATGCCTTCCACGATCGACGGGTAGTAAAGCCGGAACGACTGCTCCTGCTTCTCATACCCGGCCATTGCCTCGTAAAAGTAAGCGGTGAGAATAAACCCCTCGCTCATCATCTGCTCCACCAGCTTCGGCCCTTCGCCGCGCTCCAGCCTCGCCTCCACCGCATACACCGTGGACATGCCGGCCAGCCGCACGAAGTCGATCCGGTAATCGTCGCCCAGCAGCGGAGAGGCCTGGGCCAGCTCTCCCAGCGACTTTTTCTTCTCCAGTGCCGGCCCATTTCGAATCGCCAGCGGATCGATCAGGTAGTCCAGGTAAGCATGGCGGATGTCCCGGATGCGCGGCTCCGGAGAAGGAGTGACCACCACGAAATACTCATCCCGCAGTGACCGCGGCAGAACGTAGTTCGGGGCGGCCAGCAGTTCGAGGAACACCTGAAACCGGCGGCCCCGCATGCCGGAAGTGGGATTGCGCAGATAAGCGTTGGATTCCAGGACGGCTTCCACAACCGGGCGGTGGTAACGTTCGATGATCTGCTCGAAAGCAGGCTGCGCACGGCGGAACGCTTCGTCGATCTCCGCTTCCTGGTGGAATCGCTTCATCAGCTCCCCAAACCCCTCCAGGGCAGAGGCTTCCGGCGGCATCTGGTTGGCCTGGAACTTCGGTTTGAAATCCGGCGGGCCTTCCACGCTGAGCGCGAAGGTCACATACTGGCTCAACTCCGCTCCGGGGTTCATCGCCCGGTGGGCCAGGAAGAACTCGCGGATCGCAGCGAGGGACGCCGGCTTTCTCTGGGCCACCCACCTTTTCATCTCAGCCCGCAGCGGATGGGCATTCGGAGACGCGGCTCCGTCGTCATAGCCGGCGGCGTTGATCGCCGCCATTACGGAGAACAGCGACGGCGACGCATCCAATGCACCGGTCTGTTGCTGCTGTTGCGCCGGGATCGGGAGGGCGGCGAATGTGCACAAGACTACCGCGACCAGCCGAAATGTGGGCCAAGACGACATTCTGCTCTGATTTTAGTGTAGCGGATCGGCCGGTTTTTCAAATCGCACTACCGGCAGCGGCCGCTCCGACAGGCAGACGTCCGACATCGTCGAGAACTCGAACTCCCGAGTCAGGCGGCCGAGCTTCCGCCGCATACCGCGCAGTCCAAGGTAGGTCCGCAGCCGGGCCACCGCCGACGTCGCCAGCCTCGGCTGGCCGGCATCGATCTCCCATGGATGGAAGTAGATACAGGCGGCCGCGCCATCCGCCTCATTGGCGCGGCGGATGCCCGCCGCCGTGTAGCCATACGGCAGCAGCCGGAGATAGCCGCCTCCGCCCACCGGCACGACACGATCGGCGGAGAGCTTCGCCGTCGCCGGCGGAATCTCCAGAATCCGCCCGGCGGGGGTCTCGATCCAATGCGGCAGGCGTTCGTGGCCGGGAATCCCGTAGCGGTCGTGCCGGACCGGATAGATACTGGAGTCCATCTGGAAACCGCACTCCACCAACACTTCCAGCGCCCACAGCGAGCGGGTGGTGATGGAGTAGCTCGGCGCCCGGTATGCCACGGGCCGGATGCCGCAGGCGTCGGCGATGGCGGCGACGGCACGCAGTGTGTCGGCGCGGAACTGGTCTTGGGTGAGGTCGTACACCAGGGCGTGCGCATAGCTGTGGCACGCCACCTCATGCCCGGCGTCCGAGATTCGGCGAACCAGCGCCGGGTGGCGCTCCGCCACCCAGCCCAGAATGAAAAAGGTCGCGCGGGTGCCGGTTTCCGCCAGCAGGTCCAGCACTTCGCCGGTGGCCCCGCAAACACGCGAGGGCAAGGCCTCCCAGCGCGAAATGTCTACCGACTGCTGCACCTCCGACGGATGGAAATAGTCTTCCACGTCGATACTGAGAATGTTCCGCATGCCGCTTAGAGCCGGACGATGTTCGGCGCCTGTCTCCCCCTCAAGGCATTTCTGGTGTCTAGAATCAGCCGGCTCTCCCGCACCAGGGTGTCGTAGTCGAACTCCTTATGATCCGTGATGATCACCACGCAATCGGCCGCTGCGGCCGCGGCGGCAGGCACGGCGGCCATGACGCCCTGGTCCAGCCGGATGGAGGCCACGAACGGATCAGAGTAGCTCACTTCCGCGCCACGCTGGCGCAACAGGTGGATCACGTCCAACGCCGGAGATTCCCGCACGTCGTCGATGTCGCGCTTGTAGGCCACGCCCATCACGTGGATGCGCGAACCCCTCAACGCCTTGGCGTGATCGTTCAGCGCGTCCTGCGCGCGCTGCACCACGTAGTGCGGCATGTCGCCGTTGATGTAGCCGGCCAGTTCGATGAAACGTGCCTCGATGCCCGCCTGTTTCGATTTCCAGGAAAGGTAGAACGGATCGATCGGGATGCAGTGCCCACCCAGCCCCGGGCCGGGATAGAACGGCATGAAGCCGAACGGCTTGGTGGCCGCCGCGTCGATCACCTCCCAGACGTTGATATTCATGCGGTGGCACATCACCGCCAGTTCATTCACCAGCCCGATGTTGATCATGCGGAAGGTGTTTTCGAGCAGCTTCACCATCTCCGCCACCACCGTACTGCTCACCGGCACCACGGTCTCCAGCGCCATGCCATAGAACGCCGCGCCCGCCGCCGTGCAGGCCTGCGTGATGCCACCCACCACCTTGGGAATGTTCTTCGTCTGATACTTGGGATTCCCTGGGTCCACCCGTTCCGGCGAGAAGCAGAGGAAGAAATCCTCGCCCACCTTCAGGCCGGAAGCGCTGAACAGGGGCAGCAGCAGCTCGTCCGTGGTGCCCGGATAGGTTGTGGATTCCAGAATCACCAACAGGCCCGGATGAAGATTGCCGGCGATGGACTGCGCGGCGTTCACGACGAACGACATATCCGGGTCCTTCGTCTTGCGCAGCGGTGTGGGCACGGCGATGTTGACGGTGTCGAGTTCCTGAATGGCGGAGAACTCAGTGGTGGCCTTCAGCCGCCCGGCGGCCACGAGCTCGGCCACTTCGCTGGTGGGCACATCCTGGATGTAGCTGACGCCACTGTTGATCTGCGCCACTTTGTCGGCGCTGACGTCGATGCCCGTGACGGTGAATCCGGCCTTGCCGAACTCGACCGCCAGCGGCAGGCCGACATAACCCAACCCAACCACACCGACCCGCGCGGTCTTCGAGCGGATCTTCTCCAATAGTGCTTTTGCTAATGGGGGGAACAGGCTCTCTGGGGTGGACATAAGAATGCCTTCCAACTCGAGAATGTGCTTCCTCAGTCTAGCAAAGGACCCGATCGGCCCCTCCTACCCCCGATTAAGAAGGAATTCCACGGCCATGGGGAACTCCGGTCCGCGGCGCAGGCTTTGCAACGGAGGTGGGGTCTCCGGGCCGTCCGGTACCAGGCAGGAGTGAATCTGGGCGACCAACGGTGTGCCGCCCTGGCGCAGCAGGCGCGCCGCCTCCACTGGCAAGTGGATCGTGCGCTCGGCCATTGGATCTCCTAGCTGGTCAGCCTCAGGATGAAGGTCTCCATCACCAGCCGGTCGTCCGGCCGGGTGGACTTTAGATCCCTGTCCGCCTCAAAGGTCGATTGGATCGCCCTCTCCAGCTTCTCCTTCGAGAAGCGCGAACTGGCAGCATAGATCTGCTCGGCGCGCGACCGCCACATCGGCACACCCTGCCGCTGAAAGTAAGTCTGCACGTCCTGCGACGAGCGCAAGCCTTGTTCCCGTGCCGCCAGCGCCATGCGAAACACGCCGCCCAGAAACGTCAGCGCCAAGGGAAGATACTCCCCGGCCCGGATCAGCGTATCGAGCAGTTCCATCGATTGCGACCGGTCTCTCCGCGCCAGCGCATTTACCAGATTGAAGATCGTGGTCTCCTGCGCATCCGGGACTAGCGCCGCGATGTCGGCCTGCGAGATCCGCACCCCGGTGGCGGTGGAATACAACGCCAGCTTCTCCACCTCCGAAGCGATTCGGACCGCCTCCCCCGCCGTGGCTGCCACCAGCAGGTCCAGCTCCGCCGCACCGAGCGGGAGCTTGTGCTCCGCCGCCAGAGTCTGGGCTAACTGCCGCGCCTCCTGCGGGGTGTAGGGCCGGAACTCCACCGTCGCCGTGACCGGCGCATAGAACTTCAACAGCCGCTCCAGCTTGGACTTGTCTTCCCCTTCGAAATCCCACTTGTGCGCATCGAACACCAGCACCGTGCCCGGCGTCGGGTCCTTGCAGTAGGCCGCCAGCGCTTCGATCGAAGCTGGCTTGGAGCCGGACTCCTCGCCCTCTTCGGCCGCTGCCGCCCGTCCGCGCGGCAACGCGGACTCGGCCGAGGAGACCCAGATCAACCGGTTGCGCGCAAACAGCGACATCGCCCGCGCATCGTCGATGATCTCGGGCAGCGCAGCCTCATCCAGGCTGTGCCGCGTGACCCCTTCATCCACTTCCTCCGGGCTCAGCACGGCACTGGTCAACTTCCGCCGGCAGGCCGTGCGCCGGTAGGTTTCCGGCCCGACAAACAGATAGACGGGCTCAGGCCCCTGTCGCCCGATGGTTCGCAAAAACTGGTCCGGGGTCATGCGCTAGAACGCCTCAAGCACCGAGCTCACCACTTGCCGGGCCACCTCAGCGCTGACGCGGCGAAGCGCCTCCGCGCTCTCATCGAAATACTGCACCTGGTCCACGGCCACTTCATAGCGCCCGCGGACCTCCATATTCTGCCGCTCGTACAGCACCTTGCCCGTGCTGCGTTCCACCAGCTTCAGGTCGAGAAAGATCGACAACTGGATGCCGGTCGCGCGCCCTGTCTTCTGGTCGGACAGCGTCGGGTAGGACATGTAATTTCGAACCGTGCCGCGTAGAATCGCGTCGGCCTCGTTCATATCGGCCACCACGCGGTAGCGGGTTCTCGACAGAAACTCGCGCCCGATCGCGTTCGGTAGCGATTCAGTCAGCCGGTACCGCGGCGTATTGTTCGCAAACGTGGGCACCGCGATAGTTTTCAGCGTGGCTGGCAACAAGTCCGACTGCCCGCCCACCTTGTACCCGCATCCACCCAGCAGCCCGGCGGCCAGCAGCACCGCCAGCAATCTCCCCCTCATGCCGCGCCCCCGGGGCGCGACAGCAGGCCGGCTATCAGCAGCGACTCATCAGCCAGCGCGCGGATATTGTCGAACGCCGCCCAGAGCCACAGCCCGCGCGCCGAGGCGCGGTCTTCCGCGATGTCGCTCACCGAAATGCCGGACTGCCCGGCGACCGTCACGTTCGAAGCAGGATCAGCCCCCGTGTCCGGCAGGTCGAAACCTGCCTCCGACAACAGTTGCCGCACTGCTTCCACTGGCGGCCTCCGCTCGAACTCCACCCAGAGATTCAGGCAGTAGGCGTGAAAGACCGGCGCATGAATCACTCGCAGCGACGGCAGCGGCACCCCGCGCGGCCCCAGCAGAGACGCCAGGTGGCGTTCGATCCGCTGCTCGCCCCGCTCCAGGCTGGCCGTGGCCTCCGCCCCGAAGCGCGGCAGCAGGTTGAACGTAACCTGCGCATCGTAGACGGTCTTCGGCTGGGGCTGGAAGTTGAACAGGTTCACGCTCTGCTTGTGCAGTTCGTCGATGCCGGCCTGCCCCTGCTGGCTCACCGGCTCAAACACGTTCACCACGGCGCCCGCCACCCGGTGTGCTTCATGCAGAGTGGAGAGCAGGCGCGCCAGTGCGGCCGCGGCCGGATGAGCCGGCGTATGCACCGCTCCCTCCGGGAACGTGGCCCCGGATGCCTCCAGCAGCGGTGAGCGCACCACATCGGCGGGCAGGTCTTCGAAGTCGCCCTTCAGGTCGATCACCGCCGGCTTCGCGGCCAGCGCATGCGCCATCGAAAGCGCCCGGCGGTTGGTTTCGAGCGACGCGCCAAGCAGCAGGATTCGTGCTTCCGCCACGAGATCTTCCGACAACGGCTCCAGCACCTCTACTTCGTCGTCGCCGGAGGTCAACACAGTTTCAGAGGATTCCGCCGAGGCGGTGCGCAAAAGGATGGGCAGCTTGCGCTCTTCCACCAGCTCGCGGATCTCTTTGCCGAGAAGCGTCTCGGCGCCCAGTAAGAGCCAGTGCGGTTTCGCCATATCAGGTCCTATGCGGGAGTTGCCGCGGAGAAAAACACCCTCCGCACGATGCCGCCGATCCGCACCGCAATGCCGCTGCCTACGTAGAACAGCGACATGCCCAGCAGCACCGGCTTCGAGAAGTTCCAGATCAGGTAAATCGACATCGCCAGCACCAGCACGCTCCGCGGACTGCGGGGCGACACCAGGCTGAAGTCCTTAAACGAACGGTAGCGCCAGGTGCTCACCATCAGGAACGCCAGGGTGGCCAGCAGCACACTCCAGGCCGCCCCCCAGCGCCAGTCGGTGAGCGGGATCGAGTCCGCCGCGTAGATGATGGCCGCTACGATGCCCGCCGCGGCCGGGATGGGCAAACCGACGAAGTATTTCCGGTCTGGCCGACCCGGATTGCGAGGCACCGGATTCGTCGTGATGTTGAAGCGCGCCAGCCGCATCGACCCGCAGCACACGAACATGAACAGGATGAAATAGCCGGCCTGCAGCAGGTACTTGTGCACCTGCGGCGGCGTCGCGGGGTCCAGGAACTGGTAGCCGTACACGAACGCCAGCACCGCCGGAGCGATGCCAAAGCTGATGACGTCGGCCAGGGAATCCAACTCACGGCCGAAATCGGAGGTGGTGTTGGTGAGACGCGCGATGCGTCCATCCAGGCCGTCAAAGAACACCGAGACGCCGATCACCTGTGCGGCCAGCTCCCAGTGGTGATTCGGCCCCAGGTGGCCCTGGCCGGCCCAGAGCGCTCCTTCCACCGCTTTCACGATCGCCACGAACCCCATGAAGAGGTTCCCGGCGGTGAATAGCGTCGGCAGCGCGTAGGCCGCACGCCGCGGACCGCGGTCGGGCGAGTTCGGATCGATTAATCGCTCGCGGAGATTCAGGCGAGGAGTCATGGTTTCTTCCTGGCTGCAAGAATGGATGAGCCAGCCGATACGCGCTGGCCTTCCGCGACGCGGATCTCCCATTCGGGACCAAACTCAATATCGACGCGCGAGCCGAACTTGATCAGCCCCACGCGCTCGCCGGCGGTCACAAAGTCGCCCGGCTTTTTGTAACAGACGATGCGCCGCGCGATCAGACCGGCAATCTGCGAGAACTTCACCACCGTTCCGTGACCGTCGATGGTGATCGTATTCATCTCGTTTTCCAAAGAAGCCGCTTCCTTGCTGGCCACCAGGAACTTGCCCTGCTTGTACGTCACAGCGGTGATCTTGCCTGCGATGGGCGCGCGGTTCACATGCACGTCAAACACATTCAGAAAGACGCACACCCGCGTGAACTGCGGCGTGCGCTTGATCAGCACCACCTTGCCGTCGGCGGGAGACACGGCCACGTCGCCCGGCGGGATGACGCGGTCGGGATCACGAAAAAACCACAGACAGAAGACCGCCAGGACGTAAAAAGGCACCCCCACCCATCCGCGGGTGAAGTAGCCCAAAACGGCGCCGGCGCCCGTCAGTGCTAGGGCGTAATAGAGGCCGGTAATGACCATATCGGGAAGTACTTCCTTGTCTATTGTCCCAGATGGCGGGTGAGATGGGCGAGCAGCGCGGTCCGGTCCGCAATCCGGTCCGTCAGAATGCTCTCATTCGCCGCATGGGCGCCCTCGCCCACGGCGCCGATTCCATCCAGCGTCGGCACCCCCAGCCCGGCCGTGAAGTTCCCATCCGAGCCGCCGCCTGTAGCAGACTCCTCAATCTCCAGCCCCAGGTGCTTCTTCGCCAACGTCTGCGCCGCTCTGAAAAGCGCCGCCACGCCCTTCGTCCGCTCCATCGGCGGACGGTTCAAACCGCCCGTTACCTCCACCCGGCAGCGCGGGTCCGCTGCCTTCAGCCCCAGAAACCGCTTATGCAGAGCGGCATAGTCCCGGATCCGCGCGATCCGGATGTCCACCTCCACCTCCGCCTGCGCCGCCACCACGTTCGTCCTGGATCCACCCCGGATCACCCCCGGATTCACCGTCAGACCCTTTTCCAGATCCGTAAACCCGGCGATCTTTTCGATCTGCCGCGCCAGTTCGACAATCGCGCTCGCGCCGGACGAAAAGTCCACGCCCGCGTGCGACGCCTTGCCGTGCACCTTCACAACGTAGTCGCCGACGCCCTTCCGCGCCGTCTTCAGCTTGCCGGCCAGGCCCGTCCCCGGTTCGGCCACCAGCACCGCACTGCTCTCCAACGCCAACTTCTCCGTCAAAGGCCGCGACACCTCGCTGCCCACTTCTTCATCCGATACCACCCACAGCGCCACCGGCCGCTTCACCGGCAGGTCCAGGTCGCGCAGAATTCGCATCGCCTCGACGAAGAACGCCAGGCCGGCCTTCATGTCCAGCACGCCGGGGCCCCACAGCCGTCCGCCCTCTTCACGCCACGGCATGCTCTGTAGCGTGCCTACCGGCCAAACGGTATCGCCATGCCCCACTCCCAAAATCCGCGGCCCGCTCTTCCGCTTCGGCCCCGGCAGTTGGAACGTCAACAGCATGTTCTTGCCGAACCGCCCTCCCGGGAAGGTCCTCGCCGTGGCGATATCGGCCGCCTGCGCGGCCAACAGGTCCATGAACCGAGATACCGCCGCGGCGTCGTCGCTGGGCGATTCGCACTCCACCATTTGGCGGAGCGCGCTGATGATGGCAGGCTGGGCCGCCTGCGAGCGGGTGAGGATAGCGTCCATCGAATGTTAGAATATCGTTTCTGCGATGCCTGTCCTCGAAAACATAGATATTCGCGACATCCTGCCCCACCGTTACCCCATGTTGCTGGTGGATCGCATCCTCGAAATCGAGGAGGAGCGGATCGTCGGCCAGAAGAACGTCACCGCCAATGAGCCCTTCTTCATGGGTCACTTTCCCGACTACCCGGTGATGCCCGGCGTGCTCATTGTCGAGGCCATGGCCCAGGTGGGCGGCGTGCTCGTGCTGCTCAGCGTGCCGGACCGCAAGAACAAGCTCGTCCTCTTCGCCTCTATCGAAGAAGCCAAGTTCCGCCGCCCCGTCCTGCCAGGCGACGTCCTCATCATTGAGTGCAAAACGCTGAAAAGAAAGGCCAGCGTCGTGAAAATGCAGGGCACCGCCACGGTCAACGGCCAGATCGTCGCCGAAGGCATCGTCATGTGCAAGCTGGCCGACAAGCCGGCCCTCGGAGTTCCGCCGCAAGCCGAGTAAGTATGGCAATCCACCCGAGCGCGATCGTCGATCCTGCGGCTCGGATCCACCCCGAAGCCGAGATTGGGCCCTTCTGTGTCATCGGCCCCGAGGTCGAGATCGGGGCCCGCACCCGCCTCATGGCCCACATCTACATGGAGGGCCCCACCTGGATCGGCGAGGATAACCTCTTTTATCCTTACGCCAGCGTCGGCGTCGCCTCCCAGGATCTGAAATACCGCGGTGAGCGCGCCGAAACCCGCATTGGCAGCCGCAACCGAATCCGCGAATTTGTCACCATCCACCGCGGCACCGAAGGCGGCGGCGCCCTCACCTCCATCGGCGACGACAACCTGCTGATGGCCTACGTCCACATCGCCCACGACGCCCGTGTCGGCAGCCACTGCATCCTCGGCAACGCCACTACTCTCGCCGGACACGTCACCATCGAAGACTACGCCATCGTCGAAGCCTTCTCCGGCGTCCACCAGTTTTGCCGCATCGGCCGCCACGCCTTCGTCGGTGGCTACAGCGTCCTCACCCAGGATGTGCTGCCCTTCTCCATGACCGTCACCCCGCGCGACTCCAAGCTCTTCGGCGCCAACAAAGTCGGCTTGAAGCGCCGCGGCTTCGAGTCTGAGACGGTCGACGCCCTCAACAAGTGCTTCCGCCTGCTCACCAACGAGAGCATGAACACCTCGCAGGCCATCGAAGCCATCCACGAACAGGTGCCGCCGGGCAAGGAAGTGGAAGAACTCATCGAATTCATCCGTTCAGGCAAGCGCGGGTTCATCAAGTGAGATATGGCCTTATCGCCGGGTCGAGCCGCTTCCCAGTGCTGGCGCTGGAGACGGCCCGCCAACTCGGCCATGAAGTGGTGGTGATCGCCCTCAAGGACAACGCCCCGCCCGAGGTCGAGCAACTCGGCACAAGCTGCCATTGGATCTCCATCGCCGAACTGGGCAGGCTGATCGACATCCTGCACAAGGAACAGATTACTGAAGTAATTATGGCCGGCCAGGTGAAACACACCTCGCTATTCAGCTCTCTCAAGCCCGACTGGCGCCTCTTCAAGCTCCTGATGTCCCTGCCCACGCGTAACACCGACGCCCTCATCGGGGGAGTCCGCACCGAACTCGAGAAGGAAGGAATCCATCTGGGGGACTCCACGCTCCTGCTGAAGCCCCTGCTGGCCCCCGAAGGTATCATCGGCAAGCGCAAGCCGGACGACGAGGAGCGCAAGGATATCGACTATGGACGTCGCGTGGCGAACGCCCTCGCCGGCTTCGACATCGGACAAAGCGTGGCTGTCAGCGAGCGCGCCTGCGTCGCCGTCGAAGCCATGGAAGGCACGGATGCCATGTTGCGCCGTGCCTCTACCTTGGTGAACGGCCGCGGCCTGCGCCTGATCAAGGTATCCAAGCGCCGGCAGCACCTGCAGTTCGACGTGCCCGTCGCCGGCCCCAATACCATCCGCACCATGGCGGAGACGGGAACCACCGCGCTGGCCGTCGACGCCGGCCGGACCCTCCTTTTGGACAAGGAAGAAATGCTGGAACTGGCCGCGCGCCACGGCATCGCCGTCGCCGGCTACGCGCCGGAGGAAGAATGAGCGAGCAGAAGTTGGCGATGGGTGTGTGCGGCGCCGGGGTCTTCGGGCGCAACCACCTGCGCGTGATTCGCGAAAGCACCGCGGCGGAACTTACCGGGCTGTACGATACCGATCCGGCGCGCGCCGCCGCCGCCGCCGCCGAGTTCGGCTGCAAGGCCTTTGCCTCCCTGGATGACCTGGCCGCCGCCTGCCGCGCGGCTGTCGTCGCAGTCCCCACCGTCGCCCATCGCGATGTCGCCTGCCGCCTCATGGAGGCCGGCCTCGACGTCCTCGTCGAAAAGCCCATCGCCGTCACCGTGGACGAGGCCCGCCAGATGGTCGCCTCTGCCTCCCAGCACGGCCGCATCCTCCAGGTGGGCCATCTCGAGCGCTTCAACCCCGCGGTCGAGGCCGCCCGCAAACTGGTCACCGTGCCGCTCTTCTTTGAAATCCACCGCCTCAGCGTCTTTACCCCCCGCAGTCTTGACGTCGATGTCGTGCTCGACCTGATGATCCACGACCTCGACATCCTGCTCTCCATCACCGGAGCCATGCCCTCCGAGGTGCGCGCCGCCGGCATCCCCGTCCTCTCCGAAAAGGCCGACATCTCCAATGTCCGCCTGACGTTTCCTGGCGGCTGCATCGCCAATCTCACCGCCTCCCGCGTCTCCACCGAGCGCGTCCGCAAACTCCGCTATTTCCAGCCTCGCCAGTACGTTTCAGTCGACTACGCCAAACAGGAGTGCTTCTCCATCGCCGTCGACGAGAAGCGCCAGGTGAAGCTCCTGCCCCAGATCGTCACCCGCCAGGAGCCGCTCAAACGTCAGCTCGATTCGTTCGCCGCCGCCGTCCAGCACCGCACCCGGCCCCAGGTGGACGGCGAGGCCGCCACCCGCGCCCTTGAACTCGCCACATGGATCGAAGCCGAGATGAAAGATCACGGCAAGGTGGTAGCGAAGACCCTCGCCAGCGCGTCTATCCAGATGGGGCCCCCGCCCGCCTTGTGATTTCATGCTCGAGGACTTTCAGCGCTACTGGAATGGCAACCATGACGAACCGCGACTGCTGATTCTGCCGCATGAGCCGCAGCGGTCCCGGCGCCAGCGGATCGCCGCCATCGGCACCCTGCTCTATCACCTCGCAGTCATCGTCTTCGCTCTCAATGCGCCTTCCGGAGGAGCCTGGAGCTTCACAAACAGCGAAATCCGGGGAGATTTTCGCCGTGCGACACGACTGGTGGCCCCGCGCGACCTGCCGCCTTTCAAGATCACCCAGAAAGAGCCTCAGCAAGGTAAGCCCGCCGCCGAGGTCGATCTCGCGGCTCTCATGCCCCGTCCGGAGATCCGGCAACAGCAGCAGGCCCCCGCCGGCCGCCCCTTTACCCCTCCTCCCGGCGTGAGCGCCCCCGTTCCGCGCCAGGGTGCCGTCATCGAGGCGCCCCAGATCGAAGTTCCGCAGCAGACCCTCCCCAACCTGCCCAACGGCCCCTCCGCGCGGATGCCCGGCGCGCCGCCCTCGGAGGCGCCAAAGGTCGCCAATCCCTTCGAAAAGGTGGGGGGCGGAGCACCGCAGCCGGGCAGCGCCGTCGGTCAGGCCCGCATCGCGCCGCCCAAACAGGGCGTTGATGAAGCGATCAGGAGCGTGGTCAAGGGCGGCGGCCGCGGCTTGACCGTTGGCGATACCGGCGCCCTCGGCTCCGGCGGCATCAGCGAAGCGATCAGCCAGGACCCCGCCGCCCGCCGCAACGCCTCCGCCCTGGAGTTGCTCAGCGATCCCCAAGGCGTTGACTTCCGCCCCTATCTGATTCAGGTCCTTGCCGCCGTCAGGCGCAACTGGCAGGCGGTCACTCCGGAAAGCGCCCGCCTCGGTCTGCAGGGCCGCACCGCCATCATGTTCTCCATCAGCAAGACCGGCAGCGTCCCCAAACTCGTCATTTCCATGCCCTCCGGCCGCGATGCCCTGGACCGGGCGGCCGTCGCCGGCATCAGCGCCAGCAACCCCTTCCCGCCCCTGCCGGCCGAATTCAAGGGCGTCGAGATCCGCCTGCAACTCGTCTTTTCCTACAACATGCCGCGCTGACCGCCCGCGGCGCTGCTCCAGTCAACCACTCCAACCCGAGCCGCGCCCTCCCAGCGCCCTCATTTCATCCCCACTTCTCCGCGACATTAGTTCTATCATTGGGATCACATGGATTCGAAGAGCAAGCTGAAGTGGGCGCTGGGCGGCTATGCTGCGCTCGCAGTCGCCGCGAGCTTCACCCTGGACGGCTACTTCCGGTGGTCCGTTCTGGTGATCCTCGCCGCATTGGCTGTCAAGAGTTGGGTCGCCACGAAGAAAGAAGAGCTGCAGTAAGGCCCGCTCACGGCCTCTCCGATTGGTGGTAAACCCTAGATCAGACTAGGGAAATCGACTCTGATAACTCAGGCGATTCGTCTAGCGGAAAATCCTCAGTAATTCGTTACGATTGGCCCAGGAGAGTGAGGGGATGTTGTCTCAACTCGCTCACCCGCGCCTTATTTGTACCGGAATGGAACTCGGTGTTCCAGGTTGAGGGGATCTGAGATGAGTGCCCGTGGAGAATCTGAGACAAAACGGGAATCAGGCCTGAGATGCTCCTCGTACCTCATGGATGAGGACGCGGGCAACCGCCCCGGTGAGTTTCAAGAAAGCCTAAAGAATCTTCGATTTGCCGTCGATAGTCAAGAAACTGCAGGCGAACGCCTGACACCCCGCCCGATTGGCCCGCCGATTGCCTTATCTGAATCGTCGGGCGAGTTCCTCACAGAATCAACGAACCCGGCGGCCCCGGCAACTGGCGCAGAGTTCCCCGTTAGAGGGAACCGCGCAGGGTCGAATCCTGGCAAGAAGAAGGACACTCCAATGGCGGCAAGAGCGACTGCAGTAGCAATGGCGACGGAACAGTTAAAACGGACCCCCAAGAGGACGGCCAAGCAAACCGCCCCGTCGCAGGCGCAGGAAACCAAGGCGTGCACACCGAAGAAAGAGTCCAAGCTCGAACGGCGTGACCGCGTGGTGATGGAAAACCTGCCCCTCGTGAAGGTTATCGCCCTGCGAGTGCATGAGAGCCTTCCCGTCCATGTCGAGCTGGACGATCTCGTCCACGCCGGCATCCTGGGACTGTTTGATGCCGCCACCAAGTACAATCCCAACAAGCAGGTGGCATTCTCCAGCTACGCCAAGCACCGCATTAAGGGCGCCATCCTCGACAGCCTCCGGCAATTGGATTGGGCCTCCCGCGATCTTCGCCGGCGCCACAAACAGGTGGAGCAGGTGACTCGCGACCTGTTTGCCACGCTGCAGCGCCAACCCACTGAGGAAGAGGTCGCCGAGAAACTCGGCGTCGATGTCGCCCGCTGGCGGCAGATGGCCATCGATCTCCGCAATGTCGGCCTGATCTCCGCCTCCACACGCTCTCAGGAAAATGAAGATCTACCCGCGCCGGAATTCCCCTCCCGCCCCGAGAGCCAGCCGGACTCCATGTGCGCCCGCGAGCAGATGAAAGAGAAACTCGACATCGCCATGGCCGTCCTGCCGGAACGCTACAAGAAAGTCGTCACCCTCTACTACACCAACGAGATGACGATGAAGGAGATCGGAGGGATCCTCGGCATCAACGAAAGCCGCGTCTCCCAGATCCACAAGTCCGCCCTCGAAAAGATGGCCGTCGCCCTGCAATCCAACGGCATTTGCTCCAGCCACGCCTTTTAGCCGGACCGCCTCTGGTCCACCCCTCGAATTCGTTCTATCGGAACGAAAGCTGATACGGCATCACTCGCAATATCCCGCCGGCCAACCAGGGCGCCACGCCCGGGGGCAGTTGCCGCACCAGCAGTGAAGCTTCCGACGAAACTGAACCGGAGTCCGCTTCGGGAGAGGGGTGGAAGAGTTCGTCCAGCATGGTGCGCTGCCCTGGGAACAGCACCAGCCTCACCTGGTCTTCGGCGCGGAGTCCGGCCCTCGGCCTCAACAGATCAATCGCCTTGTCCAATCCACCCACCTCGTCCACCAATCCGTTCTGCCGCGCATGCGCGCCGATCCAGACCCGCCCCTGTGCCAGCGCCTCGATCTCCGAAGCCCGCTTCCTGCGGCCCACCGCCACCTTGCGGATGAACCCGTCGTAGATGAACTGCAGAGACTCCCTCAATTTCGCGCGCCCCTCGGGCGTCAGCCTCTTGAAGTCGGAATCCATGTCTGCGAACCGGCCGCGCTGCAGCACTTCCTTGGTGATGCCCAGCTTCGCGTACAGCCCTTCCAGGTTCGCCTTGCCGTAGATCACCCCGATGGACCCCGTCACCGTTTGCGGATACGCGATGAGCGGATCGCCCGTCATCGCGATGTAGTAGCCGCCGGAGGCCGCCACGTCGGACATCGAGATCACCATCGGCTTCTTCTTGGCCAGTTTGCGCAACTCTCCGAGGATCTCATCGGAAGCGATGGCGTCGCCGCCCGGGGAGTCGATGCGCACGATCACGCCCTTGATGGCCGGATCATCGGCGATCAGCTTCGCCTGCCGCTCGATGAAGCGCGGCGTGATGCTGCGTTCTTCCCCAAACATGCCGGCCGCGGCGCCACGCAGGATGTCACCCTGCGCCACCAGATACGCGATGCTGCGGGCCTTCTTAGGGTCCCGCCCGCCGCCGCCTTGCAGGAACTGCCGCGCGGTGACGGATTTCGACGCATTCAGCCCCACCTTCTCCGCCAGCATCTTTTCCACATCCCGCTCGTATTCCAATCCATCCACCAGCCCGGCGTCCTTGGCCTTCGGCGCCAGGAACGGCCCCTCATCCAACAGCGCGCGCACCTTCTCCGGAGCCAGCCGCCGGCCCGCTCCGATCCCGGAACAGACCCGTCCGAACAGCTCGTCCAGGATCGCGTTCAGCGCTTCTTTGGTCTCCGGGCTCATGCCCGTTCGCGTAAACACGTCGCCGGCGTCTTTGTACTTGCCGATGTGTTCGACTTCGGCCTCGATTCCCAGCTTGTCCAGCGAACCCTTCAGGTACGTGGACTCAATTCGCATCCCCTTGACGTCCACGATGTCTTCCGGCGTCACGAACACCTTGTCCGCCGCCGACGCCAGATAGTATTCGCGCATCCCCGGCGAGGCCAGCCATGCGTACACAGGCTTGCCTGCCTTGCGGACCGCTTCGATGCCGCTGCGAATCTCCTCGATCTTGCCCCAACCCGCCGACAACCCTCGCGGTTTCAAAACCACTCCAGCGATCCGCGGATCCACAGCCGCGCGCCGCAGGACACTCCACATCTCCGCCACCGTCAGCGGAGAACGCGCCGCAAATGCCGGGAGGGGTAATGAAACCGGTGGGGCTTCCGGCAATTCCCCCTCCACTCGTAACGCCAGCCATGCTTTATCGGGCAGTTCCGGAGGCCGATTAGCGAACTTCACCGCCGCAAAGAAGATGACGGCGCTGGAGACCACGGCAATGATCAGTCCGGCCACAATGCCAAGCAGGAATTTCTTCATAACGACTACCGAAGTTGCGTACACCCATTGTGTCTCGCATCCGCGGGCTTCGTCTATGCCCGGCTTCCGGATGCCGCCTCTGCGTTACGCACCTTCCAGAATCAAATCCACTCTACGGCTGACTTCTTTCAGATAATCGGCGTTTCCGCCGGCCAACTCCACTGTCACGTCGCCTTTGTACCCGATCTCTGCCAGTGCCTTGTGGATCGCTTTCCAGTCGATGTCGCCGTCCCGCAGATTCACAAACTCCGGCACGCGTTTGCGCGCCGCCGCAGCCTGGCCTTCCACCGGCAGGTTGTAGTTCTTCCAGCCGAAGTCTTTGAAGTGCACCTTCGCAATCCGCTTGCCCAGCGTGCGAATCCAGTCCTGCGGATAGCCGAACAGCACCATGTTGCCCACGTCGAGATACGCTTGCACCCACGGGCTCTGGAACTGATCCACGTAGCGGGCGAATTCCAGCGGGCTCAGCAGGAACTTGTTCCAAACCTCTTCCACCGCGATGACCACCTTCGACTCCTTGGCCAGTGGGATCATCTTCCGGATCTGCTCCACAGACCGGTCCCAGGCTTGCTGATAGGAGACCTCCGGATTCACGACCGCCGGTACCAGTAGCACAGTCTGGGCCCCCCACAGCTTCGCATTCCGCATGCTCGTCTCCATGCCCTGCACGGAGCGCGCCACCACCGCCGGGTCGGGGCTGGAGAGCGGAAACTTCCAATGGTCGCGATTCATCACCGAGTGAATCGGCAGTCCCGACTTGCGGCTCGCCGCCAGGATCTCCTCGGCAACCTTCTGATCGTCCTCCGTTCCGCACTCCATCGATTGAAATCCGCACTCCTTCGCAAGCGCGAACCGGTCGGCAATGGAGATCGAGCCGGGCAGCATGCTCAGCAGGATGCCCTTCCGAATCGGCAGCCGTCCTTGCGCCTGCGCCGTCAGGATGCCGCCCGCGGCAGGAATGGAAAGAGTCCGGGAAAGAAATGATCTTCGATTCATAATGAAATACCCCGCGCCAGCATCACTGGCGTCGAAGTCGATTGTACATCGCTTCCTGGTCCGTCAGTGCTGTTGACGCGGGGTCCTGCCGACCCGCTGGAGGTCTCCTCACACTCCAGCGGCTCTCCTCGTTCGGCAAA
The DNA here is from genome assembly GCA_029973955.1 of Paludibaculum sp. GTDB lineage: Bacteria > Acidobacteriota > Terriglobia > Bryobacterales > Bryobacteraceae > Paludibaculum. The sequence continues at coordinate 77,156 of JARKQJ010000005.1, read as the reverse complement.
CCTCGGGCTATGCCAGGTTGGGGATCTTGATGATCTTCTTCTGAATGGCGTACTGCACCAGTTGCGCCTTGTTGTGGATGTCCAGCTTACGCATCAGGTTGAACTTGTGTGCTTCCACCGTCTTCACGCTCAAATTGAGATCGCAGGCGATCTCTTTCACGGAGTTCCCCTCCGCCAGCAGCTTCAGAACTTCGCGTTCGCGCGTCGTGAGGGTGGCAAAACGCGGGAGCCGGTTGGCGCTCTTGATTCGCGAACGGAAATCGTCCACCAACTGCGACAGCATCCTCGGACTCAGATAACTCCCGCCCCGGCAAACGTCGCGGATTGCCGCCGTCAGTTGGTGCGCCGGACTGTCCTTCAGAACATACCCGTTCGCCCCCACTTCCATGCCTTCCACCAGGTAGTCTTCATCGTCGTACATGGTGAGGACAAGAACCTTCGTTTCCGGGCGGTTCTTCTTGATCTGGCGGGTGGCTTCAAAGCTGCTCAGTCCCGGCATGCCGATGTCCATCAGGACAAGGTCGGGCCTCAACTCCGCGGCTTTGTCGGCGGCGTCGCCACCGTTGGATGCCTCACCGATCACTTCCATGTCGGTTTCGGAAGAGATCAGTTGCCGGATGCCCTGACGAAAGAGCGTGTGATCATCCGCCAGGAGAATACGGATCTTTGCCATAGAATCAACTCCAGTCAATGTCTACGATGCCGTCAAAGGTTAAGCGGGCCTCCGGCGTCCAGGTTCTACTACCCGGGTTAGGGTCCTCTCCCCGCTTCTGGAAACGCCCTTTGCGTTTCCCATTTCGCTGAGCGGCAACTCCGCCCAGATCATCGTCCCTGGGCGGTCTATGCCGACCTGCCCGTCTTCTTTCGCCGTCCGAGGGTTCGCCTTTGTTCCGGCTGCCGGCCTACGCCGGCTTCTCACGGCTAAACTGCCGCCCAATAGGGCAACTCTCTCTCTTAGCCCCGATAGACCATAGCAGTCTCTCCGGGAAAAGGCCTCACCCACATCGAAGCCAACACCGTTGTCCTCGACCTGCAGCCTCAGGTATCCATCGGCTGACTCCACCAGAAGGTTTACATGAGTCGCCTGGGAATATTTGGCTATGTTGTTCAGAATCTCCTGCGCCAACCGGTAGACGATGATCTCTACCCGCTTCGGCAGCTCCAGCTTCCGCGGAAGCTGGATCCGAACGTCGGCTTCATGCACTCGCCGGAAGCGCCCTACCAGTTGCCGCACCGCCGCCGCCAGGCCCATCTGCTCCAGAATCGCCGGACTCAGCGCCGCGATCAGCCGCCGGATCTCCAGGATCGTGTGCTCCGTCATCTGCCGCACGTCCCCGAGCCGCTTCTTCACACCTTCCATCCCGGGCGTCAGATCCTGCTCCAGCATCTCCAACTGCAGCCGCACACAGAGCAGCGACTGCCCGGCCTCGTCATGCAGTTCGCGGCTGATTCTCCGCCGCTCGGCCTCCTCCACCTCCACCATGTGTTCCGCCAACTGGCGGATCTTCTCTTCCCGCTCCGAAAGATGCTCCAGAAGCTGGGCCTTCTCCGCCGCCAGCCAGCACCGCTCGGCCGCCGCCTGCAACAGACCCACCTCGCGAGGCAGCCACGCATACGGCTTGCTGAACGCAAATTGCATCACGCCCTGCAGCCGGCCCGCCGACAACAGTGGAATCGACCAGACTGTCGGGCTGCTCTTGCGCCACGACTCCTGCAGGATCAGCGAAATCGCCGACGCCTTCCGGCCTTTGTCCACGGTCAGACATAGCGGCGCCTCAAGACGCGCAAGCAACCGCGGCGTCAGCTGCACCGTCGCCGGACTCGCTTCCGGCAACGCCGCCGCCGCCCTCAATCCACCCTGCTCATCCACCAGGTAAATGCTCGCCGCCGCCGCGCCGGTATAAACCCCTAGTACTTCCAGGAATCGCGGTAACAGTTCCTGCAGACTCCTGGACTCCACCTCAGCCCGAAACAGTTCGTAAAACGCCCGGCTCTCCGCCTCCCGCACCTGGTAAAACGCATTGTTCAGCGTGAGAACCACCAGGAAATGCAACTGGCCCCTCAGCCACTCCAGGTTCACCAACTGTTCGCGCAGCCTCTTGCTCAAGCCCTGGTCCAGAATCGCGTCGTATTCGCGCAGCGCACTCACTACCCGCGCCGGAGCCAGGTCCAGCTTCGCCAGCCGCCGTCCGCGGTACTGTACATCGTCCAGGAACCGCTGAAGCGTCTCTCCCGCCGTCAGTGTCTTTGCCGCCGCACCCAGTGTGATCGTCTGCAGACACGCCGCCTGCTCCGTCGTGAACTCCATCTCTTTCAGGCGTCGCGCATACCGGCGTTCCAGCCGGCCCAGCTCCGGTCGCAGCCTCTCGCTGGTCTCTTTCAGAAGCGACTGCAATTGCCGGCTTAGCCCCGCCGCAGCTTCGGCAAGAACCTCAGGTTGGTGCAGTGGGTGCACGTAAGTACTATCGGTTCTAAGGCGGATTCGCTTTAGGATCAGTGAAACACCCAATTCCAAAATCCCCCCAGGCCCCTGCTTGCGGCGGCGGCGATCCGCCTCCTCCATCGGCGCCCTCGGCGCTCCGGACCGCTGCCTGCCGCTGATTCGAATGTACGAACTCTGCGCAGTGCAAACAACTCAATCAGTACTGGGAAGATCTATCCCGTCTACGCGCCTGCCATGACTGGAATCCTGAAACGAACTCATGTTATATTTATTCATGAGAGTGTATAAATAACCAATCGAGGTGGCGTCCCCATGGCTTTGCTTGCTGGTGTAGTCGGTTTCCGCGGTTATAGTGGCGTCGAACTGCAGAAGATCCTCGCCCGCCATCAGTATGCGGCGCCTGTCCTGCTCGAGCACCGCGCCGATAGCGCCCCCGAGATCCTCCCCCTGGGACACCAGGGCCATCAGGTTTTATCTACTCAGGCAGACGAGGTCGCCGCAGCCGGCATCGGCGTCGTCTTCCTTGCCACTCCCCCCGAAGTCTCCATGACGCTCGCCCCTCCTCTGCTCGAACGGGGGGTCAAGGTGATCGACCTCAGCGGCGCGTTCCGCCTCAAGACCGTCGAGCGCTATCAGCAATGGTACAAAGAGGACCACTCGCAGGCGCAGTGGCTCGCCGACGCCGTCTACGGCCTGCCTGAGTTCTACCGCGACGCGATCCCAGGCGCCAGGCTCCTGTCCAATCCCGGCTGCTACCCCACCGCCGCCAACCTCGCCCTCCGGCCTCTGATTACGGCTGGCGTCATCGATCGCTCCGCCGGAGTCGTGTGCGACGCCAAGAGCGGAGTCAGCGGCGCCGGCCGCAAGCCGAGCCTGAAGACCAGCTTCTGCGAAGTCACGGAGAACTTCTCAGCCTACTCCATCCTCAATCACCGCCACGTGCCGGAAGTGCTCATGAACTCCGGCCTGGAGGAGCGTGAGTTCAGCTTCACCGCCCAGTTGATCCCCATCGATCGGGGCATCCTCGAAACCATCTACTTTCGCACGCAGAACATCAAGTCCGGCGCGGAACTTCTCGATATCTACCTGGCTGCATACGCCAAGGAACCCTTCGTCCGCATCTACCCGGAGGGCCATCTCTCCGACCTGCGCCGTGTGGCGCGCACCAATTTCTGCGACCTCGGTATCCGGTTCGACGCCGCCACCGGCCGCGCCGTCGTCGTCGCCTGCATCGATAATCTGGTGAAAGGAGCCGCCGGGCAGGCGGTCCAGAACATGAATCTCATGTTCGGCTTCATCGAAACGGAGGGATTGTTGTGAAAGTGCTGATCAAGCTCGGCGGAACCCTGCTCGACAACGCGGCCTCCCGCGCCGCGCTCGCCGGCCAGATCGCGGAGTTGCCGGGCCTGGGGGTCCGCGCCGTCGTCGTGCACGGAGGCGGCAAACAGATGACCCGGTTTCTCAAGGAGCGCGGCGTCGAGAGCACCTTCGTCAACGGCCTCCGCGTCACCTCCCCCGATGTCATCGACGCCGTTGTGAAGGTCTTCGCCGGAAGTGTCAACAAGGAACTGGTGAGTTCCCTCGTCGCCGCCGGCGTTCCGGCCGTGGGCATCAGCGGCATCGACGCCGCGCTGGCCGAAGCCCGCCAGATGAACCCGGAACTCGGCGCCGTCGGCCAGATCATCCGCACCAATCCCGAGGTCCTCGAAGCGCTCACCGGCGCCAACTTCGTCCCCGTGGTTGCCTGCGTCGCCGGAGACCGCCAGGGCAACGTCTACAACGTCAATGCCGACCAGATGGCCGTCGCCTGCGCTGCCGGCTACGGAGCCGACAAACTGCTCTTCCTCACCGACGTGGAAGGCGTGCGCGGCCAGGACGGCGCTACCCTCTCCACCCTGACTCCCGAGGAATGCCGCGCCCTCATCTCCAGCGGCGTCGCCTCCGGTGGCATGGAAGCTAAGCTCAACTCAGCTTGCGCCGCCCTCGAGCACGGTGTCGGCGAGGTGGTCATCGCCGCCGGCGCCACCCATGGCATCATCAGGAAACTCGTCGCCGGCGAGAGCCTCGGCACCCGGCTGAAAGTGTCCGCGGCATGAATGTGAGCACGGCCCTCAGCCTGCGCAAAGCAAAGATGAGCGACATCCCCGGCATCCTGTCGCTGATCAACGACTATGCCCGCCAGGGCATCATGCTGCCGCGCAACGAATTCGAACTCTCCGAAGGCATCCGCGACTTCACCATCCTCTGCGACGGCGAGCGAATCCTCGGCTGCGCCGCGCTGCACTTCTATGGGCCAACAATGGCGGAAGTCCGCTCCCTGGCTGTCCACCCCGACACGAAGGGTCATGGCGCCGGGCGCCTCCTCATGGAGGCATTGGAGAAGGAAGGCCGGGAATACGACCTCGACGCCCTCTTTGCGTTTACCTACGTGCCCGGCTTCTTCACGAAGATGGGCTACAAAGAGGTGGATCGCTCCGAACTCCCCCTGAAAGCCTGGAAAGACTGCCTGCGCTGCCCGAAGTTCCAGGCCTGCGACGAAATCGCCGTCCTCCTGCTGCTCAAGGAAGGCGCCACTCTCGCCGCCGCCGGACGCGCCCTCGCCGACGACACCTTGGTTCAGATCCCTACTTTCCGCACCGTTCCCTAAAACAACAGCCGGAAACCGAATTGGAAAACCCGGCCATCGTTCAGCGTGTTCGTGATCTTGCCGAACGCCGGTGAAGTCAGGTTGCGTTGCGGCTCATCGAACTGCGGGGTATTGGAGAGGTTGTAGGCCTCTGCCCGGAGCTGCGCCGCCCACTCGTTCGGCAGCCGGAACTGCCGCACCAGCGCGGCGTTCCAGTTCCAGATCGACGATTTGCGGAACGTCCCGCGGCCCAGCGACCCCGAATGCTGCCCGAGCGTCATGAAGCCAAACCGCGAACGGCTCAGTATCTGCGTCGCCTCATCCGGGTTCCCGATTGTCTTGCCCAGAATCGACGGGTCCAGGATGTTCGGCCGATCCGCGCCACCCCCATCCACGTTGCCAAACCCCGGTGAATCGCTACCGATGTACAGCGTCAGGGGCGTCCCCTTCTTCCACATATTCGCGCCGGAAACCTGCCAGCGCGAAAGCGCCGCCCGCAAGAGGTTCGGAGCCTGTTTCGGCCCCGGGATGTCGTAGGAGTAGTTGAACATCAGCGCATGCGTCGAATCGAAGTTCGACAGCCCCTTACGGTCGCCGAAGGACTCGTACTGCCACTGGGTCCGGAAGTTGCTCACGTCCTTGTTCGCGGCCGTGGCCGTGAAGTCCGCGCCGGAATCGATGGCTTTCGAGAACGTGTAGCCGGCGTTCACCATCAACCCGCGCCGCACCGGCAGGTCCCAGCTCACCTGGCCGGCGTCGAAATAGGCCTGGCCGCCGTTCACAATCCACTTCACGTCGTAGTAGCGCGCGTCCGGACGTCTTTCGTTTACCGTTGCCGTGGTGAGAGGAATCCCCGGCACCGGCTCGGCGCGGTTCATCGTGAAGGTGTTCAGCATCTTGATCGACCGGCTGCCGATATAGCTCACCCTCAACACGGAGTCCGCCGCCATGCGCCGCTCCAAGGTTGCGTTGTACTGGTGAGAATAGGGCGTGGCCAATTCCTTCGCCAGCCACGTCGGCGAATACCGCGCCCCCGGCCCGATCTCCACGCCGCGGAGCGGATCCGGCAGATACGGATCCGGCGCCATCACATAGGTCACGTCCGGCGGATTCAACCGGATCTGCTGATACGTCACGGGCAGGATCTGTCCGAACGTCGTCGTGTATGCCGCCCGCGCCACCCAACCCCGGCCCGCGCGCCAGGCCAGCGCCACCTGCGGTGAGAGATTGTTGGCATCGGTCCGGTAGGGCACTACCTCGTGGGCCTGCACTTCCACGGGGCGGGAGTCTGCCATGTAGCGCAAGCCGTAGATCAATGTTAGCCGCTGGCTGACCTTGAACTTGTCCCCGGCGTAGAGGTTCACCATCCAGTTGCGATAGCCGCGATTGATGTCGCCCAGCGAAACTTCATAAGAAAGCGGCGTGCCCCAACGCAGGTTGTCGATCGAGTTCCGGCCCCACCCGGCGCCGAACTGGAACTGCCCGCGCCCGTTGTAGGTCTCCTCGCCGTTCAACTGGAACCGGCTGTAATCTCCGCCCACCTGAATCTGGTGCCGGCCCCCGCCCGCCAGGTGCTGCAGGTTGGCGCCATAGCGGAACGTGTTGGTCGCGCGCTTGATGGGGAAGTAGGAGTCCGGGCCCAGTTCCTCAATGCTGTAGCCATATCGCACCCTCGGCCCCACGGCATTCGGCTCCGCCACAAGGGCCGAGCGGTTTCTGCTGAACGATCCCGCCACCTGCAGTACCGTGGACGGCGAAATCGTGTGGAGCCAGGCGATCCGGGCCCGGTGGTTGTGAATGATCGTGTCGGGGTTCTGCCCCGCCACCATTTGAAACGCGTCGATGTTCTGCCGGTCCAGGCTGTAAAACAGAATCAGTTTGTCCGTCGGCCGCAGCGGTGTGTCCAACCGCAGGCTGCCCGCGATGTCGTCGATCCGCTGCGGCGCGTTCGTGTTCAGCGCCCGCTGGTCGAAGTCCGGACGGTTCGGCGCTTCGTTCGGATAGGCGTTGAGAAACTGCTGCACAATCTCCCGCGTGGCCGGGTCGGTCGCTAGCGGCGTCCGCTCTGAAGGCAGCGGCACCAGCACATTGCCGTTCACCATGCCCCGGATGTCCCGCTGCGCGAAAGTAGCCGTCAACGCCCCCAGCCGCGGCAGCAGGCCAGTGAGGCGCCCGTTGTAAAAGTTCCGATGCGAGGGCTTCACTCCGCCCACCTGAAAGAACGTCCGCGCGTTGAAGACGCTGTTCTGATGCTGGAAGCCCGCATCGCCGTGCCAGCCCGCCGCGCCGGCCGGCTTCATCATCAGGGTCTCGGAGGCAGGGCGGCCGTGCTCCGTCGCAAAATACTGGGATTCGGGAGAAAACTCCGCCACCGCCGTCGGTCTCGTCCCCAGCCGGACGTTCGCTTCCTTGATCGCGTTCGTGTCGATCAGGTAGACGACGACGTTTTCGTTCCGCTGCGCTGAACTGGCCAGGCGTGGCGTGGCGCTCGAGTTCGCGGACACACTCGCCGCCTTGGGATCGCCGGCCTTGCCGCCATCCTTCGGGCCATCCGCGCACAGCAGAGCCACCGGTGCCAACAGAATCCAGGGGGAACGCACGTCCTTCTCATTCTACTGGCATCTCAACTGTAATCCGATCCGATAGTCCTTAAGTTCTGTTCACCTGCAGGCCCTACGGCTTCGGCGACATCATCGCCTTCAGGGCCAGCCACGCCGATTCGTTATACTCCGTCTTCAGCCGCTCCAATGCTTCCGTCTTCAACTCCCCGGCACGGTAGGGCTGCTCCTTCAGACACCGCCCCAACAGCAGCGTCGCCGCCTCGTCATCGGGGTGGCGCTGAAGCGATACGCGAAACTCCTCCGCGGCGGCCGGGTACTGGCTCTGCCGCCACAGCGCATAGCCCGCGTTGAAATGCAGGTCCGGATCGGTCGGATTGCTCTCGATCGCTTTGCGGAACAGATCCACCGCCGCCGGGTCGTTTAGACGGCTGCGGGCTGCCCCCAGATTGTTGATCACCTCCGGCAGAGGCACCTCTTCAGACAGCTTGCGGAACGCTTCGGCCGATGCCTGGAACTCCCCCGTCCTGAAGCGCGCCACCCCCAGATAGAACTGCGCCTCCCGGTAGTGCAAGTCCGCATTCGATACCTTCTGCAGCCATTCCGCCGCCGCCGGATAGTTCTTCAGGGCGAACAGGTCGAGCTTGCCCAGTTCGAAACAAGGCGCTGAAAACCCGGGCGCCAATCGCGCCGCCGTCGCCAGCAGCTTGTGCTTCTGTTCCGGCGCCGTCGCCATCAGACCTCGGACGTAGCTCTCCAGGGCGTCCAACCGCACCGCCGGCACGCTCTTGCGGAACTCCTCCTCGGTCAGCGCCACATGCACCAACGCTGCCCCCATCGCCTTCCACGCCACAGCCTGTTGCAGGGACGACAGCCCTTCGATCGGCCCCGACTCCTGAAAGGCCCCTAACCGCCGAATCCGCCTCACGTCCACGACATGACACGTGATGCTCAGTATCCCCTTCGAGGCTGGCGCGCCCGGCGCCCCGGTTGGCGCCGGCTTCACTTCAAACTCGCCGTACACCACCTGCGACGCATTCAGGTTCACCGCGATCTCCATCGCGCTCGCCCGCGTCAACAGCGCAAACTTGGCCACCCCCATCTCCGACACCACCTGATCCCGGTCCTCCGGAGCCACCACCGTCGCCCCAGCCGCCGAGAACGACCGCAACACCGCCTCCCCCACGCTGTATCCAATCCAGTCCAGATTCCTGCTCTGCCCAGCATTCGAAAACGGCAGAATCGCCACCGTTTCCTGCCCGCACGCCGCTCCGCAGGCCAGAATCAACGCCAATTTCAACGCGAACCGCAACACGAGGGCAGTATAACAGGCCGCCGCGCCCCCAAAGTACGAAGGCCCCCGGGGATCCCCGGGGGCCTGGACTGCAATCGTATCTTTCTTCAGCTCAGTTAGTTAAAGACTACCTTGGTGTTCGTCCCACCCAGCCGGATCTCCTGCAGCTTCGACTTGCCGTTGTCCTCGGCGTACCGCACGGTCGTGGTCGAAAACTTCGAGTCTGCCGTCTCCAGCTTCACCGGCGCCTCCACCTTATTCTTGCCCTGTGAGATGACGACCTTGTCCTTTTCGACGGTCATCTTGTACTCACCCGGCTTCAGATCCTTGCCCGCGACATGCGAAGGCTGGAAGAGGGTAACAGAATAGCTGGCGGCGCTGGCGCACACCATAGCGATCGTAAGAAACAATGCGAAGAACTTCACGGTTTTGGTCATCATGGACTCCTGACTCTAATTATAGGCTCATGCGCGTGGCTTATAGCAAGCACTCCTGAGAAATTTACCAACTTCTTGGTGGTGTAACCTAAACATACTAGTTTTTTCACACCACCTAAAAATGGTGAATCCAGTTATCTCGCGCTTACCACTACACTAGCTAATACGTGCCTCGCGTGGATTCGTTTTGTAAAATCACGCCACGGCGGCCAACCAATCCCGAACCCACCCCTCCGCCGTCTCTTCTATCGCCTTCTCTTCCCCAAACCCACTCAGCCACCGTACGCGCGGGTCCCGGCGGAACCAGGTCAATTGGCGCTTGGCGTACTGGCGCGTGGCGATTGTGGTCAGCTCTACCGCCTGCTCGCCGGTCAAACGCCCCTGAAGCAGTCCCAGCGTCTCCTTGTACCCGATGGATTCAAAGGCCTTAGCATCCGCCGGCACCCCACTCCGCAGGAGTTCCTCCACTTCCTTCAGGAGGCCCGCCTCGAACATCGCTTTCGTGCGACGCGCGATGCGCTCATGCAGTTCGGCCCGGACCGGATCGAGTCCGATCTGCAGCATCCTGTAGCCCTCAAGGGGGGCGGTGGCCGCGGTGGCAAACAGGCTCGACGCCGGCTGCCGTGAAAGAAGGCAGATCTCCAGCGCGCGGATCGTCTTCTGCACATCGTTGCGATGAATGCGGCCCGCGGTAGTTGGGTCCAGGCGGCGTAGAATCCTGTGGAGGCTGCCCGTCCGCCGCTGCTCCCGCTGCGCCAGGCCGCTCCGCAGCAGGTCATCCCGGGTGGGCCCCTCTGCCAGTCCGTCAAGCAGCGCCCGCAGGTAGAACCCCGTCCCGCCCACAACCACCGGCAACCCCTTGCGGGCCGTGATCTCCGCAATCACTCGCCGCGCCTCAGCCGCATACTGCCCGGCGTTGAACACCTGGCTCGGCTCCAGCAGATCGAAGAGATGATGCCGGACCGCGGTTCGTTCAACCGCTGACGGCTTCGCCGTCCCGACATTCATCCCGCGATAGATCTGCAGCGAGTCGCAATTCACAATCTCGCCGCCGTAGCGAAGAGCCAGGAAAAGGGCGAGCGCACTCTTCCCGGATGCCGTCGGACCGCACACCACCAGCAGCGGATTCGTGTGATTTGACACTCCCTTACAAGTCTACGAGGCTCCCGCCGGAAACGGTTGAAACCCGGGCGGGGTGGACGGGCATCAGTTATAGTTAGGAGACAGACCTATCCTGGGCAGTTCTGTCGGTTCCAGCCGGCCCTGCCACGAGGGGTGGACCTTTCATGAAAACACGGTTTGCAGTTCGATCGTTGGCGGCGGGCGTTCTCCTCGCTGCGGTGGCGCTCCCCGTGGTGGCGCAAACTCCCGGCACGGCTCAACCGAAAAACCCCAAGGCCGCGGCCTACTACCACGCCGCGCTCGGGCACCTCTACTCAGACCTCGCTGCCCAATATGGCGGCCGTGGTGAGTACGTCAACAAAGCGATCGAGAACTACAAACTCGCCATGCGCTTCGACCCCGAAGCCGCCGGCCTCTCGCAGGAACTCGTCGATCTCTACATTCAGTCGGGCCAGATCCGCGCCGCCGTCAACGAATTCGAGGAGGCCTCCAAGCGCAATCCCGAAGACGTCAACGCGCACCGCATCCTCGGCCGCCTCTACACGGCGCGCATTCGCGAAGGCCAGCAGAACCGCATGAACGAGGAGATGCTGAAGCAGGCCATCGCCCAGTACGAAAAGGTGGGCGAGAAGAGCCCCACCGATGTGGACAACTGGCTCATGCTCGGCCGCCTCTATAAGCTCTCCCAGAACTCCGTCGCCGCCGAACGGTCCTATAAGAAAGCTCTCGCGATCCAACCCGAGAACGAAGAAGGACTCACCGGCCTCGCCATGGTCTATTCCGATCTGGGCGACACCGCCGGCGCCAGCCAGATGCTCAAGCGGGTGGTCGACAAGAACCCCAGCACCCGTACCCTGATGGCGCTGGCCGCGGCCTACGAGCAGTTGAAGGAATACCGCCAGGCCGCCGAGGCCTACAAACGCGCACTCGATCTCAACAAGGAGAACACTGACCTCAAGCGCGCCTACGCCGAGTCCCTCTTTAAGGCCGAAGACTTCGCATCCGCCAAGCCCGTCTTCGAAGAACTCGGCATGGAGGATCCTACTGACCTGCTCTCCGCCCTGCGGCTCTCACAGATCTATCGACAGCAGCACGACTTCGCCAAGGCCCATGAATTCGCCCGCAAGGCGTCCAAACTCGATCCCAACAACCTCGAGATTCAGTACAACGAGGTGAGCCTTCTCGAAGCCGAAGGCAAGAGCGGCGACGCCATCGCCAAGCTGAAAGAAGTCCTCGCCGGCATGGACAAGCGCCCCAGTTCCACCGGTGAACGCTCTAACCGCGTCATCCTCCTGGAGCGTCTCGGCATCCTCTACCGGCTCTCCGAACAGACTCAGAATGCCGTCGCCACCTTCCAGGAGATCGCTGACCTCGATCCCGATGCCGCACCCCGCTCCATGGCTCAGGCCATCGATGCCCTCCGTGCTGGCAAGGACTTCGCCGCGGCGGAAAAACTCACCAAGTCCTCCATTCAGAAGTACCCGCAGGACCGCATCCTCAAGTCCGTCGCCGCCACCGTTTACACCGACCTCGGCCGCTTCAAGGAAGCTGAAGCGCTGCTGAAGACCATGTTCGACGGCAAGGGCGACCGTGAAGCCTGGATCTCGCTCGCCCAGGTCTACGAAAAGCAGAAGAACCACGCCGAAATGGCCAAGGCCATCGACAAGGCCGGAGAACTCTCCAAGACCCCCGACGAGCAGGAGACCATCCACTTCATGCGCGGCGCCATGTATGAGCGCCAGAAGAAGTTCGACCTCGCCGAAAACGAGTTCAAGCAGGTGCTCAAGCTCAACCCGGAAAGCGCCTCCGCCCTCAACTATCTCGGCTACATGCTGGCCGACCGCAATGTCCGCCTCCCCGAGGCCCTCGAGATGATCCGCAAGGCCGTCGACCTCGAGCCCAACAACGGCGCCTTCCTCGACAGCCTTGGCTGGGTCTACTTCCGCATGAACCGCATGGACGATGCCGTTGAACAGCTCAAGCGCTCACTCGAACGCGGCTCCAGGGACCCCACCGTGCACGAACACCTTGGCGACGTCTACCAGGGCATGGACAACCTCAAGGACGCCATCACCCAGTGGGAGCGATCCCTCTCCGAATGGCAGTCCAATGCCCCGAGCGACATCGATCAGTCTGAGATCGCCAAGCTCCAGAAGAAGGTGGAAGGCGCCAAGATCCGCCTCGCCCGCGAACCGGCCGCCAAGAAAAACTGAGCCTTCAGCTCTGAGCGCCGGCTTCGATCCCCGAAAAACCAACCATCCTTTGGTTGAGCGAGAATGGGAGAATGAAATTCGCGACCATTCTCCTGACGATATCCTCCCTCGTGGCGTGGGCCGGTAGCCCGCTCGGCAAGCCCCTCACCCTCAAGAAGCAAACATCCATCGCCGACCTCAACGCCAAGCCCGCTGACTTTGTCGGCAAGACCGTCCAGGTCAAAGGCAACGTCAGCGAGGTCTGCGAAAAGATGGGTTGCTGGATGATCATCGTGGACTCCAAAACGAAGGCATCTGTCCGCATCAAGGTCAAAGACGGTGAGATCGTTTTCCCCAAAGACTCCATCGGCAAGGCCGCCGTGGCCGAAGGCAAGTTCGCCAAGATCGAGATGACCAAAGAACAGGCCATCGCCCAGGCGAAGCACGAAGCGGAAGAGAACAAGAAGCCGTTCGACGCCTCAAAGATCTCCGGTCCCGTGACGACCTACCAGATTCAGGGCACCGGCGCAGTGATCGAATAGGGATAGACCCATATGAAAGCACTCCTCGCCAAGGCGCTCGGCGCCTCCCTTCTACTCGCGTCTCTGGGCGCCTCACAAACCCGGCCGGCCGCCACGCCTCCCGCCAAGCCGAAGCTGGTAGTTTTCATCGCCGTCGACCAGTTCCGCTACGACTACCTCACCAAGTTCGGCAGCCAGTTCAAAGGCGGGCTCAAGCGTCTGCTCGACTCCGGCGCCGTCTTCACCAACGCTCATTACGAACACATGCCCACCGTCACCGCCGTCGGCCACTCCATCATGCTGACCGGCGCGATGCCCTCCGCCAGCGGCATCGTCGGCAACGAGTGGCTCGATCGCACCACCGGCAAACAGGTCACCAGCGTCAGCGACCCTTCGGTGAAGTCCCTCGGCGTCGAAGGCCGCGGCGGCGCTTCGCCGCACCGCCTCCTCGTCTCCACCGTCGGCGACGAACTCAAGATGCTGGGCCGCGATAAGGCGAAGGTCATCGGCGTCTCGATTAAGGACCGCAGCGCCATCCTGCCCGCCGGCCGCATGGCCGACGGCGCCTTCTGGTTCGACAAGCCCTCCGGCAGCTTCATCTCCTCCACTTTCTACTTCCAGCAGTTCCCCGCCTGGGCCGCCAAGTTCAACGAGAGCCGTGTCATCGACAAGTTCAAGGGCGATCTCAACTACGACAAGGCCGCCGAATCCAACCCCGGCAATGACTTTGTCGTCGCCTTCGCCGAAGCCGCCATCGAGGGCGAGAATCTCGGCCGCAACGGCGGCATCGACATCCTCACCATGAGCTTCTCGGCCAACGACACTGTCGGCCACGCCAAGGGTCCGGACTCGCCCGAAGCCGCGTCCATCACCCTCCACACCGACGCTGTCCTCGGCCAGTTCTTCGCCTATCTCGACAAGCGTCTCGGCATGTCCAACGTCCTGGTGGTCCTCACTGCCGACCATGGCGTCGCCCCGATGCCCGAAGTCCAGGCCCAGCGCCGTATGCCCGGCGGCCGCATGACCGAAAAGACCGTCCTGGACGCCGTTGAGAAGAGCCTCGACGCCAAGTACGGCCCCGCCGAATGGGTCCTCGGCAAGAGCGGCCCCGGCCCCTATCTCAATCACGCTCTGATCGCTGAAAAGAAACTCGATCTCGAAGAGGTTCAGGCCACCGCAGCCGCCGCTGTCCGCCAGGTCCCCCACATCGCCCGAGTCTACCTCCGCGAAGAACTCCGCCGCGGCCTCGCCCCGGCTGACCTCGTCGGCCAGCGCGTCCAGAACGGTTTCTTCTACCTGCGCGCCTCTGACCTCGTCATTGTCCCAGAACCCTACTGGCTCTTCGAAGCCAAAGGCACTTCCCACGGCACGCCCTGGAACTACGACTCCCACGTGCCCGTCATCTTCATGGGCGCCGGCATCAAGGGTGGAAAATACACCAACCGCATCATGGTGCCCGACATCGCCCCCACACTCTCGCAGATCCTCGAAGTCGAGCCGCCCAGCGGCACTTGCGGACGCATCCTCACTGAGATCCTCCGCTAGTTCCTCGCCTCACAATCACAACGGGCTGCCGGGCAACCGCCCGGCAGCCCGTTTCTCCTTCTCATCCACTAAAGCCCTCAGCCATATCAGCCGATTGACGCCGAGTGCAGTCTGTAGCATCATGCACAAAGGAGGAGATTCTCTGTGTCTAAAATCCTGATTGGTCTTTTGTTGTTAGCCTGCTCGCTGAATGCAGGCACAATTACCAGTATCACCATCACTGGCATCACCCCTGGCCAGGGGCTCAACATTTGGGACACCGCCATCGGCGGCAGCTATGCCGACGTTTGGACCCAATCCCCGGTCGGCGCCTATTCCGCCAACCAACTCACCGTCAACCCCGGCGACAGCGGCACTCTCAACCTCTGGATTGAGGGATTCGGCGGTATCGGCGGCCCGAACATCACGCACTCCCAATACCAGCTCGACGTCGTTCATAACGGAGACTTCTTCTCCCTCATCTGCAACGTGAGCGGCGGCACTTGCACGACTGCCACCACCAATGGCCCCCTCAACGGCTTCACCATCGGCGCGTTCAACATGCAGAACACCGAAATCAACGCCGTTACCGTCTGGGCCAACAGCGCGCAGGATACCGGAGCTGACATCGCGGCTTCTTTCCGCTATAGCCTGGCAGGTGAAGCCCAGGTTCCCGAACCCGGCTCCCTCGCCCTGGCCGCGGCCGGTCTCGCTGCCGTGGGACTGCTACGCCGCCGCCGTTAAACCCGTTCACTCATGATCCTGAAGGCCTGCCTCCGCGCTTGCGGTCACGGCAGGCCTTCTTCTTTTCCTGCATTCCCATCGAGCCACCCGATTTGATAGCATCTTCTCGCTATGCTCCTCATCGCTGACATTCTCGGCATCCTCACATACGGCATGATCGCCGCAATGCTCGGGACCATCCTCCCCGAGCTCTCCAAGAAATTCGGCCTCTCGCCTAAACAGAACGGCAGCATCGGCATGATGCAGGCCATCGGACTCATGATTGGCGGTTTCTTCGCCGGTCCGCTCATGGACCTCCAGGGCAAGAAACTTGGTATGCTCCTTTCCCTGGCACTCATCGCCATCGCGCTCATCGGCCTCAAAGGGGCCAAGGGCTACGGCTCCATCTCCGGCATGATGCTCCTGCTCGGCACCGGCGGCGGCGCCCTGGTCACTTCGGCCTTCGCCGTCGCCGGAGACATCAATGTCCCCTGGCTGCAGGGCGCGGCCGTCTTCAACGCCGTGAACCTTTTCTTCGGCCTCGGCGGCCTCATCACCCCGCTCATCGCCGCCCACCTCTTCAAGAACAATGCCAGCCGCCTGCTGGTCTTCGCGGCATCCATCGCAATCCTTGCCCTTGCCGTGAACGGCATCACGGAGATGGCTCCCGCCAGCGGCAAGATCGCGTTCCAGGCGGAATCGGTCTCCACCCTGCTCGGCAGCCCGGTCCTCCTGCTGCTGTCCCTGTCCCTCTTCCTCTACGTCGCTTGCGAATGCGGCGTCTGGAATTGGCTGGCCCGCCACCTCATTGCTCAGGGCGTGCCGGAATCCAAGGCCCTCACCATCCTCTCCCTCGGCTTCGCCCTCGGCCTGCTGCTCGGCCGTATCGCTGTCGTGCCCGTTCTCGCCAGCGTTACCCCCAAGATGGTGCTCTTCGGCGCCGGTATCGCCATGGCCGTCACCACTTACCTGATGCTTCAAAGCAGTAACGCCACCACCGCCTGGACTCTCGTCTTCCTCGGCGGCCTCGCCATGGCGCCCGTCTTCCCAACTGCTCTCGGCCTCGTCGGCGGCGCCTTCAAGGCTCAAGGTCTCGACGCCACCGCCACCGGCATCGCCTCCACCTGCGGCTGGCTCGGTCTCGTTGTCAGCTCTCCCGTCATCGGCGGCATCGCCGGCGACGACCCCAAGAAACTCAAAAAGGCCCTACTGCTCCTCCCCATCGCCTCCACAGTCATGGCGTTGGTCATCCTCGGCCTTTAGCCAAATTTTGAATAGACTCCCCAGGCGGCTCATCCAATGTGGTGAGCCGCCTTTTGCTTCTCACTCATGGAACGATCCCAGAAACTCGTTCCCGCCCGGAGCGCCTTGCGCATCGCAGGGGCCTATGCGCTCGCCGCCGGAGCCTGGATTATCCTCTCAGACAAGGCTACCTTCCGGCTCTTCGGCAATGCGCCCCAGTTCACCCTCATCAGCCAGTACAAGGGACTCCTCTTCGTCGCCGTCACCAGCCTCCTGCTCTACGCCGTCCTCTCCGCCCGCCTCGCCTCCATCGCCGCCTCTCAACGCGCCCTCTCTGAGTCGGAGAGCCGCTTCGCCGCGTTTATGGACCACTTGCCCGCCGCCGCTTTCCTGCGCGACGCGCACGGCCACTACGTCTACGCCAATGCCTCCTGGCAGCAGAACTTCGCCGGTGGAGACGAATGGCTCGGCGCACCGGCCAGCCGCTTCTTCCCGCCAGACCTGGTCCGCATAGCCGATCGGGACCACCTGCGGGTTCTGGCGGGCGAACCGGTGGGAGAGCGCACTCTGCGCCTTAAGGGGAAACTCGGAGAGCGCGACTGGCTCGTCCACCGCTTCCCCGTCCAACTCGACGGCCGGACGCTCGTCGGCGGCATCGCCGTCGATGTCACCGACCACCGCCGCCTCGAGGAACAACTCTCCCGTCTCGCCAAGATGGAAGCCATCGGACTCCTGGCCGGCGGTATCGCCCACGATTTCAATAACCTCCTCACCGTCATCAGCGGCTACGCCCAACTGCTCCACCGCGACCACCCCTCCCCGGCCGCCACCGAAATCGGCAAAGCTACCGAACGCGCCACGCTCCTCACCGGACAACTGCTCGCCTTCAGCCGCAAACAGGTGGTTGAACCCAAACCCATCCACCTCAACGAGCTCATCTCTTCCACCCTCTCTTTGCTCCAGCGGCTCGTCGGAGAGAGGATTCGCCTCCAATCCGACCTCCACCCCGCCGCTGCCGGCGTGCTCGCCGACGAAGGCCAGATGCAACAGGTGCTGCTCAACCTCATCATCAACGCCCGGGACGCCATGCCGGACGGCGGCTCAATCCACATATCCACACGCCGCATCTGCTTCCTGGAGCCCGCCGACACCGCCGGCCTGGGCCTCGCTCCCGGCCACTATACGCTTCTCACAGTCGTCGACGAGGGCCACGGGATGGATGCGGCCACCCTCAGCCGCATCTTTGAGCCCTTCTTCACCACCAAGGAGCGCGGACACGGTACCGGGCTCGGTCTCGCCACCGTCTATGGCATCGTCACTCACGGCGGCGGCGCCATCGCCGCCGAAAGCGCCTCTGGCGCCGGCTCCACCTTTCGCGTCTATTTGCCGGCCGCACCCCAGCCAGGACCCTCTGCTCAGAATGGCTCGCCCTTTCCCCAGGGCCAGGAGCGCATCCTCCTCGTGGAGGACGACGATGCCGTCCGCAGTGTCGCCGCCCGGATGCTCGAATCCCTCGGCTATCGTGTCGTCGAAGCCAACGGCGGCCCCCAGGCGCTCGCTGCACATTCCAACTCATCTGGAGAGATCCACCTCGTCATCACGGACGTCTCCATGCCCGACATCCAGGGTCCGGAACTGCTCCGCCTCCTGCGCCGCCGGGAACCCGCTCTCCGCGCCCTCTTCATCACCGGATACTCCGAAGAAATGGCCCAGCTCGACCCGCAGCAGCGTGGAGCCCCCGTTCTCCAGAAGCCCTTCACCCTCCTCAGCCTCGCTACTGCCGTCCGCTCCGCCCTCGACGCCTGACGGCGCCTCCCCTCGCTACCGCTTCGTCCCCTTGTCCCATTCGATCATCAGCCCTGCCGCCGGCACAATCGGAAACAGCTTCAGAAATGCCGGATAGGCCTGCCCCGTGCGTGAGTTGAATCCATTGAATGAGTCGTAAGTCGTGTTCTCATGGTTTGTCAGGTTCATCACTTCCACGTAGAGCACGCCGCGCCAGCTCCAGCCGCGCGCCGTCTCGTGGTGGAAACTCTTGTTGAGCCGCAGGTCCGTCCGGTGATAAGCCGGCAGCCGCAGCGCATTGCGCTCTTCCGAAAGGTAGTACAGAGAACCCTGCTGCCGGAGGAAGCCTGGAATCGGGAAGTTGCTGCCGTAGCTGTACCGGCCGCTCAAGTTGATCGCCGGCGTGATTCGATAGCTCGCGTACGCGTTCACCGTGTGCCGCTGCTCGGAATCCGCGGCGTAGTTCGCCCCGGTCACGCCGTCGTGCATCGCTGTTTTCGTGTACCCGTAGGAGACCCACCCCGACACCCGGTTCGCCGTGCGCCGCTGCAGAAACACCTCGAACCCGCGCGCCTGGCCTCGAACCGAGTTCAGGTATTTGGGCGCCGCCGGCGGGGTGAAGATCGTTCCGTTGCTCAGCATTCGCGGCTCGATCAGCGGCTGCGCGATCAGGTCGCGGTCGTCTCGCTGAAACCACTCCGCCCGCAGCCGCGTGCGGCCGCCCAGGCTCTGCTCCACCGCGCCTACCATATGCGTCGCCCGCTCCGGCAGCAGGGCCCGGTTCCCCATATTCTGGATAAACAGCGGCATCAGCGCTGGATATTGGATCGACTGGCTCCACGCTGCCTGCAGGCGTGTGCCGCGCCCCACCTGCACCGTCGCCGAAGCGTGCGGAGAGACAGCCGTCGGCCCCGCCTCGCTAAATCCGTCGAAGCGCGCGCCCGCGCCCAGTCGCAGCGGACCCTTGTTCCAGCTTTGCTCCAGATAGCCGCCGCCGCGCAGCCCCGTCGCGTGCCAGTTGTCCCGCCGCCGCACCGCCAGCGGATTGAAATTGTACTGCGCCGAAAACCCGTCGTCGTGCAGCCTGCGGAACGATGTACCCGCCTGGAGCGGCGCGTTCGAACTCCAGTTCCACACCAGGGAGGAGTTCGCCACCCACTCCCCATATCCGGCGCCACCCAGCGGCAAATCCCGGTTGTTGATGTTGCCGGAGCGCTCCCGCATCCAGGCAACGCGATTCGTCAGCATCAGCGCGGACGACGGCGCGTACCGCCAACCCAGGTTCACTACCGTCGTGTGGTAGTCCCCGTTCATGATCGCGTTAAGCCCCAGCGTGCTCTTGTTTTCGCTGCGGTCCAGATCCGAACTGCCATCCATGAAGCTCAGCGTGACCTGATTGCGGCGGTCCAGATCGTATGTCAGCCGCCCTTCCGCGTCGAAAAACCCAAACGCCAGGGTGTCCCCGGCCGTACTCTTGCGCAGCAGGTATTGCAGATAGCTCTTTCGAGCCGCAACCAGCCAGGAACCGCGCCTGGACTTCGTCAGCGGCCCCTCTGCCACCAGCCCCGAAGCCGCCACACCCACGTTGAGGCGGATGATCGGCGCCGTCCGGTCGCCATCTCTCAACCGCAGGTCCAGCGCCCCGGCCGTGCGGTCCGCATAGGCGGCCGGCAGCGCGCCCGCGTGCAACACCAGTTCCTCCACCAGGTCGGCATTCACTATCGACAACGAACCCGTCTCTTCCTGGCTCTGCACCGTGTGGAACGGGCTATGCATCAGGACCCCGTCCAGATACACCCCCGTCCGCTGGAAGGCCGCACCCCGCACGGAAAACTGCGCAACATAGTCGTTTGACGACGCCACCCCCGGCAGCGCCTGCGCAGCCCTCAACGGATCGTCGATCAGCACCGCCGCCAGGTTCTTGATCTCCGCACCGGTCAGGACGCGCTCGGACGGACTCGACTGCTCCGTCACCTCAAACGGCCCGGCTGCTACGTTCACCTGCTCCCGCCGCGTGAAAGTATCCGGCGTCAGGGCCAGTTCCACCTCTGACTCACCCTTCAACTCCAGTCGCAGTGTCCGGTAGCCCACCAGCGCCGCCTGCAATACGCAGCCCGCCTCGGCCGCGCGCTCGAACCCGAATCGCCCCTCCGCATCACTTCGTGTCTCCTGTTCCGTGTCACCGCACGCCAGGGCGACCTTCACCCGCGCCAGTCGCTCTCCGCCCGCCGCATCCCGCACAGTGCCGGTCAATCCCTGCCGCCCCCAAACTGGGACCAACACACCCATCAGAAGCAACCCGGCGCGAAACCACATGAGGAAATCATAACCGCCGTGACTGTCCGGCTCATCCGATTTCCGCAATAAAGGGGCGGCCTCGGCGGCCACCCCTGCTTCTTTGGACTTCGTCCGTCCTCAGTTCGACTTTGAGCGGCGCGCCGGCGCCAGGCCCAATGCCGCCAGGCCCAGGCCCATCGCCACGACGGTCGAAGACTCCGGAACCTACGATTGTTGCGAGGGCGTGAAGGTGATGTCGTCTACACCCACCCAGTCGGAATAGTCGCCCGGCGTCACCGCCACCGAGGCGATCAGTCCTACGCCGCTCACGCTCACCACTTGCTGTCCCGTTCGGGCCGCGGCCACCGTCGCCAGCAGCGTCGCGCCGTTGTAGGCGAAGACCCTGGTGGATCCCGCCGTCTTGATGCCCGCAAACGTGGCGCTGAAGTCCCTCACCGGATTGGCAAACGAGATGCGGAAGCTCGCGTCCCCATCTTCGTTCGCCCACCCATTGATGCTGTGCAACAGATTTCCGCTGACCAGGGAAGGGGCTCTCAGGCCGCCCACGCCGCTACCGGCGGCATCGGCGATCGTCAAGTTGGTGTTTGTTGCCCAGTTTCCAGTCGCCCCCCCTGACCCGGAAATGGCGTTGGCGCTGAAGGTGGCCCCCGTGGCCGCCGCATACTGTGACCCCAGCACGGACCCGGACACCAGCCCCCCAATGGGATCTCCGCTGTCAAAAGTGATCGTAATCGGGATTGCACTCAGCCCGAGGCTCAGTAACACTACGCCCGCCGACAAACCCAACGCATGCATCAGCAACCTCTCCCCTCATCTCCAAGAGAGATATCCCAAAGCATACCCCTTTCGATACCCCAGCCAGCGAACAAACATCGTATTTCGGGGACGGTGCACTCAATCCCCAAACTCTTCCAGCCCCGCCTGCCCTGTTTTCAGGCGCTTCCCCTTCTGAGCTTTGCCAAAACTGCTGGGAATTTGGGGATTGAGTGCACCGTCCCCGAAATACGGAGAAACGTTGAAAAAACCAACGGCCCCGCCACTCCATCGGAGCAGCGGGGTCGTTCTATCGCGAGTAACTGTCTACGACTTCAACGTGTAGCTCGACAGCACCTTCATGTAGTTCGCACGCTCGAACGCCGCCGGTTCAGCCACCGACTGCGCACTCATCGATCCGCGCATCTGCCGGATCGATTCGTACTCGTGCTCTTCCATCCAGTCGATCAGGTCTTCCTCGATCTTCTCGAGATAAGGAATCCCGTGCCGCAGCAGAGCCGAGGTCATCATCGTGCAGCGCGCGCCGCTCATGACACCCTTCACCACGTCCTCGGCCGTGTGCACGCCGCCCGTAATCGCCAGATCCGGCCGGATCCGGTTGTACAGCAGCGCCGTCCAGTGCAGCCGCAGCCGAAGCTCATGCGAGTCGCTCAGCACCAGGTTCGGGACCACTTCGAGTTCGTCCAGGTCGAAGTCAGGCTGGTAGAACCGGTTGAACAGCACCAGTCCGTCCGCCCCGGCCGCATCCATTCGCGTCGCAAAGTGCGCGAACGCGGTGAAGTGCGATCCCAACTTGATCGACACCGGGATCCGCACGCTCGCCTTCACGTGACTCACCAGGTCGAAGTACATCTCCTCGACCTTCTGCGCCGTCATCTCCAGGTCCGTCGGCATGTAGTAGATGTTCAACTCCAGCGCGTCCGCGCCGGCTTGCTCCATCAACTGCGCGTAGCGGATCCATCCGCCCGTGGAGACGCCGTTGAGACTCCCGATTACGGGCACGTCCACGCTCTCCTTCGCCTTGCGGATGTGATTCAGGTACGGCTCCGGCCCGAAGTTGTACGACCCCATCTCAGGGAAGTAGCTGCTCGCTTCGCCGTAGCTGTCCGACGTCTCCGTCAGGAAGCGGTCCAGTTCTCCGCTCTCCACCTGGATCTGCTCCTCAAACAGCGAGTGCAGAACAATGGCCGACGCCCCGGCGTCTTCCAGTCTCAGGATGTTGCCGATGTCCTTGCAAAAGGGCGAGGACGAGGCAACCAGAGGGGTGCGGAGTTTGAGTCCGAGGTATCCGGTTGTGAGATCGACGGCCATGGTTACTTGCCTCCTTCAGTCGTCTTGGCTTCGGCGCCCGGCATTGCGGCCATCTGTTCGTACAGCCGCCACCGGTTCATCACGTCCGCCTGCGCTTCAGCCAGCAGCCGGCGCGCGGCTTCGGGTTTCGAATGGACCAGCATCGTGTAGCGGGTCTCATTGTATATGTACTTGTCGAGTGGCAGCGACGGGGCCTTGCAATCCAGAACAAACGGATTCTTGCCCTCGGCCACCAAAGCCGGATTGTAGCGGAACATCGGCCAGTGGCCCGTCTGTACCGCCAGCTTCTGCTGCTCCAGGCCGAACTTCAGATCGTAGCCGTGGGCGATGCAGTGCGAGTAAGCGATGATGATCGACGGACCATCCCACTTCTCCGCTTCCTGGAACGCCTTCACCGTCTGCATGTCGCTGGAACCCATCGCCACCCGCGCCACGTAGCAGTTGCCGTAAGCCACTGCCATCATCGCCAGGTCTTTCTTCCCGGCCGGCTTGCCGCCCGCCGCGAACTTCGCCACCGCGCCGCGCGGCGTCGACTTCGAGCACTGGCCGCCCGTGTTCGAGTACACCTCGGTGTCCAGCACCAGGATGTTCACGTTCTTGCCCGAGGCGAGCACGTGATCCAGGCCGCCATAGCCGATGTCGTAGGCCCAGCCGTCGCCACCCAGAATCCACACGCTCTTCTTCACCAGCGCATCGGCCACCGCGGCCAGATCCCGCAACTGGTTCGTCAAGCCGTTCGCCGTCGGCAGCAACTCCTGAATCTTGCCCTTCAGCGTCAGCACACGCTCGCGCTGCGCGAAGATCCCGGCTTCCGTCGCCTGGTCGGCTTCCAGCAACTCCTTCACCAGGTTCTCACCCAGCTTCGGAGCCAGCGCCGCCAGCAACTCCTTGGCGTAGATCCCTTGCTGATCCACCGCCAGCCGCATGCCCATGCCGAACTCGGCGTTGTCTTCAAACAGCGAGTTCGACCACGCCGGCCCGCGTCCATCCGGATTCACCGCATAGGGCGTCGTCGGCAGGTTGCCGCCGTAAATCGACGAACAGCCCGTCGCGTTCGCAATCAGCGCCCGGTCGCCGAACATCTGCGTCAGCAGTTTCACGTACGGCGTCTCGCCGCAGCCCGAACAGGCGCCCGAGAACTCGAACAGCGGCTGCAGGATCTGCAGATCCTTCACCTGGCCCTGGCTCAGCTTCGTGCGGTCGAACTCAGGCAGCTTGTAGAAGAAGTCCCAGTTTGCCGCCTCGCTCTCGCGCAGTGGAGGCTGGGCTTCCATGTTGATCGCGCGCCTCTTCGGCTGCGTCTTGTCCTTTACCGGGCAGGCTTCCACGCACAGTGCGCAGCCGGTGCAGTCTTCCGGCGCCACCTGCAGTGTGTAGGACATGTCCTTGTAGTCCTTCCAGCGCGCCGCCGTGCTCTTGAACGTCTCCGGCGCGCCTTCCAGCTTCGCCGGATCGTAGATCTTCGCCCGGATCGTCGCGTGCGGGCACACCAGCACGCACTTGCCGCACTGGATGCAGAGGTCCTTGTCCCACACTGGAATCTCCAGTGCGATGTTCCGCTTCTCCCACATCGCCGTCGCCGTCGGGAACGTGCCGTCCACCGGGAACGCCGACACCGGCAAACTGTCGCCGTTGCCTTCGATGATCTTGCCCAGCACGTCCTTCACGAACTCCGGTGCTTCCGCCGGCACTGCCGGCCGCATGTCCAGCGCGGAGTTCACTTCGGCCGGCACTTCCACCTGGTGCAGGTTTGCCAGCGTCTGGTCCACCGCCGCGAAGTTCTTCTGCACCACGCTCTCGCCGCGCTTGCCGTAGGTCTTCACGATCGACTTCTTGATCTGCTCGATCGCCTCTTCCCGCGGCAGCACGCCCGAGATCGCGAAGAAACACGTCTGCATCACGGTGTTGATGCGCGTGCCCATCCCCGTCGCCTTCGCCACTTCGTAGGCGTCGATGACGTAGAACCGCAGCTTCTTGTCGATGATCTGCTTCTGCACCGTCCGCGGCAACTGCTCCCACACATCCTTCGGCCCGGCCAGCGAGTTCAGCAGGAAGATGCCGCCCGGCATGATCCACTTCAGCATGTCGATCCGTTCCAGGAACGAGAACTGGTGGCATGCCACGAAATTCGCCTGCGAAATCAGGTACGAACTCTTGATCGGCTTCGGCCCGAACCGCAGGTGCGATACCGTGATCGAACCCGACTTCTTCGAGTCGTACACGAAGTAGCCCTGCGCGTAGTTGTCAGTCTCCTCGGCGATGATCTTCACGCTGTTCTTGTTCGCGCCCACGGTGCCGTCCGCACCCAGGCCATAGAACAGGCAGCGCTTCGTCTTCTCGTCTTCCGTCGAGAAATCCGGATCGTAGTCCAGCGACGTGTTCGTCACGTCGTCGACGATGCCCACCGTGAAGTGGTTCTTCGACTTCGCCTTCGCCAGTTCGTCCAGCACCGCCTTCACCATCGAAGGCGTGAACTCCTTCGACGACAACCCGTAACGGCCGCCGATCACCTTCGGCATCGCCGCGAACGGCAACTCGCCCGCCGCCGCCGATTCCGCCAGCGCCGTCAGCACGTCCTGATACAGCGGCTCGCCCGCCGAACCCGGCTCCTTCGTGCGGTCCAGCACCGCCAAACCCTTCACCGTCTTCGGCAGCGCACCCAGGAAATGCTCGATCGAGAACGGCCGGTACAGCCGGACCTTCAACAGGCCCACCTTCTCGCCCTTCGCCGTCAGGTACTCGATCAACTCCTCGGCCGCGTCCGCGCCCGAACCCATCAGAATTACCACGCGCTCCGCATCCGGCGCGCCCACGTAGTCGAACAGCTTGTATTGACGGCCCACGATCGAGGCGAACTTGTCCATCGCCTTCTGCATGATCGCCGGCACCGCGTCGTAATACTTGTTCACCGTCTCGCGTGCCTGGAAGTACACGTCCGGGTTCTGCGCCGTGCCACGCAGTACAGGAGCGTCCGGCGTCAAGGCCCGCGCGCGATGCGCCCGGATCAGATCCGGCGGCAGCATCGCCTTCATGTCGTCTACGGTGAGCTGTTCGGCCTTGTTCACTTCGTGCGACGTCCGGAACCCGTCGAAGAAGTGCAGCACCGGCACGCGCGCTTCCAGCGTCGCCGCTTGCGTGATCAGCGCCATGTCCATCACTTCCTGCACCGAGTTGGACGCTACCATCGCCCACCCCGTCGCCCGGACGCTCATCACGTCCTGGTGATCGCCGAAGATCGACAGCGCATGCGCCGCCAGGCTGCGCGCCGCCACATGGAAGACCGTGGACGTCAGTTCGCCCGAGATCTTGTACATGTTCGGGATCATCAGCAGCAGGCCCTGCGCCGCCGTGAAGGTCGTCGTCAAAGCTCCGGCCTGCAACGCCCCGTGCACCGCACCGGCCGCGCCGCCCTCGCTCTGCATCTCAACCACCGTCGGGATCGAGCCCCAAATGTTGGGCTTCCCTTCCGCCGACCACTGGTCTGCCCATTCGCCCATGTTCGACGAGGGTGTGATCGGATAGATCGCTATGACTTCATTCGTTTTGTGCGCTACGTAAGCTGCCGCTTCGTTGCCGTCCAGGGTAACTAGGTTTCTGGGCATGGTTCGCTCGCAATTTGAACTGCAAGCAGCGTGCCATCAAGGAGATTCAGACAGCGTGTCCTGTAAATGCTGATATAGCTGGACTTGTGAAAGTGAATGTACAGATTAGGTTTACTTATGGTGGGGCAGATCACCCACCACAAAACCATTTCTTCTTGTCCCGTTTTCTGCCATGCTGAATTTCACCCACCTCCGGCTCCCCTCTCTGCCCTCACCGGCGAAACCGGATCCCCTGGGGCGGCGTTTATTCTACAGATGAAAAACTTGGTAGTCCTGGCCCTGGCACTCTCCTGCGCCCTCCCTCTTGCCGCCCAACCCGCCATCGGCACGGTCGAGGTCTTCGGCATCCGTAAGATCTCGCCCGACAAGGTCCGCAAACTCCTCGCCGTCAGTCCCGGCGACCCTCTCCCCAAGTCCAAGGGCGACGTGGAGGAAAAACTCGAATCCATCGAAGGCGTCGTTCGCGCCCGCCTCGAAGCCTATTGCTGCGATCAGGGCAAGGTCATCCTCTACGTCGGCATCGAGGAGCGCGGCAGCCTCGGCTCCAATATCAAACCCTACCCCCAGGATGAGTCTCTCGCCCTCCCAGACGACCTCGCCGCCGCTTACGCCGACTTCTCCTCCACCCTCTCCCGCGCCTCCTCTGAAGGCGACCTAAAGGAGGATCTCTCCCATGGCCACTCCCTCCTCCAGAACCTCCCCGCCCGTCTGGCCCAGGAGCGCTTCATCGGCTTTGCAGAACTCAACCTCAATCTCATCCGCAAGGTCCTCCTGGAAGCCGCCTCCCCCGAGCAGCGCTCCATGGCCGCCTACGTCCTCGGGTACGCGCCGGACAAGGCCGCCGTCATTGCCGATCTCCAATCCGCCCTCCTCGACCCCGACGGCAGTGTGCGACTCAACGCCGCCCGCGCCCTCAAAGCCATCGCCTACCTCTCCATGCGCCAGCCCGAACTCGGCCTCAAGGTCCAGCCCACCTGGTTCATCGAGATGCTCAACTCCGTCGAACTCAGTGACCGCCTCGAAGCCGTCCGCATCCTCATGCTTTATGCCGACAAAGGCGATGAATCGGCCATCGCCGGCATCCGCGACCGCGCCCTCCCAGCCCTCTTCGAAATGGCCCGCTGGCAGCACCTCCCCCACGCGCTGCCCGCCTTCCTCCTCCTCGGCCGCGTCTACGGCTGGACTGACGACGCCCTCCAATCCGCCTGGAGCGCCGGCACTCGGGAAAAAGCCCTCCAGGACATGCTCAAGCCGCCAAGGAAGAAATAGTCATCCACCGGTCGAGCCCCGCTGAGGCCATATTCTGGCGAAGCGGGAATCTTCCTCCTGTCCGCATTCGTGATCGCACCCCAGCCGTGCCGTCACCATGCGCAAATCCAGGCCGGCCGCGGGAGCGACGCCCGACGCCTCCTTCTGCCCCAGCGGCCTCCATCGCCTCAGCATGTCCCAAACGCACAGAGGCCCTCGCGGAAGACAACGCTTCCGCGAGGGCGCTCGGCGTGGTTTCCCGGCGTTTCTACTTGTCGTTGGGCTCGCCGCCACGACCCGCCCGGACGCTCGTCCGGGCGGTGAGCAGGTCGGCAGCTTTGAGAATGGTCTTGGTCTTCATCGGTATCTCCTCCTCTCTTTCTGTTCTTCTCAGGCGTCTTTCGCCTACACCACAACGGGCGCAAATCACCGTTCAGTTCGATCACGGCGCGCGGAGTATTTCCTCGGGCGTCAGCCGCTGCATGCCCTCCCCCGAATAACCGTCTTCTCCAAACGCAACAAAGCCCCCGCGGAAGCAGATGCTTCCACGAGAGCCTTCCCCCAGTGACGCGCGTTATGCGCCCCGGCTACTTCATCGCGGCTTCAGCGTGGCCGGCACGAACATTCGTCCGGGCGGTGAGCAGGTCGGCAGCATTGATGATCGTGTTGTTCTTCATGGTCTCTCTCCCTATTTGAATTCAGGCGTCGTCCGCCTACACTCTGACGGGCGCATACCGCGCGCGCTTTCGATCACGCCACGGGAACTATTTCTGCGTGCCCGCCTCGGCGCCAGACCGCCGCATCCTCTCGCTCGAAGACGGCGCAACGCCAAACGCGGCAAGGCCCTCACAGATGCAGATGCTTCCGTGAGGGCTCTTCAAACCTTGCGATTAGCCGTTTACTTGTCGCTGGGTTCGCCACCGCGGCCCGCGCGGACACTGGTCTTGGCGGTGAGCAGGTCGGCAGCATTGAGGATCGTGTTGTTCTTCATGGTCTTTCTCCCTTTTCGATTTGAGGCGTTTTCCGTCTCCACTCTAATGGGCGCAATCCTTACCGCGAATCGATCACACTTTCCAAAGGAATTCCCCGCCATCTCACGGCCGCCCGGGTGACAATAGCAGGATGTCGATTGATCACGGCTTATTCGATGAGATGCTGCCCTGGCAGGCCCCGGCCCCTGTCCGCCGCTCCCGCTTCCAGTCCGCAGCCCCACAATACGCCGCACTCAACGTTGAGGTACACCTGAGCCGGATCGGCGCGTACCACTTCACCCGCCGCGGCGTGCGCGATGTCCTCCTCCTCGATTTCCAGACGCAACTCGACCAGAACTATCCTCGTCGACTCGGCTCCGGCCGCGGCGGCGTCTATCGCGGCTTCTACCTGAAAGGGGTCGGGCGCACACTCGCCGCTGCCAATTGGAACGATACCGGAGAACGCTACCACGGAAGCGGCCACATGCCGCCCACCTCCGCCGCCCGCGAATGGCTGATCAGTCAATATCTCCACGCCGCTGGCCTCGCCCACACTATCGTTCCCTGCGAAACCGTTCTCGCCGCCGCGCTCACCCCCACTCAGCGCCGCGAAGTCTCCGCCGGACACACCTCTGTCAACCTGCAGCGCGCTCCCGCCGATGGCCTCCTCCAGGTCCTCAGCGCCAAACAGGCCAACTTCGCCCGCATGTCCAACATCGTCTGGGCTCTCGACCACTTCTGCTTCGAGCCCGGCTTCATCGGCCGGCTCTTCCTCGCCTTGGACCGGTTCCTCCGTCCTCCCGATGCCCGCGACTCCGCCCAGGGGGACCCCGCCGGCATCGCCGCCGCCATGGAAGCCGCCTACCAGCGCGCCCTCTCCGCCTTCCGTTCCTGGTCCGCCCATGGCCTCTTCTGGCTCTACCTGCAGAACAACTTCACTCTCGACGGCCGCTATGTCGACCTCGAAACTCCACTCCTCTTCGGCTCGCCCTTTGTTGGCATCCGGCACCGCGTCCGCCAGGGTGAAGTCGAACGCACCGTCATCGGCTTCGAAGAGCTCTACCTCGCCTGGTACTGGCGTCTCTTCCTCACACGCTTCAGGCACCAACTCCAATACCTCTGCTTCCCAGGCGTCCTGCCCGACCGCCCAGCCTACCTCTACGTCCGTCAGGTCCTGCGCGAAATCAACCGCCAGTTCCCCGCTGCCCATCCTCTCTTCGATAACGACGGACTCGTCCAATCCGCCTCCGCTCATCTCGCCCGTTTGCTCCACCTCAACGCCAAAGCCAAACAACAACTCCGCGATCTCGCCATCTATCAGCTCGCCAACATCACCTGTGGCAAACGCCCATCAGAGCCGGATCTCGGCTGGACAGAAGCCCCTGCCGCCAGCACCTTCATCCCCATCGGCAGTGACTCGCGCGTCTTCGTCCCCGCCTGGCTCCAAACCCGCGAGTGGCCCGCAGGCTTCGAGTTCGATGCAAAACTGAAACGCCTCGAGCACTGCCGCCAACCACGGCAGTTCCTCGAGGCGTTGTCGAACTGAATCGTTCCGGCCGGCCACTCCGCTGCCCGGCCGGCTTCTGAATGCTACGGGTGCGCCACCACCACCAGCGCCGGCGCCCGCCGAAGCACACATTCCAAAGCCTGCTTCAGATTCTCCGGGTCCAGCGCGGCGAAGCT
The DNA here is from genome assembly GCA_029973955.1 of Paludibaculum sp. Lineage (GTDB taxonomy): Bacteria > Acidobacteriota > Terriglobia > Bryobacterales > Bryobacteraceae > Paludibaculum. The sequence continues at coordinate 46,802 of JARKQJ010000005.1, read as the reverse complement.
CTCGTCCAACACCACCAACTCCGCCCTCTGCAACAACGCCCGCGCCATGAACACCCGGCTCCGCTCCCCTTGCGACAACTGCCACCCCGTATCCCCCACCATCTGCTGCAATCCCCCCGGCATCCTCTCCAACAACGGCCCCAATCCCAACTCCTGGCACACCTGCCACGCCTCTTTCAGGTCCTCTTCGGTCGGCGGCCATGCCCGCCCCATCAGCAGATTGAACGCGAACGGCGCGCTCAGAATATGGTTCTCGTGGTACTGCGGCGCCGCCACAATCCTCTTCCGCCATCCCGCGCTGCCCAGAGACTTCCGGTCCAACCCCCCAGCCAGCAACATCCCCGACCCCGACTCCCTCAGCCCCACCAACACCGAAGCCAGTGTCGACTTCCCGCCACCTGACTCGCCCTCCAACAGCACCCGGTCGCCCCGCTCGATCCTCACGCTCGCGCCCCGCAGCACCGGCTCGCCTCTTTCGTGGTACCGGAACGTCAGATCGTGCGCGTCGATCACCGCCGCGCTCGGCCCACTCGCAGTCACCACCGCCGGCCGCTCCACCTTCGCTGCCGCATTGAACAGCGGCTTCACCGCCTCCCAGGCAATCCCCGCCCCCGCCAGTTGCGCCATCGATGAGGCCAGCTTCTTCAGCGCCCTTTGCGCGATCAGCACACCGCCCAATCCCATCGCCAGGCTCGCCGCCGCCTCGCTCCCTCCACTCATCAGTCCGGACGCCAGGCCCGCCAATCCCGCTGCCAGCCAGCCTCGAGACGCCAGCGCCAGCAGCCGCGCATCCGCCTTGTCCATCGCCGCCGCCCGGTGCAGATACTCGTCCACGGCCCGATCCTCTTCCTTGTGCCACTCCTCCGGCGGCTGTTGCGCCAGCCTCGTCCGGTGGCCTGTCATCCGCTCGACCAGGTCGTCCGTCAGCTTCAGCCGGGCCTCCGTCCACTCCCTCCGTCGCTTCGCAAACACCACGCCCATCCATACCGTGAACCCTATCCAAACCCCTAGCAGCGCCGCATGCAACAGCCCGCCCGCACCCACTGCCAGCACCGCCGCCGCCATCGCCAGCTCCACCGCTGCCGCCAGAGCGTTCAACCCTCCACCCAGAGCCAGAGACTCCACTGTCTCCGATTCGATCACCCGTCCCAACAACTGCCCCGCACCCTGATGCCTGATCTGGTCCTGGTCCAGCTTCAAAGCCCCCGCCAGCAGCCGCTGCTTCAACAACCCGCCCAAGCCCAGCGCCAGCCGCCCCTGCAGCCACAGCATCCACATCCGCAACGGCACCATCGTCAACAGCAGCAGAGACCAGCCTGTCAGCCAGCCCCGATCCGTTCTTCCCGACAACGCACCCACCCCCAGCAGCCACCACGCCAGCAGCCACGCGAAGTACTCCAGCCCATGCGCCACCGCATACCCCACCAACTGCCGCAACAGACCCGCCTCCCGCGCCTGTCCCGCAAACGACGCTCCCGGCGTCACTCGCAACTGGATCACCCTACCGATCACCACATCGCCCAACCGCTCCCGCAGCAGCATGCGCCGCGCCGTCTTGCGCCGTTCGCCGCCAATCCGGCACTCCTCCAGCAGTTCATCGATCTCCGCTGCGTGCGGAGCTTCCGCGTTCGCGCTCAGCGCCGTCCACACCTGATCCAGATCCACACGCCGTACCCGCAGGTCCGGCCCCAACGCCCGCACCCATCCGCGCCCCGCGCCCACCAACGCCAGCGTCCCTTCTGGCAACTCCACTACCGCCGGTGGAGCCGCCCGCAGCGCTTCTTCAAAATTCGCCGCCGAAACGTACACCCGCTCCGCTTCCAGCCCCAATTCCTCACAGGCGCCTTCCGCGTCTTTCGCCCCCGAAACGGCATCCGCCCGCATCGGCATGCCCGCCCGCCGCGCGAGTGCATCCACCAGCGCCGCCGCCCCCTCCGCCGGCCATAAGGACTCCTTCACTGCCGCTCCTCCTGCACGCGCCCGCCCACCAGCCGCAGTCGCCGCCACGCCGCGCTCTGCCACAATCCGTGCAACACCGCCTCTTCCGCCTCCAGCAACGCTCCGTACCTCGAACCCTCCCGCGCCGCCAGCTCCCGCGGATGCCCATCCTCCGCAATCTTGCCCTTCTCCACCACCAGCACCCGCTCGAACTCCAGAGTGTCCCCCACGTCATGCGTGATGCACAGCACCGTCGCTTCCGGCCACGCCTCCCGCACCTTTGCTATCAGCGCTCGCCGCTTCCCACGGTCCAGCCCTCGCGCCGGCTCATCCAGAATCGCCAACCGTACGCCCGGTTTCATCAACGCCCGGCCGATCCTCACCCGCTGCCCCTCGCCGCCCGACACCAGCGCCCCGCCTTCGCCCAGCGCAGTCTGCAAACCATCGGGCAGCTTCCTCAATACACCCCGCAGATCCGCACGCTCCAGCGCGGGCTCCAGGTTCATCTCCGCCCCGGCCGGAGAGCCGTACTTCAGATTCTCCAGCAGCGGCCTGTTCCAAAGCTGCACCTGCGGATCGATCCACGCCGTCACCCGCCGCAGCGCCGCCAATCCTGCCGCATCCAACTCCTGCCCATCCACGCGCAGTGATCCCTCCGCCACCCGGTGCCAGCCCAACAGCAGCCCCACCAGGCTCGACTTCCCTGCCCCCGACGGCCCCACGATCCCAATCTGCTCGCCCGGCTCCACATGCAAACCCACCTGCTCCAGGATCAGGTGACCCGCCGCCCGCACTGTCACCCCGTCCAGCTCAATGCTTACACCTCCGCCCCGCTCTTCCACCTGCACCGCCGGCACAACTTCCTCCGGCGCGCCCAGCGGCTCCATCAATCGAAGCGTGACATTCCTTTGACCCGGATACTGCCGCGCCACTGTTCCAATCTCCTGCCCCAGCATCGGCAGGTTCAACGCCCAGAACGCCAGCAACAACACACCCCCCGGTTCACCGCCCGGCGCCATCTGGCTCAATAGCAGCCACGCCGCCAGGCCCAGCGTTACCAGGAACTGAACCCCATCCAGCAAGACCGCAGCCTTCTGCGCCTCGAGTCCCGACCGCCCCCACTCCGCCAGCATCCCCTCCTGTTCCCGCCGCAGCGCCCGCTCCGCTCCGTGCGCGCGCACGGCCACCAGCCCCAACATCGCATCCAGGTAATACCGGCTCAGCGCCCCCGCGTGCGTTCTCCATTTCAAATCCCGCGCCGTCAGGACCGGCTGCGCCGCCAGCGGAATCGCCACCGCCAGCATCGCCACGGCCGCCGCCCCCCACAAGCTCCCCGGATACAACCACCCGATCGCCGCAACCGTGAACAGCATCTCGAACCCCGCCCTCAGCAACTGCCCCGCCTGCTCCGGCAACGCCCGCACCATGTGCACCGAATGGCTTCGTGCCGCCATATCCGATACCAGCCGGCTCTGGAAATACCGGTCCCCCAACCGCGGCACCTTCGCTAAGAACGCCACGCGCAGCCGCGCCTCCAATTTTCGCCCCAGACGCAGCAGCGACGTCGCCAGCGGCCATTCCATCAGCAGCAAACCCACGACAAACGCCAGCAGCGCCGCCGTCGCCCCCAGCCGCTGCCAGCCCACCTCCAGCTCTTTGCTCACTTCAAACACGCCCCGCAGCAGCAGCGCCTCCAGCGCCACCGCCCCGGCCGAAAGCGCAATCGCCGGCAGGAGCACCGCCGGCCCGAAGAGCCCGTCTTCTTTGAGTAACCGCCACAGTTGCGCGCCCGCCTGCCCTTTTTCCGGCTTCAGCGCCGCCGCCAGTTCCGGGGAGATTTTGCGCTCCTGGCCCGCCTCTCCCTTCCGCCCGGCCACCGTGATCAGCACCGCGCCCGACAGCATCACGCTGTCCTCGGATGCGGCATCCCGCCGCGCCGTCCTGTACGCGTCCGGAACCTTCGCCCCCTTCTGCGCCAGCCGCTCCAGCAGCCGCGCCGCCTCGCCGCCCGCCTTTACCGCCCCGCTCTTCACCAGCGCGGCCACCATCCGCACCGCTCCATCGAGCTGGCTCAACCCTTCCCAACCCGCGTCTTTGTCCGCCCTCGCCCGCAGCGCCTTTCGCCGCGCCGCCCCCACACCCAGTTCGCTCAGCCGCGCGTCGATTCCGCGTCCGAATCCCTCCGATGCCGCCCAATTCCGCCACACCTCCGCCGGAACCGGCATCGTGTGAACGTACAGTCCCTTCCGGAACTCCTCCGTGCGCACCCACTTCCGGCCCGTCGCCGGATCCATGATCTGCAGATACCGCCCATGCCGTCGCCACACCACCACAAAGTGCGTCGAGCCACCCGGCTGCCTCGTCACAATCAAACACGGCAGCAGCTCAGACTCCAGTCGCCCCACGTCGTCCACCGGCGCCATCACCTGCGCCGCATCCAGACCCAAATCCACCGCCGCCTGCTCCAGCGTGTCGATCGACGTCCCGTCCACGTCCGTCTGGCATGCCTCCCGCAGGCGTCCGTAACTTACCTCGATGCCGTGGCCCTCCAGCAACGTCTTCAGCGACGCCGGACCGCAGTCCATCGCCGACGTCTGGATCACCTCCGGCGCGAAGTAACTACGCTTCATGGTTGAACTGCTGTCCCGCCTCCCTGCCGCGCCATCAGCCTCGGCTCCCGCGCTTCCGTCAGCCAGCGCCCGCCCATGCGTAGCACCAGCCCCGCCGGCGATACCTTCTCCACTTCCACTTCCACGCTCCCCGGCATCCCGTGTTGCGGCCTCACCTTCAACCCACCGCCATCGCCCAACGCCAGTTCCACACGCACCTTCCCATCCCGGATCTCATCCGCCACGTGCGTCACCACCGCATCCATCGATCCATACTGCGTCCACGGGAACCCGGCCAGACGCATCCGTGCCGGCTGCCCTTCCCGCAGACGCCCGATCGCCGCCGGCGGATCAAACTGCGCGACGATCCGCAGCCCCCCTGCCGGCACAATCGCCGCCACTCTCTCCCCCTCGCCCACATACGCGCCCGCCTTCAGGATCTTCACCTCGCCCAGCCGCCCCGTCGCCGCCGCCCGCACCACTCTGCGCTCCGCTTCGTTCCGCAGCCGCGCCTCCGCCGCTCCAATTGTCCCCATCTGTCCTTCCAGCGCCGTGATCTCCGCCGCCAGCTTCCGCAGCCGCGTGTCCCGCTCGCTGTCGCGCGTCCTCTGCTCCTGCTCGATCTTGCGTGCCGTAATCCGGCTCGCTTCCATTGCGGCTCGCTGCTTCTCGGCCTCCGAGCGCCCCCGCTGATACTCACGCTCCGCAATCAATCCCTGCTTGTGCAACTCCGCCAGCCGCCGTGCTTCTTCGGCGCTGAACTGTGCCGGCGCCTGCGCTTCCCGCTCCTGTGCCCGCGCCTGCTCCACGGCTACCCGCGCCGCCAACTGCTCCTCGCCCCGCGCCTTTTCCTCCGCTGCCGCCTGGCTCCGCAGTGCGGCAATCTGCGCCCGCAATCCCTCTACCCGCACCGACTCTTCCCGCAACTGCAGCCGCTCCGGCTGCGCATCCAGTTCCAGCAGGATCTCGCCAGCCTTTACTTCCCGCCCAATCGCCAGATTGCTGCTCAACACGCGCCCCGCGACAGGCACTTCCACCGCATACACCGCCGCCGATGCCTCCAGACGCGCCTCCTGCGTCACTTCAAACAGGCTCACCCGCGCCAGGAGGAACCAGCCCCCCCACGCCGCCAGCAGCGCCAGTCCCGCCGCGAGCGCGGTCACCGAAAGGTGCATCGAATCCGCCGTCAAAGACCGCAACGTACGAGTGAAGGATGTGCTCATGGGATCTCCAGTCTGAGGGCTGCTCTCCCATATGGGCGGATTTCCACCTCCAAATCGATCACTCCCCGGCGCCTTTTTTCTCCATTGCCCCAGTTCCCTCCCCCGCCGCGATCATCTCTCCGATCAACTCCCCCAGCACCGACCTCCACGCCGCCCGCACCTCCGCCGGAAATCCCCCCGACAACGCTTGTCCAAACGCCCACAATAGTGCCGCCGTCAGCGTCTCATAGTGGTGCGGCTGCACCCCGTACACCGCATGGCTTCGCCCCAGTTCTGCGAGCCTCGGCTTCAACTCCTCCATCCGGTCCAGGCTCTCTACCACTATGTCCAGGGTCTGCGTCAGCTTCTTCGCCTGCTCCTTTATGTCGTACCGGAACATCGGCCGGATTGTCGGATCCAGCTCGAACATCCGCCCGTAGAACAGCAGAAACACTGCCTCCTCAAACTCCCGGATCTGTTCATAACTATCCCGGATCATCTGCTTCTGCGCGAACGTCATCTCATCTCCCTCCTCGTCACCGCTGCCCGCTCCGCATCCCTCATCTCGTCCCGGTACTTTTCGTTGAAACCCTTCAACTTCTCCGCTTCATGCCACGCCGCCATCGCTTTGCCGTCCCACTCCCGAGCCGCTTCCTTCCGGCCCAGCACCCGTTCCACCTCCGCCTTCGCCGTGTACGCCCGCGGCACAGTCACATATCGCAGGACCGTCGGCTTCGGCACCGCCGCCACCTTGTCCGCTATCACCAGCCCCTTTGCCATCCACCGCTCCGCCTCCGCGCCCCGCCCGTTGCGCGCCTCCAGCACCGCCAGTCTCCGGTACAAATCCGTCGCTACCCGCTCCGCCGATGGATCCGCAATCCCCGTCCTCTCAATCACCGCAATCCCTTCTTCAAACGCCTCCCGCGCCCCCCCCGGTGACTTTCCCTCTAGCGCGTGCCCCAGCCGCCACAGCACCGCCGCCAGATTCAGCTTCGCCACATTGTTCTTCCCGTCCCGCCGCACCGCCTCCCGCAGCAACCCGCTCGACTCCTCCAGCAGCCGCACTTTCTCCCCCGTCTCTTCCTCCACATCCGATGCCCGCATCGACGCAATCCCGTAGTCCAGCACCGATCGCTGATCGTCCGGGTCATGCTCGTACAATCGCCGCGCCGTCTCCACCATCGTCCGGTACGCCGCCCGTGCCGCCGCCCCGTTCGTCACCGTCCCATAGTTCGGATTCCCCAACAGGTCCCCCAAATGGCTGTATGCCATCATCCGCTGCCGCTGCCGCTCCACATCCTCCGGCTTTCGTTCCACCAGCCCGTCCCACGCCTTCGCCGATTGCTCGAAATTCTCCAGCGCCTCTTTCTGCTGGTTGAGGAACATCTGCCCCATCCCCATCGTCGAGTAAGACTCCGCCAGCATCGCCCGCACTTCGTCGTCCTGCAAATCCTTGCTATCGCACCCCATCAGAATCTGCCGTGAAGCCTTCGCCGATTCCACCACCCCCTGCCGGTCTTCCAGCATCCGCTTCGCCCGCGCCGCCGCCAGGTGCAGCCCCGCCACCTCCGTCCGTGCCTCCTTCTCCCGCCCCGCCACCTTCAGCAATTTCTCCCCCGCCGAGCCCCCCTGTTCCAGCGTCTTCAGCGCCTCCGCCGGCTTCTTCGTGTACATCTCCAGGTCCGCCACCCGCCGGCTCAGCACCACATACTGCAGCAGCACGTCTCGCTCCGGCTTCAGCGGAGCCAGCAGCGCCAGCGCTTTTCTGTAACTCTCCATCGCCGCCGCCGAATTGCCCAGATTCGACCCCAGCACGTTCCCCTGCACCTCTCCAATCCGTTTGTATGCCGCCGCCAGTTCCACCTGCAGCTTGGGATCCCCGCCCGCATCCTCCGCCAGCGCATCCAGGTACTGCAGCCCCAGCCGCACGATCGTCTCCCGTGCCTTCGTCGCCGCGGGAAGGTTCCGGATCGAATCGTGCACCTCGAACACAAACGAATTCGCCAGACTCCGCGCAATCGCAAAATGCCTTTCGTTCCGCCGCGCCTCCCGCGCTGTCGCGAACAGCCCCCCGCTCAGCACCACCAGCAGCGCCACTGCCGCCGCCAGCGGACCCCGGTTCCGCCGCGCAAACTTCCCCGCGCGATACGCGATCGTGTCCGGCCGCGCCTGGATCGGCCGGTCCTCCAGATAATTCCGGATGTCCGCCGCAAACTCCTCCACCGACGCGTACCGCCGCCCCGGCTCCTTCTGCATCGCCTTCAAGACGATCGTGTCCAGGTCCCCTTCCAGCCGCTTTCCTAATTGCCGTTCCACCGCCGCCGCGCTCGGTCTCACCGTCTCGTCCCCGCAGATCGCCTTCTCGATCGCCTGCGGCGTCAGCTTCTCAATCCGGTGCGGCCGCTGCCCGCTCAGCAGTTCGTACAGCACCGCCCCCAGGGAGTAAATATCGCTCGCCACTGTGACCGGTTCGCCAAGGATCTGCTCCGGACTCGCATAGTCCGGCGTCAGCATCGACCCCGCCGCCGTCATCGTCAACGCCGCCCCCGCCTCCGCCGACAACAACTTGCAAATCCCGAAATCCAGCAGCTTCGGCGTCCCGGATTCGTCCACCAGAGTGTTGCTCGGCTTGATGTCCCGGTGCACCACAAATCGGTGATGCGCGTGCGCCGCCGCCGCGCATACCGGCAAATACAACTTCAGCCGGTCCTCAATCGACAGCTTTTTCTCTTCGCAATGCTCTCGAATCGTCCGCCCCGCGATGTACTCCATCACGATGTACGGCAGCCCCTCTTCCGTCGTCCCGCTGTCCAGCAGCCGCGCAATGTTCGGATGTTGCAGCCGCGCCAGCGTCTGCCGCTCTCTCCGGAATCGCGCCAGGAAAAAATCCGTATCGAACCCCGGCCGCAGCAGCTTCACGGCCACTTCGCCCTGGTACTGCTCGTCCGCCCTCTCGCCCAGGTACACCGTCCCCATCCCGCCTTGCCCGATCTCCCGCACCAGCCGGTACGGCCCCGCGCGCTTCTCCCGCGCCCCCGCTCTCTGGCTCTCTTCAAAAACCTCTAACGCCGCGCCCACCTGCTCGCTGACGAAACTCCCGCCGGAGTCTTCGTCGCTCGCCAGCAACTGCCGCACCTGCTCCAGTAGCTCCCCATCGTCCCCGCACTCCGCTTTCAGCCAGCCGTCCCGCTCTTCCCCCGATCGCTCCGCGGCTGCGTGGAACAACTCCTCCATCCGCCGCATCCGCTCGGGTGTCATTTCTGATGCCCGCCCGTTAATTGCGTGTGGAGCCACGCCTCCGCAAACCGCTGCTCGCGCCCCACCGTCGCCACCGAAATCCCCAAAACTTGCGCCGTCTCCTCCACGCTCAGCCCGCCGAAAAACCGCAGCTCTATCACGCGCGCCTTCCGCCCGTCCAGCTTCGCCAGATCGGACAAAGCGTCGTCCAGCGCCAGCAGGTCCCCGCCCCGCTCCGGCGCAAACGACAGCGCTTCTTCCAGTTGTACTTTTGCCGCTCCAGATCCCCTCTTTGCCGCCCGGTGCTTCCGCGCGTGATCCACCAGGATCTGCCGCATCAGCTGCGCCGCCACTCCAAAAAAGTGGCTCCGGCTTTCGAAATCGGGTAACTCCTGCGCCACTAAACGCAGATATGCCTCGTGAATCAGCGCCGTCGGCGCCAGCGTCGCGGCGTTTCTCTCGTTCCGTAGATATCGCGCCGCCAGCCCGCGCAGTTCGTCGTATACCAGCGGCGTCAGCAGGTCCAGCGCTTCTTTGCTTCCACTCTTCCAATCCGAGAGGAGCCGCGTTACGTGCTCTTTTTCCGGGGAACCCAGAGGTGAAGACATTGGGAATATTGTAACTTCAATTCTGCCCAATGGAGTCACCCGGGTCATTCCGAGCCGGATGTCCGCTGTTTTCTCGCGTCGGGATTTTCTCTCTATCCTCGGAGCGAATCGGTTGACGACTTCAATTCACGCACCAATTCCACACACGCCACGCGCTCCGGATGCGTCTCCGCGCAGTTCCGCTCATATGCCGCCAACGCCGCCTGCGCCAACTCCAGAGCTTCCCTGCCCCCACCCTTTTCCTGCCCCAGCATTTGCGCCAGGCACATCCCTGTCAATCCAGTATCCGGACTCTGCGCCCCCAGCAGCCGCCACTTCATCTCATACGCCTGCCGGTACAGCCGGATCGCCTCCGTCCGGTCGCCCATATCTCGCCGCAGCGCCGCCAGGTTGTGCAGCGTGCTCGCAATCTCGTAGTGTTCTTCCCCAAAAATCCGGGCCCACGATACCAGCGCGTCCCGGTAGATCTTTTCCGACTCCGCGCTTGGCCCCAGCTCATCCAGAATCCCAGCCAGCGCCACTGCATCGGCCACCGTCTCCGGGCACTCTTCTCCAAATAGCTTCCGCCGCACTTCGTAAGCCTTCCGCGCCCACGGCACGCCCGCCTCGAAGTTCCCGCGCGAATGTTCCAATCCGCCCAGGTTGTGATAAATAGTTGCCAGAGCCCTGCTCTCCGCCCCGCAAATTGGCGTCAGAATCTCCAGCGATCGCCGGTATGCCCGCTCCGCCTCTTCGAACTCTCCGCTGTACTTGCAGAACATCCCCAGTCCGCAGTAAGCCGATCCGGTCACCTGATGCCCCTCGCCCAGATACCTCTCCGCCGTCTCCACGCTCCGCCGGATCTCCGCTCGCGCTTCCGCAAACCGCCCCACTGCCCGCAGCGCCATCGAATGCACCGCGTGGCTCCGCGACAGAATCGTCGCCAGATCCTCCCTGCACTCCTCAAAAGGCTCGAGAGCCTTCAGGATCCGGATCGATCGCTCCGCCGCCGCAATCGCCTCTTCAAACCGGTTCGTCTTCTCCAGCAACTCCGCCAGTTCCGAAGCCAAATTGGCAACGTCCGGGCTCTCTGCTCCGGACTCAGCCTCCGCCAAACGAAGCGCTTCCTCCGATGGCGGAATCGCCTCCGCCCATCGCGCCTCCTCGCACAGAGCCCAAGCCCGTCCCTGCATTTGCCCGGCCGTTGCCATCTTCATTTCTCCTCGCTTAGCGCTGCATCCCGCGCTGGTTGTGGTTCTCCTTGATACCCCCAGCCTTCACACCGCTCTTCATCTCCACGCCGCGCTGGTTGTGGTTGTGCGTGTCGAGCCCGCCAGCCTTCACGCCGCTCTTCATCTCCACGCCGCGCTGGTTGTGATTGGGGGAAACCATTCCGCCGGCCTTCACCCCGCTCTTCATCTCCACACCCCGCTGGTTGTGATTGGGGGAAACCATTCCGCCGGCCTTCACCCCGCTCTTCATCTCCACACCCCGCTGGTTGTGGTTGTTCGAGTCGAGCCCGCCAGCCTTCACGCCGCTCTTCATCTCCACGCCGCGCTGGTTGTGGTTGCTGCCGCTCACCCCGCCGGCCTTCACCCCGCTCTTCATCTCCACACCCCGCTGGTTGTGGTTGCCGGAGCTGAGCCCGCCAGCCTTCACCCCGCTCTTCATCTCGATGCCGCGCTGGTTGTGATTGGGGGAAACCATTCCGCCAGCCTTCACCCCGCTCTTCACTTCAATCGTTGCTTTCGTCATTGTCTTTCTCCTCTTTCTCGATTTGTCTTGGGATCAGCTCCCTCACCTGTACGGGCGCACCCATCCCGTCAAATCGATCACGCCTGCGAAAATTCTCTGCGCCACTTACCGGAACCCCTTGTTGAACATCCGAATCTGCTTGTGAATCGCCTTCCACTTCCTCTTCCGCGCCAACGCCGCCAGCGGATCCACTCGCGTCTCATGCCACTCCGCCTCCGCCTGCAGCTTCTGGAAGCTCGCCCACCGCCCCGCATCCACCTCCCCCCGCTCCACCGCCTCCGCCACCGCGCAGCCCGGCTCGCCCCTGTGCGTGCAGTCCCGGAACCGGCACCGCTCCGCCGCCTCCTGAATCTCATCGAATACCGCCTCCACACTCTCCGCTCCCACCCACAACTGCAACTCCCTCATCCCCGGTGTATCGATCAGCGCCCCGCCGCCCGGCAGAACCACCAACTCCCGCCGCACCGTCGTGTGCCGCCCCCTCGAATCGCTCACCCGCACCTCCCTCGTCGCCAAACGCGCCTCCCCCAGCAGTCCGTTCGCCAGCGACGACTTACCCACCCCCGACGAGCCCAGCAACGCCACCGTCCGCCCTGCGCCCACATACCGCCTGACCCCCTCCAGCCCACCCTCCGCCAATGTGCTCGCCGTCACCACCTCCGCCCGTCGCGCCACTGCCCGCGTCTCCGCCACTCGTCTCTCCAGATCCCCGCATAGATCCGCCTTGTTCAAGACCACCACCGTCGCCGCCCCACTCCCTTCCACCAGCGCCAGGTACCGCTCGATCCGGCGCAGGTTGTAATCCCCATCCAACCCGCAAACCAGAAACACCACATCCACGTTCGCTGCCAGCGCCTGCTCGTCTTCTCTCCGCCCCGCCGCTCGCCGCGACAGCATGCTCTTCCGCGGCAGCACCGCCTCCACCATCGCCTGCCCCTCGCCCACCACACGCGCCGCCACCCAATCTCCCGTCACCGGCATCTCCGCCTTCGACGCCGCCCGGTAGTACAGCCCGCCCGACGGCTCCGCCTGCACGCCGCCCTGCTCCGTCAGCAACCAATACACATCGCGCTGCGCCATGGCCACCCTGGCCAAAGTCAGCCCGCTTTCACAATGGGAAGAAAATGCGCCCAGCACATCCGCACCGGCGCCGATGCTTGCAAGAAACATGGATTGTTCGCTCCAGCTCCGCCCTGGAAGACACACCACCCCTCCGGGCTTGCGGCAAGCAAGCCCGTCAGTCAGGCCGGGCTTAGCGAACAATGGTCAGCAAACCACCAATCTACTCCTCTCCCCCCGCCGCGACAACCCTCACCCGCATACTGGATACATGTCCGCCATCCGCATCGCCCTCGCCAACATCCGCCTCCCCAACTCACCCGCCGAATCCGTCACCCTCGCCGAGCAAGCCATCGCCGAAGCCGGCGCCCGCTCCGCCGCCCTCCTCTGCTTCCCCGAATGCTACATCCCCGGCTACCGCTGGCCCGGCGCCGAACTCCCTCCGCCTGACCCGCACTTCCTCGAGCAAGCCTGGGATCGCGTCGCCCAGGCCGCCCGCCGGGCCCAAATCACCGTCGTCCTCGGCACCGAACGCCCCACCGACCGTGGCCTCCTCATCTCCGCCCTCGTCCTCAACCCCGACGGCTCCATCGCCGGCTGGCAGGACAAAGAGCAGCTCGATCCCTCCGAAGACGCCACCTTCGTCCCCGGCTCCGGCCGCCAGCTCTTCCACGCCGGCCCCCTCGCCTTCGGCGTCGTCATCTGCCACGAAGGCTGGCGCTACCCGGAAACCGTCCGTGCCGCCGCCCGCCAGGGCGCCCACCTCGTCCTCCACCCCCACGCCCACATCGCCGAGCCCGGCAGCTACCGCCCCACCTCTTTCCTCGATCCAGCCAACACCTTCCACGAAAAGGCCATGCTCTGCCGCGCCGCGGAAAACACCATCTACTTCGCCTCCATCAACGCCGCCAGCCCCGGCTCCGGCACCACCTCCGCCGTCATCCGCCCCGATGGCACGCCACTCTGCTACCAGCCCTACGGCGTCCCCGGCCTCCTCATCGCCGACCTCGACCTCACCCCGGCCACACGCCTCCTCGCCACCCGCTGCCGCGCCTCTGCCCCTTCACCCGCGCCTACGTCTCGCTGATGTTCTCCCACGTCACACCAATCCGCGGCGCCGCCACTTCCAGCTCCCGCAGATAGTCGCCATACACCATCACCCAGTGCGAATCCCGCACCTCACTCAGCAGCTTCTTCCAGTTCCCTTCGATCCGCACATCCTGCTGCGACCGGCAGATCTCGTAGAACGGATTCCCCTCCACCTTGCCCTTCATCCCCACCCAACGCCCCGTCGCATACTCCGGATCGATGAACGACACCTCCTGCCCCACCGGCATCTCCACCTTCGGCGCAGCTCCGTAGTCGCTCTCGTAGTGCGTCACCAGCCTGGTCGGCTCATACCGCACCCCATCCATGCGCCGCGGCCCCGTGCAGTGCGCGCACGTCACCATCCCGTTGTGCGGGAACGTCGAGTTGTGCAGGAACACCGGCTTCCCTGAGATGTGCCGCAGCAGCATCCCCGCCGGAACGATCACGAAGTCCGATTCGCAAAACGCCAGCAGCCCTTCGTCGTTCAATAGCCCTAGCGACAAACACGCCGTCGTCTGCGACATCGGCATGATCGTCCCCATGCACTCCCCAATCGTGAACGCCGTCGCCCCGTGTTCCGCCATCAGGTCCTTAAACACCCCGTACAGCACGAACCCGTTCACCACGAACGGTCGCCCCGTATCCAACGTCGTGCCCGGCATCTTCAGATACCGCTCCGTCCACTTCTCCGCCAGCGCCATCTTCGCCGGATCGTTCAACGCGCTCTTGATCCGCTTCTCGAAGTCCACATAATCGGTCTCGACGATGTTCAGCTTGTACCGCTCCCGCGCAATCTGCGGCGCCCGCCCGTCATACTTGCCGCGCGCCCCGCCCAGCGCCACAATCTTCGCCCCCATGAAATTCTTCACGCCATAGAACGCCCGCAGCCGCCACAGCAGTTCCGCCGGATCGTCCACCACAACGTCGTTCGTCGAAATCCGCGGCGCCGGCGCCGCGGGCATCGCCGCCGGCTGCGCCCGCTCGCTCTTCAAATACCGCACGCTCAACGACTCATACCAGTAATAGACCGGCCCCGAACTCTTCCGCAGAAACACGATGGCGTGCCCGTTCTCCGGAATCAGCGCCCGCAGCGTCTCGCCTGAACCCGTTGCCGGGTACACGATCGTGACATCGGCGCCCTTGTTACCCACCGCCTCCGCCTGCTCCGTCGTCATCACCTTGTCGATGGAGACCACCTCCATCGGGAACTCCGCCCGCGCCGCCAGCGCCTTCAGCTCACCGGTAATCCGCGCCACCTCCGCCGCCGCACTCTCTTCCGTCTGTACCCCGCCCCACGACTTCCACGACGTCGCTTCCTTCCTCGCCGGCGTCCGGTACATCAGCACCGCCTGTACCTTCAAAGCCTTCCCCGGCTGCACGAACGGCCGCTCCGGATCCCAATACCCCGCCGCCCAGCTCGGTCCCGCCGCCGCGGCAGCCCCCAGCGCCCCCATCGGCGCCAGCCCGGCCGCCGCCGTGAAACTCATGAACTCCCTACGATTCGGATTCGGTTGATGGCAGCACATAAAAACCTCTGCCAGCCATAATACAGCCCCGAAACTCTTTTGTTGAGTTCGCCCGGTGTTTCACTCCCGCGCGCAGCCCCCCGCCGCCTGACAGGACACATTGTCGATCAGCCGCGTGCTGCCCGCCCACGCCGCGGCCGCAATCTTCACTTCGCCCGCCGCCTCCGCCACCGGGTGGAAACTCCGCGCATCCACCACCTCGAAGTACTCCACGCGCAGCAAAGCCTCGCTGGCCAACATCTCCAGCGCCGCGCGCTTCACCGCTTCCGCATCCCGCGCGCCCTCGGAAATCAACCGCCGCGCCTCCTGCAAGGCCCGGTATAGCGCTGGCGCCGCCCGGCGCTCTTCCGGCGTTAGCCGCTCATTCCGCGAACTCAGCGCCAATCCATCCGCCTCCCGCACCGTCGCCACTCTCACCACGCGCACCGGGAAGTTCAAGTCCTCTACCATTCGTTCGATCACCGCCACTTGCTGCGCGTCCTTCTCCCCGAAATACGCCAGGTCCGGCTGCACAATGTGGAACAGCTTGGCCACCACCGTCGCCACGCCACGGAAATGGCCTGGCCGGTGCTCGCCGCACAGGTATCGCGCCGTCTCCGGCGCCTCCACAAACGTGCCGGTCGGTTCCGGGTACATCTCTTCCACGGAGGGAGCGAACACCACCTCCACGCCTCTCTCGCTGCAAAACGACAGGTCCGCCGGCAGATTGCGTGCGTAGCGCTCGTAATCCGCCTTCACGTCGAACTGGATCGGGTTGACGAAGATCGTCACCACCACCATGCCGCACTCCGCCCGCGCCCGGTCCATCAGCGCCCCATGGCCCGCGTGCAGCGCGCCCATCGTCGGAACGCACCCAATCGTCTGCCCCGCGCGCCGCGCCTCCGCCACTCTCTCCCGGACCTCTGCGATCGAACTCACCTGCACGGCACTCATGAGCCGCTCCCCGCCGAAATGGAATGTTCAGCGCTGGGAAACTCCCCCTTGCGCACCTCTTCGATGTAACGCCGCGCCGCTTCCGTCACCGCCGTCCCCAACTCCGCATAGCGCTTCACGAAACGCGGAACGAATGCGTCGAAGAACCCGAACGCGTCGTAACTCACCAGCACCTGCCCGTCGCACTCCACGCCGGCGCCGATGCCGATCGTCGGAATCGACCGCCCCGCCGTGATTCGCCCCGCCAACTCCGCCGGCATCGACTCCAGCACCAGCGCAAAGGCCCCCGCCGCCTCCACCGCCTCGGCATCGCGCAGCAGCGCATCCGCCTCTACCCCCGTCCGCCCCACCGGCCGGAATCCCCCCAGTTGATGCACCGACTGCGGAACCAGCCCGATATGCCCCATCACCGGAATCCCGCAATCCGTCAACCGCCGGATCGTTGCCGCCGCCGCCGTCCCGCCCTCCAGTTTCACCGCCGCAGCCCCGCCCTGCTGCATCAATCTCCCCGCGTTCTTCACCGCGTCCCGCATGCTCGCCTGATAACTGAGAAACGGCATGTCCGCCACCACCAGCGCCCGCCGTGCGCCGTTCACCACCGCGCGAGTGTGATGGACCATCATTTCCAGCGTCACGCCCAGCGTGCTCTCCTCGCCCAGCACCACCATGCCCAGCGAATCGCCAACCAGTAGGACGTCGATCCCCGCGTTGTCCAGCAGACGCGCCATCGTCGCATCGTACGCCGTAAGCATCGTGATCTTGCGGCCGCTCCGCTTCATCCCCAGAAGATCCGGAATACGGACCCTGCTCTTTGATTCCATCCCTCTCTCCTATTCCTCTGCTCCGAATGCCGTTTCCACTCGCCTCGCCGCCTCCTCCGTCAATCCGCGCCGCCGCGCCATCCGCAGCGCCCGCAACCCGATGCTGCGGTACACCGGCAGCAGACATCCGGAGGCCTCGCCGATCGCCCGCACGTGTGCGGCCACCGTGCTCGAATCGCCCCGAGCCACCGGACCCGTCAACGCCTCCACCGGCCCCAATCGCACCGCATTCTCCACCGCGGCCCGCGCCAGCGGAGCCAGTGCCTCCAGCGCCTCCTCCCGCGGCACCCCGGTTAATGCCATCGTCTCCACCGCCGCATCCAGCAGCGCCGTGATGTAGTTACTCGCCATCACCGCAGCGGCGTGGTACAAAGGCCGGGCGCCATCCGCGATGCAAAGCGTCCGCCCTTCCAGGCGTGCCGCAATCTGCCCGGCAAACTCCAGCGCCGCGCCACTGCCCGACACCGCGAAGCTGATCCCGCGCAGAGCCGCCGCTCCCGCCTCCCCGCCGGGAATCGTCTGCAGCGGATGAATCGCTCCGCAACTGACGCCGCGTTGCAACAAGGCCTCCAGCACTTCAGGTCCGGCGTTCCCGGAGGTATGCAACGCGACCCGAATCCGCCCCCGGTACGCCGCCAGTTCACCCGCCACAACCTCCAGCGCTCCATCGGACACCGCAATCACAACCCGCTCCGCCCGCTCCCCAGCCTCGCAACACCGGATCGCCTCCGCTCCGCCCCCAACAAATGCAGCCGCCTCCACCGCGCGCTCCCTCGACCGCCCGGCCACGGCAACCACCGCCATCCCACAGCCACGCAGAGCCCCGCCCAGCGCTTGCGCCACGCGTCCCGTGCCCACAATCACCAATTCCGGAGTGGTCAACACCCTTCAGTGTACCGTCCGGCGTCCACCAGGAGTCTCCGCGCACACTCCCCTCTTACTCCGCCTTTTTCTCGTTGTTCCCCCGATCTCTATCCGGCAGCGCCTTCTCCGGATCGATCACCACCGACTCCACCCCCTGCCCCCCAGGCACATTCCACACCATCGAACTCCGCGTCATCCAACTCTCCACCGGCACCTTCACCCGCACCTTTGTTCCATCTCTCAATCGCGCCTCCACCGTCGCGGGAAACACCATCTGCCCCCGGTTCGCAATCGTCACCTGCGACCCCACCACCTTCTCCACCGCCATGTCGAACGTCCAGTTGTTCAGGAACCAGCCCCGCCAGAACCAGCTCAAATCCTCCCCGCCCTCGCTCTCCATCGCCCGGAAGAAATCCGACGGCGACGGATGCTTGAAAGCCCAATCCCGGATGTACTTCCGGAACGCCCAATCGAACCGCTCCGGCCCCAGAATCACCTCCCGCAGCAGCACCAGCCCGTGTGCCGCTTTGTAATAACTTACGGCGTGCCGTAGCGTCCCGCCCAGCGCATCGGCCGGCATCAGAATATTCGACACCGCCGGATCGTCGAGCACCTTCAGGATCGTCTCCGAAGGCTCTCCGCCCTGCGAATACTCCGAATCCCGTTTCGGCCCATACTTCCCGCCCGCATACTCCGCCGACTCCTCAATGTCGATGAACGTATCGAACCCCTCGTCCATGAACGCGTGCCGCCGCTCGTTCGATCCCACGATCATCGGAAACCAGTTGTGCCCGATCTCGTGCGCCGTAATCCAGAACAGCACTTTGCCCTTGTCCCGAATTCCGTCGAATACCACCCCCGGATACTCCATCCCCGTCGAAAATCCCGCCACACTCACCGCCGCAGGCCACGGATACGGATACCAATGCTTCGAAAACCGCTCGATCGTGTCCTTCACATACTCCGTCGACTTGTCCCACGCCTCCGCACCCACGCTCTCGGGCGGATACACCGACATCGCCAGCGCCGTCTTCCCCTCCGGCAGGTTCATCCGCGCCGCGTCCCATACAAACACCGGCGACGCTGTCCAAACCACATCCCGCGTCTTCTCCATCCGGAACCGCCACGTCAGCATCCCCTCCTTCTTCGGCCGCGTCCCCGCATCGCCCACCTCTGCCGGAGTCCGGATGTACACGGTCTTGTCGCTCGCCCGCGCCTGCGCCAGCCGCTCCATCTGCGTCGTCGTCAACACCTCCTTCGGGTTCACCAGTTCTCCCGACCCCGCCACGAGAAACGACGCCGGCACCGTCACCGCATAGTCGAAATCCCCATACTCCAGATAAAACTCCGACCCGATGTAGGGCAGCGTATCCCAGCCCCGCAGATCATCGTACACCGCCATCCGCGGATACCACTGCGCTATGTCGTAGATCTCGCCCTTCTCCGACATCCCCCACGAGGTTCGCCCGCCCCAAACGCCCGGAATCTGGTAGTGGTACGCAAAGTGGATCTTGATCAGACCGCCGCGAGCCGCCACCGGCTCCGCCAGCCGGATCTGCATCCGCGTATCGCTGATCACATACTCCGCCTTCGCCCGCTTCTTGCCTACCTCCACTTCCACCGTCTCAAACACAAACCCCTCCGTTGAAGGAGCCTCACCCGCCGCCGCGCCGCCGCATCCCGCCCATCGCCGAAGCGCGCGAGTCTTTCCGATAGATATTCTGATCCAGTTGCAGCCACAGGCTGGGCAGCGAATCCGGGCTATTGTTCGTGTAGGTGATCGTCTCCTTCACCCGCAGAACTTTCGCCGCCACATCCAACTCCGCCCGCAGCGAGTAATCCGCGCGATTCTGCCAGTACTCCGGCCCCGGAGCCCCATTGGCTGACCGGTAGGAATTCACCGCATGCGGCATGGTCAGAGGAGCGAACGTGACCTTCGGATCAAAGCCGGGCGCCTGCCCGGCCACACAGCACCCAAACAAGGAAATGAGAGACAAATGCAGCAGGTTTCGCATGGCAGTGAGGAGGGAAAGGCGGATCAACAAGGACGCCCGGTACGAGTATACCGCCCCAACACCCGCTCACTCTCCGAGCACCGTCCCCTTGATAAACGCCACTCCCTTAAACAGCGCCACCTTCTCTCCCGCCTCGTCCACCACCGAAATCACACAGGTCGACAAATGCCGCGTCCGCGCCACTTCCGCGCCTGTCGCCGTCAACTTCCCGCCGCGTACAGCCTTGAAATAGGTGATGTCCGCCTGGCAAGCCACCGCCAGCACCCCATGCGAGTTGCACGTCGCTGCAAACGCGAGATCCGCCAGCGTCAATACCGCTCCGCCCTGCAGAATCCCCACTGCGTTCATGTATGCCGCCCCCACCTCCATCTCCGCCCGCGCCCAACCCACCCGAACTTCCACCACTCTCATCCCATTCCCCGTAGCGAACAGGTCCCGATTGAATAGCGCCGCCAGCCGTTCTGCGTTCATCGCAACTCCCTCCCGAGCTTACACCGCAGCCCCAGCGCCCCCATCGGCACCAGCCCGTCCGCCACCTATTGGATCGCACCGTGAACGAGTTGCGCATGAGGTGGAAGCCAGCCGGGAGTCACCCCACGTCGCGGGCCAAGGCGCGCTCGCCATCCCTGTTGCAGCCCGCACGCCTTCAAACGAACCCTCGGTCATCGGTGACTCGAGTCACTGCATTCCCTCCACTTCGTCGGCATACTCTTCGCATGGGACTCAGATTCATCTCCACCCTGCTACTGGCCAGCGCCTCCCTCTTCGCTCACTGCGACACTCTCGACGGCCCAGTCGTACTGGCCGCACGGAAGGCCATCGCATCCGGTGACGTCAACCTGGTTCTCGCCTGGGTTCCCGCTAATCAGGAACCCGTCATCCGGCAGGCCTTCCTTCGCACCATGAGCGTGCGCACCCTCAACGCAACCGCACAGGACCTCGCCGACACGTGGTTCTTCGAGACCCTCGTCCGCGTTCATCGTGCGGGAGAGGGCGCGCCGTATGACGGACTGAAACCCGCCGGAACCGGCGCCGGCAGTGCCATTCACAGCGCCGACAAGGCCCTCGCCAGTGGTGGCGTGCAGACTCTCGAGAAGACCCTGACCACCGCCGTGCAGCAATCACTGCGGGAGCGATTCGCGCGGGTTCAGCAGTCGAAGGACTACCAGCCCGCCAACATCAACGACGGCAGGAAATACGTCGCCGCCTATGTCGATTTCATCCACTTCGTCGAAAAACTGGACGCGACCTTGACCCACAAACCCGATCACGCCGCCGAACACGCACACTAACAGCAGCGACGCGATCCGGTCTGCGCCCACCTCCACGCCCCGGACTGACGCCGCCGCCTTTACCAATCCCCAGGACCCGGCAGCGACCGCGTGTGATGGAAAGTGTATTCGCCCAGCAGCCGCTCTCCTCCCGCCTCATCCACGGCGATCAGCCGCGTCACGACCGTCTCCGACGGCGCGGCCTTCGCCCAGGCGATCGACTCCTGGAACGCGACGTTCCCCGCCTCCGAATGGAAGGGAATGTCCTTCAGACGGCCCCGCTCCCTCCCGCGAGCGTCATAGACCCCCAGATCCACTCGCCGCGCTCCGCTTAAGTCCGCCGCCAGCCGCACAATCAGCAAATCGTCCTCCGCCGTCACCGTGCACTGCACGCTGCCGCCGGCCGGCGGCGCGTACTCCCGCACGCGCGCGCCTTCCTCCGCCAAACGCCGCACAAACCAGTCGCTTACAATCATCCGCAACGAGCCGCTCCGCGCCAACTCCCTCACGCCATCCGCCAGCGCCATCACCTCGCCCAACCGTGCGCCGCATTCGTCGCACTCCAACAAATGCTCCTCCACCCTTTCCTCCGCGGCGCCTGCCAAT
This sequence comes from Paludibaculum sp., assembly GCA_029973955.1. Lineage (GTDB taxonomy): Bacteria > Acidobacteriota > Terriglobia > Bryobacterales > Bryobacteraceae > Paludibaculum. The sequence continues at coordinate 25,290 of JARKQJ010000005.1, read as the reverse complement.
GCCCCCATCCAATATTCCGCCAGCACAGCCGCATCCACCGGATTCGCACAGCTCATCTCGCCACCCCCATGCAATCGCGCAGTTGGTGAATCGCCCGGTGGCGAATCACCCTCACGTTCGCTTCGGTCAAGCCCAGAAAGCCCGCCACCTCCGCACTCGTCTGCTCGTCGTAGAATGCCATGACGATCACCGTGCGTTCGCGTTCCCTCAGCCCCTGCACGCAACGGCCCAGCCGGTCGTGATCCAGGCTCGGCTCCCAACGCTGCGCCGTCACCAACGGCTCCGCCCCGAACTGCTCCATCAGTCGGCCTCTTCTCAGCGCGTTTCGCCGCAGGTCCAGCACGGTCATCCTGCAGGTGCCCAGAACAAACGATGCCAACCTCTCCGGCTCGCGCAACCGGCCTGCCCGCAAGGCTTCGATCGTGGTGATCAGTACCTGCTGCGCCAAATCCTCCGCCGCGGCCTCGTCTCTCAGGTGCCGCAAACCATACAGCCGGATGCGCGGCCTCATGCGCCGCGCCAACTCCTCCTCGGCTGCGCGGTCGCATCCTGACCCGATCAGCAGCACCAACTCGGCATCGCTCAGCGCATTCGCCATCAACACATATATTACGTGTAACGCTCCGCCTCTTCGTTACACATCCTGTTTGAAAAAGGCGGCTCGGCGCTGCGCGGCCGCCCCATCAAGAAGGAGAACGGCAAGTGATCGCAAACCTGGAAACCGCCACCCGCATCGACGAAGTTGCATCGTCGATCTATCGCATCAGCACACCCCTCGACGTGATCCCCGGAGGATTTACTTTCAACTCTTACCTGATCGTTGACGAAGAGCCACTCCTGTTCCACACCGGCTATCGCAAGCTCTTCCCTTTCACTCTGGAGGCTATTCGCAAGGTGATGCCGGCCGAGAACCTCCGCTGGATCGGCGGATCGCATTTCGAAGGCGATGAGTACGGTGCCCTCAACGAACTCCTGGCCGCAGCGCCTGCCGCCACGCCCTTCGGCGCGGACATCGGCGTGCTCACCTCTCTCAACGACTTCGCCTCCCGCCCCGCCCGTGGCCTCGCCGACGGTGAAGAGTTCCTCATCGGTTCACACCGCATGAAGTGGATCTACACCCCCCACGTCCCGCACGGCTGGGATTGTGGCATCCTCTTCGATCTCTCCACCCAGACCCTTTTCTGCGGCGATCTCTTCACGCAGCCCGGCACCGGTATGCCCCCAGTCACCGAATCGGAAGTCCTCTCCGCCAGCGAGGGCATGCGCGGCATGATGGACTACTACGCCCACGCCACCAGCACATCGGTCATCTTCGATCGCCTGGCCGCCCTCCACCCCACGCTGCTCGCCTGCCAGCACGGCAGCGCCTACCGCGGCGACGGCGCCGCACACCTCCGCCAGCTCTCCGCCGCCGTCACCAACGGCAACTCCTAAACCGCTGCCCGGCTGGCGCCGCCCCGGCTTACTCGAAGAAGAACTTCGCCCGCTGCTGCACCCGGTTCCCCGTCTCGTTCATGGTATCGGCCTCGAATAGGCGCCCGTTCACCATCGTGTACCGCACCCGCTCGCTGTCGCGCAGATTCACCAGCGGGTTCTTCTCCAGCACCACCAGGTCCGCCAGCTTTCCGGCCTCGATCGAACCAATCTCTTTGTCGAGCCCGAGATACCGCGCCCCCTGAATCGTCGCGCACTTCAGCGCCTGGTGCGGCGTCATGCCGCCCTGCTCGAACATCCACAGCTCCCAGTGCGGCCCCAAGCCCTGCAACTGTCCGTGAGCCCCCAGTTGCACGCCAACTCCCGCATCGCTCAGCCGCTTCGCCGAACGCGCAACCTCGATGTGGTTGTAATCCCCATCCGGCGCGATCGACCGCCGCCTCGACCGCGGGTCCACAATCTCCCGTGGCACGTACCGCAGCAGCCGCTCATTCTCCCAAACGTTCGAATGCGCGTACCAGTATTCCTCGCCGAACAGCCCTCCATACCCGACAATCTGCGTCGGCGTGTACGCCACCTTCGACTTCGGCCAGAACTGCAATACGTCATCGTACAGGTGCGCCACCGGAACCGCGTGCTCGATCCCCGTGTGCCCGTCCGCCACCATGCTCATATTCGTCTCGAATAGCGACCCGCCCTCCGGCACCACCATCATCTTCAGCTCCCGCGCGGCCGCAATCACCTGCTGCCTTTGCTCGCGCCGTGGCTGATTGTAGCTCTTCACGCTGAATGCGCCCACCGTCTGCAAACGCCGCAGGTGTGACTTCGCATCCTCCAGGCTGTTGATCTCCGCCCGGAAGTTCCCCGCCGCGCCATACAGAATCGTCCCCGTCGAAAACGTCCGCGGACCCACCACCAGCCCCGCCTTCACCAGTTCGCTCGCGCTGAAGATACTGTTCGTGTCGTTCGACGGATCATGCACCGTCGTAACTCCGAACGCCAGCGCCGCGTAGTTCACCCAGCTCTGCTGCGGAATCCAGCCGTTCTGCGCCTGCGCGTCATGCGCATGCACGTCGATCAACCCCGGAATGATCGTCTTCCCCGTCACGTCGATCACCTTCGCGCCCGCCGGCACCGCCGCCGTCGCGCCTACCGCCACAATGCGGTTGCGGTCCACGATGACGTTGCCCTTCTCGATCACCTCATCGCCCTTCATCGTGATGATCCGTGCGCCTGTCAGCGCAATCACGCCTGCCGGCCGGTCCGCATTCTCCGTGAAGCTGATGTTCCGCCCCTTTTCCGCCACTGCCGCAGCCTTCTCCGGCGCGCCCGGCAGGAACGGAAACGCATCTTTCAACTCCCGCTCGAACAACTCCGGACGTAGTGACCAGTAGACCTTGTCGCTCCCCCCGGCCCAGCGCAGGTTCTCCCCCGCGTCTCTCGTCAACCGCCGCAGCGGCAGCGTCGTCGACTTGGGCCCGATCGGCATCACCAGCCCGACCGCCGGAAACGGCATCACATACGAGTTCCACAGCTCCGTGAAGGCGATCCACCGCTCATCGGGCGATACCGCGATCTCCGTCGCGTCGTCGCTCGTCGCCACCGTCCGCACCTCGCTGCCGTCCAGTTTGATCGACTTCAGCAGCGTCCTCGGTCCCTTGCTGCCGTCCCCGCCGCCTTCCTGGTCCAGGAAAAACACCCGCTCGCTGCTTGCGCCAAATTGTGCCTTCGAGCCCGCCTTGGAGTAGCGGAAGGGGGTGCCCGATCCGTCCGCCGCCGTCACATAAAGTCCCGGCTCCTGCGACCATAACTTCGAAACCAGCCCGCCGCCCGTCGCCTTCTCGAAGACAATCCGCGACCCGTCCGGCGTGAAGCACGGGTCCAGATAGTGGCCCGGCTCTTTCGTGATCACTCGCCCCTCGCCCCCCGCCGCCGGAGCCACCCGCACCGTCCCCAACTTCTGGTCGTCCCAGGTCGTGTAGACGATCCACTTGCCGTCCCTCGAAAAGGAAGGCGTCGCCTCCCAATGGTCGTTCTGCGCCGTCAGCCTCGTCGGCTGCCCCTCCGGCAGCGCGCGCCGGTAGATGCGTCCCAACGCGACATACACCACCTGGTCTCCGCCCGGCGCCACCGCCACGTCTCGCAGCGCCTTCACTTCGAAACGATCCGGCGCCACCTCCACGGGGAAACGCACCGCTTCGGTCAACTCCCGCGTGCCTGTCACGTGGAACGGAATCTCATCCCGCCGCCCGCTCTCCACATCCACGCGCCAGATCTTGCCTTGCGCCCAAATCACAATCGCCTTGTCGTCGGGAGTCCACGCAAACGTCGGATAGACGCCGTGGATCGCCCACGTCTCCTGCATGTCGCGCTCCAGCCCGTCGAACAACGCGCGCTCCGCGCCGGATTGCAGGTCGCGCACGAATAATACGGTTCTCAATCGAACGCGGCGCACAAAGGCCAGCCGCTTCCCATCGTGCGCCGGCGTCGGCCGCACCGCGCCGCCCGGCCCACCGGTGACGTTTTCAATCTCACCCGTCGAGCGGTCCAGGCGCCGGATCGTGTAGATCCCCGCATACGGGTCTTTGTTGTACTGAAATACCCCGCCTGGCGTGGTGTCCTGGCTGAAGTAGACGTAGCGCCCGTCGGGCGAGAATACCGGCTCGCCGACATCCTTCTGGTCGTTCGGCTTCTTCGTCATCTGGACGCCCGATCCACCGGTCACGTGGTAGAGCCACACCTCGCCCGTGCCCAGTGATCGCGTGCCCGTGAAATGCTTGTGCGCCGCAAGGAACTGCCCGTCCGGCGACCACGCCGGGCTGTTCAGTAACCGGAACTCTTCCTTCGAAACCTGGCTCGCACTGGAACCGTCGCGGTTCATCACCCAGATGTTGTCCCCGCCCGCCCGGTCGCTCGTGAACGCAATCCGTTTCCCGTCCGGGCTGTAGCGCGGCTGCATGTCCCAGGCCAATCCGGAAGTCAGCGCCTTCGCCTCCCCGCCCGCAATCGGCAGGGCATAGATGTCCCCCAGCAACTCAAAAACAATCTCTTTCCCGTCCGGGCTGACGTCGAGATTCATCCAAGTCCCCGTCCGCGTATCGATCACCGCCGCAGTCCGCGGCCCTGGCGGGTTGTTCACATCCCACTTCGTCCGCGCCCCCTCCTTCTCCGCCCCCTGCCCGAAGGCAAACGAAACGAAAACTAAAGTCGCGGAAACGGCCAGAGACGCGCGCAGCATGGTGTCCCATTGTACAAAACACCCCGCGTCCAACCCGTCTCTTCACACTCTCGCGGCGTCGCCCGGATCGGTCGCCCCCGGCACCCACACCGGCGGCGCCTCCCTCGGCGATCGCGCCAAAATCTCGCGCCGCGTCTCGTCCGCCCGAAATTCGCCGTAATTGTCGTGCGCCGCCGGCTTCCGTTTGCCCGATTTCGCAGTATAGTAGGCTACTGTGTTGAACGACCTGGGAAACCGGAGCGCCTCGCTCCGGCGACTGCGCTGGATCCCCTGAGACCTTCAGCCCAAGATCTGTTCGGAGGTGAAATGCGGCTCGCCATCTTCGCTGCCCTGACGGCGTCGGCACTCTGCCTGGCGCAAAACCCGGGCGACTTCAAGCCCGCCGCGTCCAATGTCTTGAACGCCCAGTATCCCCGCGTCGACAGCAATTCGCGCGTCGAAATCCGCTTCAAGGCGCCCGACGCCGCCAAGGTCCGCGTCAACTTCTGGAGCGGCCCCAAGGCCGAAATGCAGAAGCAGCCCGATGGCTATTGGACCTTCACCACACCGCCCATGGCCCCGGGTCTCCACTACTACACCGTAATTGTCGACGGCGCCGAAGTTAGCGATCCCGGCAGCACTGCCTATTTCGGCGGAAGCAAATGGGCCAGCGCGGTGGAAGTGCCCGAAGCCGGCGAAACGTATTACCTGCCCCAGAACGTCCCCCACGGACAGGTTCGCGAGGTCTGGTACCACTCAAAGGTCGCCGGCGCTTGGCGGCACGCCTTGGTCTACACGCCGCCCGCCTACGACACGCGCCTGAAAGAACGCTACCCTGTCCTCTACCTCCAGCACGGCGGGGGCGAGGATGAATCCGGCTGGACGCGCCAGGGCAAGGCCAATTTCATCCTCGACAACCTGATCGCCGCCGGCAAAGCCAAGCCAATGATCGTAGTCATGGCCCATGGCTATGCCCGGCGCGCGGGGCAGTCCACTCCCGATCCCCGCAGCGGGCCGCCGGGCTCCCCCGAAATGAGGAAGGCCATGCAGGACATGCTGAGCGCCTTCGAAGACGATGTGGTTCAGGCCCTCATCCCCTTTATCGACTCGACGTTCCGCACCATCCCCGATCGCGAGCATCGCGCCATGGCCGGCCTCTCCATGGGAGGCATGCAGACCTTCCACGTCACCTTCAATCACCTCGACCTGTTCTCCTATATCGGAGGTTTCAGCGGAGCGGCCAATGTCTTTGCGGCCGGCAATGACAGACTGGACGTCAGAACGGCGTTCAACGGAGCAATGTCCGATCCCGCCGCGTTCGCCAAACGCGTGCACTTGCTCTGGATCGGCGTCGGCACCAACGAACCCGAGCGCATGAAGCAGGGCATCGAAAAACTGCACGCCTCGCTCGTTGAAGCAAACATCCAGCACGTGTTCTCCCAGTCCCCCGGCACGGATCACGAATGGCAGACCTGGCGCCGCAATCTGCTGGACTTTGCTCCGCGCCTCTTCCAACCCGCTACCCAACGGCCCGCCCCATAAGCCCATGCATCCCGACACCGCCCAATACAACAGTGCCCTCTCACCCGCCGACGCCGAAATCTGCCAGCTCCTCGCCCGCGAAATCGACGCCTGCCTCCCCGAAGCCGAAAACAGGATCTGGCACGCCCACCCCGTCTGGTTCCTCGACGGCAACCCCGTCGTCGGCTACAGCAAACTCAAGGGCGGCGTCCGGCTTCTCTTCTGGAGTGGGCAGTCCTTTGACGAGCCCGGCCTCCGCAAGGAAGGCAGCTTCCAGGCCGCCGAAGCCCGCTACTCCGCCGTCACCGAAGTCCACACCGGCGACCTCCGCCGCTGGCTGGCCAAAGCCCGCGACATCCAGTGGGACTACAAAAACATCGTCCGCCGCAAAGGCCGCCTGGAGCGCCTCAAGTAGCCCCTCCCCGCCGCTTCACCTCATCACGTGCGCCGCCGGCGCTTTCGGATGACGCGGCAGCGCCGCCTCGTCCGCCGTCATCTTCTCGTGCGTCAACGCCCCCGCGCTGCCGCCCCAATGCTAGTCCCATTCGGTTGCGCCATCAGAGTGGCAGCCGGGAAGAGGACGACTGACAGTGTTCGCGGCCTGAATAGGCCCACGGATTCAACCGTGCACGGCAACCACGATGCCAGCTCCAGTTCACGCCCCCAGTGGCGTCAGGTTGTAAGCCCGTGCCAGGTCGTTGATGGCGTTTCGAAGCGTCGCCCAGAGCTTGGCCACTTGGCTTCCGTAGTTTCCTCTGGTCACTGCCTGGTTGATCCTGCGCCCATCGTCGAGCACCGCTTCCACCTGCACCTTCGTCTCCATCCACTTGTCGGTAGCGTCGAACTTGCGCCGCAGCCGGTTCGTAGAGTGGTTCAACGCATCGAGGGCGTCGTTCAGTTCGTCCTTGCCTTGCTGCGCGGCGGCCTGTCTGGTCTCTGGGCTGGCCTGTCCTCCGCCGCGGCGGCCCGCACGGCCACCCTTGGGCTGTGCCCCGCTCGCCTGGGCGGCGGAGGCGGTGTTCCTGGCGTTCTCGCCTTTGTGCTCGAGGTAGTTCCTGAATTCGTCCACGCCGTTTTCCACCTGCGCGATCTTCTGAGCCACCGCCGCCTTGGGCAGCGACTGCGCCGGCGCAGGCGTGGAAACAGCACATACTCCCAGGCAGATCAGCGCCGCTGCGCCAATGGTCTTGAAGTTCATTCGAGGTCTCCGACTAGACGATCAACTGACCACCAGTCTAATGTAACCGAAGCGAGCCCGGCCGCATCGCCCCGGCGCGGACAAAGGTCATCTTCACATTGCCAGCGAATGCGCCCCGATAACTGATCCGCTGCGTCCTACTCTGCCCCGGTCCCAAGCGGATGGTCATAGACGCCTCCTTGGCCGGCTCACCTGCGCTCCCGATCGCCGCCCCGCCAATTTGGTGCTGGCGCGCCTGCCATGTCACCGAGCCGGCACTCTTCAGGCATGGATCGTGCACCCGGATTCCTGGACGCATCGGTGAGGCTCAGTGAAGCCAATGGTTGCCCTTCGAACCTCAGGCTTCCGTCCTGGTCGGCGCAGAACCTCCGCATACGGCTCCAGGGCCAGCGCCAGGTCCGGATGCGCCTTCCCCACTGCCCCCTCCAGTTCCGCCACCGCCTGGCTCAAGTGCTCCGCCGCCTCACTCGCGCACCGCGTCATCTCCAACCAGCGCGAGATCGATCACCGCAGCGCCGCTCCTTCCGGCCGCTGCTCGTCTCAATGGGGTCGGCATCGGCACCCTCGGCGTTTACGTCACCTTCGCCGCCATGGCCGGAGCCATTATCGGCGGTATCACTGGTGGCGTCGGCGGCACCATCGTCGGGGCCAGCCTGTTGGGCGGCCTCTTCCGACTTCCGGGCTTCCTGGTTGGCTCCAGAGGATCTACGAATCGCGGACCAGTCCTGCGCGACGTCCTACTCGGCGCCGCGGCCCTGGGTACCTACCGCGCTCATCACGGCTAGCAGCCCGCCTCCGGACCCACGCCACAACCAAATCTCCACGATTCAATCTGCATATTCTTGCTAGAGATTTAGGTGATGACGTATCCTCTATCAATACGAAGTTGTCCATGCACTACCCTACGCTCAGTCACCTGCGTGCCATCGAAGCCGAGGCCATCCAAATCCTCCGCGAAACCGCCGCGCAGTTCGCCAAACCCGTCCTGCTTTACTCCATCGGCAAGGATAGCTCCTGCCTCGTCCACTTGGCCCGCAAGGCCTTCTATCCAGGGAAGATCCCATTCCCGCTCCTGCACGTGGACACCACCTACGAATACCCCGAGATGATCGAGTTCCGCGATCGCTTCACCCGCGAAATCGGCGCCGACCTCCGCGTCTACACCAACCAGGCCGCCATCGCCCAGGGCGCCAACCCCTACTCCCTCGGCACCTCCAAGTGCTGCCACCTCCTCCGCACCCGCGCCCTCGTCGAGGGCCTCCAGGAGGGCGGCTACGACGCAGCCATCGGCGGCGCCCGCCGCGACGAAGAGAAGTCCCGCGCCAAGGAACGCGTCTTCTCCTTCCGCGATAAGGAAGGCCGCTGGGACCCGCGCAATCAGCGCCCCGAACTCTGGAACCTCTATAACGGCCGCGTCGACCCCGGCGAGAGCATCCGCGTCTTCCCCCTCTCCAACTGGACCGAAATGGACGTCTGGCGCTACATCGAGGTCGAAAACATCCCCATCGTGCCCCTCTACTTCGCCAAGCCCCGACCCGTCGTCATCCGCAACGGCACCGTCATCCCCCTCGTATCCAACGTGCGCCTCCTCGACCACGAGAAAACCGAAACCGTCATGTGCCGCATGCGTTCCCTCGGCTGCACCCCTTGCAGTGGGGCCATTCTCAGCGAAGCCGACACCGTCACCAAGATCATCGACGAACTCTCCGCCTTCCGCCGCAGCGAGCGCGAAAACCGCGTCATCGACCACGACCAGGAAGGCTCCATGGAGATCAAGAAGCGGGAGGGCTACTTCTAATGCAGCGCCCCCTCCTCAAGATCTCCACCGCCGGCAGCGTCGACGACGGCAAGAGCACCCTCATCGGACGCCTCCTCTACGACACCAAAACCATCTGGGAAGACAACCTCGAAGAGATCTCCCGCAGCAAGGTAAATCGGGCTTCGCGCGGCATCGACCTCTCTCTACTCACGGACGGCCTCCGCGCCGAACGCGAACAGGGCATCACCATCGACGTTGCCTACCGTTTCTTCTCTACCCCCCACCGCCAGTTCATCGTCGCCGACACCCCAGGCCATGAGCAGTACACCCGCAACATGGCCACCGGCGCCTCCACCTGCGACCTCGCCATCATCCTCCTCGACGCCCGCAAAGGCGTCCTCGAACAGAGCCGTCGCCACGCCCGCATCGCCTCCCTCCTCGGCGTCCGCCGCCTCGTCTTCACCGTCAACAAAATGGACCTCGTCGACTTCTCCCAGGAGGTCTTCGACGAGATCCGCGCCCAGGCCGGCCCCCTCCTCGCCGAGCTCGATCACGCCACCGCCGACTTCATCCCGGTAAGCGCCCTCGACGGCGACAACGTCGTCACCCGCAGCGCCCGCACCCCCTGGTATCCCGGCCCGTCGCTCCTCGAACTCCTCGAAACCGCCGATACCCCCGCCGCCCCCGTCACCCGCTCTTTCCGCTTCCCCGTCCAGCTCGTCATCCGCCCCAACCTCGACTTCCGCGGCTATGCCGGCCAGGTCGTCAGCGGCTCCATTCGCAAAGGCGATGAGGTCGTCGCCCTGCCCTCCGGCAAGACCAGCCGCATCAAGCGCATCGTCACCTTCGACGGCGACCTCGACATGGCTTTCGCGCCCCAGTCCGTCACCCTCGAACTCGAAGACGAGATCGACATCGCCCGCGGCGATCTGCTCGCCGCCCCCTTCGCCCAGCCTCGGCTCGCCCGCCGCCTCCATACCACCGTCATCTGGATGAACGAGGAGCCCCTCGATAGCCGCAAAGGCTACCTCCTCCAGCACTCCACCCGCGTCATCCCAGTCCGCCTCCACGGCGTCGCCGCGCTCAACGAAATCGCTCGCGTCGAGGTCGAACTCGCCGAATCTCTCCCCTACGACGTCTATAAGGACAACCGCGCCACCGGCGGCTTCATCCTCATCGACCCCATTACCAACCTCACCCTCGGCGCCGGCCTCATCGAAGGCGAAGCCGTCTACGACGACCAGCCCCTCCAGAGCTTCTCCGACGCCCCGTTCACTCCCGCTGAGCGCCGCAAACTCCGCGCGCTCCTCGCCCATATGCAGAAGTTCGGTCTCAACCTCAAAGACGGTTTTGAAGAAGGAGAGGGCATCTAAAATGCGCGACCCCATCGAACAGGCCAACCACGTCATCCGCCAGGCTCTTCAGGACGGCGGCAAAGCCTGCCTCACGTGCAGCTTCCAGGCCGAAGACGTCGCCGTCCTCCACCTCCTGCTCCAGCAGAAGGCGCCTGTCGATGTCTTCTTTCTCGAAACCGGCTACCACTTCCCCGAGGTCCTCGCCTATCGCGACCAGATCGCCCAGCTTTTCGGCATCCAGGTGATCGACCTGAAGCACCCCGCGCCCACCCTCCACCCCGATACCCCCACCGAGTGCTGCAATCAGCGCAAGGTCGAGCCGCTCATCGCCGGCCTCACCGGCTACCACACCTGGTTCACCGGCCTCCGCCGCGAGCAGAGCCCCACCCGCGCCAATCTCCAGCCCCTCGAACAGCACCGCTTCCCCAACGGCCTCACCCTCAATAAGGTCAACCCCGCCTTCGATTGGACCTGGGCCGAAGTTCACGCCTACCTGGCCGCCAACGACATCCCCGAGCTTCCCCTCTACGCCCAGGGCTACTCCAGCATCGGCTGCGCCCCCTGCACCTCCAAGCCCGAGCCCGGAGAACACGCCCGCGCAGGCCGTTGGGGCGGCCGCAAGCTCGAATGCGGCCTCCACACCGTCACCGTCGCCGTTCAGGAACAGGAAAAGGAGAGCTAAATGGAAGCCCTGCTCGGATTCGCCATCGCCATGGTGGTCGGCCTCACCGGCATGGGCGGCGGCCCACTCGCCGCGCCCCTCCTCATGCTCGTCCTCGGTGTTCCTCCGCTCGAAGCGGTCGGCACTTCGCTCCTCTTCGTCACCATCACCAAAGCCTCCGCCACCGCCGTCTATTGGTGGCGCGGCCACGTCGAGTGGAAGATCTTCCTCCGCCTCCTCGCCGGCGGCGCGCCCGGCGTCCTCCTCGGCACGCTCTTCCTCCAGAGGATGAGCAAGCACCCCAAGCTCCAGCCCATCGTCCTCGCCACCATTGGCTTCGTCATCGTCTCCCTCGCCCTCCTCAGCCTCATCAAGGCCTTCCGCAAAAAGGTGGTCGAACAGCGCGAAGAACGTCCCAACGCCCTCCCCTGGGCCGCCTTCCCCATCGGCCTCGAAGTCGGCTTCTCTTCCGCTGGAGCCGGAGCCTTGACCAGCCTCTCCCTCATGCAGTTCACCCACCTGGAGCCCGCCAGGATCGTCGGCACCGATCTCATGTTCGGACTCTCCATCGCCGCCCTCGGCGGCAGCGTCCACCTCGCCACCGGCAACCTCAACCCGCACCTCCTCCTCGCCCTCTCCACTGGAGGCGTCTTCGGAGCCCTCTGCGGCGCCTGGCTCGGCACCCGCGTCCCCGCCAAGGTCCTCCGAGTCGCTCTCTCCGCCGTCATGATCTTCCTCGGCCAGCAACTTCTCTGGAAAGGTGTGGAAGCGCTCTCCCGCTGACCGATTCATCCCCCACCACGGTATCCATCAAAACCACTATCCCCGAACGAAGTGAGGGGTGCCCCGGCGCCTCCAGCCGTTCCCCACATTTCCTCCCTCTCTCTCCCCCCCTATGGCATCTTGGAAAGTGGCGGTCCCGCTGTGATCCAACTCTCCAACGTCACCAAGGAATTCGACGGCAAACGCACCGTCCGCGCCCTCCAGGGCGTCTCCCTCCACATCCGCAAGGGCGAGATGGTCTCCCTCGTCGGCCCCTCCGGCTCCGGCAAATCCACGCTCCTCAACCTCATCGGAACCCTAGACAAGCCCACCTCCGGCGGCATTACCCTCGACGGCCAGCTCCTCAGCGGCCTTACCGACGACCAGCTCACCCAGGTCCGCCGCGACAAAATCGGCTTCATCTTTCAGTTCTTCAACCTCCTCCCCTCTCTCTCCTGCCTCGAAAACGTAGCCCTCCCCCTCCACCTCCGCGGCTGGAAGAAGGCCAAAGCCTCCGAACGCGCCCGCGAGCTCCTCTCGCTCGTTGGCCTCGACCACCGCATCGAACACCTCCCCGACGAACTCTCGGGCGGCGAACGCCAGCGTGTCGCCATCGCCCGCGCCCTCTCCGTCTACCCGCCCATCCTTCTCGCCGATGAGCCCACCGGCAACCTCGACACGCACACCGGCGCCGAAATCCTTGCCCTTGTCCGCGACCTCCACCAGCGCCTCGGCGCCACCGTGCTCATGGTCACCCACGACCGCAGCGTCGCCGAAAGCTGCGCCCGCACCGTCATCCTCCGCGACGGCCAGGTCGTCGAAGACATCAGCCGCGATCCCCGCCCATGATGCTCCTCCGCCTCATCTCCTGGCCCTACGTGCGCAAGCACCTCCTGCGTGCACTGCTCACCACGGCCGGCATCGTCCTCGGTGTTGCCGTCTTCGTTGGCATGCACACCGCCAACCAGAGCGTTCTCTTTGCCTTCAACCGCACCGTCGACCGCATCGCCGGTGCCACTCAGCTCCAGGTCAGCGCCGGTGAAATCGGCTTCAACGAAGACGTGCTCGAAAAGGTCCAGGCCCAGCCAGACGTCGAGGTTGCCGTCCCCGTCATCGAAGCCACCGTACAGACCGGCATCGCCGGGCAAGGCAACCTCCTCGTCCTCGGCGTCGACATGACCGGAGACCGGTCCCTTCGCGACTACGACCTCGAAAAGGCCGACGACACCATCGTCGACGACCCCCTCGTCTTCATCGCCCAGCCGGACTCCATCATCGTCAGCCGCCAGTTCACCGAACGCACCGGCCTCAAGCTCAACAGCAAGCTCACCATGCAGACCATGCAGGGGCCCAGGCAGTTCACCATCCGCGGCGTCATGAACAGCGAAGGCCTCGCTTCCGCCTTCGGCGGCAGCCTCGCGGTGATGGATATCTACGCCGCCCAGCTCGTCTTCGGCCGCGGCCGCCGCTTCGATCGCATCGACCTCTCTCTGCGCGAAGGCGTCAAGGTCGACGACGCCCGCCGCCGTCTGCAGGCAGCGCTCGGAAATGGCTTCGAAGTTGATACGCCCAGCTCACGCGGACAACAGTTCGAGGCCGTCGCCCAGGTCTACTCGCTGAACGCGACACTCACCTCGATCTTCGCTCTCTTCATCGGCCTCTTCCTCATCTACAACACCTTCTCCATCGCCGTCACGCAGCGCCGCAACGAGATCGGCATCCTGCGCGCCCTCGGCGCCTCCAGCGGATTAGTGAAGCGCCTCTTCCTGGCCGAAAGCGCCATCACGGGCCTCTTCGGTTCCACCATCGGCATCGGCGTCGGCATCCTCATCGCCCGCGGACTTGCCACCTACCTGGGTACCTTTTTCACTGAGGTCTATGGCGTCGGCGAAAGAGCCCAGGAAGTCTCCGCCGATCCCAGGCTGCTGCTCTCCGCGCTCTTCATCGGCGTGGCGACCAGCGTCATCGCCGGCTGGCTGCCGGCCCGCAATGCCGCCCGCGTCGATCCCGTCAAAGCGCTCCAGAAGGGCCGCGTGCAGGTGATCACCGAAGGTGAAAGCCGACTGCGCCGCAATCTGGCGCTGCTGCTACTGGCCGGCGCCGTCGCCTGCGCCACCCTCGGCCACGTGCGCATCTTCTTCTACAGCGGCTACATGCTCAACGTCCTCGCCGTGCTGCTGCTCACGCCGGCGCTCTGCATCTGGCTCGGCAAAGCTCTGCGGCCGCTGCTCAAGTGGCTGCGCCCGGTGGAAGGCGCGCTCGCCGCCGATAGTCTGTTGCAATCGCCCCGCAGAACTTCCGGTACTGTCGCCGCGCTCTCGCTCTCTGTGGCGCTGGTGGTCGGCCTCGGCGGCATCGCCAAAGCAAGCTATGAGTCGATTCGAAGCTGGATGGAGGCCGCGCTCAGCCCGGACTTCTTCATCACCGGCTCCGAAACCATCACCCAACGCAGCATCCGCTTCCCCGAAGAACTCCGCGACGAGTTCAAGAAGGTGCCCGGCGTCGAAGACGTCCAGGCCGTCCGCACCGCCCGCATCCTCTATAACGGCACGCCCGTCATGCTGGTGGCCGCGGACCTGAAATCACTCGCCGCACGCGTTCGATTGCGCGTCATCGAGGGCGATGGCTCCACCATGTACCAGAGGACCGAGCGCGGCGAGGGCGTCGTCATCAGCGACAACTTCGCCCTCCTCCGCAAAGTGAAGACTGGCGACGTCCTGGACCTGCCCGCGCCCGGTGGCATGTTGAAGTTGCCCGTGCTCGGCGTCGTGCTTGACTACAGCGACCAGAACGGCACCATCCTCATGGACCGCGGCACCTATAAGCAGCACTGGGACGACCCCACCGTCAACGCCTTCCGGGTCTATCTCCAGCCAGGCCAGGACCGCACGGTCATGCGCCAGAAGCTGCTCGACCAGTTCGGCGGCCGCACCCGCCTCTTCGTCATGACCAACGCCGAGCTGAAGCAGTACATCACCAACCTCACCGATCAGTGGTTCGGTCTCACCTACGTCCAGATCTTCGTGGCCGTGCTCGTGGCCATCCTCGGCATCGTCAACACCCTCACCGTCTCCATCGCCGATCGCAAGCGCGAACTCGGCGTCCTACAGGCCGTCGGCGGGCTGCGCAATCAGATCCGCCACACCATTTGGATGGAAGCGGTAGCCATCGGCTTGCTCGGCCTCGCCATCGGCTTCGCCCTCGGGGCGGTGCATCTCTACTACATCCTCGAGGTGACGCGGCGCGACCTCGCCGGCATGCGGCTCGACTACCGCTTCCCCTTTGCCATCGCCGCAACCCTGATTCCCGTCATCCTCGGCTCGGCGCTCTTCTCCGCCATCGGGCCGGCGGAGACGGCCGTGCGCGGATCTCTGGTGGAGGCTCTGGAATATGAATAGAACCCTGGCTGCCCTGCTGCTGGCCGCACCTCTGCTGGCGCCCTTGAGAGCACAAGACGCGCGGACCATCGTCGACGAATCCCAGAAGCGCTCCCGCGCGGACTCACAGCGCTACGAGGGCACCCTCGAAGTCATCGACTCCAAGCGCAAGATCACGACCAAGAAGTGGATCTACGAGCGGCTCGGCGCGGCCGGCGAATCCAAGGCCGTCCTCCGCTTCACCGCGCCCGCGGAGGTCAAAGGCGTCGCCCTGCTCATCCACAACCATCCGGACCGCGCCTCCGATCAATGGATGTGGACGCCCGCCGTGCAGCGTGAACGGCGCATCGCCTTCCAGGACCGGCGCACGCGTTTCTTCGGCACGGACTTCACCTTCGAAGACCTCGAAGAACGCGACGTGGACCGTTCTTCCTACAAACTGCTCGGCGAAGAGAACCAGATGGGCGCGCTGTGCTGGAAAATCGAATCCACGCCCAAGGCGGAAGCCCGGTCGCAGTACTCGCGCGTCACGCTCTGGATCCGCAAGGACAACTACGTCCTCACCCAGGCCGAGTGCTTCGGCAAAGAGAAGAACGACAAGCTGGTGCGCCGCATCCGTTACTCCGACATCGAGAAGGTGCAGGGCATCTGGACGCCGAAGCTGCTCGAAGTGCACGATCAGGAGCGCGACAGCACCACCGTGATGAAGGTGGAAAAGCTCCAGTACAACATCTCCATGCCCGCCGAGCGTTTCACTCTGCAGGCCCTGCGGCGGGAGCAGTAGGAGGAGTAGGTGCGGTTCCTGCCGGCACTGATCGCTTGCTGCGTGGCCCTCAGCGCGCAGAGCTTCACGCAGCGTGGCTTCTTCGAAACCCGCAACTCCGCCTACCCCCAGACGGCGCCCGGCGACAGCGGGCAGCTCGTCAGCGAGGAACTGTTGCGCTATGAAGCCACCTGGAAGCCGCGGCCGTGGTTCCAACTCAACGCGGGCTTCGATGCGCGCGTCGATTCCCACCGCCAGTTTGAACGGGCCTGGCGGCTCGATTGGGCCGATCGCGGATTGCAGCGCCCGGCGTTCTCGGCCCGGCGCATGAGCGTGCTGCTGCACAAAGGCGGGCTCACCTTCGAAGGCGGACGGCAGTTCATCCGCTGGGGCAAAACCGACATCCTCAACCCGACCGACCGCTTCGCGCCCAAAGACTACCTGAACGTCCTCAGCTCAGAGTTCCTCGGCGTCACCGCCGTGCGCGCCACCTATGAGAAGGGCTCGGATACTCTCGACGCCGTCTATCAGCCGGTCTTCACTCCCAGCCGCAGCCCGCTGCTGAATCAACGCTGGGTGGTCCTGCCGGAAGCGCTGCGGCAGTTTCCCATCGCCGATCTCGGCTCCCGCATGCCCGGCCGCGGTGCGGCCGGCCTGCGCTGGAGCCACCTCGGACAAGGCTACGAGTTCTCAGCCAGCTTCTACGACGGACAGAACCACCTGCCGCTGATCGATGCCGGCGCCCGCCTGGCGCCCTCGCCGGCCATCACCATCTCGCGCTACTTCGCCCGCATGCGGATGTACGGCGGGGACGTCGCCGTGCCGCTCAGATGGTTCACCGTCAAGAGCGAGGCCGCGTACTTCACCTCCAGCACGCAGACGGCGGATGAGTACGCTCTGTATGTCATTCAACTCGAGCGCATGGCCGGCGAGTGGGTCTTCGTCGGAGGCTACGCCGGCGAGGTGGTGACCTTGCGGCGTAGCACGCTGGACTTCGCTCCGGACCGCGGCCTGGCCAAGACCGTCATGGGCCGCGCCAGCTACAACATCGACGCCAACCGCTCCGCCGCATTCGAAATGGCCGTGCGCCAGAACGGCGCCGGCATGTACGCCAAGGGCGAGTACTCCCAGGCCTTCGGCGCCCACTGGCGGGCCACCGCTTCCTTCACCTTACTGCGCGGCCGGCAGGACGACTTCCTGGGGCAGTACAACAGGAACTCGAACTTCCAGCTCATTTTGCGATATAGCTTTTAACGTGGCACTCGTACGGACATTCACGGCGGCAGACCTTGGCGATTTGATGACCCTCTCCACTGCGGTCGGGTGGAATCAGTTGGAAGAGGACTGGCTCCGGATTCTGGACCTGGAGCCAGCCGGTTGCTACGGCGTCGAGGAAGACGGCCGCATCGTCGCCTCCGCCACCGCTTTCACCTACGGGCGGGAACTGGCCTGGATCGGAATGGTGCTCACTCTGCCCGAATACCGCGGGCGGGGCTTCGCCCGCCAGATGATGGAATCCACCATCGCCTATTGCGATGCGCGCGGGGTGGCCACCATTAAGCTCGACGCCACAGACCTGGGCCGGCCGGTTTATGAGAAATTCGGCTTTGTCGAAGAGTATGTGGTGGAGCGCTGGAAAGGGACTCTACCCGGGGCGGAGAAGCGCGACTTCACCAGGGACTGGGCGCTGGACCGGATCGCCTTCGGAGCGGACCGGCACAAGCTGCTGGAACGGACCGGCTTCAGCCGCGGCGGAAGGCTCGCCTCTTACGCAGGCCCGGTGGTTTGCCGCACCGTGGAGGAAGCGAGAGAACAGATTCTGCATGGCGGCGCGTCCGGCACGGTGTTCTGGGATCTGCCGCTGGTGAATGAGCCCGCGGTGGACCTGGCGAAGGAACTGGGGTTCGCTCCCGTTCGACGCTTGTGGAGGATGCGGCGGGGTGCTGCCATCGAGGAGAAACCCGAATTCGTCTTCGCGCTCGCCGGGTTCGAGTTCGGGTAACACTACAATAAAGGCGTGACCCGTTTCGCGCTGATTCCGGCATTATGCGCCACGCTCGCCCTGGCCCAGGACGATCAGTCGGTCAAGGTCGAGCGCGTAGCCACCGGCCTCCGGTTTACGGAGGGGCCGGCGTGGCACAAGGACGGCTACTTCCTCTTCACCGACATTCCCAGCGGCCGGATTCTCAAAGTGTCGCCGGGCAAACCCATGGAGACCTTCCGCGAAAAATCCGGCGGCGCGAACGGCCTGGCCTTCGATGAACACGGCCGGCTCATCGTCTGCGAAGGCGAAGCGCGCCAGGTGACGCGCACCGACGCGAAAGGGCGCGTGGAAGTGCTTGCTTCCAGGTTCGACGGCAAATCCTTGAATGCGCCCAACGATGTGGCGGTGCGGAAGGACGGCCATGTCTACTTCACTGACCCGGCCTACGGCAAGAGCAACGACAACCGGGAACTGCCTTTCTACGGCGTCTTCCACCTGACGCCGAAGGGTGAGCTGAGCGTCGTCGCGCGCTGGGAGAAACGGCCCAACGGCGTGGCGCTCTCCCCCAGCGGGAAGATCCTCTACGTCGCCGGTTCGGATGAACGCCTCATCCGCGCGTACGATCTCGACCGGCAGGGCAACGCGTCGAACGAGCGCACCTTGATCACGGGCATGGATGGCCCGCCGGACGGCATCAAGACGGACGAGAAGGGCAACATCTATGCGGCCTGCAACCAGGTTCTGGTCTACGGGCCAGATGGCAGGTTCCTGCGCAAACACGAACTGCCGGAGAAGCCGTCGAACCTCGCCTTTGGAGATGGGGATCTGCAGGGCCTGTGGATCACGGCGAGGACGTCCGTTTACCACATTCGGGTGGAAGTGAAAGGATGGTCGGTTTTCGAGCCATGAGCGATGCCACAAGTGAGGCAATGACTGACAAAGACGCCAGCCGGCAGTATCCGGCGCGGCCCCTGCTGGGTGTGGGCGCCCTCATCTTTGCCGAGGGCAGGATTCTGCTGATCGAGCGCGGGCAGGAGCCGCTGAAAGGCTGGTGGACTCTGCCGGGCGGCTTGGTGGAGACCGGCGAACGCCTGGAATCCGCCGTGCGCCGCGAGATATTGGAAGAGACAGGATTGCAGGTGCGCCCGCTGCAGTCAGCCGCCATCTTTGAGCGGATCATGCCGGATCTGGACGGCCGCACGCAGTTCCATTACGTGATCGTGGACTACATCTGCGAGTTGCTCGGCGGCGCCTTGAAGCCCGCCAGTGATGTCGCCGACGCGAAGTGGGTGGCTCTGGACAAACTGCACACCATAAGAATGGCGCCGGGCACTCCATCCGTCATCGAGCGCGCCCTGCAGATTCTGGAGGAGGCGAAAGCTTGAACCGGGAGAGCCTCGAACTGTTGGAGTATGAGCGGCTGCGAGCGCTCGTCGGGCGATTTGTCGCCAGCGATGCCGGCAAGCTGCTGTTGGAACAGGTGTCGCCGTCCACCGATCTGGCGCCGCTGGAAGGCACGCTCAATGAGGCCGCCGAAGCCATCCGGTATCTGGAAGACGCAGACCAGCCGCAGACGCGCGGCGGCGCCGCGACGCCGCGGTTGCGGTTCGCAGGCTTGCCCGACGTAGCCCGCGCGGCGGCCAAACTCCGCATCGAAGGCTCCGTGCTGGAGCCGCTGGAAATCAGCGCCATCGCCGAGGTATTGGAACGGGCCATGGAAGTGCGCCAGGCTCTCGCCCCGCAGGCCGCGCGCTATCCTCTCCTGGCCGCCCGGGCCGCCGGGATCGGGGATTTCCGCAAAGCCCTGCGTGAGATCAGCGGCAAGATTCTGCCCGACGGCTCTATCGCCGACGATGCCAGCGTGGCTCTGCGCCGCATCCGCCGCGACTTGGACCGGCAGCGCAATGAGATCCAGGATTCGCTCGACCGCTTTCTCAAGGCGCACCGCGATGACGGCCTGCTCCAGGAAGAGTTCGTCACGCTGCGCAATGACCGCTTCGTGGTGCCCGTGATCCCCGGCGCCAAACGCAAACTGCCGGGCGTGGTGCACGGCGCCAGCGGCAGCGGGCACACGCTCTTTCTGGAACCGCTGGAGACCATCGACCTCAACAACGACCTCGTGCGGCTCAGCGAGGAAGAACTGCAGGAGATCCACCGCATTCTGCGCGAGATCACGGCCCGCCTGCGGGAACACGCCGGCGAAGTGCGCGCCGCCGCCGAGGCGCTGGCGCAACTCGATCTGGTGTTCGCCAAGGGCCATTTCGCCCAGGAGTTCCGCTGCGTGGTGCCGCGCTTCTCTCACGACGAAGCGCCGCGCCTGACTCTCAAAGCCGCCCGCCATCCGCTGCTCGAAGACGTGCTGCGCCGCACCGGCAAGCGCGTGGTTCCGGTGTCGCTGCAACTGGACGCCTCGCGCCGCACTCTGCTCATCAGCGGGCCGAATACCGGCGGAAAGACCGTGGCGATGAAAACGGTGGGTCTGTTCTCCCTGATGGCCCAGAGCGGGCTGCCCGTGCCCGCCGAAGAGGCCGAGTTCCCCCTCTTCGACGATGTGCTGGCCGACATCGGCGATAACCAGAGCATCGAGCAGAGCCTGTCGAGCTTCGGCGCGCACGTGGCGCGCATCAAGGAGATGGTCGAGTGTGCCACTTCGGGCGCGCTGGTGTTGCTGGACGAACTCGGCCGCGCCACCGATCCGGAAGAGGGCGGCGCGCTGGGCGTGGCCATTCTTGATGAGTTCCGCCAGCACGGCGCGTTCACGCTGGCCTCCACACACCTGCTGGCGCTCAAAGTTTACGGATCGAATACCCCCGGCGTGCTGAACGCTTCCATGGGCTTCAACGAAGAGACGCTGGAGCCCACCTATGTCTTGAGAACCGGAGCGCCGGGCAAGAGCGCCGGTCTCGACATCGCCACCCGGCTGGGCCTGCCCGAACGGCTCATCGAGCGGGCGCGCGGGGCCATGTCTTCCACTGAACGCGACATCGCCGCGTTCCTCAATCAGCTCGAAGAGAAGATCGGCGAGGTTTCGGCCGAGTCGGATGAACTCAAGCGCCAGAAGACCGCCCTGGAAGAGCGCGAGCAAAAGCTGCTGAAGGAGATGGAGCGGCGCGAAGCCGCCCGCATCCGCGAGATCGAACAGACCGTGGCCGAAGCGCAGAAGCGTTTCGAGCAGGAGGCCCGGGAGACCATCGAGATGGTGCTCTCCGCGCCCGAGCAGCGCAAACAGGCCGAAAAGATACTGCGCCAGGTGGCGCGCACCAAGCGCGAGTTCCAGGAGAGCGTAGAAGGCCTCGCCCAGAAGGAAGTCAGAAAGGCTCCGCCCAAAGACGCCATCCGCGAGGGCACGCGCATCCGCCTGCGCGACGTCAGCGGGGCCGCCCGAGTGAGAAGGGTGCTATCCGGAGGAATGCTGGAAGTGGACGTCGGATTCCTCAAGATGCAGGTGCCCGCTTCGGAAGTGCTCGAAGTATTGCCGGATGCGCCTGGCTCGGGCACGTCCCTGCCCAAAGGCGTGAGCTTTTCCGCCGGCCCGCGCTGGGATACCCTGACCCGCGAGATCAACCTCATCGGCAAGTCCGCCGAAGACGCCCAGGACGAGGTGGACCGCTTCCTCGACTCCGCCTACCTCGCCGGCGTCACCCGCGTACGCGTGGTCCACGGCCACGGCATGGGCGTGCTGAAGCGAGTAGTCCAGGATCTCTGCAAGGCCCACCCGAACGTGGAAAAGTTCTACCCCGCCGGCCCCAGCGAAGGCGGAACAGGAGCCACCGTCGTCGAGTTGAAAGAAGCGTAACCGCGCCAGCGTGGTTGTGCCAAGGGTCAGCCGCTCCGCGCCGCCCCCCTCATCGCCCGTCAACTTCTGCCGCGACGACAAAGGAGCGGAATCGGGCGTGGCGTTGTCTCGAATTAACCGGCCAGCGCCGCCAGGACCTCTTCCGAGTGCCCGTCCACTTTGACCTTGGGGAAGATTCTGGCGATGCGGCCGTCCGCGCCAATGATGAACGTGCTGCGCTGGACGCCCATGTAGGTGCGCCCGTATTGGGACTTCTCCACCCACACTCCGTACTTTTCGGCGACCCCGTGCTCTTCGTCCGCCAGCAGGGTGAAGGGAAGATGGTACTTCTCCTTGAACTTGGCGATGCGCGCGACGGGGTCCGGCGAGACGCCGACGATCACCGCGCCGGCAGCCTGGATGCGCGCGATTTCATCGCGGAAGCTGCACGCCTCTTTGGTGCAGCCGGGGGTGTCCGCCTTGGGATAGAAGTAGAGGACCACCTTCTTCCCCGCGAGGGCGGCGAGATTGAACTTCTCGCCCGTGTCGGTAAGCAGGTGGATGGCGGGTGCTTTGGAGCCTTCTTTGAGTTCGGCCATATCCAAGTGATTCACTCCGGCGGCAGAACGGCGCGGGAATTTGCGCGCTATACTAAATGCAGCCCCGATCAGAAGGGGACTATCAAGTCAAAGACACAGGGTCAAATTCGACCAACGTGGCGAACGGCGGATCTTCGGATTCGCCGTTCTCCTTTTTGGGGCTACTTCTGCTTCGGCGCCTGCATCGTGCTGGCGGCGTGCTGCTCCAGCAGCGCCAGGAGTTCGTGGACGATCTCCGGGTTGGCTTCGGCCACGTCGAACCGCTCCGACGGGTCAGTCCGCACGTTGAACAGAGAGGGCTTCTCCAGCTTCCTCACCGCGGTGGGCTGCCCTTCTGAGAAGTTGATTGCCGTGTGGAGCTTCCAGGGACCTTTGCGAACCGCGCGCAGGTCGTCACCACTCCAGTAGTAGAAAGTCCGCTCGACGCCTTCGGAGCGTCCCGCCAGCACTTCGCTCATGTCCGTGCCGTCCAGCGTAATCCCCTTCGGCAGTGCCGCCCCGGCAAGATGGCAGAACGTGGGGAAGAAGTCCATCATGTTGCCGTGGGCCGCTGAAACGCGCCCGGCCGGGATGAAGCCAGGGAAACGTGCGATGCACGGCTCTCTCATGCCGCCCTCCCAGGTCGTCCCCTTGCCTTCCTTCAGCAGGCCGGCCGACCCGCCATTTTCCTTGCGCGGCAGCCACGGCCCGTTGTCGGAGGAGAAGATCACCAGAGTGTTGCGCTCCTGGCCCGTCTCACGGATGGCCTGCAAAACCTGCCCCACACTCCAATCGATCTCCTCCACCACATCCCCGTACAGGCCTCGCGGGCTGCGGCCGCGGAACTTCGCTCCCGCGTAGAGCGGCACGTGCGGAAAGGTGTGCGCGAAGTAGAGGAAGTAGGGCTGCGTCCGGCTGCCCCGGATGGTCTTGAGCGCTTCCGCGGTGTAGCGCTCCGTCAAGCGGCTCTGGTCCGGGCCGCGCTCAATCACCTGGTCGCCAGAGATGAGCGGCAGCGGGTCATATTTCGCCACGCCACCCGCGCCAGGACCGGCAGTCGGCATCATGTCATTCGAGTACGGCAGCCCGAAGTAGCTATCGAACCCGTGATGCGTCGGCAGGTATTTCGGCAGATGGCCGAGATGCCACTTGCCCACCATCGCCGTATGGTAGCCGGTCGATTTCAGTTGTTCGGCGATGGTCACCTCGGAGTTCGGAATGCCGCCTTCCGAATAGGGAAACAGAACCCGCGTCAGTCCACTGCGCACCGGATATCGGCCGGTGAGCAGCGCCGCGCGGGAGGGCGTACAGACCGGCGCGGCGGAGTACCATTCGGTGAACTTCATCCCCTCGGCAGCCATGCGGTCGAGGTTGGGGGTGCGGATGGTGGGGTGGCCGTAGCAGCCCAGATCGCCGTAGCCGAGATCATCGGCGTAGATCATGACAATGTTGGGACGGCGGGCCGCGCCACGGAGAGCCGCGCCCCGGAGAGCGGCGGTGGAGGCCGCCAGGGCGGGAAGAAAACTGCGGCGCGTGAGCATTAGCGGATGGTCACTTTTTTGACGGCGACGTTGTCTCGCTCATCATAAACCCGAACGGCGATGGTGAACTCCGTGCCGGCGGACTTGGGGACGTCGACGGCGTAGTCGTGCACCGGAGAGTCGGTGATGCGCGTGGAAGGCGGAACGGCCGTCCATTCGCCGCCATTCATCGAATACTCAGCGGATTGCAGGGCAGTGCCCGCGTCGGAGGCGCGGAAGCGGATCTGGATCCTGGCGCCCTCGACGCGCGCGGTCAGGTTCTCAATCTGCGGGGCCGTATTGTCGATAATGAACTCGTCACTCTCGGCGCTGGCAGTGAGGCCCTCCCCGGGATAGTTGTCTTCTTCGTCGGAGACCGTCACCCGCAGATGGTAACGGCCATCGGCGAAGGAGGTGGTGTCCCAGCTATAGCGGGCGTCTTTGAGCTTGTCCTTGAGCAGCTTCCACTGCTGCTCGCCTTCGCCGCGGATCTCCACTTTGGAGACCAGCGCGTCTCCGTTGAGGTCCACCGCGCGCCAGCGGGCACCCTGCCAACCTGGCTCGTGATTCATCGAGATGGTGGAGCTCTCCGTAGTGGTGGGAGTGGGCGCGCCGGAGACATGGCGGCGAGAACCCTGGCCCACGGGCGGCACGGAGATGGTGGAAGAGGCCGTCAAGGGGGAGGCGGAGGAGGAGAAGCGGTGGTTGGGCTCCGTCAATTCGATCCGCTCAATCGCGGGTGCTGTGTTCTTGGCCTGGTAAGCGGCTTCGAGGAGGGCCAGAACGGGGGATCCGCCGCCGGGCGCGGCCTGCAGCGTGGCACGGATGGCAAGGTAGCGCGCCGGGGGAGCTGCGATGCGGCCGCCCTTCGCGGGGTCCACCGCGCTCCACGGGCTCCAGTTCTTCTGGATGGATTCGAGATTGCCGGAGCGCGCTTCCAGCGTGACGCCCCCGCCGTTGAGCTGGGCGTCCTGCCGCAGGCGGCCCCAGTAGGTGAACGAGCCGGCGTCGAGCGGCTCGCTTTCAAACGAGCCCGACTTCTCCAGACCAGGCCCCAGCCGGTAGACCTTGCCGGGATTCGCCGTGACGGCGATGAGTGCGCCCGCGGCGCCCGGCGCGAAGGCCGTGATCTGCTGCGGGGCGGCGTCGGTGAGCCGGATATAAGTGGTGGGCGAGTCGATGCGATAGATGCGGCCCTCGTTGCCGGTGGCTAGCAGAGGCTTGTTGGATGAATCGAGAGCCATCGCGTAGACGGTCACCGCGGGGTGCGACCAGATGCGCCGCGGCTCGCCGTCGGGCGCGATCGAGTAGACCTCTGATCCGGCACTGCCTGGGGCCACTGCCATGGCCGGCGGAGGAATCGCGGCGCGCGGCGCAGCCTGGGCC
>JARKQJ010000275.1 GCA_029973955.1 Paludibaculum sp. | reverse complement strand
TGGAGAGTCGCCGGGAGTAGCCGCGCCCTTCTCCATCGCCTCGACCGACGCTCAGCGCCAGCCGCGTTGCGGTCCGCGCTCCTCACGCCAGTACCCCCCGCCCTGCCGCCAGCCCCTCCCGTCCTGTTCCCAGCGATGAGGTACCCACGCTTGGCCATGCCGCGGCGCTTCCCACCGTCCGGGAACCCACACATGGCGCCCGCCATGCCAGTTCCAGTATCCGCCGATCCATACGTAGCCCACGACCGGCGGCGCTCCGACATATTCGACGCGCGGAGGCGGTGGAGCAACCATTACGGGGTCGCCGTAGTAGGCACCCGCGGGCGGAACTGGCGCCACGACGCACGCGGACACGGAGAGCGTGGCGGCGGCAACGACGGAGAGAAGGCGCAGTGGTTTCATCGATTCGGTCCTCGGTTCGGTGGATAGACAAGACCGATAACGCGCTTTGCCCACCGGCGACCGACAGGACCGCAGTGGTGTTACGAATTCTTACACCCCATCGGTCCGGCGCGTCAGCGGTGGACGAGGACCGGGATTCTGGAATGCGCCAACACCTTCTGGGTCTCGCTGCCCAGCAGGATTGCGGACACGCCGGTGCGGCCGTGCGACGCCATGAAGATCAGGTCGCACTTGTGTTTGGCTGCCACCTGCAGAATGACGTCGGCAGGAAAATCTCCGGTGATGGTGACGCACTCGCACGCCACGCCGGCGCTCGCCGCTTCCTTTTCGATCACGCCAAGATGATGGGTTGCCGCGCGCTGGATCATCTGGGCATGCTCCTCCGGCGGCAGATAGCCGACGGGAAAGATTCCCGCATACACAAGCGGAGTCGGCGTCGGTGCGACAAACAGGCCGGTAACCTTCGCGCCGACCGCCTGGGCCAGTTCGACGCCGGCCTTGATCGTACGCTCGGAAAGCCTGGAACCGTCGGTGGGAATTAGAATGTTCTTGTACATGGTCGCTCCATTCGATCAAGAGTTGTACATGGCGGTCTATCGTGCAAAGGGGATAACCCAGACGAGCATTCCGAGGACGTAGCAGGCAAACGTCGAGATGAATACGAACGGAATACTCCACGAAAGGAACTCGCGCAAGGAGATCTTGCGCCGTTCTTCGCTCTGGCAGATATTGAGCGCCGCATAGAGCGCCGGTGCGCCGGCCACGGTCAGGTTGCTGCCCAGCGTTCCCGACCATAGCAGCATCCACCACAAAGGCCAATGTGGAGCC
>JARKQJ010000258.1 GCA_029973955.1 Paludibaculum sp. | reverse complement strand
CGAGCGGGACGCCGTCGTCACCATCCGTTCGGGGGCTGGCGGTGTCGATGCCGCCGACTTCGCCGAGATGCTCCTGCGCATGTACCTGCGCTGGGCCGAACGCTCCGGTTTCGAAGCCATCGTCACTGACCGGCTCGAGGGCGAAGGCGCGGGCATCAAATCCGCCACTATCGAAATCAATGGCGAAAACGTCTTCGGCATGTTGCAGTCCGAGGTCGGCGTCCACCGCCTCGTGCGCATCTCCCCCTTCGACGCCAACGCCCGCCGCCACACCTCCTTCGCCAGCGTCTTCGTCATCCCACAGGTCGACGACGACGTCAAAATCGATATCAAGCCGGATGATCTCCGCGTGGATGTCTTCCGCGCCTCCGGCGCCGGCGGCCAGCACGTCAACCGCACCGAATCCGCCGTCCGCTTCACGCACCTCCCCACCGGCATCGTCGTGCAGTGCCAGAACGAGCGCTCCCAGCACAAGAACCGCGCCGCCGCCATGAAGCAGCTTCGCGCCCGCCTCTACGAGCACGAAATGGAGAAGCGGCGCGTCGAAGAGCGCAAACTGGAGGACGCCAAGGCCGACATCAACTTCGGCTCCCAGATCCGCTCCTACGTCCTCGCCCCCTATCGCCTCGTGAAGGATCTCCGCACGCGCCTCCCCATCGGCGACGTCGACCGCGTCCTCGACGGCGATCTCGAAGAACTCATCCACGCCTACCTCGTGTGGAAGAAAACCGGCCGCATCTTCGGCGACGCCACAGACTCTCCCGAATAATGAACCCCGATCTCGACAAGGCCGCCGCCCTGATTCGCTCCGGGCGGCTTGTCGCCTTTCCCACCGAAACCGTCTACGGCCTCGGTGCCGACGCCCTCAATCCCGAGGCCGTCGCCCGCATCTTCGCCGCCAAGGGCCGCCCCGCCTCCTCTCCTCTCATCGTTCACGTCTCTTCGCTCCAAATGGCCCGCTCGCTCGCCGCGGAGTGGCCCCAAACCGCCGAACTCCTCGCGGCGCGCCACTGGCCCGGCCCGCTCACTCTCGTCGTCCCCAAGCAGCCTCAGATCCCTGACGCGGCCACCGCCGGTCTCCCCACCGTCGGCCTGCGGATGCCCGCCCACCCGCTCGCCCTGGCCCTCATCGAAGCCGCCGGTACCCCTATCGCCGCCCCCAGCGCCAATCGCTTCACCCAGCTCTCCCCTACTTCGGCCGAACACGTCCGCAAGAGCCTCGGCGATCGTGTCGACCTCATCCTCGACGGCGGCTCCACGCCCGTCGGCATCGAATCCACCGTGCTCGCCCTCACCCCCAAGCCCACGCTCCTGCGCCCCGGCATGATCTCTCTCGAAGAGATCGAAGCGCTCATCGGCAATGTGGAACTGCTCTCCGCGCTCAATCCTGAGGCCCACCCGGCTCCCGGCCTCCATGCCCGCCATTACAGCCCGCGCACTCCCCTCCTGCTCGTCCGCGATGGCCAACTCCCCGCCACAGGCCGCGGAGCGTATCTCAGTTCCGGCGCCAACATGCCGGACAATCCCCGCGACTACGCTTCGGCGCTCTACTCCACCCTGCATCGCCTCGACGAAGCTGGCTACGACTGGATCGCCGTGGAAGAACCGCCCGACCAGGCCTCCTGGGCCGGCATCCGCGACCGGCTCAAGCGCGCCGCCACCCCCTAAAGCGCCATGCACCCTCCGCCCGAGCCGCTTCTCGCCAACATCCTTGGCTACTCCACCGGCTCGCTGCTCTTCGCCATCTTCCTCTTCCTCCTCCTCAAAGACCGCGCCGGCCGCCGCCTCCAATCCTCCGTCATCACCATCTGCGCCGCCGCCCTCGCCCTGCTCTGGAACTTCGGCTCGCTCCTCCTCCTCGTCTTCGATTCCTACCCCCTCACCGTCGCCACCACCGCGGCCATGAGCCTTCTCCCCGCCCTTCTGCTCCATCTCATTCTGGGAGACCGCCGCAGCTTCGTCCTTTGGGCCGGCTACCTCCTCAGCGCCGCCGCCATCCTCCTCCACATCAGCGAGCCCTGGCTCTCCGGCCAGGAACTCCACCTCCGCACGCTTCAGGCCACGGCCGCCGGCTTCGCCCTGCTCGCCACCGCACTCTTCTTCCCCTCCGCCCATCGCCGCTCCACGCCCGGCCACGCCGGCGCGGCTCTTGCACTCTTCCTCTTCGCCCTCTCCTTCGCGCACCTCCACTCAGAGGGCACCGCCCACGCCTGGGGCTTCGAACTCATCGTCCACCATGCCGGTGTCCCACTGGCCCTCTTTGTTCTCATGCAGGATTTCCGCTTCCTGCTCCTCGACGCCTTCCTCCGCTTCCTCGCCAATTTCCTGCTCGCCGCTCTCTTCACCTGGGCCGCGGCCGAAGCCGCTTACCGCTTTGGCCTCGTGGACTACCACCGGCTCACCACTCCTCAAATCGCCCTCATGGCCGCGGGCTCCACCTCCCTGCTCGTGGCCTTCGCCATCGCCCGGACCGTCGCGCAGAACCTCCTCACCCGCCTGCTTTTCCGCCGCAGCAACGATGACCTCCTCCTCCGCGACCTCCGCAAGCATCCCATCCACTCTGAAGCCGGCTACCTCGAATGGGCCGGCACCCGCGTGGCTAGTTTCTTCGAGGCCGAACAGACCCCGCTCTCCACCCCTCCACACCGCCCGCTCCCCTTCGACCTCGGCCGCCGCGCCGGAGGCCGTCCTTATCTCTCCGAAGATCTCGCCCTCCTCGCCCGCCTCCAGAGCACCGTCGACGAGCGCCTGGAACACTACCGCGAAGCGGAACTCAAGCGCCTCATCACCCAGGCCGAGCTCCGCGCTCTCGAATCGCGCATCCATCCCCACTTCCTCTTCAACGCCCTCAACGTCCTCTACGGCTCCATCCCCAAGGCCGCCTCTGACGCCCGCCGTACCGTCCTCAACCTCTCCGACATCTTCCGCTACTTCCTTCAAAGCGGCCGCAGCACCATCCCGCTCGAGTCCGAAATCCAGATCGTCCGCGCCTATCTCGAAATCGAAACGCTCCGCCTCGGCGAGAAACTGCAAACGCACATCGCCGTCACCCCCGAAGCCAACTCCGTCTCCATCCCCGTGTTATCCATCCAGCCGCTGGTGGAGAACGCCATCAAACACGGCATCGCCACCCTCCCCGAAGGCGGTAGAGTCAACGTCTCCGCGCACACCCAGGACGGCCTGCTCACCGTAACGGTGCAGGACTCCGGCCCCGGCTTCAGCCCCCAGCCGGGCCCGGGCCTCCACGTCGGCCTGGACAATGTCCGCCAACGCCTGCGCCTCTGCTATGGCGATTCCGCTAAACTCGATATCCGTCGGGCCGATGGCCTCACCTCCGTCGGCTTCACCATCCGCGCCTCCGGCCATGAAGATCCTGATCGTTGACGACGAACCCATCGCGCGCTCCGTTCTCACGGAACTGCTCGAAGAGATCCCGTCTGTCTCCGTGGCCGGCCAGGCCTCTTCCGCCACAGAAGCCCTCAGCCTCATCCCCCGGCTCGATCCCGATCTCCTCCTGCTCGACATCCACATGCCCGGCGTCGATGGCCTCGCCTTCGCACGCTCCCTCCGCGGCCCGCGCGCCCCTCTCGTCATCTACGTCACAGCCCACCACACCCACGCCCTGGAAGCCTTCGACTCCGGCGCCATCGACTATCTCTTAAAACCCGTCCGCGCCGAGCGCCTCGCCGCCGCCATCACCAAGGCCCAGGCACAATTCGCCGGCCGCAATCTCAAACCCGCGCCCATCACCCCCTCTGAGCCGCCCCGCCGCATCGCCGCCCGCGCCGGAGGAGAGATTCACCTGCTCGATCCCGCCGACGTCATCCTCTTCCGCGCCGAACCCGGCGGAGCCATGGTCCTCACAACGTCAGGCAAATTCACCCTCGACTCCACTCTCAAATCCATCGAAGAGAAATACCCGCCCCCGCGCTTCCGCCGCATCCACCGCGCCGTCATCATCAATACCGACCACCTGCGCTCCATCACCCCGCTCTCTTCCAAGCGCTTCCTCCTTCGCCTCACCGGCGGCGTCGAAGCCGCCGTCTCCAAGCGCATGGCCGGCGCTATCCGGGAAGCGACCCGCTGGTGATCTCCGCCGCTGCCGCCACATCCTCCGGGCGCCCCACGTCGCGCCACGCACCCACCAACGGGGAAATCAGAAAGCGCTCACCTTCCCCCAGCAGCATCGTCACCGCCGAAGGCAGCTCATACTCGCCCCGCTCCGTCTTCTGAATCCTCTTCAGCGCATCGAATACGACGCTTCGAAACGCATAGATCCCCGCGCTGTTCCACCGTGTCGTGCTCGTCCCAATCGGCGGCTTCTCGATGATCTTCGTCACCACCCCGCCCTCTTCATACACCGCGGCCCCCTGATGCGGATCGTCCACATCCTTCACCGCGATCACCCCCGCCGCCGCCGGATCCTCCATCAGTGTCTTCCACATCGCAGCCAGATCCTCCGGCGCCGCCAGAATATCCCCGAATATCAGCAAGAATGGCTCGCCGCCCGTGAACCCTTCCGCCAGCCGCGCCGCCGACCCCGTGCCGTCCACCGGATCCTGCAGCGCATAGTGCACGCTGTGGTCCCCGGCAAACCGCGCGTAGAACAACTCATGCCGGTAGCCCACTACCAGCAGGAACTTGTCGAACCCCGCGCCTCGCAGGCTTCCCATCACGTGCTCCACCAGCGGCCTGCCGTTCAGGAGCAATAACGGCTTCGGCAAATCGCCCGTTACCGACTTCAATCTTGTTCCCCGGCCTGCCGCCAGGATCACCGCACATTGTTGTGACATTTCAGTATAATCGGACTCGTGCATCCGCGACCTACCAACACCCGCTGGTGGATTCTGGCGCTTCTGTTCCTGATCACCACCAACAATTACCTCGATCGCATCGTGCTGGGCATTCTCAGCCCCGTCATCCTAGAGGATCTCAAATTCACCAAGCTTGAGTATGGCTACGTGAACGCCGCATTTCAAGGCGCATATGCCTGCGGCTTCCTCATCATGGGCTGGTGGATCGATCGCATCGGCACCCGCAAAGGCTACTCCGCCGCCATCACCCTCTGGAGCCTCGCCGCCGGATTGCACGCACTCTCCACCAGTTGGCTCTCGCTCGGCTTCTGGCGCGGACTCCTCGGACTCGGCGAAAGCGGCAACTTCCCTGCCGCCATCAAGGCCGTCACCGAGTGGTTCCCCAAGAAGGACCGCGCCTTCGCCACCGGCATCTTCAACGCCGGCACCAACGTCGCCACCATGATCGGCCCGCCCATCTTCGTCTGGATGAACGGCCACCTCGGCTGGCGTACCTGCTTCTTCATCACCGCCTCCACCGGCAGCGTTTGCCTGCTCCTGTGGTGGTCCCTCTATCGTGTCCCCCGCGAGCACTTCCGCATCAACGAAGCCGAAATCGCCCTCATTGAAAGTGACCCCGAAGAGCGCGCCACCTCCAAAATCTCCTGGGGCCAGGCACTCGGCATCCGCCAGACCTACGGCTTCGCCTTCGCCAAGTTCCTCTCCGATCCCGTCTGGTGGTTCTACCTCACCTGGCTTACCCTGTACTTCAAGGAAGCCCGCCACCTCTCGCTCGAACAGATCGGCTGGGCCCTGCCCGTCATCTATCTCATGGCCGACTTCGGCTCCGTCGCCGGCGGCTGGGTCTCCGGCTACCTCATCGGCCGCGGTTGGCCCAACGGCAAGGCCCGCAAGGTCACGATGGGCTGCTTCGCCCTCTGCATGCCCATCGCCGCCACCGCCGTCGCCGTCCCCGAAACCTGGATGGCCGTCGCCCTCATCTCGCTAGCCACCGCCGCCCACCAGGGCTGGTCCGCCAACCTCTATACCACCGTCTCCGACGTCTTCCCCAAGAGCGCCGTCGCCAGCGTTACCGGCATCGGCGGCTTCATGGGCGGCATCGGCGGCGTCATTTTCACCGCCCTCCTCCCCGGCTACCTCGTCATGCACTTCGGCTACTTCCCCGTCTTCGTCATGATGGGCAGCTTCCACCTGATGGCCTGGCTCTGCGTCCACAACTTCCTCGGCGACATGACCAAGCTCTCCGAAGCCGAGCTGCGCTAATCAGCTCTTCACCAGCCGCGCTATCGTTTCCACGTGATACGTCTGCGGGAACAGGTCCAGCACGCTCAGGCTCTCCAGCCTGTACCCGCCCCCCACCAGCATCGCCACATCCCGAGCCTGCGTCGAAGGATCGCAGCTCACCACCGTGATCCGCTCCGGCGCCAGCCTCAGCAGGTGCTTCACCACACCCTTCCCTAACCCCGCCCGCGGCGGATCCGCCAAAACAAAATCCGGAGTCTTCGTCGCCTCTTCCAGATACTGCTCCGACTGCATCCGCTGCGCCTTCACCTTCAATCCCGCCCGCTCCGCATTGAACTCCAGATCCCGCGCAGCCGAAGCGTCGCTCTCCACTCCAGTCACCTTCTCGAACTTCCGCGCCAGCCCCAATGTGAACAGCCCCACGCCCGCATACAAATCCAGAGCCGTCCCCCCGGAAGCCCCTTCCAGCGCGCACGCCACCATCCGGTCCACCAGAAACCGGTTCACCTGGAAAAACGACTTGTGGCTCACCCGGAACTTCTCCCCCGCCGCTTCATACTCCAGCGCCCCGTCCGCCGCGCCCGGAATCGATTCCCCCAGCCACTGGAAGAACCCCTTCGCCACGCCTCTCTCGGATTCGATCACGTTCACCATCGTCTTCTCCCCATTGGTGAACAGCTCCACTTCCTTCAGAAACCGCGGAAAGTGCTTGTCCCGCCGCAGCCCCCGCAGCGCCTTCAACGCCGCATTGATCGCCGGCGCCGAAATCGGGCACTGGTCCACATCCACCACGCGATCGCTCCCCGCCGCCTTGTACCCCAGCGAATGCCCGCCGAAATGAAACTGGCTGCGATTCCGGTAACCCCAAGGCTCGCCCGCAATCGTCTCTATCTCTTCCGGCGCATCCAGCTTCCCCACGCGCCGGAATACTTCCCGCACGATCTCCACCTTCTGCGCCACCTGAAACTCATACGGCGCCATCTGGTAGTGGCACCCGCCGCACTTCGCGAAATACTCGCACTGCGGCTCCACCCGGATCTCGCTCTTCTCCGTGAATTCCACGGCCCGCGCCTCTACCATCTGCGCGCGCCGCTTTACTTCCTCTACCTGCACCACTTCGCCCGGCAGCACGTACGGCGTCATCACGACGTGTCCTTCGGCTCGCGCCAGGCCCGCGCCGCCGTATATCCACTTCTCGATTTTTACTTCGCCCATCGCCATCCCTTACGATGAAAAGAGTCCTACCTATTCAGTTCAGCATGAAACCACGAGTTCTGTCCGGCATTCAGCCTACCGGCTCCCTACATATCGGTAACTATCTCGGCGCCCTCAAGAATTGGGTCCGCATGCAGCACGACTACGAATGCGTCTTCTGCATCGTCGATCTCCATGCCATCACGGTCTATCAGGACCCCGCCGAACTCCGCCAGAAGATCCAGCAGACCGCCGCCATCTTCCTCGCCGCCGGCATCGATCCCAAAATCTCCTCCGTCGTCGTCCAGTCCACCGTCGCCGCCCACGCCGAACTCTGCTGGCTCCTCACCTGCGCCACCCCCCTCGGCTGGCTCGAACGCATGACGCAGTTCAAAGACAAAGCCGCCAAACAGGAGTCCATCGGCGACGGCCTCCTCCAATACCCTGTCCTCATGGCCGCCGACATCCTCCTCTACAAGGCCAACGCCGTCCCCGTCGGCGACGATCAGTCGCAGCACCTCGAACTCACCCGCGACATCGCCCAGTCCTTCAACGCCCGCTACGGCGACACCTTCGTCATGCCCGAAACCAGGCTCCCCTCCGTCGGCGCCCGCATCATGGGCCTCGACGACCCGACGAAGAAGATGTCCAAGTCCGAAACAGGCTCCGGCCACGCCATCTCTCTCCTCGATCCCCCCTCCGTCATCCGCAAGAAAGTCATGCGGGCCACCACGGACTCCAACCCCGCCGTCGACCTCGAAAACATGGGCCCCGGCGTCCAGAACCTTCTCGCCATCCACCAGGCCTTCACTGGCTGGTCCGACGGCCAGATGAAAGCCCACTTC
The DNA here is from genome assembly GCA_029973955.1 of Paludibaculum sp. Classification (GTDB taxonomy): domain Bacteria; phylum Acidobacteriota; class Terriglobia; order Bryobacterales; family Bryobacteraceae; genus Paludibaculum. Next base: position 10,509 of record JARKQJ010000258.1, on the reverse strand, counting down.
CCCGGCATGCGCTACGGCGACCTCAAGAAGACCGTCGCCGAAGCCGTCGTCGCCGGCCTCGAGCCCATCCAGCAGCGCTACAACGAGATCGCCGCCGATCCCACTTACCTGAAGCAAGTCCTCCGCGACGCCGCCGATCGCGTTTCGCCCATCGCCAACGACACCGTCCGCACCGTGAAACAGCGCATGGGCATCTACACCGAGTAATCCCCCAATGGCCGAAGCTCCAGCCTCCACTTACTCGCTGACTGCTTACGGCCGCTTGCTTCGTGATAATCGCGAGTTCCGCCTCCTCTGGTCCTCCCAGGTCATCTCCGAACTCGGTGACTGGCTCTACGCCGTCTGCATCTACTCGCTCCTCCTCCAACTCACCGGCCAGGCCAAGAGCGTCGCCCTCGCCATCGTCCTCCAACTCCTCCCCCAGGTCTTCATCGCTCCCACCGCCGGCGTCATCAACGATCGGCTCAACCGCCGCTCCGTCATGATCTTCGCCGACGTCTGCCGCATCTTCATCGTCCTCGGCATGCTCTTCGTCAGGACCGCGGACATGGTCTGGCTCATCTGGATCCTCCTCCTGCTCGAAACCGTCATGTGGGCGCTCTTTGAACCCGGCCGCTCCGCCATCATCCCTACCCTCACGCGCTCTTCCGATGAACTCCTCGTCGCCAACGCTCTCTCCTCCTCAACCTGGGCCATCAATCTCGCGCTCGGCAGCGGCATCGGCGGCTTCATCGCCTACAAGTTCGGCCGCGATACCGTCTTCGTCCTCAACGCCATCTCCTTCGCCGTCTCCGCCGCCCTCCTCTGGCGGATGCGCGTCCGCGAAACCCACTCCGAACACCATCCCCCCTTCCGCCCCATCGACCTCATCGACTTCAAGCCAATCTGGGAAGGCGTCCAATACGTGCGCCGCGACGGCCGCATGATCGCCACCCTCATGGTCAAAGCCGGCATGGGCCTCCTCGGCGCACATTGGGTTCTACTGCCCATCTTCAGTGAACGCATCTTCCCCATCAACGGCTCCGGCACCCTCTCCATCAGCCTCCTGTTCGGCTCCCGCGGCGTCGGCGCCCTCATCGGCTCCTTTGCTGCCGGCTACTGGGCCAAGAACGATGAACGCAAGATGCGCCAGGCCATCTTCTACGCCTTCCTCATCGCCGCCGCTTCTTACGCCATGCTCAGCGCCGCGCCCACTCTCGCCCTCGCCTGCCTCTCCGTCGCCCTCGGCCACTTCGGCACCTCCATGGCCTGGGTCTTCTCCACCACGCTCCTTCAGAACCTCACCGAAGACCGCTTCCGCGGCCGCGTCCTCTCCGCTGACTTCGGCGGCCTCTTCCTCGTCATGAGCGCCCTCTCTTATGCCGCCGGACAGTTGATCGATCTCGGCGTCGGTGTCCGCACCCTCGCCCTCGCCACGGGCGCCCTCGGTCTCATCCCCGCCTTCACCTGGCTGGCGTCGCAGAAACTGTGGAGATCTTCAGAAAACCCTCGTCCAGAGTAGGCCGCTCCATTCGCTCCGCCATCCTGCGCAGCGCATCCTCCGGCACCACCCGCGCCCGCGCCGCATTCCTCCGCAGACACTCCTCCAGCTCCACCTCGAACAACACAACTTCCACTTCACAATCGTTCAATTCGGCCCACCGCACCCAGCACCGCCGCTCCCACTTCGTCAGCGCCGTCGAATCGATGTAGGTCGCTTGCGCACCCGCCAGCCTCCGCGCCTTTGCCATCTGCCGCATCGTCCGGAACACCAGCCGGTTCAAACTCTGGTTCGTCTCATCGCCCGAAAGCAGCGCGCGCACGCCATCCGACGAAATCGCCTCCACGCCTCGCTCGCGCAGCCAGGTGCTCTTGCCCGATCCCGGCAATCCTACGGTGAGCACCAGTCGCATCCCCTCAGTCTATTCGCACTTTCCCCTGAACCGCTCTTGACGTATAACTGTTCTGTCATGCTTGACCTCACTCGCCGCGCCGTCCTCGCCTCCTCCGCCCTCCCCCTCCTCGCCCAGCAACGCGCATCCGTCCCCCCGGAGCGCCACCTCCTCGCCGCCAACCTCACGCCCGCCTCCATCCAGAACGCCCTCCTCCCTCCAGGCCAGTGGAACCCTTACCCCAAAGCCTCTGACCGTGCCGGCTGGGAATCCCTCGCCCCGGAGTCCCGCACTGCCATCGTCGATGCCGCCGCCCGCAATCTCGGCCAGGAGTGGCCCTCCCTCCCCGCCGCCGTCTTCCTCGACTTCCAGCGCAACGGTAACCGCTCACGCTGGGAAGCCCTCTCCTTCGGCCGCCGGAATCGCGTCCGCCTCGCCGCGCTCGCCGAGTGCATCGAATTCAAGGGCCGCTTCCTCGACGACATCCTCAACGGCCTCTGGCTCATCTGCGAAGAGACCTTCTGGGGCGTCTCCGCCCACATCGCCGTGCAAAAAGCCGGCGGCGGCTTGCCCGATGTCACCGAACCCATCGTCGACCTCTTCGCCGCCGAAACCGCCAATGCCATCGCCTGGATCGACTACCTCCTCGCCCCGCAGCTCGAATCCCTCTCCAAACTCCTCCGCCCGCGCCTCCAGCTCGAAGTCCGCCGCCGCATCTTCGAGCCCTGCATGGCCCGCAATGACTTCTGGTGGATGGGCCTCGATTTCGAACACGGCCGCGCCGTCAACAACTGGAATCCCTGGATCAACTCCAACTGGCTCACCGCCACTCTCCTCATGGAAGCCGACCCCGCCCGCCGCGCCGCCGCCGTCCACAAAATCATCACCTCCACTGATCGCTTCCTCGACGTCTACCACCCCGACGGCGGCTGCGACGAAGGCCCCGGCTACTGGAGCCGCGCCGGCGCTTCCCTCTTCGATGTCCTCGACCTCCTCTATTCCTCTTCCTCCGGCAAACTGAATCTCTTCCCCATCCCCCTCGTCCGCGAAATCGGCGCCTACATCTATCGCGCCCAGATCGCCGGTTCCTGGTACGTCAACTTCGCTGACGCCGCCGCCCGGGTCAACCCCGATGCCAACCTCGTCTACCGCTACGGCCAGCGCATCAACGATCCCCTCATGATGCAGCACGGCGGCTCCCTCGCCGCCGCCCGCAAAGCCTCGCCTGCCCTTGAGCGCTCCGACGTCGGCGCCATGGGCCGCACCCTCGACGCCCTCTTCCACCAGAAGGAACTCGCTCAGGCCTCCGCCGGCGCCAAGCCGCCCCTCGTCGCGGATGTCATCCTCCCGGGTACCCAGGTCTTCGCCGCCCGCATGAAGCAGGGTTCCACCGAAGGCTTCTACGTCGCGGCCAAGGGCGGCCACAACGCCGAAAGCCACAACCACAACGACATCGGCAACTTCATCGTCTACTACGACGGCAACCCCGTCCTCGTCGACATCGGCGTCGAAACCTATACCGCCAAGACCTTCTCCGCCCAGCGCTACGAGATTTGGACCATGCAGTCGGCCTGGCACAACTGCCCCACCATCAACGGCGTCATGCAGTCCCCCGGCCGCTCCTTTGAAGCCCGCAACTTCTCCGCCAGGCCCGGCGTCCTCTCCGTCGATATCGAAAAATCCTACCCGCCCGAAGCCGGCGTCACTCGCTACTCCCGCACCATCACACTCCACCGCGACCGCGGCGAAGTCTCCATCGCCGACAATTTCCAACTGGCTGTCAGAAAATCGCTCGAACTCTCGCTCGTCACCAATCGCAAAATCATCGCCTCCACCCCCGGCCTTGTGACTCTCGACGGCGGCTTCAATATCTCCTTCGATCCCAGCCTCACCGCCGTGATCGACGAGCACTCCTCCGAAGACGGCCGCCTGCGCCCAATCTGGGGCCCGGTGATGCGCCGCATCCGCCTCACCACCAACACCCCTCCCGCTCAGGGCTCCTACACTGTCATGATGAAGAAACTGTGACACCTGCTGAAGCCCAATTAGAAGATCTCCTCTCCACACCCTCCACCCAGGACGTGGATGACCTCGCCAACCTGGAAGGCCCGCTGCTCATCCTCGGCGCTGCCGGCAAGATGGGCCCCTCGCTCGTCCGGCGCGCACGCCGCGCTCTCGACGCCGCGGGCAGGTCCACACCGGTCATCGCCGTCTCGCGCTTCTCTGATCCCAGCTCCCGGGCGCTCCTCGATTCCTGGGGCATCCAGACCATCGCCTGCGAGCTCCTCGAGCCCGGTGCGCTCGACAAACTGCCCGACGCCCCCAACGTCGTCTTCATGGCCGCGCGCAAGTTCGGCTCCACCGGCAGCCCCTCTCTCACTTGGGCCATCAACACCTTTCTTCCGGGCCTCGTCGGCCGCCGCTACCGCCACTCGCGCATCGCCGTCTTCTCTTCCGGCAACGTCTATCCGCTCGTCCCCGTCGAAAGCGGCGGCGCCACCGAGCAGACCGCGCCGGATCCTATCGGCGAATACGCCCAATCCGTTCTCGGCCGTGAGCGGCTCTTCGAACAGGCCGCCCTCGACTACGGTACCCGCGTCGCCATCCTCCGCCTCAACTACGCCGTCGAGCCCCGCTACGGCGTCCTCGCCGACATCGGCCGCAAAGTCTTCGAAGGCCGCCCCGTCGACCTCACCATGGGCCACGTCAACGTCATCTGGCAAGGCGACGCCAACTCCATCACGCTCCGCTCCCTCCTCCACGCCGCCGCTCCGCCTTTCATCCTTAATCTCACCGGACCCCAAACCCTCCTCGTCCGTGACATCGCCCAGGAATTCGCCCAGCACTTCGGCAAACCCGTCCAGTTCGCCGGCCAGGAAGCCCCCACCGCTCTCCTCAATAACGCCGCCCGCTGCCGCGAACTCTTCGGCCCTCCGTCCCTCTCCGTCTCCGATCTCATCGCCATGATCGCCCACTGGATCTCCGATGGCGGCCGCTCTCTCAACAAACCAACCCACTTTGAAATGCGCGAAGGAAAATTCTGACATGACATGGCGCGAACGCCTCCAGCAAGGCCTGGTCATCCCGGCCCACCCTCTCTGCCTCACCGCTGATCGCGGCTTCGACGAATCCAGCCAGAGAGCCCTCACCCGTTATTACATCGACTCCGGTGCCGGCGGCATCGCCGTCGGCGTCCATACCACTCAATTCACCATCCGCGAGCCCAAATACAATCTACTGAAGCCCGTCCTCCAGTTCGCCGCCGAAGAGGCTCGCAACACCGATACCATCCTCGTCGCCGGCGCCTGCGGCCCCACTGCCCAGGCCGTCCAGGAAGCCGAACTCGCCGCCTCTCTCGGCTACCACTGCGCGCTGGTCTCCCTTTCCGCGCTCAGGAACGCCACCATTCCGGAGATGATCGAACACCTCCGGGAAATCGGCCGCGTGCTCCCCGTCTTCGGTTTCTATCTCCAGCCCGCCGTCGGCGGCCGCGCTCTGCCTTACGAGTTCTGGCGCGGCGCCGCCGAACTCGATTCCCTCATCGCCGTCAAGATGGCGCCGTTCAATCGCTATCAGACCCTCGACGTCGTCCGCGCCGTCGCCGAATCCGGCCGCGCCTCCGACATCGCCCTCTATACCGGCAACGACGACAACATCGTCGCCGACCTGCTTACGCCCTTCACCCTCGCCGGCACCACGCTCCGCATCTGCGGCGGCCTTCTCGGCCAGTGGTCCGTCGGCACCAGGAGCGCCGTCCAGCTCCTCAAACGCGTCCACCAGGGCGAGAACCACTCCATGCTGCTCGCTCTCGGCGTCCAACTCACTGACTTGAACGCCGCCCTCTTCGACGCCGCCAATCACTTCCACGGCTGCATCGCCGGCATCCACGAAGTCCTCGTCCGCCAGGGCCGCATGGCCACCCGCGCCTGCCTCGATCCCAACGAAGACCTCTCCCCCGGCCAGCTCGACGAGATCAACCGGGTCATGTCCGCCTACCCCCACCTGTTGGAATAGACGCGCCCCAAAAATGGACGCGTCGCAGGCGCCACCAATAGAATCCCCCGGACGCCAGTCCGGGGGTCCGAAATTCGGCAGATCCCCCGGACGCCAGTCCGGGGGGCCCCTCACCCCTTCGACCCCGGAAACCCGCCCTCCAGCATCATATAGGTCGCCGACCCCGTCCCCACCAGATGCCCGTGGTCGTCCTTGATCTCCACCTCGGCAAACGTCAGCGTCTTGCCCGCCTTCCGAATCCGTGACCGCGCATGCACCTTCCCATGCACCGCCGGCCGCAGATAGTTCGTCTTCAACTCCACCGTCGTCGCCGCCCGGCCCCCACTGAATCCGATCACCGCCAGCCCCGCCGCTACATCCACCAGCGTCGCCGTCACGCCCCCGTGCAGCGTCCCCAACCCATTCCGGAAAGTCTCCCGAATCGCGCACTCCAACGTGATCCCATCGGTCCACACACGGGTGACCTTCAGACCCAAATGGTGATTGAATGGCATTTTGGCGATCAGCGCATTCAACTCTTGCTTGTTGAGGGGAATGGGTTTCAAATCACCAGTGTAGGACAGAAGCAATGAGCAATACCGTGGCCGGCAGCCGGGTGGACGGCTGCCTCATTCTCACCCTGAACAACCCGCCCGTGAACGCCCTCACCGGCGAAATCCTCCAGCAGTTGGCCGCCGCCATCTCCGAAGCCGCGGCCCAGGACGCCATCCAGGCCATCATCCTCACTGGAGCGGGCAAGGCGTTCGTCGGCGGAGCGGACATTCGCGCCTTCCCCGCCATCGCCGCCGGCGAAATCCCCCCCATCGAATGGCAGCGCTGGATGAACGCCGTCGAGGACTCGCCCAAGCCCATCATCGCCGCCATCAACGGGGCCGCCCTCGGTGGCGGCCTCGAACTCGCCATGGCCTGCCACTGGCGCGTCGCCGCGCGCACTGCTGCCATCGGACAGCCCGAGGTCAAGCTCGGCCTCATCCCCGGCGCCGGCGGCACCCAGCGCCTGCCCCGCCTCGCCGGCACCGAACTCGCCCTCAAAATGATCGCGTTCGGAGAACCCCTCACCGCCGGCGAAGCCCTTACCGCCGGCATCGTCGACCAGGTCGTCGAGGGCGATGTCGTGGAAGCCGTCGTTGCCATGGCCGCCGGTGGAGTCGCCGGCCGCCGCACCCGCGAACTCAGCGCCAGGCTCCTCTCCCCCGCCGAGGCCGAATCCCTCGCCGCGCTCTTCGTCGATCAGTGCCGCAAGCGCATGCCCTCTCAAACCGCCCCGCTCGCCGCCATCGAGTGCGTGGCCGCCTCCTCCCGCCTCGCCTTCCCCGAGGGACTCGCCTTCGAACACCAGCAGTTCGAAGACTGTCTCCACGGCCCCCAGTCTCGCGCCCTTATCCATCTCTTCTTCGCCGAACGCGCCGCCGGAAAGCTCGAAGCCCCGCGCACCACGCCCGTCCAGCGTGCCGCCGTCGTCGGCGCCGGTATGATGGGCTCCGGCATCGCCATGTGCTTCGCCAATGCCGGCATCCCGGTCCTCCTCACCGACACCTCCGCCGCCCACCTCGAACGCTCTCTCGAGACCATCCGCAAAAACTACGAAACTACCGCCCGCAAAGGCCGCCTCACCCAAGCGGACGTCGAAGCCCGCCTCGCCCTCATCCAAACCGTCCCCGACTTCGACGGCTTCGAAACTGCCGGCCTCATCGTCGAGGCCGTCTATGAAGAGCTGAGCCTCAAGCAACGCGTCTTCCTCGATCTCGACCGCATCGCCCGCCCCGGCGCCATCCTCGCCACCAACACCTCAACTCTCGACATCGACGCCATCGCCGCCGTCACCCGCCGCCCCGAAGCTGTCGCCGGCATGCACTTCTTCGGCCCCGCCCATGTCATGCGCCTGCTCGAGGTCGTCAAGGGCCGCTCCTCTGCCCCGGAAACGCTCGCCACTCTCCTCGATACCGGCCGCCGCCTCCGGAAGGTCTGCGTTCTCTCTGGGAACTGCTTCGGCTTCATCGGCAATCGAATGTATGCGCCCTACCGCGCCCAGGCCGTCGCCCTCGTCGAGCGCGGCTGCTCCACCCAACAGGTCGATGAGGCCATCACCTCCTGGGGCTTCGCCATGGGCCCGCTCGCTGTCGGCGACCTCGTCGGCCTCGACGTCTATTGGCTCATCCGCCAGGCCGCCCTCCAGGCCAGCCTCCCGCACACCCCCGTCACTACCTTCGAGGACGAACTCTACAAGCTCGGCCGCTACGGTCAGAAGACCCGCTCCGGCTGGTATCTCTACGACGACGCCCGCCGCCCTTCCAGCGACCCCGAGGTCGAGCGCCTCGTCCGCGAATACTCCTCCTGGCAGGGCATCGAACAGCGCCAATGGAACGAACGCGAGATCCGCGAGCGCTGCCTCCTCGCACTCATCAACGAAGGCGGACGCCTGCTCGAAGAAGGCATCGCTGAAAAGCCCTCCGACATCGACATCGTCCTCGTCCACGGCTTCGGCTTCCCCGCCTGGCGCGGCGGCCCGATGCACTATGCCGAATCCCTCGGCCTCGACAATGTCCGCCGCCGCCTCGAAGCCCTCTACGACGAAGAGGGCCCCCAGTGGAAACCCGCCGCCTGGCCCTGGGCCCCTACCGTGCGGCGGTAGACTCAATCTCTCGGTAGCATGGCGGCAGACGCAATCAGTCGCTAGCATAGCGGTAGACTCAAAAAAGACATGGCCTACCTGACTCTACCCCGCCTCTCGCGCCGCGCCTTCACCCTTTCTCTGGCCGGCGGCGCCGCTACCCTTCTGCACTCCGCTGAAGCCGAAATGCACTGGGCGCTTCTGTCAGACATCCACATCGCCGAAGACCCCGCCGATCAGTCGCGCGGCTTCAAACCCCACGACAATCTCAAACAGGCCGTCTCCCAACTCATCGCCGCCAAGCCCCAGGGCGCTCTCATCTGCGGCGACCTCGCCCGCAATCAGGGCCTCGCCGGAGACTACGCCAGCCTCAAGTCCATCATCGAGCCAGCCTCCGCCGCCATGCCCCTCGCCCTCGCCCTCGGCAATCACGACGACCGCAAAAACTTCCTCGCCGCCTTCGGCGCCGCCCAGCACGGCGCTCAGGACGTCCGCGGCAAACACACCCTCGTCATCGAAGGCCCGCTGGCCCGCCTCATCGTTCTCGATTCCAACCAGCGCTTCGACATCGTCCCCGGCCTCCTCGGCAAATCTCAGCGCACCTGGCTCGCCCAGTTCCTTCAATCCTCCAGCGACCTGCCCACCATCATCTTCGTCCACCACACTCTCAGCGACGGCGACGATGCCCTGCTTGACTGCCCGCGCTTCTTCGATATCGTCAAGGACCAGCGCAAGGTCAAAGCCATCGTCTACGGCCACTCCCACCACTACGGCTTCGAAGTCTGGCAAGGCATCCACCTCATCAACCTGCCCGCCGTCGGCTACAACTTCAACGACGCCGAGCCCGTCGGCTGGGTCGAAGCCAGGCTCAATAAAACCGGCGGCGCATTCACCCTCCGCGCCCTCGGCGGCAACCAGGAGAAGAACGGGAAAACCGTCGTACTGCCGTGGCGCAGCTAGCCGCCCCTCACGAGCCCTGCGGCGTCGAAGCCGAGGGCCTCGTCTATCGCTACGGTGACGGCCGCACCGCCCTCGACGGCTTCAGCGTAAAAATCAAACCCGGTGAGCGCATCGGCTTCATCGGCCCCTCCGGCGCCGGCAAGTCCACCTTCCTCCTCCACCTCAACGGCATCCTCCAGCCGGCCAGTGGCGTAGTGCGCATCGGAGGCCAGGAAGTCGCCTCCTCTAACCTCCGCGAGATTCGCTCCAAAGTCGGCATCGTCTTCCAGAACCCCGACGACCAGCTCTTTACCCCCACCGTCGGCGAAGACGTCGCCTTCGGCCCCCGCAATCTCGGCTGCAGCGAAGAGGAAACCGCCGAACGCGTCCGCGTAGCCCTCACCGAAATGCGCCTCGACGGCTACCAGCACCGCTCCACCCACGAACTCTCCGTCGGCGAGAAGCGCCGCGCCGCTCTCGCCACCGTCCTCGCCATGCGCCCCCAGGTCATCGCCTTCGACGAGCCCTTCGCCAACCTCGACCCCGCCATGGTCGAGCAACTCGTCGGCCTCATCCGCAACCTCCGCGCCACCGTCCTCCTCATCTCCCAGGAGATCCTCCCTGCCATCGCCTCCGTCGATCGCCTCGCCGTCGTCCACAAAGGAAGAATCGAAGCCATCGGCCCCGCCCTCGAAATCGCCCGCGACCGGGCCCTCCTAAAGCGCTGCGGCATCGACTTCCACGTCTTCGCCGAAGTCTGGCAAAAACTCCTCCCCCCCACCCCCTAAAGCCGCGGAAGCCCTTTTCCCCCGAGGCGTCAGCCCATATGCGCTAACTTACTTTGAAATTCATTGCAGGGGGAGCCAAGTTTGTCGGCGTCGGTGGCGTGGGGCATCGCACAGGTGTCGACGATAGCGTTGCAGCGCAAGGCTAGGTAGATGGGCCGGCAGACGGCCTAGAACGGCGTGGCGCAGGCTCTCTGAGAGGATGCAGTGGATTCGCCAGAGCGAAATGGCCTCACGCTGAACGCAAAGTGTAGCCCCAGGGGGAAATAGCCAGGAAATGGGTGGTGAA
>JARKQJ010000247.1 GCA_029973955.1 Paludibaculum sp. | reverse complement strand
CCGCCCGTGCTCCGTCCGACCGTGGAACGAACCGATGATCCTGAAAAGCCAAGTGGAGTGGGCGCTGCATTGCTGCGCCATTCTCGCCGGTCTGCCCGAGGGACGGTACCTGTCCACCAAGGCGCTGGCGGAGTTCCACGGTCTGCCGAAGGAATACCTCTCCAAGGCGCTGCAAAGTCTGTCGCAGGCGGGGCTCGTGCACACCACTCTCGGTCCGTCCGGCGGCTATCGCCTGGCGAGATCGCCGGAGGAACTGACCTTCCTCGATATCGTGGAGGCGGTGGAGGGCAAGACGCGGACCTTCGTCTGCAACGAGATCCGCGCCAACAATCCCTGTCGCCCGAAGGGTCATTGCGACACCGCGCCCTGCGCGATCGCGCGGGTGATGTGGGATGCCGACAAGGCATGGCGCGACACGCTGCGCGGCGTCACCCTGGCCGATCTCGCGCGGACCCTGTCGCGGGAGCTCCCGCTGGAGCTTCGGAACGGCACGCGGGAGTGGGTGGAAGGCCGCGCGGGGTGAGGGCGAGCCGTCTCGCCCAGTAGTCCACACCGAAGACACACGGCCAGGGCTTCGTCCCTTCGCCGTCCGAGCGGCGCCGTCCGACGCGCTCAGCAGAAGCAACTCCCCATCGCAGCCTCCTCCAGCGGAGGCCGTGAAACGCACCCTCATTGCCGATGGGCCGGCCCAAGCCGCCTTCACGATCTGGTCCCCCGGCCGGTCGCACTCCCCCTTTGTGCGTACCGGCAGATTCCGCATTGACATCAAGATTTCTATTATAGATATTTCTATTATTGAAATCGGAGGGGATCATGATCGTTGCCGACGCCAGCGCGCCACGCGAGTTGAAGACAGTGCATGTGGCGGCTGATTTCGTCGTGGTTGGCGGCGGCCTGTCCGGTACCTGCGCGGCCATCGCGGCGGCGCGCGCCGGGCTCAAGGTGGCGCTGGTGCAGGACCGCCCGGTGCTGGGCGGCAACGCGTCGAGCGAGGTGCGCCTCTGGATCCTCGGCGCCACCTCGCATGGCGGCAACAACAACCGCTGGGCTCGCGAGGGCGGCATCATCAACGAGCTGCTTCTGGAGAACCAGTTCCGCAATCCCGGCGGCAACCCG
>JARKQJ010000246.1 GCA_029973955.1 Paludibaculum sp. | reverse complement strand
GAAGGAAGTGCCGTTCGGCCCGCCGTCCACCGTGACGCCGGCCACGCCCTTCCCGTCCATCTTGACCGCGACGATCCGGTCCGCCATGTGAAGCGGGGACCGCTTCCTGCCCGTCCGGTGGACGAGGCTGCGCGGGGCCTTCGCCTGGGCGCCCGGCAAGATGGCCTGCGAGCCCTTCAAGAGCGCGTTTGCCGCCGCCACGTGGGCCGCGTCGCCCAGCGCCTTGGCCCTCGCGCACACCTCCCCGAAGGAGTCCAGGCTGAGAATCGTTTTCATGATTCGGGCACCTCGCTCCGGGCGGCGATCTCCAGCTTCACGTGCCGGCCGCCCGGGTCGGTCACGCTCTCAATGTTGTAGGTCTTGCCTTCGTACCGGATCGTCATCTCCGCGGTCACGTCCGTCCGGTAGCGGATGGTGAAGCGCACGGTGTCCTCCCGGTTGTCCGCCGCGGCGGTGAAGTACTCCCGCGCGCTCACCGTCTCCACCTTCGCCCAGGCCTGAAACAGTTCCCCGAACACTTCCTTGGGGACGCCGCTTTTCACCGTCACGGTTCTTCCGAGGAAGGCGATCCTGTGCCGGAGTTCCCCGGCGGGTAGGATGGCGGGATTGGCCATTTAACTCCCTCCCTAAAACAGCGCCTCCGGGCTTCGGTACGGCCAGAGCAGCGCCTGGAACGCGGCCTTCATGGCGGCGTAGGCGGCGGTGTCGTCGCTCTCCCGGTGGGTGTAGTGATAGCCCGCAAACAGCAGCACCGCCAGCCGCGCGGGCTCCGGGGCTTCGGAGAGCGGCTGCCCGCAGAAGTCCGCCGCCGCGGCTTCCGCCATGCGGAGCAGGCCCTGAAGGTAGCCGTCCTCCTCGTCCGTCTCAATGCGCAGGTGCGCTTTCAGTTCTTCCAGGGTCACCATATCAGGCGCTCTTCTGCTGGAGCACCTGCACGGCCTCGGCCAGCACGAGCTTTCCGTCCACGCGCTCGGAGGCCAGGAAGCCCACCTGCCCGGTGGCGGCGTAGAGCTCGTTCAGGCGCTTGAAGCTGCGGGTGGTGCGGTCCGCCACCCAGTAGTAGGAGAAGTCCCCGAACACCACGGATTTCGCGCCCGCCGCCATGACGGGCATGTACGCGGAGGTGTAGATGGGGCGGTTCAGGATGGTGTCGGGCGTGCCGGCGGTGACCGACGGCGCCCAGAGGTACTGGCCGGTGGTGTCCTTGAGCTTGCGCAGAGCCTTGACGGTCGCGTCGTTGGTGAGGAACACCGCGCGCTTTCGGTACGGGGAGCGGAGCGCGTAGAACAGGTCCATGATCTCGTCCAGCGTGACCGCGGTGGCGCTCGCCGCCGTGACGCCCACCTGCGCCCCGCCGGTAGCGTTGAGAAGGCCGGTCGGCCGGCCGGTGCCGTTCCCGGAGAAGAAGGCCTCCTCCTCGGCGGAGCCGATCCTGCGCGCGAACTCGGTGGCGATGTAGGAGGGCAGGTCGAACACGGAGTCGTTCAGAAGTTCCTCCGACACGCGGATCATGGTGCCCAACTTGTACGCGCCGATGGACACCTGGCCGAAGGTGTCGTCGCTCTCCACGTACGCGCCCTCCTCGTCAATCCAGGCCGCGGAGCCGTGGGTCGCGACCACGGGAATCTTGCGGTCGCCGGTGCTGGTGGTGATCACGTGCGC
>JARKQJ010000241.1 GCA_029973955.1 Paludibaculum sp. | reverse complement strand
ACTTCCACGAGGCGTTGGCCAAGCAGACGGGGCGCTTCTTCGGCATCGGCACCACGCGCGGTCAACCCGGCTACTACCTGTCCTCTCCGATTCTGGCCGATGAGCGCCTTCTGGGAGTGGCGGTCGTCAAGGTGAGCCTGGCGCAACTCGAGACGGCCTGGTCGACGGTCGAAGCGCCGGTTCTGGTCACCGACGAGAACGGCGTGGTCATTCTCGCCTCAGTTCCCTCATGGAAGTTCACAACGCTTAACCCGCTCAGCGAAGAGCGACGGAGCGAGCTTGCGCAGTCCCTGCACTACAACGCCCGCCCGCTTCCCCCGCTCGGCCTGCAATCGCAAGGGAGCGTCGGCTCCGAAAAGGCGGAGATCGTCCAACTGGTTCGCCCGGTGGCGGAAGCGCCCCACACGTTCCCGATATACGGGCTCTTCCTCGCCCAATCGGCTCCGCTCAAGGGCACGAACTGGCGCCTCACTGTGCTTTCGCCGTTTGGCGACCTGCGGACCATGGCTTGGCTGAATGCCGCCCTCGCCGCCGCCGGCGGCGTCATACTGTGCATCGCCTCGATCGCCCTCTACCTGCGGCGGCTCCGCCAGTGGGAACGGCTTCGTGCCCGCGAAGCGCTTCAGCGGGCCCATGACGAGTTGGAGCGCAAGGTGGAGGAGCGCACGCGAACGCTCAAGGAAGCGCAGGAAGAGCTGATCCATGCCGGCAAGCTCGCGGTTATCGGCCAGATGTCGGCCGGACTGGCGCACGAGCTCAACCAGCCGCTCGCCGCCCTGCACACTCTTTCCGACAACACCGTCAAGTTCATGCAGCGAGGAATGCTGGAGGAGGCAGGGAGCAATCTCGCGCTGATCTCGGATCTGGTGACCCACATGGGCACGCTGACCAGCCAGTTGAAGTCGTTCGCGCGCAAATCGAGCGGCAAACCGCGCCCGGTAAATGTGCGCCGCTCCCTGGAGAACACGCTGTTCTTCCTCAACCGCCGCCTGTCGCAACGATCCATCCAGCCGGAGATCAACGTCGAGCCCGCCGAACTCTCGGTACTCGCCGATTCCAACCGGCTGGAGCAGATTCTCGTCAACCTCGTTGCCAACGCGCTCGACGCCACGGAAGGCACGCCGACACCCTACGTCGGCCTCTTTGCCCGCACGAACGGAGAGCGGGCGATCATCGAGGTTCGAGACAACGGGCCTGGATTTGGCGAGAGCGAGCGCAAGCGCCTGTTCGAGCCGTTCTTCACGACCAAGGATTCGGGGGGCGGGCTCGGACTGGGGCTTGCCATTTCGGCCGGGATTGCCAGAGACTTCGGCGGTTCGCTGTCAGCCGCCAACCTCGCAGAGGGCGGCGCGCTGTTCGTGCTCGACCTGCCGCTCGCGGCCGCTTCGGAGAACGTCGATGCCTGACACGCTC
>JARKQJ010000227.1 GCA_029973955.1 Paludibaculum sp. | reverse complement strand
CATCACAAACACGGGCGTGAACCTGTCGCACAATTTCACCTATGGTGGCAATGGCTCGGGTGAGCTAACGAAGGTGGTCCTGCCCAAGGGCGCGGAGATGGAGTGGGCCTACGACAACGCCGACTACACCAACGGCAAGCGCTTCCGCGAGGTGAAGTACCGCTATCTGCGGACCTACTCCGGAGCCTCCACCTGGACGTACAACCTCACCGGCTACGACTACGCGGGCGTGGTGGTGAGCGCGCGCTCGGTGCACGACCCCAACGGCCATCCGCGGGCGTGGTTCTTCAATCGCGATGCGTCGCAGGCCAACTTCCGGCGCGTGCTGGGTTACGAAGATTGGAAGAGCCCTTCGGGCGTGCTGATGCGCGAAGACTACACCTGGACCACGGATTCGCACGGCCGCCTGTACCTGGGCACGACGCTGACGACGCTGGACCCGGGCGCGGCGTATCAGAAACAGTCCAAGGTCGAGCAGGTGCTGGACAGCTCGGGCGGCGTGACGGAGCGGCGGGTCTACGAGTACGGCAGCCTGTCGTCTCCGGTGCGGACCTACCGCAACTACTACACCGACATCGCGAACGCGCACCTGGCCACGAAGAGCGAGGTGGTGGAGAGCGGCCAGACCACGGTGCTGGGCGAATGGTGGTACGACACGCCGGGCTACGGCACCAACGGCTGGCTGGTAGACGCTCTTTACATGAACTATCACGCTGCTGGCTACGGCCCGACCAACTACACGCGGGGCATGGTGACGAAATCGAAGTCGCTGGGCAAGCCGCTAGGCTACGTGCACTACGACATCGGCGGCAACGTGGTGCTGGCGGCGGCATATGGTGGCGCGTCGGAGCAGTTCTCGGTGACTGCGGCATCGCAGTGGACAGCGCCTTCTTCGATGGTGCCGAACGGGGAGAATAATTTGGGGAGTTCGATGCAGTTTGATTCGGTGCTGCGGTTGACTTCCGCCGCGGGGCCGAATGGAGCCTCTTCCACCTACCAGTACGACGCTGTCTCGCGGCCCTCCTCCACCACCTCAGCACTGGGGGCGGTGACCACATACAGCTACAACGACGTCGATCACATCGCCACCGCCACGACGAACGGCCACTTCGTGCGCACGAAGACGGATGGCCTGGGGCGGACCATTAAGGTGGAGAAGGGCGGGGGCGGAGCCACGGTCTCCGTGGTGGAAACTGAGTATGGAGCCTGTGCCTGCTCGCCGCTGGGCAAGGTGAAGAAGGTCTCCATGCCTTACGCGCCCGGCGCAACGGTCTACTGGAGCGAATACTTATACGACGAACGGGGCCGGACGATTCGAGTGACGCCCCCCGGAAACGCGGGCTACACGCAGTACGTCTACGAAGGAAACACGGTGAAGGTGATCGAGCCCGTCACGACGAAGTGGAAGAAGTTCACGCTGGACGCGAGGGGCCGGCTGGTGACGGTGACCGAGCCGCGGCCGGGCGTCAGCGGAGCGACGGACGACACGGGCTACCAGTACAATGTACTGGACAAATTGAAGAGAGTGGAGATGACGCGCAACGGGACGACGCAGTTGCGGACCTTCAACTACGACTCGGACTTCCGGCTTTCGAGCGTGACGCAGCCGGAGAACGGGACGGTGAGCTACACCTACGACAGCCAGTCGAGAATCGCCACGCGAACCGACGCCAGGAACCAGCGCGCCGAGTATTCCTACCTACAATCGCTTGACGATGGTGAAGCGCTACCCGGTGTCGGGCGGCAACGAGGACACGGCGCAGCGGACCACGTATGAATACGACACGTGTTCCGGTGGCGGCTGCGGCGTGTACCTGTGGGGCCGGTTGTCGCGGATCGTGTACGGCAACGGGATGCTGGAGAGCCATTCCTACACCACGGCAGGGCAATTGGCGTGGAAGGATTTCCGGCCGGCGGCGAATCTGGTGCTCGGGCTCAAGACGGAATACACTTGGGACAGCGAAGGCCGGATGACGCAGATGAAGTACCCGATGACAGGGACGCCGAATGGGCAGGGCGGGTATGACGATGTGCCGGGCAGCGTGCTGGTGTATTCCTACGACTCTGCCGGAAGAATGACCGGGATGACGAAGGACGGCGGCCCGGTAGTGTCGAATGCGACGTGGAACGCGGCGGGGCAGCCGCTATCGATGGGCGTTTACAGTTTCGTCTACAACGAACGGGGCCAGATGACGTCGGAGAACTGGCAGGGGAACTCGATGTCGTACACTTACTCGGCGACTGCCAACGACGGGCGGGTGCAGCGCCGGCAGAAGTCCGGGGGGACTCAGGAGACGGTGGACTACCTCTACGACGAACTCGGCAGGTTAATCTCCGCGGCGACGACGGGCCCGGAGTGGGGCTTGTCGTGGACGTTCGACGGCTTCGGCAATCGCTTGTCGCAAAACGTGACGAAGGGGAGCGGGCCGATGGTGAACCTGACGGTGGATGCGGCGACGAACCGCATCTCGACTTCCGGGTTCAGCTTTGACGCCAACGGCAACATGACGCAGTGGCCGCTGGGCGGGAACACGATCACAGGGAGCTATGACGTGGAGAACCGGCTGGTGAGCGCGGCCACCGACGTGTACAAGTACAACGCAGCCAATCAGCGCGTGGTGATCGGCAACGAGAACGCCGACCCGCGCTACTCGGTTTACGGGCTGAACGGAGAACTGCTGGGCGAGTACCGGAAGTGCTCGATCGGCGGCGGCTACTACGTGCCCTGCAACCGCAGCGAGCGGCTGTACTTCGCCGGGCGCTACATGCAGAAGGACGGCACCGTGGTGGTGGGGGACCGGCTAGGCACCGTGGGCACCGCGGCGGGCTACCCGTAAGGTGAAGCGAGCGACGAGTTCGCGACGTACCGCAAGGACAGCGCCACAGGGCTCCACTACGCCTGGAACCGCAACTACAGCGCGACCTGGGGGCGGTTTGCGAGCGCGGATCCCTTTAGAGGATCTGCAAGAACGCAGAATCCGGCTTCCTGGAATAGGTATGCTTACGTCGACAATGATCCGATCAACTACAGTGATCCAGAGGGACTTCAGAAGTGGGCTGTGGTGTATTGGGGGCGAATGTGTATTGGTCCAGAGGGTGACCGAGCGTGTTACTTCGCTTCGGGTTCTTTCTATTTTGACGATGGAGCGGATGGGGGAGGCGGCAATGGCGGAAGCGGCACCGCCGACCTGGGAAGCGGTTCGGGTGGATCAAATCCCTCCCAGGACGGTGCAGCTTGGATGGCGACAAAAGGTTTGCTGATCGCAGGAGCCTTGCGCATATCCGAAGAATCTCTCCCCAAGGACTGCATGGATGGGATTTTGAAATTAACGAAGGGAGGTGGGGGGGATTTCGGCGGCCGACATTCAGAAGGCTGCGCGGACGGTTCTTTTTAATGATGCGACGCGAGCAACGTCACAGCAAGTTTGGGAACGCTTTGACGATCCGAATACATACGCTGCAACACCCTAAGGGTCGAATATCCAGTATTGGCGCCCCGGTTCAATTGACACTTGGGGCTCCAGTCAAGTGACAGGAGGGGTCCTGCATGAACTTCTTCATAACCTTGGAATCACAGATGCTGAAATCCAGACCAAGCTTGGCCTGGAAACAACTTCAGAAACTCACAATATTACCAAGTGGATAAATCAAAATTGCTTTGCCGCTAACGTAAATACTCCTTGAGAAAATATTATGGCCTTTTGTCAAATTCGATCTTTGTTTCTGCTATTGATGCTCGCGTCACAGAGGGCTCCAATGGCGACGGTGAAATTCGTTGTGCTCGACGAATTTGGGGAGGCCCTGCCTTACGCTGTAAAGGCCCTCGTTCACTGGCCCACGGGCGAAGACTTTGCGGGTGCATTCGCAGGAACCGAGAGGAAGGAGATTCCCCTGGGTTCTTACCAGGTAGTCTTAGAGCGGCCTGGCGACACTTATGGCGCTGCCAGAATCAAAGCTGATGTCTACGTTCGCGGCTCGACATCATTTGTCTTCTATGGAGAAAGTGATTTCATTCCAGGAGTTGCAGTCACATCGATGGCTCCCACTGGTTACGGATTCAATATTCGGGTGCAAGGTGGGGTTCCTGGCGGTCTTCCCACCAGGGTACGTGTGTTATCCCTCACCAATCGTAAGTCAGTTGAGTGCGTCCTGGACGAAAAGTCGGAATGTACTATTCGGGAATATTTACGTGGTCTGTACCAACTTGTTGTCACCAGGGGGGCGGAAGTGTTGCACGCGGAGACGCTGAGAATTAAATCTTCCTCCATTACAATACAACACGAAGTACGATTGTCAGATCATCGAGGCAAGACCCTGGATGTCCACTGATGTCTTGGCGTGTTCACTAATATTATGAAATTTCCATATCGTTCATACCGAGGCGGAGACCACGCCGAACAGTATTACTCTTGATGCTGACGCAGGGGTGATGAAATTAGCCACTCAGGGTAGAGGCAGCCGGCGCTGCGGTGTTTTCGAGGTTATAATGTGATCGCTCCGTAAATCCCACCCCGTCGTTCCGCCCGCGCCCCGCCTACCCGCCCAGACTCGCCACCTCTTCGCCTACCACCGCTTCCACTCATCCGGCAGCGGTAATCTCACCAACGTGAGGTTCACTCGGTGCGGCAGTAATTAATGGAGAGTCATTGTGGATAGGATAAGATGTGGTGTTTCTGTAGTCGCAGTCCTATTACAGTCGCTCCCTTGACTGAGTTTCAAAAAGCTCTTCAGGGCATAAATGATGGAAAAAATACTATTCGACGACGATCTAAATCGTTCAGTGAAGGATGCATCAGCCTGTTTGACAAGCTGGGTTTGTCAGTTGATGCCGTCGTGGGAGGCGCCCTTGCGAACGACGCGTTTGTGAGGAGCAAGTGCATCAAATGAAACGCTTGGCCATGCTGTTCTTGCTGACCATCCTGAGGGGAAGTGTCCGCCCAGCGGATTCCGAGCACACGGTCTGTGATGTCTTGGGCGAAATAGAAAGACTCAATGGTGCGATAGTCGTAGTCAAGGGATCCCTGGTCTCCGATGTTGACACTTGGCTCATAGGGGATGGCTGTCGAAAGCCGGTGCGAGTCGGCAAGTGTTCATTCGACAACCTCATTTCCGTCGCATGGCCTGACTCTCGCTACGTGAAGCGTGAGTTGAAGGGCAGAGACCTCTTTCCCGTTGATAGAGCTGGAAGAGAGAAGCTCAGTCTTGCCTTGTCGGGCGAATTCTCAGCCGCGAGGATCGAGGTCGCTATTGAGGGTTTGATCGTGACTAGAGACCCAATGAGTCTGCTGGTCCACCCGAAGTCACCAGAGACGCCTGCTGGTTTCGGGCATCTGGGTGCAGCGCCTGCAATGATCGTCGTTAAGCGGGTTCTCGCCATAGGCCCACCGGAAAGCCGAAAGCCGAAATGACGGACATTCAGCGCACTTGCCGGCACCGAAACCACTCTCCACAGAGTAAACTGTGGTTATGCCGCTGTCTGAGCGCATTACCGTCGATCCCAGGATTCTGGCTGACAAGCCGGTGATCCGTGGGACGCGTCTTGCCGTCGAGTTCATCCTGGAACTCCTGGCATCCGGCCAATCTGAGCGCGAGATCCTTGCGAACTACCCCGGCCTGACGAGAGAGGACATTCTTGCGTGTCTGTCCTACGCCAGCTATCTCGCTCACGAATACAAGGCCTTCCCGATTCCAGCCTAGATGCGCCTCCTCGCCGATGAGAACTTTCCGAAGCCAGCCGTAGACGCGCTTCGCGTGGATGGTCACGACGTCCTCTGGGCTCGCACGGAACTCGCCGGTGCCATTGATGTCGCCCTCCTGGATCTGGCGGAATGTCCGAAGGACGCATCGTGCTGACGCTCGACAAGGTCTTCTGGCAGATTGCCGTTCAGCGGCGGAGCCCATTGGTGCGGTCTGGCGTCGTGCTGTTAAGGGTTCATCCCGCCACTCCTGAGAAACTCGCGCCGCTTGTGCATGTCTTTGCCGCAGCGGACACCGCCTGGGCCGGACATATCAGCATCATTACTGTCGATGGAATCCAGATGGTCTCGACCCGCAGGACGTCGCGCAAGAATTGAGGGGTTCCTCCGCTAATCTGGGATCCGCAAATGGCGCAGATCAGAGACTTGGTCGCGGGTGAGACATCTTCTCTTCTCCACGCACGCAGCCCAATCGCTCCTTCTCCGTGCCCCTCCCTTGCCAGTTCCGCGCCGCCCGCATCCTCGCCCGGATGTTCTCCTCGTTCCCAATCAACGTCGTGCCGCCCTTTTCCCCGGGACGCCAGTCCCGGGGCCACGCTTCCGAGCCCTTTTCCCCCGGGACGCCAGTCCCGGGGCCACACTGTCCCCCCTTTTCACCCGGTTTTCAGAGCTGCCTCCGGCGCGCGCAGTGGAGCAATTCGGCAAGCCCCGCGCTAGAGGCAGACCGTGATCAAGCCGCAAACTGCCTACACCGGGGAACTCTTCGGCCCAGACTTCGATTCCGGGAATTCCCTCTCGAGGATCCGGTTCACCTGTTCGCGCAGTCGCGGAATATCATCCGTCGCGGCGATCCATAGGATCTGCCAGTCCAAATCGAAGTAGGCGTGCACGATCCTGTGGCGCACCGCGACAATCTGTTGCCACGGTACCTCGGGGTGACTTGCCCTCAATTCCACCGACAAGCGGCTGATGGCTTCCCCGATGACGGTCAGGTGATGTAGAACTGCCGCGGGCAAAACCTCATCCGCGAGGAATCGCTCCTCTGCCGTGCTGGCCGTGATGGCCTCAATCTTCTTGGAGGCGGTGAGTATGTCCTGCAGGAACGAAGCCTCATGCCGCATAAATGACCCGGGCCTCTTTGAGAACCCCTGGACGGACCCACGGCTTTAGACCACGCTTCGTCACTAGGTCGATCTTGCGTCCCACTAGTGCCTCGAGGCCTTCCGCCAGCGATTCGAACTTGACGATTCCTATGCGAGCCGCGGGATCAAACTCAACCATCACGTCGATGTCGCTGTCGGGCCCCATCTCGCCTCGGACGGCGGACCCAAATAGCGACAGCTCCGTGACGCCGTACCGGCGACAAAGCTCGGCCAGTTTCGCGGCATCCACCTGCGCATCACCAAGATGGACCGTGAGGCTCATAGCTATCGCCTCCATTATGCCCGACTTCTGCATGGGACGGACCGCAAGCCTCGCCTCCCGTACACCGCACCCCCGTCGGGAGTCCGATTACGGAGGTCCCCCCTCACCAGCTCTGCGCCGCCCGCACCATCGCCCGGATGTTCTCCTCCGGCGTCGTCGGCGGAATCGCGCACCCTGCATTCAAAATGAACCGCCCGCTCGGCGCGAAAACCTCGATCACCTCCCGGTACTTCGCCCCCACCGGTTCCCGGGCCGCTCCGCTTCCAGCCGGGGCCGCCATCAGAGCTGCATGATTTGCCTCAGACCATCCTCGAGCGCCGTCATCTCTTCCAATGTGACTTCGCCCAGCCGGCTTCGGAGCCGTTCTTTTGCCACAGCCCGGATCTGGTCACTCACCGCCACAGCAGCCTGCCCATTACACGAGATGGGGATCAGGATCGGCGGGCAGGCCCTCGGAGAACTCGATAGCGGCACGACAATCACCGTCCTGCGCATCTCATTCAGCACCTTCACCGAAATCACAACGCACGGACGTGTCTTGCGAATCTCCGAACCAGGCGTCCGATCCAGGGCTGCCCACCAGATTTCGCCGCGCTCTGGAATTACTTCCATGGCTCTGCCATTTCGTCGCCGATTCCGTCAAACTCCTTCTCGAGTTCCACCACATCCAAATCCTGGTTCGCCATCTCGCAGGCGCGAATCAACTGGGCGTCGCGCTCTTCCAGTAGCGCAGCCAAAGCTTCACTCACAAAGCGCGAGCGGTCGCGCGAAGCCACTCTCCGCAGAAACTGTGCGGCCAGCGGCTCCGGCACGCTGAACGTCAATTTCCTCATCGCCATAACGCCATAATGCCAGAACGCCAGAAGGGAGCCGTGTGTGGTCGCATCAGGACTCCATGCCGCGAGTCGATCTCCTGCGGCCTCTCCTCCCCCTCACCAGCTCTGCGCCGCCCGCACCATCGCCCGGATGTTCTCCTCCGGCGTCGTCGGCGGAATCGCGCACCCCGCGTTCAAGATGAACCGCCCGCTCGGCGCGAACACCTCGATCACCTCCCGGCACTTCGCCTCCACCTGCTCCGGCGTCCCCAGCGCCACCACGCCGCTTGGGTCCACGTTCCCGATAAACGTCGTGCTGCCTTTCATCAACTCATACGCCGCGTGCACGTCCGTCAGGTAATCCAACTCCAGCGCGTCGGCGCCACTCGTCACCAGATCCGGAAGAATCGCCTTCGTGTTCCCGCACACGTGCAGCCCCCACGGCCGCCCCAGTTGATGCGAAAGCTCCGCCATCCTCCGCTCGTACGGCAGCGCGTACTTCCGGTACACCCGCGGCGATACCACGCTCGGACCCGCCGCGCTGTCCCCGTTCGACAACATATGCGCCCCCGTCTCGCTCATCAGCCGCAGAAACTGCCCCGTCGCCTCCGTACAGTACTCCAACAACCGCTCAGCCGCCCCCTCCAACTCCGGATCCAGGATGTCCATCAACCACCCCTCCATGCCCCGCACCAGCGTCGCCAGCGCAAACGGGCATTGGTCGCAGTTGCCCCGGATGTACACCGTCTTGCCGAAATACTCCACCATCCGCCGCACCGCCTCCAGCCACACCTGCAGCGGACCATACCCCGACACGTCCACCTTCGGCAGCCGGTCCACTGCCCGCAAATTCGTCAGCGCAGCCCCCACCGCCACCGCCGGATCGTCCTCCCGCAAATCCACCTCCACCCCCAGCGCCCCCGCCAGCGTCGCCGTGTCCATGTCCACCATCACCCCGTCCAGCGAGTACTTCTCGATCGACCGGATGAAACAATCCGCCATCGCCGCCGCGTTCGTCCGGAACTCCCGCATCGTAATTCCGTGCTCCCGCGCCGCCAGCATGAAATGATGCAGCATCACCGGCGGCCGGTCCGCCCTCTCCCCACGCAACACCGCCGCCGTCCGCTCGTACCCGTTCATCGCTCTTCCTTTCCGGCCGCAGCCTCGTCCAGCCTATCGCATCGCGCCGTGCATTTCGAACCTCTCTGTCCCATTTTTGGATCCTCTCACCCGTCCACGCTGATCCGGGCTCTGGGTGGGCGAGGCTGGAATGATTCCCGGTTCACGTTGCCGCACAATCGGGACGTGCTGGAGTGAGGGACATTGTGAACCGGGCGCCGCGAGGAGCTCTTGCGGTAAGCCCGCCGCAGCGGCGTCAGCTGTGTCCGCGTCTTCGGCTCCGTGGCCCGTAAAGCGCTGGAACTTCGGCTCAAGCCCGCGCCGCCGCCTCCACCGTCTCCAACGCCACGCTGCCAGCGCTCCAGGACTCATCCTCGCGTTCGTGACGTATGATGTGGTTATGAGCGAACTGGTGTTCGAGGTCGTCCAGGAGTCTGACGGAGGCTACTGCGCCGAGTGCCTCACTGAGAACATCTTCACCAGTGGGGATACCTGGCAGGAACTCAGGGAGAATGTCCTGGAAGCCACGGCCGCGTTTTTCTTTGACCGGCCTCGCCCTGAACGCGTCCGCCTCCGTTTGGTCCGCGACGAAGTGCTCTCTGTCGCATGAAAATCCCGCGGGACCTTTCGGGAGCGCGCCTCGCCACCGTCCTTTGCCGGCGGTGGGGCTATCTGGAAGTCCACCAGGCCGGTAGTCATATCGTTCTCGAGACTACTTCACCTGCGCCTCAGCGAATCGCCGTGCCAAATCACCACCCTCTGCGGTTGGGGACCCTCCTGTCCATCCTCAGGGCCGTCTCCTCTCACAAAGGCGTGCCGCGCGACGAGATTCTGCGGAGTTTGTAGGAACTCGACTGCTCTATAAGGCTCGTTCACGCGTAATTTCTGGTTTCTTGTCAATCACTTGCCGGGAATCGTTTGGAGGCCGGTGGGACAATGGTTGCGGGGGGCGGACTCGTGCCGCCACTTCCCCCAGGCTCCTTGACATCCGCATGCCCTCATCTTCTTCGCAGCCGCAAACCTGACCCCGCCGCGTGAACCCTCCCCGGCGGGGCCAGTACCCCATCCGCGAGGACTGACGCCACTCTCACCTCGTCGAACAAACCCAAGCGGCGATCGCGCCGCGCCAAACAAACCCAAGCGGCAATCGTGGCGTCAAACAAACCCAAGCGGCAATCGCAGCGTCAAACAAACCCAAGCGGCGATCGCAGCGTCAAACAAACCCAAGCGGGAAAAATCGCGGCGCCAAACAAACCCAAGCCACCTCCAGACGCAAGAAAGCCCGCCTTGCGGCGGGCTTTCCCCTGAAGCACTCACCCGCAAACTTAAGCGAAGCTGTACTTGTCGCCCTTGTGATCCCAAAGCACTTTCTTGCCCTGCCGGTAGCTCAACACCGACATGAACCCAGGGATCGCTGCTTCATATCCGGCCGACGGCGGCGCAATCGGCTTCTCTTTCCCAATCACCGAGTTCAGGAAGTTCCGGATGTGCGCTTCCACCGCCAGGTGGTCGTTGTTCGGGATCGTGATCGACAGTTCCTTCCGCGCCTTGATCGTATCTGAAACCCCCGGATACGCCTCAGGGTAGAAGTTCAGCGTCTGCCGCTTGATCACTTCGATCGTCCCGTCGTTGCCCATGAACTGCTCGCCGTACCCGTACCGCTCGTTGCCCAGGTAGCACGAGTAGTTGATCTGAAACTTGCTGTCATAGTCCATCAGCACGCTCCAGGTGTCCGGCACTTCGCGGTCGTCGCCCTGCGTCCAGCGGTACACGCCGCCCGTCGCCACCACGCTGTTCGGAATGCGCTGGTCCATTACGAACGCCGTGATGTCCGTCTGGTGTACCATCAGGTCCGTTGCGATGCCGCTCGAATAGTCCCAATACAGCCGCCACTGGAAATACCGCGGCTTGTAGAACTCCTTCTTCGGCGCCGGACCCAGGAACTTCGCCCAATCCGTGTTCTGCGGGGTCGCGTCGTCCGGCATCGGATAGCGCCACGCCGCCGCGCCGTTCGGCAACTGGTTCCGGTACCAGAACGCCCGCACGTAGTGGCAGTCGCCGATCAGGCCCTGCGAGATCATCGTCTTCGCCATCTGATACAGGCTGTTCGAGCGGTTCTGCGTGCCCACCTGCACCACGCTCTTGCTCGTCTTCACCGCCTTCATGATCTCCTGGCACTCTTCAATCGTGTGCGCCAGCGGCTTTTCCACATACACGTGCTTGCCGGCCGCCAGCGCGTCCAGCAGCATCCGGTGATGCAAATGCTCGGGAGTGGCAATGATCACCGCGTCGATCGACTTGTCCGCCAGGATCTCCTTGTAGTCGACCACAGCCTTCGGCGTGTTCTTGCCGAACGAAGCCACCACGTCCTTGCCCTTGGCCAGGTTCCCGGCGTAGGTGTCGCACACCGCGCTCACCGTGAACTTGCCCTTGTTGCCCACGAACGCCCGCTCCGTCAAATACCGCCCGCGGCCGCCCGTGCCGATCACGCCCAGCGTGATCTGGTCGTTCGCGCCCAATACCGGCAGCACCGCCGGCGCCGCGGCCAACGCTGCCGCCTTGCCGACAAAATTCCTTCTGCTCAGTTCCTGGCTCATCGCTACTTCAGTCTCCTTTGGATAGGACCCATTTCTCCCAAAAACAAGCATACAGGATGACCGCCGCTCGCTGGCACTCCCCCCCGCCAAATGATAGATTGTCCCCTGCAGTGATTACCATCCGGGAAGTCGCGCAACGCGCCAAAGTCTCCGTCGGCACGGTCTCCAATGTCCTCGCCGGTTCCGAATCCGTCCGCCCCGAACTCCGCCGCCGCGTCGAGCAGGCCATGCGCGAGCTCAACTATCAGCCCAACCAGATCGCCCGCAGCCTCAAAACCCGCCAAACCAAGACTCTCGGCGCCGTCGTCAGCGATCTCACCAACCCCTTCTTCCCCCTCCTCCTCCGCGGCGCCGAAGAAGTCGCCCTCGCTCACGGCTACCTCCTCTTTACCCTCAATACCGACGACCGCGCCGAACTCGAACAACGCGCCCTCTCCCTCCTCCGCGCCCGCAAAGTCGACGGCATCCTCCTCGTCACCACCCCCGGCTCCGGCGTCGAATCCACCCTTGGCCCCGACTTCGAGACCCCCATCGTCTTCGTCGACCGCTCCCCCTCCTCCCCCACCGCCGATTACGTCGTCACCGACAACCGCCGCGGCGCCCGCATGTGTATGCACCACCTCGTCTCCCGCGGCCACCGCCGCATCGGCTTCGTCTCCGGCAGCCCCGATCTGCCCACCGCCCGCCAGCGCCTCGACGGCTACCTCGAAGTCCTCCGCGAAGCCGGCATCGAGCCCAACCCTGTCTTCACCCGCCACGGCGACTTCCGGCTCGAATCCGCCTACCGCCTCACCAAGGAACTCCTCCTCGAATCCTCCCCGCCCACCGCCATCTTCGCCGCCAATAGCCTCACCGGCCTCGGCGCCCTCAAGGCCATCCACGAACTCGGCCTCCGCTGCCCCCAGGACATCTCCCTCGCCGTCTTCGACGACGTCCCCTTCGCCGACGTCATCCAGCCCCGCCTCACCTCCATCGCCCAGCCCGCCTACGAGATGGGCCGCCTCGGTGCCGAGGTCCTCATCTCTCGCATCGAGGAGAAGGAGCGCTCCGCCCCCATCCGCATCGAACTCGCCCCCGAACTCAACGTCCGCGAATCCACCGGCCCAGCCCCCCAACCCTAGCCCCGAGCGCACCCGCACCGTTCCGGCCCGCGCGCTCCCACGCCTGCCCGTACAATGGTATGGTGGCTTTTCTCCCCGTAGACGAACAACTGAACTACCTTCGCAAAGGCTTCGCCGAAATCATCCGCGAGGAGGATCTCAAAGAACGCCTCATCCTCTGCCAGAAGGAACAGCGCCAGCTCCGCATTAAGGTCGGCTTCGATCCCACCGCCCCTGACCTCCACCTCGGCCACACCGTCCTCATCCGCAAAATGAAGCACTTCGAGGACCTCGGCCACCGCGTCATCTTCGTCATCGGCGATGCCACCGGCCTCATCGGCGATCCCACCGGCCGCAACGCCCTCCGCCCCCCCATGACCCGCGCCGACATCGATCGCAACGCCGATACCTACAAAGCCCAGGTCTTCAAAATCCTCGATCCCGCCAAAACCGAGGTCCGCTTCAACTACGAATGGCTCGGCCGCCTCAGCTTCGAGGACATCATCCGCCTCGCCTCCAAATACACCGTCGCCCGCATGCTCGAACGCGACGACTTCACCAAGCGCTACCAGTCCGCCACCCCCATCTCCGTTCACGAGTTCCTCTATCCCCTCGCCCAGGCCTACGACTCCGTCGCCCTCAACGCCGACGTCGAACTCGGCGGCACCGATCAGAAGTTCAACCTCCTCGTCGGCCGCGAAATCCAGCGCGACTACGGCCAACTGCCCCAGATCATCGCCACCACCCCTCTGCTCGAAGGTCTCGACGGCGTCGAAAAGATGTCCAAGTCCAAGGGCAACTACGTCGGCATCACCGAAGCCCCCGCCGACATGGTCAAGAAGCTCATGACCATCTCCGACGACCTCATGTGGCGCTACTGGGAACTCCTCACCGATCTCTCCCTCCCCGCCATCGCCGCCCTCAAGGCCAGCGGCCGCAACCCCCGCGACATCAAACTCGATCTCGCCGAAAAGATCGCCGCCGACTTCCACCCCGCCCAGGAAGCCAAAGCCGCCCGCGAACAATGGCTCCACGATGTCTCCCAGGGCCAGGTCCCCACGGACCTCCCCCTCATCGCCGCCAACGACCCGCGCCTCAAGCACTGCCTCCTGCAAACCGGCCTCGCGCCCTCCTCCACCGAGGCGGACCGCCTCATCAAAGCTGGCGCCGTCCAGGTGAACAACGAACCCGTCCGCTCCCCCTCCCATAAGTTCGAGCCCGGAGAATATGTCCTCCGCGCCGGTAAGAAATGGGCCCGCATCCGCGTATAGTAGTTTATGCTTCGCCCCGGCGACACCCTGCGGCTGAGCCTCGACGCGCTGCGAGCCCATAGGCTCCGCACCGTCCTCACCATGCTCGGCCTCACCATGGGCGTCGCCACGCTCATCACCGTCGTCACCATCATCCAGGGCGCCAACGTCTACGTCGAAACCAAAATCGCCAACCTCGGCGCCGACGTCTTTCAGATGGCACGCACCCCGTTCGCCGTCACCGATTGGGAGATCATCCGCAAGGCACTCCGCAACAAACACATCCATAAGGACGACTTCGAAGCCGTCCGCACCGGTTGCTCCGATTGCGTCCTCACCGGCGCTTCCGGTACCTCCTCCATCCGCGCCAACTACCTCGAAACCGAGGTCCAGGACACCAGCCTCACCGGTCAGACCGCCTCCATGGCCTCCATCGAGTCCCGCACCGTCGAGGCCGGCCGCTACTTCACTGAAATCGAAGATCAGCACGCCAGCCGCGTCTGCCTCATCGGCGCCACCCTCCGCGAGCGCTTCTTCGGCTCCGGCGATCCCCTCGGCCGCCACATCAAGCTCGCCGGCCAGGAGTTCCTCATCATCGGCCTCTTCGAAAAGAACGGCGCCGTCCTCGGCCAGGACGCCGACAACTTCGCCATCATCCCCCTCAATGCCTTCCTCCAGATGCAGGGTCAGCGCTAC
This sequence comes from Paludibaculum sp., assembly GCA_029973955.1. GTDB lineage: Bacteria > Acidobacteriota > Terriglobia > Bryobacterales > Bryobacteraceae > Paludibaculum. Next base: position 12,255 of record JARKQJ010000227.1, on the reverse strand, counting down.
TCCCTCACCATCAACGTCAAAGTCCCCAACGACCCCGCCGGCTTCGAGCGCGCCATGGACCGCGCCCGCCTCATCCTCCGCGCCCGCCGCCACATCGGCCCCACTCAGGAAGAGGACTTCTTCATCGGCACCAAAGACTCCTATATCCAGCTCTGGAACCAGATCTCCGGCGCCTTCTTCGCCGTCTTCCTCCTCGTCTCCTCCATCAGCGCCCTCGTCGGCGGCATCGTCATCATGAACGTCATGCTCGTCTCCGTCACTGAGCGCACCAAGGAGATCGGCATTCGCCGCGCCATGGGCGCCACCGGCGTCGACATCCTCCACCAGTTCCTTACCGAGAGCTTCCTCCAGTGCCTTGTCGGCGGCCTCCTCGGCATCGCCATGGGCTTCCTCTGCGCCGAACTCCTCAACCGCTTCACCTCCTTCCCCGCCTCCGTCCAGACGCGCGTGGCCGTTCTCGGCATTGTCATCGCCTCCACCATCGGCCTGTTCTTCGGCATCTATCCTGCCTCCCGCGCCGCCCGCCTCGATCCCGTCGAAGCCCTGAGGGCCGAATAGCCATGACCGCCGCCGAGTTCCGCGAAAACCTGCTCGTCTCCCTCGATACCTTGCGCGCCCACAAGGTCCGCAGCGGCCTCACGCTCCTCGGCATCGTCATCGGCGTCACCTCCGTCATCACCGTCGCCGCTATTATCGGCGGCCTCAATCTCTTCATCGCCGGCAAGGTCGAAAAGCTCGGCGCGCGCTCCTATTTCGTCTCCCGCTTCCCCTTCGGCACCAATCCCGGCCGCATCCCGGAAAAGATCCGCCTCCGCCGCTACCTCCAGTACGAAGACGCCGACAAGGTCCGCCCCAGCGCCCCGGCCGTTGACAAGATCAGCGCCCTCGGCACCCGCGCCGTCTTCTTCGGCGCATCCAACGATGTCCGTTACGGCGGCCAGCGCGTGGAACGCGTCATCGTTCGCGGCGCCAACTCCGACTACTGCGACATCATCCCCATGTTCGTCGTCGAGTATGGCCGCATGTTTACGCCCGCTGAGGATACCCGCGCCGCCCAGGTCGCCGTCATCGGCAGTTCCATCGCCAACTCCCTCTTCGGCGCAGCCAACCCCATCGGAAAGACGGCCTTCGTGAACGGCGCCCCCTTCGAAGTCATCGGCGTATTCGCCCAGGACGAAGGCCTCCTCGGCGGACCCGGCGTCGACCAGTTTGTCCTCATCCCCCTCAACACCTTCCGCAAACACAACCCCGACATGAAGGAGGTGGTCCTCATCTTCACCGCCCGCCACGATGCCTCCATGGAAGCCGCGCGCGATCAGGTGGAGGAGGCCCTCCGCCGCATTCGCCACGTCCCCCACAACGCCGACAACGACTTCGAGATCTTCTCTTCCGACTTCCTCTCCAACCTCTTCAATCAGCTCACCGGCGCCATCGTCATCCTCACCTCCGTCATCTCCTCCATCGGCCTGCTAGTCGGCGGCATCGGCGTCATGAACATCATGCTGATCTCCGTCACCGAACGCACCCGCGAGATCGGTGTCCGCAAAGCGATCGGCGCCCGCTCCTCCGACATCCGCGTCCAGTTCCTCCTCGAAGCCGTCACCCTCACCGTTACCGGCGGCATCCTGGGCGTGGCCATCGGCTACCTGATCGCCTGGGGCATCCGCGCCGCCGTCCCCTCCATCCCTGCCACCGTCAGCCCCTTCTGGACCGCCATGGGCGTCGGCCTCTCCGCCGCCGTCGGCCTCTTCTTCGGCTACTGGCCCGCCGACCGCGCCGCCCGCCTCGACCCCATCGTCAGCCTCCGCTACGAATAACCAGCTCCCGCGCCTCCCCGGCCACCCCCTCCAGAAATGCCCTGTCGTGCGAGGCCAGCACCAGCGTTCCTGGATAGCGCCGCAGGGCTTCTTCCAGCGCCTCCTGCGCCTCGATCTCCCAGTGGTTGGTCGGCTCGTCCAGCAGCAGCAGATTCGCGCCGCTGTTCAGCACGTGCGCCAGCGCCACTTTCGTTCGCTCGCCTCCGCTCAGCTCCCCCAGCGGCCGGTTCCACCGCTCCGCCCGCAGCTTCAGGCAGCCCAGCAGAGTCCGCGCGCTGGTGCCCGTCCCGCAGATCTCCAACGCCGTGCGCTCCAGGTCGAAATCCCGCGGAAGCTGCTCCACGCAGGCCATCCGCACCTTCGCCCCCAGCCGGATCGTTCCCGCGTCGGGTGTTTCCAGGCCTTGAATCAACCGCAGCAGCGTGCTCTTTCCCGTCCCGTTTCCCCCGCGCACCACCAGCCGCTCGCCTCGCTTCAAATCGAACTCGAGCCCCGCAAACAGCACGCGCGGCCCATGTGCCTTGGTCAATGCCCGCACGGAAAGCACGACATCGCCGCTCCGCTCCACGCCTTCGAAGGTGAGCCCGTCGATCGCTTGCTCCTCCCACGGCTTCTCCACTTTCGATTCCTCGCCCACGCGCTCCTTCAGGATCCTCGCCGTCCGCGCCACCCGCGCCGACTTCGCCGCATAGAACGGATTCCGCACGCCGGCGCTGCCTTCCGGTGTGGAGGCTACCTTCTTCGCCAGATTCTGCCTTCGCTCCGCCGCCTGCTCCACTGCCGCCTTCCGCCGTTCGAACGAATGGTACGCATCCCAGGCCTGCCGGTCCAACAAACCCCGCGCCCGGCGGTACTCCTCGTAGCCGCCTTCGAACACGCGGACGCGCCCACGCTCCATCTCCACCACGCGAGTCGCAAACTCACCCAGCAGCCTCCGGTCGTGCGACGTCAGAGCCGTCGCCCCCTGCCGCTTCCTCAGGTGCCCCTCCAGCCACTCGCGCGCCCGGATGTCGAGGTGATTCGTTGGCTCGTCCAGGATCAGCAGATCCGCATCCGCAGCCAAGGCCCGCGCCAATCCCGCCCGCGTTTGTTCGCCGCCGGACAGCGTCCGCACCTCACGCCCGAACTCCTCCTCCGTCCAGCCCAAGCCTCCCAGGATTCGCGCCACCGCCGCCTCGGCTGCAAACCCGCCGGCTTCCTCATAGTCGTGCACGCTGCCGGCATAGTCGCAGGCGCACTCCGGCTCCGCCAGGCGCGCCTCCAGAGCCCGCATCTCCGCGCGCACTACGGCCAGCGGTCCGTAGGCGTCAAAGACGAAGTCAAACAGCGTTGAGGGACCGCGGGAAAGCTCCTGGTCCGCCACGGCCAGCCGCAGCGGATTTCGCCGCACGATCTCGCCACCCGCGGGCGCGAGTTCACCTATCAGCAGCCGCAGCAGTGTGGACTTGCCCGCGCCATTGGGGCCGACGATGGCGATCCGGTCACCAGGGTTGATGGAGAAGGAAGCGTCCGCGAACAGCGGCTCGCCGCCGGAATAGGAAAAGGAGACAGAGGACACACGAAGCAGTGACATAACACCTCGAGCGATTGAATTGTGGGGGGGAACAATCGAAGGTAAGTCGCTACTTCTTCATGAACGTCGCCGCGAAGCGACGCTTCCAGCCTAGCATGCCGCCGGACCGCCGTCGCGCGCCAAAGCCTCGGCGCCCGCGGCAGGTCCGGCCGGACCTGCCGCGCCATCTACTGCTGGCTCGGGATCAGTTCGCCCATGGCGGAGGATTGAACGCCGGATCGAATCCCTCCGTCGCGGGAAATGCCGTCTTATTCGGCTTCACGCCGCTGTCCAGCCAAAGCTCCACTTCACCCAGCGCCTTCAGAATCTGGGCGGACGTGAATGCGCAGTGACCCACGCCGGTAACCCAGATCTGCTGCAGCCATTCCTCCCGGCCCCACATCGTCACGGCTTCCCGGTAGGCGGATTCGTGCCGGATCTCCCCCTGCCCGTCCGCCGTGTTCTTCATCATCAATACCGGGCGACGGATTCGGCCGCTGACATCCCCATATCGCACCGTGTAAGCTCTGGCCAAAGGTGCGGTGTCGATGTTCGCACGTGCGTTCATCTTCATCAGAAGGTCGTCGGCATTCACGCCCAACCCGGCCAGATAGGCTTTCTGCTCGGCCGTCAGCGTGTACTGCCTGCCAACGTTCCCTGCCACTCGCCCCGCCGCGAACGACTGCGTGTTCTCCCTCCACTGTGTGCTGGTCATCATCATCATGCCGTACATCGGAGATTTGTACAGCGGACAAACACCGTAAAGCGAATCCTGATCCAGACCGAACACCAGTCGGATAAACTCCCACTTGCCCTTGTTGCTCCCATCCGCCGCCGGCAACTGGAACTTTGGAAAGACATCCCGCGCAAACAGCAACCCGGGTTTCAGATCCTCCAATGTGCCCCACTCATCCGGCCACCCGAAGGTAGCCGCATATGCCAATGCAAAGTCGAGATTCCGGTCGATCCTGCGTGACCACCCTGCTGCCGGCGCGCACATCGGAATGGCCGCGTCGAATGAGCGCGGGTAGTCTTCCATCAGTTGCAGCGCAGTCAGCCCACCCATCGAAGAGCCCCACAAGATCACACGCTTCGGGTTGCCAACCTTGGCGCGGAAGAAGGTGGCCAATGCGAAAGTGTCCTGCACCTCTTCCTTCAGTTGAAAGTCATCCGTACCGATTTCCGATGCGGCTAACGCGTAACCTCTCGCCAGCAGGGTTGCCTCCAACGGAGGCGTCGGACTGTCCACTGTCGGCGGAGCCACCAGCGGCTCCGGTGGCGGAGCGGTCGACTTGCCACCCTGCATATAGAGCAGTAGTGTCCCGTTCCAGTTCGCCGGTACGCGGATCTTGAACTTCACTCCATCCAGTGTGTCCACCAGATCGAAAGGCAGGGTCACCTGTTGGCCCGCCGCCAAGAGGCAGGCAGCCACCATACATCCGATCGCGTGTTTCATGATTCCTCCGTGTCCCAATCTTCACGTCCAAACGCCAGCACGGCATCGCCGTTGGACACGGCAGGGCGGACCGCAGACCAACCTCGGCTCACCCAAAGGTGAGCCCGATGGCGATACACGGATTCAATCTCCCTGCCTCCCGCGTCTACCTCCATCCCGCCAATCTCCTTTCTTTGTCTCTCGCCGGTAGATTCAGGTCGCAGCGCAACTCATGGAAGCCAAAGAGCCTGGCGCTTCCCTTCGGAGGAACTCGGTGCTACTCTGCGGGCAGTCAGGTCGCCAGGATGATGCCGGGCCCGCAGTCAAACGGCAGAATTCACTTCGGTCCATTTGTAGTCATGACCGAAGAGGGCGAGTTACAGAAGCACGGCATCCGCATCAGGCTTCCTGACCAGTCCTTCAAAGTCCTCCTCGCTTTGCTCGAAAACCCCGGCGCCGTTGTCACCCGTGAATCGCTGATCGCGCAGTTGTGGAGCCCCGGCACGCTCACCGATTTCGACCACGGCCTGAACGCCGCCGTGAACCGGCTCCGCGAGGCGCTCGGCGATGACGTCGCCCGGCCCCGGTTCATTGAGACTCTCCCACGGCGCGGCTACCGCTTCATCGCCGAAGTGGAGAACGGCCACTCATGCCAGTCTCGTCAGCAACAGGACGCCCCGCCGCGGTCCAGGGCGCGCCTGGGTCCGCTGGCAGTGGCTTGTGCCTTCCTGGTGGCCATCGTTGCCGGCGCCCTGTGGTATTGGAGCAATCCTCCGCCGCCCCCGCCCGCCGTCCGCATCCTCACCTCCAACGCCGGCTTTGAGCGCCAGCCGTCTTATTCGCCCGACGGCAGCCAGGTCGCCTTCGTCTGGGATGGGCCCGAGAACAATAACCCCGACATCTACGTCAAATTCGTTGACGCGGAGGGCGCTCTTCGCCTCACTACCAGCCCTGCCCTGGATGCCGCCCCGGCCTGGTCTCCAGATGGCAAGTGGATCGCCTTCTTCCGGCGGGAACCCAACCGCCCCCCTTCCATCTGGCTCATCTCCCCATTGGGCGGAAGTGAGCGCAAGCTAATGGACGAGTGGCCCCTGGACAGTGCGCCCGCCAACCTCGGCATGAATCTCTCCTTGTCCTGGTCCCCGGATGGCCGCTGGCTCGCCTTTTCCTGCCCCATCGGAGAGTACCGCGGCATCTACCTCCTGCCCTCCTCGGGTGGCGCCCCCAAACGCATCTGGCAGGCGGGCGCTTCCGCCGTGGACGTCTATCCTACCTTCTCGCCCGATGGCCGCTGGCTCGCCTTTGCCAGATGTCCGCGCTGGCTTTCCTGCGACGTCTTCTCCCAGAAGCTCAACGGCGGCACATCGCCTTCCGGCCCACCCATCCGCCTGACTCATCAGGAACTCCACATCTACGGGCTCGCCTGGGTCGGCGATGCCGTTATCTACGCCGGCTCCAAGGTGTGGGCCTCGGATCACTACCTCTGGCGCGTTCCCGCCAATGGGTCCGCCGCTCCTGAGCGGATCGATCTGGCCGGGCGCTGTGTCATCAGCCCCAACTACTCGGCACGTGCCCATCGCCTCGCCTTCGCCCGTCTCAACAAAAACGTGGACATCTGGATGTACTCCTCCAGTGGCGGCCACAGGCGCTTCATCTCCTCCTCGCTCGATGAGGCCACTCCTCAGTTCTCGCCCGACGGCCGCCGCATCGTCTTTGCTTCCAACCGAGCCGGCGAAGGCTCTGAAATCTACCTCTCCGACGCCGACGGATCTCACCTCGTTCAACTCACGGACCACATCGGCCGGACCCAGGGCTCTCCCAAATGGGCCCCTGGCGGGGAGTGGATCGCCTTTGACTCCCTCCGCCCCGACGGCGGCCAGGACATCTATCTCGTCTCCCCCGGCGGCGGCCCCCCGCGCCGCCTGGAACTCGGGCCCTTCATGAATGCCCTGCCCAACTGGTCCCGCGACGGCAATTGGATCTATTACCTCTCCGACCGCTCGGGTGCCCATGAAATCTGGAAGGTGGCAAGCACGGGCGGCACGCCCCAGAGGGTCTCGGATGGCGGCGGTTTCAACGCCTGGGAATCGATGGACGGCAAAACCCTCTACTACACCAAGGTGGAGTCCAACACGCCCCTCTACGCCATGCCCTCCGCGGGCGGGCGGCCAGGCAAGTTGCTCGACGGAGTCGGCGTCTGCCGCGAGTTCCCGGTCTTTTCCGATGGCATCTACTACTGTGAGCCGGCGGCCGGCTCGCCCGTCCGGCTGAGCTTCTACGAATTCTCCACCGGCCGCTCCCGCCCCCTCACCGTGCTGGAAGGAAACATCGGCCCCGGCCTCTCCGTCTCCCCCGACAGAAAGTCGATCCTCTACACCAAGAGCCTCACCCGCGACCAGGATCTCTACGAGATCGACAACTTCCGCTAATCCCCCCCGGATTCATCCCGGGGTCAAACAAGCGCCAAAGACGGAGTTCACTGCCACCCCTGCCCCGCCCGCGTCCTCTCACCGACGGACAATGTTCGCACCTCGCCACCGCGCGCCACTCAGCGCGGCGCTGCCTATGGGCCGTTCGATACAATCAAGAGATTCATAGGTGATCCTCAGGAATATGACTCTCAATCGACGCAATCTGCTCCGCTGGACCGGCGTGCTGGCGCCGCTGGCAGGCGGCATTGAACAACTGGAGGCGGCGGAGCGCCGCAAAGACCAGCCCAGGAACATCATCTGGATGGTCACGGACGGCATGAGCCCCGGCGTCCTCCCGCTCACTGAGCAGTTCTCCCGCATCGCCCGCGGGAAGGGTTCGGTCTGGTACGCCCTCGGCCAGCGGCCGGAGACCCGCCACGCCCTGATGGACATGTCTTCGCTGGAGTCCATGGTGACGGACTCCTCCTCCGCGTCATCCTCCTGGGGCAGCGGCTCCCGCATTCTCAACGGCTGGGTGAACATGCTGCCGGACGGCACCGCCCTCACCCCCATCGGCGTGCTCGCCCGGGACACGAAGAAGCGCGTCGGCCTGGTCACCACCACCACCGTGAGCCACGCCACCCCCGCCGGCTTTGCCGCGGTCTCCAAGCGCCGCGATGACGAGGCCGGCATCGCCGCTCAGTATCTCAACGTCTGCGACGTCGTCCTTGGCGGCGGCACGCCCTTCTTCGATCCCGGCGTCCGCGCCGATCACCGCGACCTTCTCGCCGACTATCGCAAAGCCGGCTTCCAGGTCGCGCTCTCCCGCGACGAGCTCCTCGCCGCCCGGGACGGCCGCCTGCTCGGCCTCTTCTCCAAGAGCCACCTCCCCTATACCATCGACGTCCGCAACGATAAGGCTCTCACCGCGGCCATTCCGGCCCTTGCCGAGATGACGCAGGCCGCCCTGGACCGCCTGGCCTCCTCGCCCCAAGGCTTCCTCCTCCAGATCGAGGGCGGGCGCGTCGATCACGCAGCCCACAACAACGACGCCGCCGCCCTTCTCTGGGAGATGCTCGCCTTCGACGACGCCCTCGCCGCCGTCCTACGCTTCTGCGAAAAGCACCCCGACACCCTGCTCGTCATCACCACGGACCACGGCAACGCCAATCCCGGGCTCAACGGCACCGGTACCGAGTACGGCGACTCCAACCCCAGCTTCCAGCGCCTCCTGCAGGCCCGTTGCTCCTATACCGCGCTCACGCCCATGCTGGGCAGCCGCGCGGAATACTCAATGAGCGGCGCCGGCGGCGAAGACACCCACTCGCAGGTCGCAGCCAACCGCATCCGCGAAGCCGTCCGCACCGCTTTCAGCCTCGACCTCTCCGCCGCCGAAATCGACGCCATGCGGAAGATCGCCGCCCAGGGTCATGGCGTCAGCCTCAGCCGGCAGTTGGACAAGATCGTCGGCATCCTCGGCCAGGCCGTGGGCAATCACACCGGCATCGGCTGGACCGGCACCTCCCACACCTCCGACTTCACCATGCTGCTCGCTCTCGGCCCCGGTTCCGGCCGTTTCCACGGTTTCATGAAGAACACCGACGCCTTCCCCATCCTGTGCGAACTCATGGATATCCGCCACCGCAATCCTTCCATGAGCCCTGAGCGCCTGAAAGACTTCCCCAAAGCCGCCGCCGCCAACCGGCCGCAAATCCACTGGGCCTGATCCGCCGGCGGCGGGCAGGCCTCCAAACCCGGGCGGCGCGCCACCCGCTGAACGCTGTCCCGGTGTAGACTGAATCGACTTCTTATCGGATTTTAATTGGAGTCGATCTGGAAAAGATCATTTGAATCGCCCATGTGCTGGCGTTTTGTCAGATAATCATGTCTGAAAATGCGCCTCTCTCTCTTTATTAGTGCACTCATTTGGGTGATTCTCGCCGCTGGCCCCAGCGAACTTGCCTTTGCGCAGAGCGGTGTCAGTTGCGTCGCGAATGCAGGTGTTCCCCTACTACTGCGAGCCGAAGGAGCCCGCGAACCTCTCTCCGACATCGTCATGACCTGCACTGGTGGTACTCCCACGGCTGCCGGCGCGGAGATTCCCATCATCGTGATTAGCTTGAATAGTGCGCCGATGGAGGTCCCTCAAGTCCTGGATTTCTCCGGCGGAGTTACCTATCTGATCGACGAGCCCACGCCAGACGAACAGATCCTGGCGCCGCAATGGCAAGTTCACCTTCCGGCCTCGGGCACTGGCGTCTATAAAGGTTCCGGCCGTCCGACCGTCTTCCCTCCGAGGCCTGGGGTCGCCGGAATCCCCTTCGATCCGCCCGGCCCGGGGAAGCAACGGGTCATCCGCATCACAAATCTTCGCGGAGATGCAGCGAGTCTCGCGTCCGCCAGTAGCGCAAATCCGCTGCAACTCCAGGCTCGAATTGGCGTTTCAGGCTACTCCGGCAGTTTCGCTATCACGAACTTTGAGCCAGCCGTCGGCTACATCACAAAAGGCTTGGAATTCACTGTCACCGCCGGAGCAAACGCCAATCCCTGCTCGTCCGGAAGCACAACCATTCGTCTCGCTTTCAAGGAGCTGTTCGGTGAAGTGTTCAAGGAGAAGGGAGGCGGTTCGGGCAATCTCAGCCAGCCAAGCACCGCTGAGTCTCGGTTCGTGAGCTCGACATTCGCCTCGACGTACGCCGCAAAGGCGGGACTCGCCACCAACGGCACCCGGCTCGTCGCCCGCTTCACCGGCATCCCGACGGGCGTCACCCTGACTGTACCGACCACGCTCAGCTCTTCCACACCGGAGACGGCAATGCTCGTCCCCGAGGGTGTGGATGGCTCCACCGCCAACGCCGCCGGTCTCCTCGCCGTGACCAACGGAGAGGCCACCGCCGTCTGGGAGGTCACCGTCGGTTCGTATGGTCATCTGGCAACCCTAGCCGCCAACGTCACCGCCACCTACTCCAATCCCCAGCCAGGCGTCATCCAGGTGCAGGGTTACCTCGGCCCCCTCAAGCCCGCCAATCCCGACAGCAGCACTTGGCCGATACCCTATTTCGTGCCCCCCGCCTCCGCTCCGGCCACCGCACTCACCGTGACTCAGTGTCCCGGCTCCGCCAACCCCACCTATCCGACTCTACAGTTCTCCGCGCTCTCCCCGAACGGCCCAACTACGGTGGCTCAATCGGTGGCCGTCAACTTCAGTGGCGCCGCCCATCGCTGGAGCGCCGTGGCCGATCAGCCCTGGCTCAGTGTCTCTCCCGCCAGCGGCAGTGCCGCCACGCCTATCAGCGTGAGCCTCGTCCCGGGCAGCATTCCCGCTCCCGGCGCATACACCGGCAAAGTCACCGTCTCGCCCACAGACGCCTACGGCGCTCCCGTGGACATCAACGTCACTCTGAAAGTCTCCGCGGCCTCCGCCGCGCCTTTCGGCTCCTTCGACACACCCCTTAACAACTCAACCGGGCTCTCCGGCAACATCCCGGTGAACGGTTGGGCCCTCGATGATATCGGCGTCGACAAGGTGACGCTTTGGCGGGATCCCCTCCCCTCCGAGCCGGTCCACGCCAACGGCTATGTCTATATCGGGGATGCCACCTTCGTCCCCGGTGCGCGGCCCGACGTCGCCAACGCATACCCTTCAGCCCCGCAAAACTACCGCGCCGGCTGGGGCTACATGCTCCTGACCAACTATCTCCGCTCCGCCTCCGGACCCTCCGGCAACGGCACCCACAAGCTGCACGTGATTGCCACCGACCTCGAAGGGAAATCCACCCACCTGGGTTCCCGCACCATCACCGTCTCAAACGCCACCGCCGTCAAACCCTTCGGCACCATCGATACCCCCGCGCAAGGCGCCACCATTTCGGGCGGCGACTATCACAACTTCGGCTGGGCACTCACCCCGCTGCCCGCCACCATCCCCACTGACGGCTCCACCATCTGGCTGTGGATCGATGGCCAGCCGCTGGGCCATCCCACCTACAATCTCTACCGCAGCGACATCGCCACACTCTTCCCCGGCTACAACAACGCCGCCGGCGCGGTGGGCCACTTCGCTCTCAATACCCTGAACTTCACGAACGGCCTCCACAACATCGCCTGGAGCGTCGAAGACAATCAGGGCCATGTCGATGGCGTCGGTTCGCGCTATTTCAGCATTGTCAACGCCGAACTCCCCACCTCTCTCCCGGCCGCGCCGCCCGATGCCACGCGCGCGGCCGTCAGAACCACGCGCCGCGATAACCAACAAGCCGGTCCGCTGTACCGCACCGGCTTCAACCTTGATGCCCCGCTCCAGCCTGTCGAGGATGGGATCCGCCTCTCCCCGCTCAGCCGGCTCGAAATCCAACTGCCTCCCGGCGATTGGAGCTTTGCCGGCGACGGCCTCCCCGTCGGCTCTACTTTCGACGCGGGGCAGGGCATCTTCCACTGGCACCCGGGCCCCGCCTTCGCCGGCGATTTCACGCTGCAATTCACGGACGGCGGGCAAACGATCGCCATCCCCGTCCGCATTCAGCAGCCGTAGCCGCGCCGGGTGCGGCCCGGCAACGGCACAAATGGAAAGCCCGCCGCCGGCTCCGGTTGAGGAGCGCAGCGGCGGGCTTCTTATTTTCTGATGAGCGGCTAGGCCGACATCGAGGCCAGGAACTCGCCGTTGGAGCGGGTCTTGGCCAGCTTGTCGAGAAGCAGTTCGACCGACTCCACCGGGGAGAGCGGCGCCAGGACCTTGCGCAGAACCCAGATGCGGTTCAGTTCTTCGCGCGGAATCAGCAGTTCGTCCTTGCGGGTGCCGGAGCGGTTGATGTCGATGGCGGGGAAGATGCGCTTGTCCACCAGTTTGCGGTCGAGGTGGATTTCCATGTTGCCCGTGCCCTTGAACTCTTCAAAGATCACGTCGTCCATGCGCGAGCCGGTGTCGATCAGCGCCGTGGCGATGATCGTGAGGGAGCCGCCTTCTTCGATGTTGCGGGCCGCGCCGAAGAAGCGCTTGGGGCGCTGCAGGGCGTTCGAATCCACGCCGCCCGAGAGCACCTT
>JARKQJ010000222.1 GCA_029973955.1 Paludibaculum sp. | reverse complement strand
CGTGCAGCCGTACTCCCCCGAGACGAAGTCCCGGCCCCACCGTGCAACCGTACTCCCCCAAGACGCAGTCCCGGCGCCACCGTGCAGCCGTACTCCCCCGAGACGAAGTCCCGGCCCCACCGTGCAACCGTACTCCCCCGAGACGCAGTCCCGTCGCCACACTTCCCATCCCGTTCCCCCTGAGCCGCCACTCCCGAAGCTACACTACCCCACCGAAACCCACCCAGTACCCACAGTACTCAACTTCCAAGCAATTACATCTTTTTCTCCTTTTAATTGGCCCTTCACCGGAGTACAATCTGGGCTCGTTCGGAGAAGCGCTGAATCTGGCCGGCTCGGATGCACGCCCGCTTTTTTTCAGCTTTCGGCACCTCAGAGGTTGCCTCGTTCTCAACCATCAGGAGGAACACCATGAAGCCGGCATCTTACCTGGCTCTTCTATTGGCGTGCGTGTGCACGCTCTCATCTTGGGCCCAGACCGCTCCCTCCGAAAAACCGCCGGAGGCTCCGCCCGTGATCGTGACGCGGACCATCCAGGAGGTCCTCCAGGAACAGGAGGCCGCGGCCAGCACCACTCCTCCGCGCGCCGCGAACTCCATCCGGAATCTGGCCGGCTTTCGAACCAAATCCATCTCCGCCAACGACGACGGTTCCGCCGGCAACGTGACCATCGGCTTCACGGTCAACTTCTTCGGCACCAACTTCACCACGCTCGCCGTCAATAACAATGGCAACCTCACCTTTGACGGCACCCAGTCCGCTTACCGCCCCTACGGCCTGGTGCAGACCACCCGGAAGATCATCGCGCCCTTCTTTGCCGACGTAGACACCAGGGGCGCCGGCTCGGGCCTCGTCTACTACGGCAACGACACCGTCGACGGCCATAACGCCTTCGGCGTCATCTATGACGGCGTAGGCTACTTCGCCTCTCACGTCGACAAGAAAAATACCTTCCAGGTCATTCTCATCGACCGCTCCGACACCGGTCCCGGAAACTTCGACATCGAGTTCGACTACAACAGCATCCTGTGGGATTACACCGACACCTCCACTTCGGCTGCCGTCGGCTACTCCGCCGGCACCGGCGCCGCCGGAACCTACTACGAATTCCCCGGCTCTCTCACCACTGGAGCCTTCCTCGACTCAGGCCCCTCCGCCCTCGTCAAGGGCAGCCGCAACAGCAACGTGCTCGGCCGTTACGTCTTCCCCGTCCGCAACGGCGCCGTCTGCACCTTCCAACTCTCCGAAACCTCGCGCGCCTTCATCTCCGGCGGCTCTCCCGCCGGCGGCGTCCAGTTCAACGTCACCGCCTCCCCCTCCTCCTGCACCTGGACCGCCGTGAGCAACAACTCCTCCTGGCTCCACGTCCTTTCCCCGTCCACCTCCGTTACCGGCAGCGGCGCCGTGAAATACACCGTCGATTCGACCTCCGCGGCCCGCACCGGCACCCTCAGTGTCGCCGGACAAACCTACACTGTTCAACAAGCCTCTCCACCCGCTCAAACCGGCGCCCTCACCGTCTATATCTCCCCCAGCGGCATCGCCCCCACCTTCGAACTCTTCGGCCCCAGCTACTACCGCGCTACCGGCACCAGCCTCAGCGTCCCCGTGGCGCCTGCCGGAAGCTACAGAATCGTCTACGGACCCCTCGCCGGTTACGTCAATCCGCCGCCTGAAACGAAGACGCTCGCCGCCGGCGGCTCCACCACCTTCACCGGCACTTACTCCCGCTCCTGCGTCGCGCCCACCATCCAGACCAATCCCGCCGACACCACCGTCACGTCCGGCTCCTCCGCACAGTTGACTGTCGTTGCCAACGGTCTCGCCCCCCTCACCTACCAGTGGTATCAGGGCACCGCCGGCACCACCACAACGCCCGTCGGCCAGAATAGCCCCAGCTTCATCACACCCCGCATCAGCGCCAGCACCAAATATTGGGTCAATGTCGGCAGTTCCTGCGGTTCCGTCAACAGCACCGCCGCCACTGTCACCCCCGCCACGCTCTCCTTCTACTCAGACAAGGCTTGGGCCTACCGCGTTTCCTCCGATCCCATCAAGGTCTATAAAGCCCCAGGTGACCTCATCGACTTCGTCGTCCAGATCAAGAACGACGGCGCTCAATCTACCACCGACGTCCAACTCTCCCTCGACGCCACCCTCTTCGATCCCTCCTTCCCCGCCCGCGCCTTCCGCCGCGGCTCCATCACCGAACTCGCCAATAAGGCCAACTTCCACACCGCCCTCACCCCCGCTGATTCCGGCGGCTCCGCGGGTACCCGCACCCTCAGGCTCGCCGGCCAGACCCTCTACACCACCAGCGCCGCCAACCCCGCCAACGAGTTCATCTTCCGCGTCCAGCTGAAGACCCCTCTCGCCAACGCCACCCTCATCAACCCCTCCGTCACTGCCGCCGGACAATCCAACGTCCCACTGCTCAATCGCAACCGCGTTGAGATCCGCAACAAAGCCGATATCATCCTCACCAACAACAAACTGCTCTACCGCACCTACGGCACCAACGCCGGCGACACCCTCGACGACACCCTCGCCTCCCAGGTCAACCAACTCTGGGAGTCCGTCGTCGCCACCGCCGAAGCCCGCGTCGCCATCATCTACTGCGTCGACGACTTCGAATCCCCCTCCGCCGACCGCTCCACGGTCTCCACCGTCAAATGGGAAGACACCCGCAAGACCCTCCCCTACGACAGCAATCCCAATACCTCCACCACCGCCGAGGAAACCGCCGTCAACGCCGTCTCCCACACCATCGACGGCCTCCTCCAGGGTTGGATCACCAAGCTCGGCGGCTCCTCCCTCAACGAAGGCCGCTATATCCTCATCGTCGGCGGCGACCGCGTCATCCCCTATTACCGCACCTTCGAGCCCATGCTCGACCTCCGCTCCTTCGCGAGCGGCTACTACAACGCCTCCAACGTCACCATCGCCGACGCCTCCAACAACTACTTCTTCACCGACATGCTCTACCGCAACACCGACGGTACCGCGCTCTGGAGAGGGAGCGTGCAGAACGTCTTCGTCGGACGCATCGACGGTCTCGATCCCAACACCCTCGTCACCATGCTCCGCAGCACCACCCGCTACACCAGTTCCTCTTCCAATGTCGTCAAGCTCGAGAACTACCGCCGCAACGGCTCCCTCGACGCCTACCAGACCAGCGCCACCGCCGTCGGCTATAACGTCGTCACCTCTACCCCCAACCCCGGTAGCGTCACGCTCGACTTCCAACCCACGCCCACCCAGTTCGCCAACAAAACCGGCGACGACCCCGCCCGCTGGGCCAACCTCCTCAGCCTCTTCCAGAACACCCGCTTCGACCTCTGGCGCTCCATCTGTCACGGTTCCCTCAATGGCCTCTACAACAGCGAGGACAAGTACTACACATACATGGATGGCGACAACATCCGCAGCAACCGCTCCGCCCTCCAAAACAGCCTCAGCTCTACCAACCCCATTTTCGTTCTCGATAGCTGCCTCAACGGCCTCCTCGACTTCGACGGCACCTCCAAGCCCAACTCCAACCACCTCGTTCACCAATTGTTCAGCGTGGGGCCGCGTGCTGTGATTGCTTCCACGGGGATTACCTATTCGAACAACATCAGCGACTACAACACGCTCATTACCAATAGCCTCTTTTCCCAGAATCCGATCGGCTCAGCAATGAACAACGCCACTCGCAGCTATGGCCAGAGTGCACAGTGGAGACTGGGCCAATTTCGCCAGATCATGGCGAAGACCCTGCTGCAGATGAATCTCTTCGGCGCCCCGTGGTCCCGCATCGTTTCACCAAATTCGAGAGCCTCCGCCTCTTCCTTCAAACCCATCGTCGAACGCGCCGCCACCGACGCCCTCGAACCCATCGTCACCATCGGCTACTCCGCCGGAAGCCCCGCCGCCTCCATGCAGAAGTCCCTCTACCTCACCGTCGGCACCCCCACCCGGCGCGACGCCGACACCGTCCCCCATCACCTCATCGATATCCCCGGCTTCACTCAGCTCCACGTCGATGAGACCACCCCCGTCCTCCCCTACAAGGAGATCAACCTGAACCTCCCCCTCGACGCCTACAGCTCCGTCTCCAACGGCAGCGGCGGTTGCACCGGGCTCGCCATCGACTTCCGCAACCCCGACACCGCCACCCTCTCCGGCGTCACCAACCTCGGCGGCTTCAAGCGCTACTTCCCCACCTTCCCCCTGCCCGCCGGCTGGTCCGACGGCTACGTCGATCTCGGCGCTTCCGCCGTCAACTTCGACGCGTCCTATGAGTGCAGCGCCTACAAGACCTCCCAGTTCACCGTCGTCTCCGTGCGCGCCAAGCCTCTCAAGTGGACCGCTTCCACCAAGAAAGCCGACCTCTACACCACCGTCGCCGGCACCCTCAACTACACCACCAATGCCTCCGGCATTCTCACCTCCTTCACCACCGACGCCGACCGCTACTTCCCAGGCGCCACCGCCCAGGCCTCCGCGGGCCTCGAAAACACCTCTCCCAGCTCCCAGAGCTTCACCGTCACCATCTCCGTCCTTGATGGCGCCGGCAACGCCATCGCCTCCAGCGCCGCCTCCCAAACCGCCGCTTATGACTCCGCCGCGGCCTCCAGCACCACCGTCGCCTTCCCCGTCCCCACCACCCCCGGCGCCTACACCGTCAACGTCAGCGTCACCGATGGCTCCAGCACTGTCATCGGCACCGACTCCAAGTCCATCCAGGTCGATGCCGCCCCCTACGTCGACATGGCCGTCTCCCTGACCGCTTCCAACACCGGCACCACCCCCGGCTCCACCTACACCTACAACGTCTCGGTCGCCAACAATGGTGCCTACGACGCCAGCGGGGTCTTCGTCGGCGATACTCTTCCCGCCGGCCTCTCCCTCGTCTCTGCCACTCCCACCGTCGGCAGTTGCAGCGGCACCACCTCCATCGGCTGCAACCTCGGCGTCCTCCCCAACGGCGTCGGCGCCGCCATCACCATCGTCGCCACAGGCACCGTTGCCGGACCCTTCGCCAACCGCGTCACCGTCTCCGCCAATGAACGCGACCCCAACCCCACCAACAATCTGGCCGGCCAGGATTCCGCCTCCAGCGGCTCCGCCACCATCGCCATCGACCGCGCCCGCCTCGTCTTCGGCGCCACCAACAACGGCGCCGCCTCCACCACCGGCGAAGACATCCTCGTCTCCATCTCCGGCGGCTCCGGCGTCAATTGGACCGCCATCCCAGACAAAACCTGGATCGTCGTCACCCCCTCATCCGGCACCGGCAACGGACGCTTCACCGTCACTATCGCCGCCGCCGGCCTCGCCGCCGGTCTCAACTCCGGCAACATCCTCATCCAATCCCCCGGCACTTCCAATACCGCCTCCGTGCGCGTCGAACTCAACGTCGTCGCCACCGGCGCCTCTGCCAGCCCTATCATCAACCTCGATACCCCCCTCGATAACTCCTCCGGCCTCGCCTCCAATATCCCCGTCACCGGCTGGGCTCTCGACGACGTCGGCATCGACCGCGTTGAGATCTGGCGCGACCCCAATCCTGGCGAGCCCACCCAAGCCAACGGCCTCGCCTATATCGGCGTCGCCAATCTCGTCGTCGGCACCCGCCCCGACGTCGAGGCCGCCTACCCCAACATGCCCTATAACCAGCGCGCCGGCTGGGGCTACATGCTCCTCACCAACTTCCTCCCCGCCTCCACCCCCGGCGGCACCATGGGCAATGGCCGCTACAAGATCTACGCCATCGCCTACGACAAGGAAGGCAAACAATCCCGCTCTGTCGGCAAGACGATTACCGTCGATAACCTCAGCGCCACGAAGCCCTTCGGCACCATCGACACCCCCGGCCAGGGCGAGACCATCTCCAACAACCCCTACGTCAACTTCGGCTGGGCTCTCACCCCGCGCCCCGCCTCCATCCCCATCGACGGCTCCACCATCTCCATGTGGGTCGACGGTGTCAACCTCGGCCAGCCCACCTACAACAACTACCGCGTCGATATCGCCACCCTCTTCCCCAACTACATCAACAAAGACGGCGCTGTCGGCTACAAGTACATGGACCTCTCCACCCTCTCCAACGGCGTCCACACCATCTATTGGGTCGTCACCGACAACCTCAATCGCACTGACGGCATCGGCAGCCGCTACTTCACTGCCATCAGCTCCGGCAGTTCCCGCGCGGCTGCACCCACCGCCGAGGAAGAGATCGCCATGGCCCGCTTCCGGCCCGCCGTTCGCCTGCCCCGCGTCGCCCGCGATCGCGAGGATCAGGTTGAATTCCGCACCGGCTACAACCAGCAGGTCCCCCTCGAGCCCTTGCCCGCCGCTGAAAACGGCCTCCGCCACATCCGCATCGAGCAGCTCGACCGCATCGAACTCCACCTGCCCGCCTCCCCCGGCGGCTGGCGCGGTGCCATGCTCGTCCTCGGCGAAGAACGCGCCCTCCCCGTCGGCTCGTCCTGGGATCCCGACCAGGGCGCCTTCTACTGGCAACTCGGACCCGCCGGCCTCGGCGAATACGACCTCGTCTTCGAACCTGTCTCCTCTGGCGGCGAACTGATGAAGGTTCCCATCCACGTCACCGTCGCCCCACTTCGCACCGCCGCCGAACGCGAAGGACGGTAGCGCGCAACCTCAACTGAGCCTGACTGCCGGCGCCAACTCCCGCTCCTGGAGTTGGCGCCGCTTTTCTCTTCCCATCTTCGCCAGCCCGCCCGCCGCGCGTCCCCCCGCCATGCTAGATTGGTCCCCATGGCATTGGCTACCCGCCATGACTCCTGAACAACAAGCAGCCATCCTCGCCCGCCTCGACGGCATGGCCGCTAACATCGCCGAACTCTACCGCCGCCTCGAAGCCCTGGAGTCAAACCAATCCACACACCCCGTCCCTCCACCTCCTCCTCCCACCTACTACACCCCTACCCCTGAACCACCACCCTTCCCTGAACCACCACCCTTCCCTGAACCCCAGGCCGAACTTCACCACGAGCCCCAGCCCGAACCCGCCCCCGCCCTCGAATCCACCGTCGGCCTCAACTGGCTCAACCGCATCGGCGTCATCACCCTCGTCCTCGGCGTCGCCTTCCTCTTCAAGTACGCCGTCGATAACGAATGGATCGGCCCCATCGGCCGCATCGCCCTCGGCATCCTCGCCGGCTTCGCCACCCTCGCCGCCGGAGAATTCACCGCCCGCCGCGATCAGCGCATCTTCGCCCAGGGCGCCACGGCCCTCGGCATCTCCATCCTCTACCTCTCCTTCTACGCCGCCTACGGCTTCTACCACCTCACCGCCATTGAGGTCTCCTTCGCCGCCATGGCCCTCACCACCGCCCTGGCTGGACTCCTGGCCATCCGCTACAACGCCGTCGCCATCTCCCTGCTCGCCCTCATCGGCGGCCTCCTCACCCCTGTCGTCCTCTCCACCGGAGAGGACCGTCCCTGGATTCTCTTCCCCTACCTCACCCTCCTCTGCGCTGGCGCCGCCTGGCTCGAACGCCGCCAGTCCTGGAAGCTCTCCTCCACCCTCGCCCTCGCCGGCTCCGCCATCCTCTTCGCCGCCTGGTTCGAAGACCGCTTCTCGTCCGATGACCGCGCGCCCGCCATCTTCTTCCCCCTGGCTCTGTACGCCCTCTTCTCCACTTCCTACCTTCAACCCGTCCTCCAGGTAGCCGCCCCCGTCGCCCTCGGCTTCGTCTTCCAACCCGCCGGCAATCCCCAATCCCTCCTCTACTTCTCTCTCCTCCTCACCCTCTCCGCCGCCGGACTCCTCCTCCGCCAGCCCCTCCCCGCCCTCGCCGGCTTCTGGCTCTCCTACATTGCCGCCTTCCAACCCCAGCGCGCCCAGGACGAACTCCTCCTCCACTTCGTCGCCATCACTCTCTTTTTCGCCATCTCCTTTGCCTCCACCCTGCGCGACCTCATCACTTCTGCCGAATCCGAACCGCGCGACCAGGCCCTGCAACTCCTGCCCCTCGCCATCAATCCCGTCGCCTACTACGCCGCCGGCTATCAACTCCTCCATACCGCCCACGCCGGCTGGGCCGGCCTCTTCACGGTCGCCGTCGCCGCCTGTTTCGCCTTCTCCGCCACTCTCCTCCGCAGGCACAACCGCACCAACGCCACCCTCGTCTCCATCGTCATCGCCATCTCCTTCCTCACCCTCGCCGCCCCCGTCCAACTCTCCGCCTGGCGCATCACCCTGGCCTGGGTCGTCGAAGCCGCCGCCCTCGCTTTCATCGCTCGCCGCCTCAACTCCTCGCGCACCACCTTCCTCGCCGCGCTCGTCCTCATCCTCGTCGCCGCCCGCCTCATTGCCGTCGACTCGCTCCTCTCCTCCGAATCCACTCTCCTCAATCCCCGCTTCTTCGTCTTCGCCTTCGCCGCCGCCGGCTACTTCTTCTCCGCCTGGTGCTTCCCCCGCTCCGCTCTCGCCGCCGCCACCTACATCGCCGGCCACATCACCCTCCTCTCCGCTCTCCAACTCGAGAACTACGACCACTGCCGCCGCGCCTTCGCTCCCGCCGACGCCTCCAGCTACGCCCTCGTCGGCGCCTCCGTCATCGCAGCCGCCTACGGCTTCTCCCTCGTCGCCCTCGGCGTCCTCCGCCGCACCCGTATCGATCGCCTCCTCGGCCTCCTCACCCTCGCCGCCGTCGTCGCCAAGCTCTATCTCTACGACGTCTGGATGCTCGGCCGCCTCTTCCGCACCGTCGCCTTCGTCGCCCTCGGCATCCTCCTCGTCTCCGCCTCTTACCTCTACTCCCGTTACCGCTCGCGCCTCGCCAGCCTCCTCGAAGAAGAATGAACCTCCTCCCGCTCTTCCTCCTCCTCGCCGCCACCCCCAGCGCCTGGCAATTCCGCCGCCTAATCCAAGCGCCTGCGGCCCCGCTCCAACGCCCTGCCGCCCCTCTAGCCAAAATCACCCTCGATCCTCACGCCCTCGCCCACTCCAACCCCGGCCTCTCCGATCTCCGCATCTTCCTCAACAACCGCGAACTCCCCTACGTCCTCCAAACCACGCCCACTCCGCCCGCGCATCCCGCCATCCCCCTCGACCGCGCCATCACTAAAGACGGCCTCCAGATCACCCTCGACGCCGGCCCCAATACCCGCCACAACGCCGTCCGCCTCTCCACGCCCCTCCACAACTTCCGCACCCCGGTCCTCATCCATGCCAGCGACGACCGCCACAACTGGAACCTCCTCCGCGCCGACGCCGCCATCTTCGACTTCACCCAGGACGGCGCCACCTACCGCCTCCTCGATCTCCCTTACCCCACCTCCACTCGCCGCTACCTCCGCCTCACCATCCCCGCCTGGAAGAACCAGGACGATCTCTCCTCCGCGGACCTCACCTTCCTCGAAACCCGCTCCCCACAGCGCACCCTCCTCACCCGGGCCGAGCCCCAAACCGAATCCGCCGGCCGCAAAACCCACTTCACCTTCGATCTCACCGAACCCGGCTTCCCCGTCGACCAGATCACCCTCGCCCCCACTAACCCCGCCTTCGCCCGCACCGTCCATCTCGATGCCTCTCCTGACCGCAAATCCTGGACGCCCCTCACCACCGGCGCCATCGCCCGCTATCCCGGCGGCGAAGCCCTCACCCTGTCTTTCTCTGAAACCCGCAGCCGTTACTTCCGCCTCACCGTCTACAACGGCGACGATGCCCCCCTCCACATCCCCAGCGCAGGCTTCTCCACCCTTCAGCGCACCCTGATCCTCGAAGGCTTCCAACCCGGAGCCGAACTCTACTACGGCAACCCCCAGGCCCAGTCCCCCGAATACGACCTCGCCCTCCGCCTCCCCACCGCCGACCCCATGCCCCTCGCCCTCTCCGCCCCCCAACCCAACCCCAACTACCAGCCCCCCACCCCACCCCAGGCCCCCTGGACCGATCGCCACCCCACCCTCCTCTGGGCCATCCTTCTCACCGCCATCGCCGCCCTCGCCGCCCTCCTCTACCGGCTGCTCAACTCTCTCCCCCCCTCTTCCACGCACTGATTCCGACCCCCGCGGCCCGCCTCCTCACCCAACTCCGCCCGCGTCCGGCGAATGGAACGAGCCTCCAGCATTTTCGGCCCGGTTGTCCACAAAGTCCGGGCAGAATTAGCTCGATACTCAACGCCCTCATCCGGCATTTTCTCTGGCGCCACGAGTTCCCAGCGGGAGGCGAAGGACCTGGAAGCCTTAATAAGGCGAATGGCCAGGAAATTTACAGCCGCAACGAGCCAGGCCCGGTGAGCGATTCTCACGGCTCTCCCTGGTTGGTCTCTTGAACTGCCTTGAAGCACTCGCCATCGGAAAGCCACGGGCCTCCATCGCTCACCATCTAGCTGCTATTCAGGCGTTCTAGCTCTCTCCGGCCCTCTTCGCCACACTGATTTCGCCCCCTCCGATCCCCCTCGTCATCCACCTCCCCCGCGCCTGCCTCAGCCCGCGTCCGTCGCGGCGCAGCGGCACCGGAACATCCGCCACTGGAACCAGACAGGCCGGCGGTGCTTGTCTGGTGGACTTCGCCTCTTCTATACTAAGTCAGATGATTTTGGGTATTTTGCCCATAACTCATACTATTTGAACAACAATAAATGAAAAGAGGAGGAGTGATGAAGCTAACATTCATCATTGCGTGTCTATTTTTGTCTTGCTGCACTGTTTCGGCAGCGTCCCTGTTGGGCATCGAGCCGCCGGCCGATCTGCTGGTTTCAAGAAACGGCTATCAGTGGGCTTGGGCCTCCCCGTGCGCTCCGTCCGACGGGTGCGACGATGGGGTGTCCTTGCACCACGGATTCTCAGTCGCAACCGAATCTGACTGGCTCAGGGACTTCAGCAGCCCGGAAGACGTCTATGCCGCTTTCTTGGGCGGCAGCATGTGCTCTTCCGCTTACTTTAGCAAAACGTATGACCACTGTGACGGCGGCGATGCGGCTGCAGGGCATGTCTGGAATGCGCCCTGGGGGAATGCAATTGCTGGAACCGCCGATACGTTTGTTCTGCGCTCTGCAGGTGCAGCCGAGGTTCCCGAACCGTCCACCTACGCGCTGCTGGCCACCGGCCTCCTGGCCGTGGGCCTGCGCCGCAAATTGAGCTAGTTCCCCTGCCCCCCGGGCGTGGCGCCCGGGGGGCACCGCAGACAATCTCTCCCCCCACACTGCCAAGCCAGCCCAGCGGGACAGTCCACGCGTCCCCTCGCAAACCCCGCCGACCGGCAGCACCCCCCTCCACCAGCACCCGGCCACCCAAAAGCTCAAGTACCGTCCAAAGAATTTCCCGGAGAGCTTTCGTCATCTCCTGCACGATCCCAAGGCCCCGCCCACTGGCGTTGATGGTGAGCATGAGGCTTTCTTGGTTCCGAAACTCCAGCGCCCTTACCGCTGCCTTTGGCGCAACAGTTCTGTCATGTCCACCGTCGTGGCAGGCCTCCGCCCCGGCAGCGTCTGTTGGATAGCCCTGGCTCTTGCATTCAGCTTTCTGGCCTCTGCCTTCTGACCCTGACGGGCGGCATACTCAGCATGTGCCCGAAGCACGTCAGCGAGCAACGGGTGGCCACTGCCCAAACTTGCCTCAGCCAGCAGATACGCCCTGTCGTAGGCCGCTTCGGCCTCGGCCGGTCTGCCGGCATAAGAGTACACAGTGGCAAGGTTCGTGAGCGGCGCTACCATCTCTTCGGATTCACCCATTCCTGCTTTCTTCAACTCCGCCGTGCATTCCAGAAGCACACGCTCCGCCTCCGGCAACCTCCTCTGCACCAGGTAGACGCTGCCCAGATAAGACAGTGCGCGCATGGCCACATGACTTTTCCTGAGTCCGGCGTCCTCCATAGCCACTAACGACCGCTCAAGGAGCACCTGCGCCTCGCCATGCCTACCGGCGGCAAAGTGAAGCGTGCCCATTGCGGCCAGCGCATACGCACGCTTGCCAGCACTCACTGCCGCCTTCGACTCCAGCAATAGAAGCAGTGTTTCCGATTCCCTCTCCGCCTTCCCGATCTGCCCGCCCTCAACATAGAGGACCAGCAGGTGGATCGCGAGTTCGGCCTGGGCCTCCGCATCGCCCCGGCCCTCACTCTGTGCCAGCCAGTATCTGGCCCGGAGAAAGGACTGCTCGGTCTTGGCGTCTTCGGGCGCCAGTTCATAGTATCGCCCCAGCGTCACAAAGGCCTTCACACGTTCATCGGGGCACTCCGCCTCCCGAGTCAGGCGCACCAGTTCTTCCTCAAGCCCCCTCAACTCGCGTGACGCCAAAGCCAATTCGGCCGCCTGCATCCGTCCCCGCCAGTCATCACCGTCACCTCTGTGAACAGCACCCGGAACCGTGACCAGCGCTGTCGCAAGAACAACAAGAGTGCGTACATGCATACGCGCCTCCTGCCCAGTTCAACTTCATTGCCCCAATCTTAGGCCGGCGGATCTGAAAAACAAGCGAATAGAAGGGATGTCCGCTCAGTGATGGTTCCGGGGCAATGCCGGCCGGGTTTCCTGGATCATGCCGCTCACCTTCCGGCCAGCCCCGGAACGGTGTACCGTATCCCCCGCGTGCGCAGCGAGGCGCTTGGACTAGTCCGGTCAGGATTGCCTACCCCTGGATCTTAGCGCGGCTTGGAGTGTCTGGGATGCGCTGCATTCACTCAGCTGAGGGATTGGTGAAGGGCGGCTCCAAGCCCTTTGGAGCCGCACTCCTGACCGCGGAAACACAAAGTCCGGCAGACTACAGCCGCTCCAGCAGCCCCGTCAGGAACGCCCAGAACGGCGGCACGGAAGACAACTTCAGCCGCTCGCTCGGACTATGCACATCCACAATGTGCGGACCGAACGAGATCAGTTGCATCCCCGGGTGCTTCTCGCCGATCACGCCGCATTCCAGGCCCGCGTGCATGGCAACCAGTTCCGGCTTTACGCCGAGGATCTCTTCATGCACCGCCTGGCACTTGCGCACGATGTCGCTATTCGGTTCGGGCTTCCACCCGGGGTACGCCCCGGATTGCTGAACTTCAAAACCGCCGAACCGCAAAACGGCGGAAACCATGGCCCCGGCATCCAGCTTGCTCGACAGGATGGCGCTGCGCTGCGTAGTCGCGATCTCCACTAGACCGGCAGAGGTCGAAATAGTTGCCAGATTGGTCGACGTCTGCACGAGGCCCGCCACATCCGGGCTCATCGCCAGCACGCCGTGATGCAGCGTGGAGAGCAGTTGCGCGAGCAACCCGGCGGTGGCGGGCTCGAAAACCTGCGCGGGCGCCGAGGCCGCTTCAGCGGTAAGCCGCAGACCCGGATCGAAGGCGCCCAACTCACCCTGGATCTCAATCTGCTTGGCAGCCAGGAACGCCTCGAACTCAGCCACGCGGCCCGCATCGATGACAACGATCGCCGCGGCCTCGCGTGGGATGGCGTTGCGCTTGCTCCCGCCCTCGATCGATGCGACCGCAACCGAAAACTGCGAAATCGCCGACCCCAGCACCCGCCCAAGAATGCGGATGGCGTTGCCGCGACCCTTGTGAATGTCGATGCCGGAATGGCCGCCGTGCAACCCGCAGACGCGCAGCCGCAGAGCGCTGCCCGCCGGCGCGTCAACCAGGCTGAACTGGCGCCGCGCGATGGTGGTCAACCCGCCTGCGCACCCGATGCACAGCGTGTTCTCTTCCTCGCCGTCCAGGTTCAGAAAATACTGCG
The DNA here is from genome assembly GCA_029973955.1 of Paludibaculum sp. Lineage (GTDB taxonomy): Bacteria > Acidobacteriota > Terriglobia > Bryobacterales > Bryobacteraceae > Paludibaculum. The sequence continues at coordinate 29,768 of JARKQJ010000222.1, read as the reverse complement.
AGCGGAGCAGCCCGTTGGGGAATTCGTTGGCCCCGGTGAGGCCGGTCTCTTCGTCAACCGTGAATACAAACTCCAGCGGACCGTGATTGATGGTGGTGCTCTCCATGATGGCGAGGGCGGCCGCCGCGCCAATTCCGTTATCTGCCCCCAGCGTGGTGCCGGCTGCCTTCAACCAGTCGCCGTCCCGGACGAGTTGGATCGGGTCCGTATCGAAGTTGTGGACGGTCCCCTCGTTCTTCTCGCATACCATGTCGAGATGACCTTGCAGCGCCGCGGGCACGGCGCCTTCGCGGCCGGGGCGCGCGGCCTTCCGCACCACGATGTTGCCCACCGTGTCCTCCACGGTTTCAAGCCCCAGGCGGGCCGCCTGCGCCAGCACATACGCTCGCGCCGCCGCTTCCTTGGTGGAGGCGCGCGGGATCGCGGAGAGGGCGGCGAAGTGATCGAAAAGGGGCTTGGGTTCGAGATTGTCGATGGCGTTTGGCATGATCGGGTCCAAATCACTATGCTACGGCTTCTCCCGGTGCCTCCGCCCAGCCCCCTTCAGATTCGCATTACAGTATTACGAAGGGGCCCCCACTATGTCACGGTTCGCGATATTGACTCTCCTCACCAATCTCCTCCTCGGCCCGGCGACCGTAGCCGCCCAGGAAAATCCACCCACCCCATTCGACGCCGCGTTGGCCAAAACTCTCGGAGCCGACGACATGGGCATGCGGAGCTTTGTCCTCGTGGTGCTCAAAACCGGTCCCACCAAAGTGCCTGCCGGCCCGAAACGCGATGAGATGTTCAAGGGGCACATGGCCAACATCCAGCGCCTGGCAGGTGAAGGCAAGCTGGTCTTCGCCGGCCCCCTCGACGGAGTGGATGGCTGGCGCGGCATCTTCATCTTCGCCGCGCCGGATATCGCCGCCGCTAAGACCTGCGTAGCCACCGATCCGGTCATCATCGAGGGCGAAATGGTGGCAGAACATCACCGCCTCTACGGCTCCGCCGGGCTGATGATGATGAACGAGATCCATCGTAAAATCTCCAAGCGGACACCCTGACCGCCCTCATCCCGCGCCGCCATTGGGTTCGCGGAGCGGTAACCACTGTTCCAGGTATCTTTCAATCCCCGCAACTCTCCGCCCCTCACTCACTTCCAGCCAACCGCCCAAGCCCCTCTCGTCCCTCTTTCCCCGGCGCTAAAATGACCCCAGTGTCTCGACTCCTGCCTCTCCTCCCGCTCCTCGCCCTCCCACTCGCCGCCCAGCAACTCTACCCTCTCGACATCAACCAGGACGCCCTTACCGGTCCGGCCGACTTCTCCTTCCTCAACCACCCCCTCGAGCCCCAGGACACACTCTTCGTCCGCGATGGCCACTTCTTCACCCTGGGCCCGGACCTCACCCCTTTCACGGACGACGACGCTCGCATCCGCCTCTTCGGCATGAACCTCGCCTTCGGCGCCAACTTCCCTACCCCCGAAGACGCCCCCCGCATCGCCCGCCGCCTCCGCCGCCTCGGCGTCAACCTCGTGCGCCTCCATCACATGGACTCGCAGCCCGATTCCAACCCCGCCAACGCCAACTCCCTCCTCACCACCGGCCCCTATCCCACCTTCAACGAAACCGCCCTCGCGCGCCTCCGCAACTTCCTCCTCGCCCTCAAGTCCGAAGGCATCTACGCCAACCTCAACCTCCACGTCGGCTACACGTTCCGCCCATCCATCGACAACATCCCCACACTCCCCTCCAACGCCGCTTTCCCCAACCAGAGCAAGCCCCTCCACATCCTCCACCCACGCCTCGTCCAACTCCAGGCCGACTTCGTGCGCGGCCTCTTTCAGCGCCTCGACCTCCGCGGCGACCCCGTCCTCGCCCTCGTCGAACTCGACAACGAGACTTCCCTCCTCTACGCCCACCAGAATGGCTCCCTCGAAACCACCGCCCTTGGCGAATACAAAACCTCCCTCCACTCCTCCTGGAACCGCTACCTCCGCGCCCGCTACGCCTCCAACGACGATCTCCGTGCCGCTTGGGGCCCCTCCACGCCGGAAGGCCCGGACATCCTGCCCAGCACCTGGCGCCCTCTCGAAATCCACGCTCCCGCCGCCGCCACCCTCACCACTCTCGACGACGGCACCGTCCGCGTCCTCGTCGCCACCGCCGCTCCCTCCGGCGCGCCCACCGTCATCCTCAAGAAAACCGGCTTCTCCGCCACCGCCCAACAACCCTACGTCGCCGAAGTCGAAATCCGCGCCGACCTCCCCGCCGGCCAGTCCCGCAACATCTATTGGGACATCAAGCAGGACGTCTCCCCCTGGACCACCGCTATCGGCAAAAACATCGCCGTCACCTCCCAATGGCAGCGCGTCCGCATGCCCCTCACCCCGTCTTTCTCCATGGACTCCATCGGCCGCTTCGGACTCTCTCTCGAAAAGTGCGAAGCCGCCATCTACGTCCGCAACGCCCGCCTCTCCACCGGCGGCCAGCGCGGCGCCGACCCCTCCGACGACCTCGACGCCGCCAACATCGCCCTGCCCTCTTCCTCCGAAAACACCACCACCGCCCGCATCAACGACTACCTCGACTTCCTCGCCTTCCTCGACCGCGACTACAACCAGGTCCTCCTCGACTCCACCCGCGAGTTCAACTCGCCCCTCCTCCCCGTCACCGGCACCCAGATGGGCTTCGGCGGCCTGATGCTGCTCGACGCCCAGCGCAACCTCGACTTCTACGACCAGCACTTCTACATCGACCACTACGCTTTCCCCAATACCCCCTGGGACGGCCGCGACTGGTCTTTCAAAGACGACTCCTCCATCGCCGCCGCCTGGTCCACCTTCACCAACACCGCCGCCGCCCGCGTCTCTGCCCGGCCCTACACCGTCTCCGAATACAACCAGCCCTGGCCCAACACCCGCGCCGCCGAGATCGGCCCCACCCTCGCCGCCTACGGCTCTTTTCAGGACTGGGATGCCATCGTCCACTTCGCCTACGAACACTCCCGCACCTGGGACGCCGGCGTCCCCCATGGCTTCAACCTCAACGGCGATTGGACCAAGCTCGTCAACACCGGCCAGTCCGCCCTGCTCTTCCGCCTCGGCCTCCTCGCTCCCGATCCTGAGCCCCTCCGCCTGCCCGCCCACGAAGACCTCCGCCGCCAGTTCACCCGTGACCGCCGCAACGGTTCTTTCAATGCCGCCTACAACTCCTACTTCGGTTACCAGTCCGCCACAGCCATCGCCCGCCGCGTCGAACTCGACCCGGAAGCCACCGGCCTCCCAGAAGAGGCCAAACAACCCCCACCCGACACCATCGCCGCCGCCACCGGCGAATTCGAGTTCGACCGCATCAACAAGCGCTTCCTCCTTCACGCCCCCCAGGCCGCGGGCCTCTTCGGCAACCTCGCCGGCGCCCCCGTCACCGCCGGCCCCCTCACCGCCGAACTCGCCCCCACGGCCAGAGGCGCCGCCAACATCCTCCTCACCGCCCTCGACGGCAAACCCCTCGCCGAATCCACTTCGATGCTCCTCACCAACCCCGGCTACACCCTTCGCACCCAACCCAACTCCAACCCAGCCAGAACCCAAAACATCATCAACTACCCCGGCGCGGCCACCTTCACCCTGGAGCCTGACCAGTCCAACAAACCCTCCGGAGACCTCAACGCAGGCAAAGCCCCCATTTCCATGGAAGCGATCGACGCCACCGTCACCCTCAACATCCCCGGCCCCCTGGAAGTCTATGCCCTCGACGGCAATGGCGACCGCCTCTCCGCCATCCCTGTGGAAACCACCGAAACCGGCCACCGCTTCCAAATCGGCGGCGCACCCTGGTATGAACTCTATTCCCCCGGACGCCAGTCCGGGGTAGCGCGCCGCTCAGGACCCCCAACCACCACGAAACCACTATCTATCGGACAATAGACCATGGGCATTGCCGCCGACTTCGTTCTAATCGTCCTCGCCGGCCTCATTGGCGCGCTCATCGCGCGCGCCCTCCGCCTGCCCCTCCTCGTGGGCTATGTCGCCGCCGGCGTCGTCATCGGCCCCAACACCATCGGCCCCACCGTCAGCGAAGTCCACAACATCGAACTGCTCGCCGAGATCGGCGTCGCCCTCCTCCTCTTCTCCCTCGGTCTCGAACTCTCTCTCCGCGACCTCCAGCCTGTCCGCAATGTCGCCATCTTCGGCGGCTCGCTCAAGATCCTCCTCACCGGCCTCCTCTCCGGCTGGCTTGGCGTCCAATTCGCCGGCATGAGCGCTATCGAAGCCACCTGGTTCGGCTCGATGATCGCCGTCTCCTCCACCATGATCGTCGTCAAGACCCTCGCCGAGCGCGGCGTCACCGCCACGCTCGCCTCCCGCGTCATGATCGGCATGCTCGTCATCGAGGATCTCGCCGTCATCCCCATGCTGATCATCCTCCCTCAAATCGGCCACCTCGAAGCCGCCATCGGCAAGCTCGCCACCGCCATCGTCGCCGCCATCTTCACCCTCGCCGCCGTCGTCTTCGCCGGTACCCGCGTCCTCCCCCGCCTGCTTGAAAAGATCCTCGCCTGGGGTCCGCGCGAACTCTTCCTCGTCGCCGTTGTCGCCACCAGCGTCGGCGTCGGCTTCGGCCTCCACCTCACCGGCCTCCCCTTCGCCCTCGGCGCCTTCATCGCCGGCCTCATCCTCTCCGAATCCGAAATCTCCCACCAGGCCCTCTCTGACCTCGCCCCCCTCAAGGACATCTTCGGACTCCTCTTCTTCGTCTCCGTCGGCATGCTGCTCGACCCGCGCTTCGCCATCCGCCACGCCCTCCACATCGCCGTCGCCGTCCTCCTCATCTTCACCTGCAAAGGCCTCGTCGTCGGCCTCATCACCCGCGGCTTCGGTTACTACAACATGGCGCCCTTCATCGTCGGCCTCGGCATGGCCCAGGTCGGCGAGTTCTCCTTCGTGCTGGCCCGCAGCGGCCGCTCCCTCGGCATCCTCAGCCAGGACACCTACAACATGGCCCTCACCTGCACCATCCTTACCATGGGCCTCTCGCCGCTCATCTCCAACTACGCCCTGCCCCTCGGCCGCTGGGTCCGCAGCCTCCGCAAAACGACGGGCGCCGCCCCCGGCGGCAGTTGGTCGCCCACGGAAGCCAAGGCCCACGTCATCATCGGCGGCTACGGCCGCACAGGCAAGGCCACGGCCGAGGTCCTCCGCCGGGCCGGCATCCCGCTGGTCATCGTGGAACTGGACCACAACCTCTTCCGCGATGCCGCCAACTCCGGCCTCGAAGCCATCTGGGGCGACATCGCCAGCGAGGAGATCCTGCACGCCGCCGGCATCCATCACGCCCGGCTGCTCATCCTCACCACCAGCGAAGTTCCCACCGTCGAACTCACCGCCGCCCGCGCCCGCCGCCGCAATCCTCACCTCACCGTCATCGCCCGCGCCGCCCACCAGCACCACATCGCTGAACTGCGCGCCCACGGCGTCGATGCCGTCGTCTTCCCCGAATTCGAAGGCGGAGTCGAAATCGTCCGCCAGGCCCTCGACGTCTGCGACCGCCAGGACTACGATCCCGCCACCCTCATCGCCGAAGCCCGCACCCGCTACTACGGCCCGGTCTTGCCGTCCTGAAGATCAACCCAGCCGGTCCAGCGCCGCCATCGCGGCCTCCGCCGGCACTGCGGCGATGCCTTCCGCCGCACTCAACACTTCGGCCGGCCGGGCCTGCCACGGCCGCCAGATCGGCACCTGTTCCTCCCGGCCGAACAACACCAGCAGCGGCACGTCATAGGCCGCCGCGATGTGGGCCGGGCCGCTGTCGTTCCCCGCAAACAGCGCCGCGCCGGAGATCAGTGTCATCACCTCTTTTAGCGGTGCGCCGGCCACCTTGCGGAACATCGCGAAAGGGCCGAAGTCATCCGCCGCCGCGCCGATGACCACCGGCTCCAGCCGCCGGGTCCGCTCGATGTGGTGGGCCAGCTCCACGAAACGCTCCGGCGGCCAGGTCTTGTACGCCGCCGCGGAGAATGGATGGATCACCGCGTAGCCGGAGAAGGCCGCCGGCGGCGCAAAGAGTTCGGCCCTCGGGATCGGCTGCCGCGGAATGCCGAGATAGAACATGGCCGATGCCAGGTGTTCGGCGGTGTGGACGGTGCGCTCCTCGCCCAGGATCTCCTGAGCCCTCGGGATCGGCGCTGAGTAGACGGCTGCGCCCTTGTGGTGGCCGAAGCCGGCCCGATGCCGGGCCAGCGAAGCTGCGGTGAGCAGCATGCTGCGCGTTCCGCCATGCAGGTTCAGGCACAGCCCGGACCGCGAGGAGAGCGCGGCGCCGTAGGATGGCGGCAGAATCGCTTCCAGCCGCGGGTTGCCCTCGAAGATCTCTTCGAAGCGCGGCTCCACCATGACGGAGATGCGCAGGTCCGGCCTCGCCTCGTTCAATAGTCGGATGGCGGGGGTGGTGAGCACGCAGTCGCCCAGCGAGCGAAGGCGGATGATGAGGATGCGCGAGCCCTCGGCCAGTTGATCCAACACGGGTTGCCGAGCCGAAGCCATCGCAGAGGAGTGTAGCAAGGATGCCTGTTCCGGTGCCCACGGGGAGGGTCGGCACTGAAAAATGGGTGGAGTATTCTATGGAGATGCTGGCAAGTGGGGTCCTGACGGTTGTCCTGGTGTGGCCCGCGGCCGATCCGAACGGCGTGCAAAGAGCGAAGGAACTCGGCGCCGACGCACTCCTGCTGCGAGGGCCGCTGGAGAAAGCTCCGGCGCGGCCGGCGGGGCTGCCGGCGGAGCTGAAGCTTCTGGCGGAGGTGGCGCCGGAAGCGGGTGAGGTCCAGGCGGCGCGGGCCGCCGGCTTTGACGGCGTGGCCGTGGCGGCCAAGGGAAGCGCGGCGGAGTTCCGCAAGTTCCTCGGCGCGGAGAGTGGGTTTGTTCGGTATGTGCTGGTGGGGCGGGATCAGCTCGATTGGGACGTTCGCCCGGCCGAGGCTGTCTACAGGGACGGGCAGTGGCCCGGCCTCCAGATGAGCACCGGCGAGGCTGGCGCCACGGAGCGGCCCTGGATCACCGCCAACCTGCATCTCTACGCTTATCTCCGCAGCATGCACCGGGAGCGGGCCGCGCTCCTGAACGTTCCGGCCGATGAGAAATCGACGCGCTATGACGGCGTGGAGGTGGCGGTGGCGGAGGCCTTTGCCGGTGGCGGCGGAGTGTTGATCGAGCCGCCGGAGATGTACCGGACCGCCGTGGCGAAGGGCGATAACCGGGCGGTGGCGGGGTGGAAGCGCGCCTCGGAGATCGTGAAGTTCGCCAGATCGCAGCAGGGCGTGCCGCGAGACGGCGGGGGCTCTCATCTCGCGGTGGTGGGCGGACCTCTGGACGAGAGTCTGGAAGAGGTCCTGAACCTGGCCTTCCGGAACAACCTGAGCCCCGAACTGCTGATGCCGGGTAAGCTGGCGCTAGCCGGGCGCGGACTGCGGATTGTGGCTTTGACGAACCGGAACCCGAGCGCGGCGGAGGCGGCGGAGCTGATGAGCTTTCTGCGCGACGGAGGGATCGTGGTCTGGGCGCCACCCTCTCAAGGCAAGCCGGCGCCGTGGTGGGGCGCAGGGCAGAAACCGCGAACAGAAGGCGGACGCGATCTCTACGCCGTGGGGCGTGGGACCCTGCATGTTTACCGGGCGGGGCTTAGCGACGAATCGGAGTTTGCGTGGGACTTGAAAGAGATCGCGGGAACGGACACGCCGACGGGGCGGGGTCTGTTCGGGCTGGATCTGCGCGTGTGGTATTCCAACAGCGTGTTGGGCGTGCTGCACGGCTCGGGCGCCACCCGCGTGGCGGTGCTGATCTGCTACGGCAGGGTGGTGGACCAGGAGTTCCTCATCGGGATGCGGGGCAGGTTCGCGAGCGCCAGTTCGATTCAACCGGCCCAGCCTCCGCAAAACCTGGGCTTGATGAAATTCGAACAGCGCGTAGAATGGAATCAAACCGGGCTGAACCGAGTGGGCATCATCACCCTGAAGGGACTGGGACAATGAACTGGAGCCGAAGGCAGTTCCTGACTACCGCCGCCGGAGCGGCCGCGGCACAAGGCGCGCCAGTGCCGAAGGCCTTTTTCGGACTGCACGAATTCATTGAGAAGCACCCCAAGGCCGTGTTCATCCGGCGGACCAACGTGCCGCACAAGATGGACTCGAAGGCGAAGCTGGATGAAGGGCTGAAGCTGGCGCGGCAGATCTTCGTGTCGAAGTCGGAGCCGGGGATTCCCTTGTCGCACCGCGTGCTGCTGCGGCCGAACATCACCAGCGTAAAGACGCGCGGCCGGGCCGATGTAGAGAACTGGGGCACGGGCACGGATCCGGATTTCTACGAAGGCATGATCCTGGGACTCAAAGAGGTGGGGCTGAAGAAGTTCCACTTCGCCGAGACCAACATGTACCACGCCTGGAACTGGCGGGGCTTCGTGGACATCCATAACCGGCACGGCGTGGAGGCCACCGATCCCGAGCAGAGCTTCACCGGAGCGCGGGCCGAGAGGGAGATCGTCTGGAGCAAGGTGCCGGATGGCGTGATTTTCGACCGGATTCCGCACCTCTGGCCCACAAACGGGCCGGACACGTGGCTGCTGAACATCGCGAAGTGGAAGGCGCACTCGATGTGCCTGACGCAATCGGTGAAGAACGAGCAGGGGCTGGTGGTGATGCCGTTCATCCGCTTCTGCCAGGGAATGCGGATGGTGAGTAATGTGCCGGCAAGCATGAAGGACCACATGCGGCCGGATGCGGCGGAGCGGGCGCAGCGCTACTTCGACAATCACAAGAAGATCGGCTACCGGCGCTATGGAGCGCTGGATGAAGAAAAGGTGTCGCCGCTGGCGCAGGAGATCTGGGCGCACAAGACGCTGGACAACATGAGCGTCATGAAGACCGGGCTGGCGATGATCGAAGGGATCTATGGCCGGGACGGCGACGGGTTCGGGATCGGCAACGACTACATGGCGAACCTGGTGATGTTCTCGAAGGACAAGTTCAAGCTGGATCTCGTCGGGTTGTGGCTGGGCGGGCACGAGCCGGGCAACGTCTACATGTACCGGATCGCCAAAGAGCGCGGCCTCACCGACACATTCAATCCATGGGATGTGGATGTGTATGAGTGGACCGACGCGGGGGCGGTGCCTCGCAAGTTGAGCGACTTTCCACGGACGATGCTCAAGACGATCTATCTCCAGATGCCGGGCGAGTCATTCCTGCACTTGGCCAACGAGCCGGTGGACTACGACAAAATCCGTCTATAACCGGGCCAGTAAGGCCGGATGATCACTCAACACGGGACGGCAGGGCGTATGCGGACCTGGCGCTGCTGTCGCCGGGCGTGCGGGAGTCGAACATCTCGAACCGCATCGCGTCGTTCAATGTGAACGGATTGCGGAGTTCGTTGAACAACTTCAGGCTGGACGGCGTGGACAACAGCGCCTACGGCACGTCGAACCAGGGCTTTTCGAATCAGGTCGTGCAGTTGAACCCTGACGCGATGCAGGGATTCAAGGTCCAGACGAACAACTCTTCCGCCGAATACGGGCGGGCCTGAGGCGCGTTGATCAACACCAGCCTGCGGAGCGCGACGAACGGTTTTCACGGCGCGGCGTGGGAGTTTCTGCGCAATCCCCAGCCCAAAGCAGTGGGTTTCTTCAAGCCCGCGACGGTCGTGAAGCCGGTACCGGTGCAGAACCAGTTCGGGGCGGCTTTCGGCGGAAGGCTGATCAGGCATAAGGCGTTCTTCTTCGTGAACTACGAAGGCTTCCGAAGGGTGGAGCGGACGCTGCCGTATGCGTCGATTCCGACGCTGGGTCAGCGCGCGGGACCGCTGGGTGGTCCGGTGCGCAACCCGCTGACCGGTGAGTTGCACACAGATGGGGTGATTCCGCAGCCGGCCATCACGCCGTTCGCCAGGAATGACACGGGCCGGAGGGAGCTGATGCATACTCCGGCCTTTTTGCTTCGGGATGGCGGAGGAGAGTGGATGGCAAGGATGGATGGCAAGGATAGATGGCAAGGATGGATGGCAAGGAACCGGATCTACCTCGTGGCCCACCAGGCGCGGTGGCCTTGGTAATCGGTATCGGGCAGGTTGGCGAGGATGATGCGGCGGAGTTCGAGGATATCCACCTCTCCCTGTTTGCGGTAGAGCACTTCGCCGCCGGGCGCGATCAGCATGGTGAAGGGTACGCCTGCCTCCCACTTGGCGTCGAAGGCGGCCTGCATGGCATAGACGTCATTGGAGTCGATGTGGAGATTGCGGGTGGTGGCGTGGTACTTTTCCAACACCTTCAGCACGCCCGGGCGCTCGTCGGGCAGGTTGGCGGAGACGGTGACGAAGTCGAAGTCGCGGCGACGGTACATGCGGAAGGTGGTTTGCAGGTCAGGCATCTCTGTGAGGCAGGGTCCGCACCAGGTGGCCCAGAAGTTGACGAGGAGGAGCTTGCCTGTGGGGTTTTTGCGGAGCGCTTTGAGTCCCTCGGCGTTAACCGATTCCACGTCAACGGGCTCGGCTTCGATCTTCTTCATCTCGGCTGCGCGGCCGGAGGACTTGGACTTCCACTTCGTGGAGCAGCCGAAGACGCCGGTGTGGGGGACGGCGACGGGTTGGCCGGCAAGGAGTTGGTCGATAGCGGCGCGGGTTTCCCGGGTCGTGACGAGCGATTCGCGCTGGTTGTTGTCGATGCGGCCCTCATAGCGCAGGATGCGCTTGGCATCGAAGATGAAGACATGGGGCGTGGCTTTAGGACCGTAGGCCTGGGAAACGGACTGGGTGGCGCCGTCGTAGAGGTAAGGGAAATTGAAGCGGCGATAGGCGGCGCGGATCTTCATATCCTCGAAACCGTCGTTGACGTCGGTGTAGCCCATCTCGTCGAGGCGCACGGCGTCGGGATCGTTGGGTTCGATGGCGACGAAGGCGACGCTCTTCGCCCTGTACTCATCGACGAGCTGCCGGATGCGGGCTTCATAGAGCTGGGCGGTGGGGCAGTGGTTGCAGGTGAAGATGAGGACGAGCACCTGGGCTCCGGCGTAGTCGGCGAGGGTGTGAGTCTTGCCGTCGATGCCGGGCAGCGAGAACTCCGGCGCGGGTGAGCCTAGGGCGAGGGTGGGTGGAACTTCGTCGAATGCCGGCAGCAGCAGGCATAGGAAGCAGAGAGCGGGAAGGCGCATGGGAGCACCGCCTGGGATCGAGGATGGTGAAACTGGATTTACTGTATCAGGCGGAGGCGCCGCGGGCGTAGCGGCCATGAGTGACACACCCCCGGGAGATGATAGGGTGAGCGCATGGATCGGCGTTCGTTTCTAGGAGCGGTTCCCGCGGCAGGGATGATGGCGTGGGCGGGCGGCGCGGAGACGCCTCTGGTGGAAGATCACTTTCCAAGCCGGCTGTACCAGTTCGTGTGGCGGAACTGGGAGTTGGCGAACCTGGACCGGATGGCAGCGGTGGTGGGCGCGAAGCCGGCCGAACTGGCGGCGCTGGGGCGGGCGATGGGGCTGCCGCCGAAGCGGGTGTTGAGCGAAGATACGCTGCGGCGGATCTACATCACCGTAATCCGGCAGAACTGGTATTTGCTGCCGGTGGCGCAGATCGTCGAACTGCTGGGGTGGAACCCGGAGCGGTTTGCCTTCACTTTGAAGGAAGACGATTTTCTCGAACACAAGCTCGGGCTGACGAAGCCGGAGGTGGCTGAGTTGAAGTACCGGCCGCCGGCGAAAGCGGAGCAGGCGCGGGCCACGGAGATCCGGAAGTGTCTGGAGCGGGCCGTGCCCGGCGGAGTGAAGAGCCTGGGCGTGCCGCGATTCGAGTTTGTGAAGGAGTTTTCGCGGCAACCGGCGATGACGCTTCCGAAGAAGACAGGCGGGGAGGCCTGGTCGCCGCGGTTCCTGTATTCGTACTTCGCGTTGTATGGCGACCCGTTGATGGAAGGCGATGCGGCGGGCCTGCCGGATGGCTATCTGGCGCGTGTGGCGGAGTGCGGGATCAATGGGGTTTGGATTCAAGGAGTGCTGAACACGCTGGCGCCGTGGCGGGCGTTTCCGGAATTTGGGAAGGATTGGGAGATCCGTGCCAGGAACCTGCGTGCCTTGATTGAGCGGGCGGCGCGCTATGGCGTGCGTGTGTTCCTCTATCTGAACGAGCCGCGGGCGATGCCGGAGGCATTCTTCACGCAGCGCCCTGGCCTGCGGGGGACGCGGGACAAAGATGTGTACGCGATGTGCACCTCAACGGAAGAGGTGCGGGACTGGCTGCGGGGCAGCCTGGCGCATGTCTTCCGCGAGGCCCCGGGTCTCGGCGGGATTCTGACCATCACGATGTCGGAGAACCACACCAATTGCTTTTCGCATGGCGGGGCGTGGGGCGATCGGAACCCGGCGGCGAAAGGGTGCCCGCGCTGCTCGCAGCGGACGGGGGCGGAGACGATTGCGGAGTTGATTGGGACGCTGCGGGATGGCGTCCGGGCGGAGAGCAAGTCGGCGGAGGTGATGTCGTATGACTGGGGCTGGGGGACGCCGCTGGCGGAACAACTGATTCCAAAGCTGCCGCCGGATACGAGTGTGATCAGTGTGAGCGAGTGGTCGGCTCCGGTGGAACGCGGCGGGGTGAAGACAGCGGTGGGCGAGTATTCGATGTCGGTGGTGGGTCCTGGCCCGCGGGCGCGAGGGAACTGGGAGTTGGCCCGGAAACGGGGTTTGGGCCGGATTGCGAAGACCCAGTTCAACAATACCTGGGAGATCTCGGCCGTGCCGTATATTCCGGTGCTGCCTCTGGTGCTGGAACACTGCGAGCGGCTGCGGCGGGAAGGCATTACCGGGGTGATGGCCTCGTGGACGTGCGGAGGTTATCCTTCAGCGAATCTGCGGGCGTTCGCAAGGTTCGCCAGCGAGCCGCAGCCTTCGAAAGCGGAGATTCTGCGGGCGGAGGCGGAGCGGATCTACGGGCCGCAGCATGCCGTGGAGGCAGTGCGGGCTTGGGAGATCTTCAGCGAGGCGTTCCAGTTCTTCCCATACGGGGTTTCGATCTACGTCCTGCCGGTGCAGCACGGACCGGCGAATCTTCTGCGGACGAGGAAGACGGGGCTGCCGCCGGGGATGATCCTCTTTCCGCACGACGCCTATCAGCAGTGGCGGGGCGCTTATCCGGCCCGCACGGTGCAGGAGCTCATGGCACGGTTGGCGCGGCGGTGGAGTGACGGCGTGGCGGTGCTGGAGAAGCTGCAGGTTCGGGGCGCGGAGGCGGAACTGGAGTTAGCCGTGGCCCGGACGTGCCAGGCGCACTTCGAGAGCGCCGCGAACCAGGTGGAGTTCTATCTGCTGCGGGATGGGGGTGGATCGAAGGAGAGGATGCGAGAACTGGCGGCGAGGGAGCGCGAACTGGCGTTGCGGCAGTTTGCAGTGGCTCGGCGGGAGTCAGTGATCGGCTATGAAGCCTCGAACCACTATTACTACACGCCGGTGGACCTGCTTGAGAAGGTGTTGAATTGCGAACAGGTGTTGGAAGAGTTACGGGGATAGCGGAGCCGCTGCTCAGGAGGACGCCAGCGGCGAATGTGACCGGTCCTGCAAATTGGCCGGAGCGAGGGGGATGTGCATTGAATCATCGATCGGGCTGGAGCGATAGGCCCAATGATGCCAGAACCGATCTAGAAGGGGATGAGCCAGTTCCTCCAGGAACGTTGTATTCGGAGCGCTTTCGGATCGAATGGAGCATTCTGCCCGATGGGGCGTTCCAGTGGATCGCGCGCAGCAAGTTCTGCGGCTTGACGAATCCAGACGTCTTCCGAGTTGCAGAGCTCTTCGATCAGCTTGCGGATTCGTGGCACAGCGATCCAGGCGCGGAAGCGCTCCGCGTGCCGGCTCTCCATACGATCGAGACCTCTTCGCTCGGACTCCGGAACGTATCGGCCGCCGAGGAGCATCAGGGCGAAGAGGACATCAGACTTGTCTGCGGATTCCAACATGGCGACGGCATCCTGCGGCGATTGAGAGGGCGGGAGGAAGCCGATTTCGTAATTGGCGAAAACGGAGTCGTTCTGAACCGCATTCCCTCGCGAGTCTTCCAACCGGATGAACTTGAGAGAGTCGGCCTTGAGGGAAAAAACCTCCTTCCGAATATCGCGGCCGTTCACATAGGGGAACATCTCAAAAATGAGGAGCTCGGAGTCCAATGCCTGCGAATATTCAAAGGAAACGCGCCGAAAACCCATGCGCCAACCGGCTTGAAAACACCAGGAGCCGATGTATTGCAGGCCGGCATCGAGCAGATAGACGCAGGCGGAGGACCCTCCAGGAACTATTTGTTCAGTCTCTCCGAGGACCACGACAAAACGGGACACTCCGGTGGGCCGTGGCTTCCAAATGTGCCACGGCCATGGGCTGAGCATGAATCCGCGAGGCACCGGGCCGATGATTCGGGCGAGACGCTCGTTGTCCGCAAGGGAGAGTTTCGCGCTCCACAGATCCCGGCCCACATAGGGATCCAGTTCGGTGGTCTGAGCTGATAAAAGGAGAGCCCCTGCCACGGCGCTGGCGGCGACAACAGGCAGGCGGGGCAGAAGCATAACCTTATTCTTTCAGGCACTCAAAGGCCGGATTGTTGGAGCATTTTTTCGAACTGGGCGCGGGTGCGCATATCTATGGATTGGGCGGAGAGCTTGCCCTGGCGGTTGTAGATGAAGGTTTTGGGAATGCCTTCGATGTGGAGGAGTTCGTTCACCTTGCGGCCGGCGTCGATGAGTACGGGGAAAGTGTAGTGCTTCTCTTTGATGAAGGATTCGATCTTGGCGGGATCTTCGTCGGAGACGGCGAGAACGATCAGGCCCTTGTCTTTGTACTGTTGATAGAGGGCTTCGAGATCGGGCATCTCCTTGCGGCAGGGCGGGCACCAGGTGGCCCAGAAGTTGACGAGCACGACTTTGCCTTTCAAGTCGGCGAGATGCCAGGATTTGCCGCTGAGGTCCTGGAGGGTGAAGTCGGCTTTGGCCCGGATGGCGTCAAGTTTTTCGAGAGAAGCAAGGGCGGCGGTGAAATTCGGGTGCTTGAGGGTTGTCGTGACGCCTTCGTAGCGAACCAGTTGCGCGAGGGTGGTGTAGGCGGAGTCGGAAGCGGGCGGCTGCGCCGCGAGGGCGGCGGCCAGCGTGGTGGCGACTTCCTGGAGCGCTTCTTTGCCGAAGTCGCCTTCAGTGGAGAGGTTGGCGAGGGCGGAGGCGAGGGAGAGCCGATTGGGAGAAGCGGGAAGAGCCCGGATGTCACGGGCCAGTTGCCTGGTGACGCCGGCGCGGACGGTATCGTCGAGCTTGCGCATGCCCTTCAACTGATCGGCGATGGGCTGCTCCTGGGGAGAGAACGCGCGCCGCTGAGTTTGGGCGGCGAGGAGGGCGGCGCAGGCGAGGGCGAGAAAGAGAGTCTTCACTCCCATTAGAGTATCGCGGTGCGGCGGGCGAGAATCTGGACTAGACTGTGAGGATGCAAATACAGGCCTGGCTGGGCTGCCTAGTGATTTGCGCCGGGCTGAGCGTGGCTCAGACGGCGCCGGCGACGGACGAACAGATCTGGGCGGAGTTTGAGACGTTCACAAAAGAACTCACGCCGCAGCCGCCGGGTGAGTCGGCGGGCATGCGGGTGCGGTACCTCGAAGCGCTGAAGGCGAAGGGGGTGCCAGAGCCTGAGGCGGTGCGGCGGTTTGAACGGATGAACGTGCTGCGGCGGGCCACGGTGGATCGGGAAAAGGTTTACTGGGATGCGTCGTTCAAGTCGGGCGGCGGGCCTTCGACTCCGCTGCGGCTGTTGCAGGAAGCGCTCTACAAGGTGAAGCCGGGGCGGGCTCTGGATGCGGGGATGGGCCGCGGGCGCAACACGATCTACCTGGCGTCGACGGGCTGGGAGGCGACAGGGTACGACATGTCGGCGGATGCGTTGAAGGTGGCGCAGGGGGAGGCGGCGAAGGCCGGGGTAAAGATCAGAACGCTGGAGGCTAAGCACGAGAATTTCGACTTCGGCGAGAACCAGTGGGACCTGATTGTGTGCGCGTACTGCTACATGCAGCCGGAGGATGCGCAGTGGCCGCCGGTGTTTCTGAAGGCGTTGAAGAAGGGCGGGCTGGTGGTGTTCCAGACGTCAGTGGGCGGGCAGCCTTCGTGGAGCGGGTTGTCTGAGAATTGGAAGGGGTTCCACATTTTGCGGATGGAGGATTTGGACGCGGGCGTGGTGGACAACGACTGGGTGCCCTCGCGGAGATTCAGGACCGTGGCGCTGGTCGCAAGGAAGGAGTAGCCGGCAGGGTGAGCGCGTAGCCTCCCCAAATGGCGCTGGTGAACCTGGCAGTGTTCCAGCCCGGCGGTGAGGAGAACGACAAGCAGGGCGCGGTGGATGTGGATCATGTGGGCTACGGCTAAAGATCGTTGCGGCTGGAGCGGCACGCCAAAAGCGGAACGGCTGGTGCTGAAGGCGCACGAGCCGGTGTCGCCGTTGCGGGGTGCGATTGCGGCGTACCTGGGATAGGGCTCAGGCGAGCTTATAGAGGCGCACGGGCTGCGGCTGACCCTTGAGTTCGACAGGCCCCATGTCTTCGGCGGGGACACCGAGCTGATCGCCGAGGGCAAGGACGACCGCCTCGGAGACGAGGAGTTGGGCCTTGAGGGGTTTATTGGCCTGCTCGATGCGGGAGGCGATGTTCACGACGTCGCCGATAATGGTGTATTCCTTGCGCTGAGAGCTGCCGACATTGCCGGTGACGGCCTGGCCGACGTGGAGCCCTATGCCGATACGGGTGTGGGGGATGGCGCCGGACTGATTGAGGAGTTCGACCTGGCGGAGGATTTCGAGCGAAGCACGGATGGCGTTGGTACAGAGTTGGGCGTCGTCGATGGGGGCGCCGAAGACGGCCATGAAGCCATCACCAAGGAATTTGTTGACGATGCCGGAGTGAGAGTTGATGACCGGGATCATGGGTGCGAAGAGGCGATTGAGGTAGTCCACCACTTCCGGGGCCGAGCGTTCGCTGGAGAGCTTGCTGAAGTCGCGGATGTCGAGGAAGAGGACGCACACGTTGCGCTGCTGGCCGGCGTAGTCCAGGGGCTGCTTGAGGAGGAGGTCGGCGACCTGGGGAGAGACGTGCTGGCCGAAGATGGAGACGGCGCGGTCGCGCTCTTCGAGCGTCTGGAGGGCGCGGGCGATCTGGCGCCGGATCTGTGTGGCGACGAAGGCGGCGATGAGGCCGGCGAGGAGGAGGGTGGCGCCCTTCATGAGGTACTGATGCGGCGAGGTGAGCATGGAGAAGATGGGGCCGCCGGGGCTGACCGGAAGAACCGCGCGGCTGAGGAGAGCCAGGCTGGCGGCCCAGAACTGGAAGCAGGCGACGGCGCCGGAGAAGACGCAGAGGGCGGCGTCGAGATTGAGAGCCGCGGGCAGGATGAAGAGGAAGTAGAGAAACGGCAACGCGCCGGAAAGCATGGAGAGAGGATCCGCGATGATGCCCCCCGTCAGGAGGCCGACGGTGGGAAGGCTGATTTCGATGAACGTGTTGACGAACTGGAACCAACGGGGAATGAGGCGGCCGGAGGTGAGGAGGCGGCCGAGCCAGATGAGGATGAACGTCTCATAGGCGAGGTAGGAGGAGAGAAGGATGCCCAAGGGGAAGGCTGCGGGTTGGAGAAGTGCGTGAATCTGCGGCGAGGAGATTTGAGGCACGAAGTAGATGAGAGTGATGAGCGCAAAGACGGCCGCGAGCAGGGCGATCTGGAGGCGGACACGGGCGCGCTCGCTGCGGAGGAGTTCCGCGCCCATGGCGGAACGGACGAGAGTGTCGTGATGAAGGGAAGCTGAGGGCGGCATGCCGGATCTCCAGTTTATTCTGGCGCATGAGGGGCGGAGGGCAAAGGAGGAGAATGGGAAATATGATCACGATTCTCGGAGCGGGCGGATCGATCGGGAATGAACTGGCTCCGCTGCTGGCGGCGTCGGGGCGGAAGTTCCGGCTGGTCGGACGGCAGCCTAGGGCGATCTTCGGAGGCGAGAGTTACGCGGCAGACCTGACGGATTCGGAGCAGACGGCGAAAGCGGTGGAGGGCTCCGAGGTCGCCGTGCTGGCGGCTGGACTCAAATACGACGCGCGGGTCTGGGCGGAGTTGTGGCCGCGGATCATGATGAACTCCGTGGAGGCGTGCAAGCGGGCGGGCGCCAGGCTGGTGTTCGTGGACAACGTGTATATGTACGGGCGCGTGGAAGGAGCGATGACGGAGGAGAGCCCGGTGGCGCCGTGCTCGAAGAAAGGTGAGATCCGGGCCCGGATCGCCGCGGCGTTGATGGAAGAGGTGAAGCGCGGCGCGTTGACGGCGATGATCGCGCGCTCGGCCGATTTCTACGGGCCGGGTCGGGTGAACGGCGCGCCGAACCTGCTGGTGCTGGAGGCGCTGGCGAAAGGCTCGACGCCGGCGTGGCTGGGGAATGCGCAAGTGCCGCACTCGCTCACATATACGCCGGATGCGGCGCGGGGCGTAGCGATGCTGACGGAGAGCGAATCGGCGTGGAACCAGGTGTGGCATCTGCCGACCGCCGCGCCGGCGCCGACGGGGGCGGAGTTCATCGCGATGGCGGCGCGGGCGTTCGCGCGGGCACCGAAGTACAGGGTCTACGGGAAGCCGATGCTGCGGATGGTGGGGTGGTTCAACGCGGACGTGCGGGAATCGTTGGAGATGGCGTATCAGAACCAGGCGAGCTATCTATTCGACTCGTCGAAGTTCGCGCGGGCTTTCGGGTTTGCGGGAACGCCTTATGAGGAAGGCGTGCGGCGGGCCTGCGAGTGGTTGCAAAGTGGGAAGTAAGGACTCTTGCAGTGAAGAAGGCGTTGTTGCGGTATGCGGTGATGGGGCTGGTGGTGGCCGCGTTGCTGGTGTTGGGGTCCGGGCGGTGGGATTGGACGCGGGCGTGGGTGTACGTGGGATTGACCGTGGGCGCGCAGGCGGTGGTGGGTGTGCTTCTGGAGAGGGTGTCACCGGGGCTGCTGGCGGAGCGGGCGCGGTTTCCCAAGGATTCGGAGTGGTGGGACAAGATATTGGCGCCGGTGGTGGCTGGAGTGGGGCCGCTGGCCATGTGGGGGACGGCGGCGTGGGAGGCGCGGAGGGTGTGGCCGTTGGGGGTCCCGTGGTTGTGGAGTGCTGCGGGGGGTTTGATGTGCGTGGCCGCGATGCTGTTTGCGGCCTGGGCGATGGCATCGAACCGGTTTTTCACGGCGACGGTTCGCATCCAGGAAGAGAGAGGGCATGTGGTGGTGGAAGGAGGGCCGTACCGGTTTGTGCGGCACCCGGGGTATGCGGGCGCGCTGCTGTTCACGCTGGCGACGCCGGTGGCGCTGGGGACATGGTGGGCGATGGTGCCGGCGGGGCTGACGGCGGGGGCGCTGGTGTTGAGGACTTGGCTCGAGGACAGGATGTTGCGGGCGCGGCTGGAAGGGTATGCGAGGTATGCGGAGCGGGTGCGGGGGCGGCTGGTGCCGGGGATCTGGTAAGGGGCCCCGGCGCAGAGGCCGGGGCCCGTTGGATTAGAAGGTGACGCGGGCGCCGAGGCGGAACATGCGGCCGGCGTAGTTGCCGTACTGGCCGGTGTTGTTCGCATCCATGGCGGTGGCCGCGGCTTTGGGCTGGAAGCTGTGGGTGCTGGCGATGTAGTCCCAAACGCCGTTGATGCGGGAGTTGGGGTTCAGGAAGAACACGGGGTGGTTCATGATGTTGAAGGCGTCGGCGCGGATCTGGATGTGGAGCTTGCCCTCCTTCAGGAGGAAGAAGTTCTTGGCGCCGGAGACGTCCAGAGTGGTGGTGGTGGGAGAACGCGCGTCGCCGAGCGTGCGGGGCGCGTTGCCGATGGCGGGCTGGGCGAAGGTGCCGGGGACGACGAACGCCTTGGGGTCGTAGTAGGAGCGGCGGAAGGGATCTTCCCTCCAGGTGGGTGTGATGGATTCGGCGTTCAGGAGCCGGTCGGGGCGAAGCGTCCAGCCATCGTTGCCGGTGCCGCCGGTTTTGGACTGCCACCAGCCACTGTTGCCGAGATAGACGACGCCGGGGATTCCGGATTGGCGGGTGAAGGTACCGGCGAGGTTGAAGCCGCCGACGATCTGGTTGAGCCAGCCGGGCGCGGACGAGAGGAACTGCTTGCCGCGGCCGAAGGGTAGGTCGTAGGAGAAGGAGGCGCGGAGCTTGCTGGCCATGTCGAAGTTGGATACGGCCTTTTCGCGAGCCTGGGTCTGCTGCTGGGTCACGCCGAAGATGTCGTTGCCGGAGGGGGCGCCGTCATCGAGGGACTTGGAGAAGCTGTAGCTGGCCAGGAAGGTAAGGCCGGCGGAGAAGCGCTTCTGGAGGCCGAGATTGAGGCCATGGTAAGTTGAGTTTCCGGAGCGGTCGTAATCGGCTCCGATGCGGGTGTTGAACCAGTTCTTATAGGGCCGGAGAGAGGCGATGAGGGTGCCGGGGATGATGGAACCGGTGGAGGTTGTGATCTTCAGAGGGTTGTACTGCGGGCCCTGGGAAGCGAAGTCGGCTCCGGCGGCGACCATGGGAGCGGTTTGAGTGAGGGGGACGGCGTTGAGGCCCCAGGGCTGGGCGTAGAGGTGGGTGCCTTTGGAGCCGTCGTAGCCGAGCTCGAGAGAGAGATTGTTGCGAAGGAGCATCTGGACGCCGGCGTTCCAGCGGTCCACGCGGGGCATGGCGTTGTTCTGAGGGATGTAGGAGAACGCGAACGAGTTGGTGTCGTTCATGTAGAAGATGGGGTCGCGCGGGAGTTCGCGCGGAGGCGGGAGAGGAGCGATGGGGTTGGTGACGAGGTTGACGTGGCCGGGTCCGACGCCGCCAAGGCCGAGGGCGGAGTTGACGACACTGGCGTTGACGTTGGCGTCGGGGTAGAGGGCGTTGCCGTAGCCGGTGATGGGCGCGCGGAGCATGGCGTAAGAGGCACGCCATACCATCCAGGACTTGGCAGCGTAGGCCAGCCCGATGCGGGGCTGGAAGCCGTTGTAGTTGGTGGGCCAGAGGCCTTCCTGCCGGCCCTTGCCGGCCCAGACGTAGGCGCCGAAGACGGGAGAGCCGTTGACGGTGCCGGCGATGGTGGGATCAAACCAGCCCTGGTTGTTGTACTTCTCTTTGCGCGGGGTCTCGACGTCCCAGCGCAGACCGAGGTTGATGGTGAGTTTGCGGGAGATCTTCCAATCGTCCTGGAAGTAGAAGGCGGTGTACTTCCAGCGGTAGTAGGCGCTGGACTGCTTGGCCTGATAGGTGTAGTTGTTGAGGGAGCCGGTGATGAGGCCGGCGAGGGCGTTGACGACGCCGTTGATGGAGCCGGTGTTGGGCGTGATCTGGCCGTTGAAGTTGTAGCTGCCGCCGGTGAGGCCGGCGTAGGAAATGCGGTTGAGCTGGATGGCGCGGAACTCGCCGCCCATTTTGAAGGCGTGGGCGCCGCGCATGTAGCTGAAGTCGGAGCCGACGCCGAAGTTGACGTCGAGGGTGCGGCCTTCGCCGCTGGCGCCGCGGCTGAGGATCTGGGGGAAGCCCGCGCCGGCAACGGCGGCGACGAGACCCATGTCGACGCCCCAGTCTTTCGTCATGGCGGCATTGTTGGGACCGCGGAACGCGTCGCCGCGGGAGTAGGTGACACGGGTTTCGTTGGAGAGGTTGGCGGAGAAGATGTGGTTGTAGACGACGCCGGTGTTGTAGGAGTTGACGCGGTCCTGGACGATGGGGTCGCCGGGGTCGGAGGGGCCGCCCCAATCGTAGCGGGTGCCGGTCACGGGAGCGACGGAGTAACGGAAGGCAAGGCGGTCGGAGGAGCCGATCAACTGATCGATCTTGAAGGAGTAGCGGTTGTCCACGCTTTCAGTACCGCGGACGTAGATGGCGTTGTTGCCGTCGATGTCGTACAGGCCGTCGGGGCGAAGCCAGCGGATATAGTCCGTGTCCACGCCGGGGGTGAAGGGATAGAGGGTCTTGATGAGTTTCTGGGCGAGGGGGTTCTTGGCAAGGAGGCCGCTGAGGTCGCTATTGACGATGGGGGTTCGATCGGCGATGGGAATTTCCATGCCGATGGGAAAGCCGTTGGCGTTGAGGTTGTAGTGCCAGTAGAGGGAGTTGGTGCGAACGGGCGAAGCGAGGGCGGCGTCGATATTTTTCGTGCGCAGGGCCGGATCGAGGAAGTCGTAGATGTTGTTGAACTTGCCGGCGAGTTCATCGCGGGTAGGGAGGCGTGCGCGTGATGCGCCGATCTTGAGGCGCTGGCGCTGGGGCTCGCCGGAGGCGTAGAAGAAGGTCCTGTTGCGGCCATCGTAGATTTTGGGGATGACGACAGGGCCGCCGATAGCGCCGGCGTAAGAGGAGTAGCGGGCGGTGGGATCGAAGGCGGAGCCTAGGAAGCGGGTCTGGAGGTAGGGCTGGGTGTGGGTCCAGTTGCCGGTGGCGTGGAAGTCGTTGGTTCCGGACTTGGTGGCCTGATTGATGATGCCGGCGGTGGTGCGGCCGTATTGAGCGGGGACACCATTGGCCTGAATGGAGACTTCCTGGACGGTGTCGCCGGAGAAGGTGATCACGGCGCGCGGATTGCCGGCGGAGGTCACATCGGAGCCGTCGACGAGGATGGAGCCGCCGCCCGGACGGCCGCCGCCGACGGTGATGGAGCCGCCTGGGGTAATCGCCTGGGTATAGATGCCGGGCATTTCGCTCTGGACACCGCCGTTGTACTGGGGATCGCCCTGCGAGCCAGGGGTGAGGAGGATGGCGGAAAGGGCGGAGCGGTCCTGGAACGGCAGGTCTGTGAGGAGTTTGTTCTGGACGGTGGTGGTGACGGCGGCAGAGGTGGGAGTGATGAGAGGAACATCGCCGGAGACGGAGACGGAGTCCGAAACTTGGCCTACCTGGAGAGTGATGTTCTGAGTGGTGGCTTGGGCGACGCGGACCTCCACCTTTTCAATCGTGGTGGTCTTGAACCCCTGGAGGCTGATCTTGATTTCGTACAGTCCGATCGGGAGGTTGGGAAGGGTGTAAATGCCGGCATCGGAGGTGGCGGTCCTGACGGCGCGGTTGGAAGAGAGTTCTCGAATCTCGACAGCGGCGCCGACAACGACAGCGCCGGAAGGATCGGTGACAAGACCGGTGATGGTGCCTGAGGTACTTTGGGCGAAGACGGAAGAAAGGGTCAAAAACAACAGGATCAAAGTTCGCACGGGGACGCTCCTGAAGGAAAAGCTCCAGAACGCAAGGTTCTGAACACTTGTACACCGGGCTGCAAAGCGTGCAAACGTTTCTCTCTGCCGTGAATCCTTGAAACTCCGGATAAACTATTGATTCAGCTTGCAATTCTCCTGGGAGCGGGATACCGTTAGGGCTACCGTTAAAGAGACAGGTATGGGACAGTTTCGGCAGCAACCAGGGGTGAACTCCTGGACAGAAGAGGTTACCGTCGAACTTGAACGCGTGTGCAATGGCGAGGCGTTCCGGCATAGCAAGCAATCCGCGCGATTGCTCCGCTACCTCGTGGAACACAGCCTGAGCGGAAACGAGGAGGCCCTGAGGGAACGAGCGATCGGGGTGAGTCTGTTCGGCCGGGAGACGAAGTATGACACGAACGAGGATTCGATCGTCAGGGTAAGCGCGGCGGAGGTGAGAAAGCGGCTGGCACGGCACTACGCGGAGGCGGGCGAAGCCGGCCCTGTGCGGTTGACGATTCCCACGGGGTCATACCGTGTGGAGTTTCAGCGGACGGGGGGACAACCGGCGCAAGCCGCGGTAAAACAGGCGAACTGGTGGTGGCTAGGCGCGGCGGCGGTAGTTCTGGCGGCAGTCGGGGCGAGCGTCTGGGCGTGGCCGAAGTCGAAGGTGGAGGAGTTCTGGGGGCCGGCCCTGCAGGATGAGGCCGACGTCGTGGTTTCGGTTCCACATCCCATCGTGTACACCTTCAGCCGGGAAGTCTTTCAGCGGTTTCGGGGGACGGCGGCTTCCCATGCGCAGCGGCAGATTGAGCTGCTGACGGGTCCGCCGGATGCGACGATTCAATTGAAAGACGTGGTGCCGATCCAGAACCAGTATGTGGGTCTCGGATCCGCGCATGCGATCAGCAATGTGGCGGCGATCCTGGCGGTGCGAAAGAAGAAGTACTCGATCAAGTTCGGCGGATCCATCTCATTCCAGGACATCCGGCATGGTCCGGCGGTGCTGGTGGGCGCCTATGCGAACCGCTGGACGCTGCAATTGACCGACGATTTGCGGTTTGTGCTGGCCGATCGGGAAGGGGCGCCGGAGATCGAAGACCGCAAGACCGGCAAACGCTGGGCGCTGAAGGGCCTGCAGCCGAACGGGAGGACGCCGGAAGACTACGTGATCGTATCGAGGCTGTTCCACCCGAAGACTGGAAAGATCGTGATCGCGCTCGCGGGGGTGACTCAGTATGGCACGCAGACGGCGGGTGAGTTTGTGACGGACGAATTTCTCCTGGAAGAGGGGCTCAAAGGAGCGCCGGCAGACTGGAAGAAGATGAATGCGCAATTCCTGCTGCATGTGCCGGTGCTGGAGGGCGTACCGGGCAAGCCCGAAGTGGTGGAACGGCACTTCTGGTAGGATTCGGCGGGCAGCGGGCACCGGGGGCCGGAGCCCCCGGACCAGGGTGGCTATTTGATCTGGACGAGGTTTGCGGACGTAGTGTTCTGGACGTGGGCGAGAGTAGAGCGCTCGAGGTCGTGGATGGCCTGAGAGACGGCGCTGATCCCGGTGCTTTGTTGCGCGGAGGCCTGGGCAATGAGATCCACGAGGGAATCGAGCTGGCCGGCGGAGGATTCGATGGAAGAGAGGGCCGTGGAGGCCTCTTCGGCGAGGCTGGCGCCGGCCTGGATGTCGTTGGTGGCTGTGGTGATGAGTTCTGAGGTTTCGCGGGCGGCGTCAGCGGCTTTGCGGGCCAGGCTCCGGACCTCCTCGGCGACAACGGCGAAGCCCGCGCCGGCCTCACCGGCCCGGGCCGCTTCGACGGCGGCGTTGAGTGCGAGCAAGTTGGTCTGGAAGGCGATTTCGTCCACGGTCTTGTTGATGCCGAGGATGCGGCGGCTGGTTTGGGAAACGTGCCGCATGGCGTCGGCCAGGCCATCCACTTTGCCGCGACCGTCGCGAATCGCCGTACGGGCGGCGGAAGCGCTCTGGTTCGCCTGGGAAGCGTGCGCGGCGTTTTCTTTGACCTGCGCGTCCATCTCGGTCATGGTGGAGCTGACCTCCTCAAGCGAGCTGGCAATGCGGGAGTAGATGGATTGGAGTTCATAGCCGGCGTGGGAGTCGGTAACGATCTCCACATGCCCGATGCGGCGGCCCTTCTGGTCGGTGATATAGGAGGCATCGACGGTCATGGCGCGCGAACTGCCGTCGGGCATGGTCTGCATGTACTCGGTGCGGGGCCGTCCACTGCGGAGGCTGCGAATCCCGCATTTATCGGTCTTGCAGATGGCGGCGCCCCATTCCGAACAGTGGCGTCCCCGGATTTGCTGGCAGGATTTCCCGAGCAGCCCTTCCACCACTTTGTTGACGAAAATCCAGCGCATGTTCATGTCGGTGACAGTGATGGGTTGCGGAACGGCATCGAGGGTGCCTTTCAGCCAGACGATCTCCCGCTCAAGGGCGGAATGGCTGCGAAAGACCCACACCGCGGCGGCTGTGAGGACGGCAGCAATGGCGAGCGAGAAGAGGGCGAGCGCCCCATGAGATGCGGCCAGCAGGACGCCCTGGACCGCGAGCAGCAAAACCAGAGCAGCCTGAACAACTGCCTGCCAGGTTTTCAAGGACACGATGGAAACCTCCATGGATCTGAAATCGCCGGAAGCCCGGCGACAACTGACTCATCGGCCGCGTGCCGCGGATCGAATAGGAAATCGGAGGCTGGACGGTGCGGGGGCGCCACGCCGCTCTCCCGCATCCCGCTAGATGTCGTACCAGGCGATTTGGCCGCCGGCGAAGACAACGGCCAGGTCACCGCCGGTGAAGATCAGTTTCCTGAAGCCGGGGGAGACTTTGGGGATCTCGAGGGTGGCCCACAAGGCGGCGGTCCCGTCGGAGGCAATTCTGATGCAGCGCACGGCGCTGCGAGGCGAGGGCAGGAGTATGGCGTAGAGGTTGCCTTCAGGGTCGGTGCCCGTGGCCGGGAGGGCGAGGTTCATGGCCTGGCCGGGGGCGGAGGGTTCGGGCTTGGGGCCGGGGAGAGTGATGGGAGCGGAGGTAAGGCTGCGGGCGCTCAGATCGAAGGTGGTGAGGGTGGAGCCGTCGAAGGCGGTGAAGAGGGCTTGGGCGGAGAGGGTGTCGTAGTTGGAGTATGGGAGGTTCGCGCTGTAGTCGCGAGCGCGGCCAATGCCGGCCGGCGAAAGGTCGGAGACGTGGAGAGAGTACGCGTCGCTTTGCAGCACCTGGCCGCGGTGGAAGAAGACGGGCTCGTAGGTGGCGGAGAGGGGGAGTTTGCCGATGAATTCGGGATCGCCGCCGGGGGAGACGCGGAGGATGGAATTGACCGGGTGGCCAGCGCAGCGCTGGGCGCGAACATAGAGGCCGGTGGAGGTGAGGCCGAGGGCGGTGTAGATGCCCGGGGGGAGAGGGATGACGGCTTCGGGGTCGGTTTGAATGATTTGCCAGGAGTCGGTGGGCTTGCTGTAGGCGAGGAAGGCTGACTGAGCGGGGGTGGCGCAGACTTCGCGGATCTCTACGGAGGCGGAGGTGAGTTGGGTGACGCGCTTGGCGGCCTTCGGGGTGGGGGCGGCGGCGTTCAGTGTGGTGAGAGCGGCCAGGTTCTGAAGGAGCGTTCGACGAAGCATAGCCGGTTGACCCGAATGGACTGGTGACTCGGTTGAGACGCAGGCCGAAGCGGAATCGGGTACGGACGAATGATTCAAAAGCTCAAAACGAGGTGCCAGATGTAGAAGTAGGCCAGGGCGTCGAGATTCTGCCAGGTGGATTCGAGCAGCTTGAGGTCGCCAGAGACCGGCGGGAGTTCGGGGAGGTGCTGGGCCCAGGAACGGCAGCCGGGGAAGGGGCCGAAGGAGGGCTCGGGGCAGCGGTTTTCTGGAGGCGGCGGAGGCGCGGAGGAGCTGGGGGTGTTGGAATAGACGCCGTATTCGCGGGTGAAGTCGGTCATCGCTTTCACGTTGGCGACGGCGGAGTCGTTCTGCATGATGGCGGAGGCGTCCATGATGTAGCCGCCGTTCTGGCCGCAGAGGTCGATCACCTCTTTGCACTTGGCCTTGACCTGTTCGGGGGTGCCGAAGGCGAGGATGGCGTTCGGGATGCCGCCGGAGAGGCAGAACTTCGCCCCGAGCTTCTCGGCGCAGAGCTTGGGGTCGCCGCGATCGATGTGATAGACGATGCTGCCGGCGGGGAGTTGGGCGAAGGAATCGAGGTGGGCGTCCCACTTGCCTTCGGCGTAGAAGAGGGTCTGATTGCCGCGCGCGAAGATCGCCTCGACGATGGGGCGGAGCGTAGGCCAGTAAATGGTGTTGAAGTGGAGGTGGGAGATGAAGGGGACGCAGCCGCGGTGCATCCAGATGGGGATGGGGATCTGGCGGTTGGGGTCGAGGCCGGAGAGCGCGATGTGGGCCAGATGGGGCATGAGGGCATGGCAGGCGGCTTCGACTTTTTCGGGGATCTCCATGAGGTCGAAGGCGAGGCCGAGGTAGCCGCGGAACTTGTCGCCCAGGACATCGAGCGGGGCCTTGAGCATGCCGGAGATGGCGGAGACTGTGCCGGTCTCGTCCTTCATGCGCTGGATCTGGCCGCCGAAGGCGGAAAAGTAGTTGGCCATGGCCCAGGTGGACTTCACGAGGGCGAGGTCGCGGCGGAAGGGCGAGGCGGCGTATTCGGCCGAGACGCGAGGGAGCCATTTCGTGTAGAGGAATTGGACGGGATCCTCGATCAGCTCGTCGTACTCCTCGCGGAGCATCCAGGCGTTGTCCTTCTCGGGCTCGCGGTACTGGAAGGTGACGTCGGGAGCTACTTCGACGCCGGGGGTGGCGTAGTAGCGGAGGCCGGCGGATTGAGTGAGCCCAGTCCAGACGTAGACCATGTTGGGCACGACGGCGTCCCAATCGTAGTCGTGGCAGCAGCGGATGACGGCTTCGAAGGCCTGGTTGTAGTCGTGGGTGACCTGCTGGCAGGTCATGCCTGTGTGAGTGGCCGTGAACTCGGCGGCGAAGGGGCGCAGGGGGACGCGATCTGGCTTCGCGTTGCGCATGGCGGTGACGTAACGATTGAGGCGCTGGGCGTAGAGTTCGTGCGGATGGACAGGCATAGGCAGAATCACAATATCAGATTCGCGGGTCCGGTTAAGTCTTTCGGTCGCGCTCCCTCGCCTCCCTTCGTACTGATCATTCAGTATTCGGATAATCCGGCCTGTTCATCCTGATTTCGTTGTGCTAGCATATCTCTCGCCGTAATCGCTGATCGAGCGATTACGCTGGGCACACAAAGCGCCACCGGTGCTTGTGAGGAGAAGCCTGGTGGCGCTCCTCGCAACGACCACAACCGGAGGGCGACATGAATCTCCCACATTCCCGTCTGTTCAATTGGGGTGTCACGCTGGCAGTTTCCGTGATTCCGCTTCTGGCGGGACAGCCGCACAGAGCCTATGTAACTGAAATCCGCACCCCCAGTTTTACTGGATACTCGATGCTCAACACGGACATCTACGGTTCGCTCCACTTTGTGCCTCTGGATGGCAAGCCAACGGCGGCCGCGGTCAGTCCCGACAACTCCCGCCTCTACATCACCGACGCCCAGAATGCGACCCTGCTGGTGATCGATCCCGATACGGACGCCATTCTGAATCGCATCCCAGTGGGCCAGCAGCCCAACAGAGTGGTGGTGACGCGCGACGGCAAGCGCGCGTTTGTCAGTTGCTCAGGCTCGGGCGCCACCTGGGCGGTGGATCTGGTGAACCAAACGGTGGTTGGCATGCTGGCCAGCAGCGGACCGCTGGCGCTGAGTGCCGACGGCAAGCGCATCTTCATCGGCGGCACGGCCACGGTCAGCGCTTACGACACCGCCACGCTGGCCTGGCTGGCGGCGGTCACCCTGAGCAGGCGTCCGATCGCGATCGCGGCTTCGCCGGACGGAAAACGTATCTTCGCCCTCGGAATTCCGAATGCTTACCCGGCATCCTCGGGCATTCTGGTGATCGACACGGCAACCTACAACGTCACGGAAAAGACCATCCCAGGTTGCCTGCAGCCGGCGGACCTCTATCTCAGCCCCGGCGGAACACGCGGTTATCTGCTCTGCTGGGGACCGCCGTATGTCGGTCCTGGCGCGGAAGTGCGCTACAACGCCGGCACCACCATCTTCGACACCAACACATTCACCCCTGTCGGGTATGGACCGGGCGGCTTCGCCGATAATCTGCGGCTTTCGCCCGATGGCCGCTTCCTCTATCTTTGGGACGACGAGGGCATTGAGATTGGAGCCTACAACACCTCCAACTTCTCGCTGGCCGGCGGGTTCTTTTTCCTTGCACCAGGAGGAAAGAGCGACATGGCCTTCTCCGCCCCGTTCTATTCACTGCTCGATCCGGAGGCGCAGTTGACTGCCATGCAGGGGAAGCGGCTGGAGAGCGGCGCCTGTGCTCCGGGTCAGACCTTCGTCATCACCGCGACCTGGAAGAACACCTCCTCGAACCACACCTGGATGGACGTCCGGGCCGAGATAGCGGCGCTGGGCGGCGGCAACCAGCTACTGAGCCAGAGTTTCGCTCCCAGCGGGGGCATCGGGCCGGGAGCG
>JARKQJ010000001.1 GCA_029973955.1 Paludibaculum sp. | reverse complement strand
GAGGGTAGGGGGTGCAGGGGGAGGGGCCTCGTCCCCCTGCTCGGCCGCAGGAGGCGGGCGAAACCGGGGCGGGTCGTCGGCCGGAGGAAGGGGCGTTGGGCAGGACGCCTGGCCTGTGGGCGCGGCGACGGGAAGTGGCGTGCGTGGCGTGCGACGCGGGACGAGCTGCGCGGCGGCGATCTGGGCAACGAAGGCCGTGCAGTCGGTCTGGGCCAGGGTGTGTTGTTCGCCGCGCGAAAGCGGCTGTGGGGCGGGCAAGCCTTCGCGCTGGCAGACGGCGGGCAAGGACGGGATGGTGCGGCTGCCGCCGGGCAGTTTGGCGGTGGCCTTGATGCCTGCGGGCGGACCGCCGCGGCGGCGTTGGCCGGTGACGCGCACGCGGAGCCGCGCGAGCTTGTCGGCGGTGGAACGGGGGATGGCATAGCGGTAGGGCTCGCCCGTGGTGAGCATTCGCCAGGCGATCGCGGCTAGTTTGCGTGCGGCGGCCACCACGGCCACGTTGCGGTTCTTGCGTGCGGCGAGGCGGCGGAAGAAGTGGCCCAGCGGGCCGGGGTGCGTGCCGAGATGCTGCGCGGCCTCGATCAGCATCCAGCGGGCTTGGGTGTTACCGCGTTTAGTAATGGGACCATGATAACAGCATTTTGGTTACCGTTCACGGATTTGTGAAAAAGAGGTATTGCGCCATCGGGGGGCATGGATTATGAAGGAGGCATGGCCCGACTCTTTACCGAAGACGAAGTTCGCAAGTTGATTGCCGCAGCGGTCGCGGAGGCGGTGGCGCCGCTGCAAGCACGCATCGCTCAACTGGAGGCGGAAGTCGCGCGATTGAAGAAGAACTCGGGGAACAGTTCCAAGCCGCCTTCCAGCGATATTGTCAAGCCGCCCAAACCCGACATCGCTCATCGCCGAGGCAAACGATCGATCGGCGGCCAACCGGGACACGCCAAACATGAGCGGAAGCCCTTTGCTCCGGAGGACGTGGATCGGATCGTGGAGTGTAAGTTGCCTGCGGAAGAGGCTCGTGGGCTGCGGCCGCTCTCGCGCTGGCATATCGTTCAACAGGTGGAGTTGGTGGAGAAGCCGTTTGTGATCACGGAGTATCGAGCCCGGCGGTATCGCGATCCGCGCACCGGCCAGATTGTCATCGCGCCGTTGCCTGGGGAGGTGAACGCGGCGGGGCTGGTCGGCCCACGGCTTTCGGCAGCGATCGCGTTCCAGAAGGCCGCCTGCCACATGTCCTACACGACGATCCAAGCGTTCTGGCGAGACCTCACGGGGCTGAACCTGAGTCGCGGACAGTTGGCGAAGGTCGTCCGGAAGGTCTCCGCCGCCATTGCGAAGGCCTACGCGGAACTCCGTGACGCCTTGGCAAGGCAAGATCACCTGGGCATCGACGAATCGGGGCACAAGAACGCGGGGCGGCGTCACTGGACGTGGTGCTTCCGTGCTCCGCACTTCACCGTCTTTCACATCGATCCTTCGCGAGGCAGTGAGGTCCTGCGCACGGTGTTGGGCGAGACGTTCGGCGGCGTGATCGGGTGCGACTACTTCTCCGCGTACCACAAATACATGGCCGACAGCGGGGCCACCGTCCAGTTCTGCATGGCCCACCTGATTCGTGACATCCGTTTTCTGGCCGAACAGTCCAATGCCAGCGTTGCCCGGTGGGGACAGAAACTCTTAGGATGGATGCGAAAGCTGTTTCACACGCTGCACCGGAAGGCCCAAAGAACGCCCGAGGAGTTCCGCCGGAGGATGGAGACCATTCGTCGTGGCTTCCTCCAACAGGTGCGTCATCCTCCGACGTGGAGCGAGGCGAGAACCCTGGCCGCACGCTTCCGCGGCCGGGAGGCCGAGCATTACTTCACATTCCTCACCCAACCGGGAGTGGAACCGACCAACAATCTCACGGAACAGGCGATTCGCCATGTAGTGATTGATCGTCGTGTGACGCAAGGAACGCGCGGCGACGACGGCATGCGATGGTGCGAGCGGGCTTGGACCGTCCTGGCCACCTGTGCCCAACAAGGCCGGCACGCATTCCACTTCCTTCACGACGCGCTCCTTGCCGATTTCACCGGGCAACCCGCCCCCTCCCTGCTGTCGTAAAGCCGTGAACGGCTAC
>JARKQJ010000196.1 GCA_029973955.1 Paludibaculum sp. | reverse complement strand
TTGAGTGGGTGGTCTTCCCACCTCGTCCCAATCCCGGTGAGCATGAGTAGAACCCAGAACACGGAACGAAAGCAAGGCGGTTGGCCGGCCGCCGGGCTTAGGGTCCGCGTGGAGGGTCCCGGGTACAATCATGCCCGATACGTTCGGAACAACCCTCTGCGGTACACCGATCCGGACGGCCATTGCGTTGAACCGCTCACCTGCGCAGCGGTCGTCGGGGTTGTCGCGGCAGGAGCCGCAACGAGCGCGTGGATGCTAAGCCCACAGGGCCAAAACTCCATCGCGGCTACCGTCGAACTGGGCCGCATGATTGTCAACACCGCTGTCGATGCGGTGCGCGACCTCACCAGTAAGCAAGAGACTGATTTGAACAAGGGAAATCCGCCTCCCGCAACTACGCCGGGACAAACAGTGAAGGCGGAAGGAAACACCAATCCGTACACAGGGCCGGTCGCCAAACCAGTCACCGTCGTTGATTCCAAAGCAAATGCAATCCCTGTAAGGCCTGGAGAGCAACTGCAGGGATCGAAAGACGGGCGGTACGTTCAGGTCAAAGATGCGAACGGCAACCCAACAGGGACGCGAGTAGATGCGGGACACAAGCCATCCACTCACGCTGATCCAAGGGCACAACGGCCTCATGCCCACGTTCCCGGAAAGAAGAACCCTGACGGGACGCCGTGGCTACCGATCAATCAGTAGGTACGATTATGAACTACGACTATGGCGATGACTTGAGAGTGCGTACAACACCTGCATCAGGTGTTCATGGGGCAAAACCGTGCACGGTAGTCGGAATAACGGCCGTGGAAACTGAACGCCAAGCTGAGACCTTCGGTTGGCCCATCGGTTCCACCCTATATACGGTGGAGTTTGGCGATGGTTCAGACGCCCTGCTTCCAGAGGAAGCGTTGGAGCCAATCGAGCCGAAGAACCCGTGACGCACGAAGCTGGTTGGGGAGCAGCGCAGTCGGCAGTGTTGCACTTTGTTCAGTTTACCGGCAAGGAACGGGATGCGGAGACGGGTCTTGATTACTTTGGGGCGAGGTACTTCAGTGCGGCGCAGGGGAGGTTTACTTCGCCGGACAAGCCATTCGCGGATCAGTTCCCTGAGAATCCGCAGAGTTGGAACCTATACTCCTACACGCGGAACAATCCACTTCGGTATATCGACGATGATGGGCGCGGTGCGAAGGAGTTCTTTTTTGGACTGACGAATGCTGTTAGCTCAAACGCTGGGGCGACGCAGCGAGTCCGCAGCAATCACCCTGACGTTCGACTCGGGCAAAGGCTTGGTGATGGGCTGTCGATGGTCGGCGGCTTCATTGAAATGGCAGGTGGGACGACGATGACCGGGACAGGGGCCGGGGCCTGCGCGACCGGGGTCCTCTGTGTTGCCGGTGCGCCAGCAATGGCTGCTGGTGTCACCACTGCCGGACACGGCGCGATGATGACGGGGAATGGGTTGGCCAACTTCATGAATGCCTCAGACGACGCGGCAGAGTCGTCCGGGGGGCAGCAACAACCGAAAGCCGATAAGCCGCCGGAACTTGTCACTAATCCGAAGCACCATCCGAATTCCCAAAGTCCTCAACCATCCAACGCCCAAGACCTGTTCAAGGTTTCAGTGGCCGACAAGAACGGCGTACGGTGGGCGAAGGACGCTGATGGGGCCATCCATCGAATTAGCGCTCCAAGTAATGGCCAGACTCACTGGAACGGTTCAACCACAGGAAAGAAGCCTATCCGAACGGAAGACATTCCGATCGAAATTCGGAGGCAGTTCCAATGATCGTTGGTATCCCAGAGGAATTCGCAATCGAATCGCAGATTTCGCATGCCTATGAGGCGCCGAGCCTGAGAGCACTAGGCTTCTTCAACATTCTCCTGAACGGGAGAAGGTTTGGGGTTCGGGAAGACGACGCGACGATGCTAGCCAATTCGTTCGACGAAGTCAGCCGCAGAATCGGGAATCGTGGCAATCACGTGGCCGAGTTCGGAAGCCATCAGCAAGCAGCAGATGCAATTGCCTCGGCGGTCATTAGCTCGCTCTATTGCGAACAGCCTAGCCCCGAGAGGCTCCTTGGCATGACAGCGAACGAGTTGGCTACCCTTGTGCATGACCGACGCCTTGTGTGGGCTCCAGATGGCGATGCCGCGTTCGATGATCGGAGTTTTGTATTGCACTTCGATGTTGGCGACCAGGTCAGGTTGATTGCTTTCAAACGCGGCGAGGAGGGCCTGTACGACACAGCTAGCCTCGTTGATCAATGGGTAAGAGCAGAGGTGTTCTACTCAACTCTTCAAGAGTGGCGCCACCGATTCGGCCATGAATGGGCAAGGCATCCGAAGGAGCGCCCAGTCTGACCCTGACCTGCCCCCCGAAATCCGCGCAACTGGGTATACCAAAGGAATCGCTGTGACCCGCTACCCTTTTGTGTGCCAGCCGAGACTAGAAATTTCGGCGTATCCCGGACTCAGTGAAGTTCCCGGTGGCGCTGCTGACGGCGAGGGGGCTTGGGGTGGAGCGGGCTAGCGGCGGCGGGGTTTGGGGTAGACGGGGAGGGGATCGGAGCGTTCGCCGGCGTTGGGGTTGGGGCGGGCAGACCAGAGGGCCAGGGCCAGGGAGAAGGCCAGGTCGTCGGAGTGGTTGTCGCGGACGCCCAGGGCGGTGAGTTCTTCGCGGAGGGAGTGGAGGCTTTCGAGAGTGGTGGGGATTTGAAAGGATCTGCATTCGAGCTGGATGCGGAGGTTCTGGAGGAGGACATCCCGGGGGATAGAGGTGGCGTGAGGTAGCTTTCCGACGCTCTGGCCGAAGGTAATGACGATGGGTTGGAGGGCGGCGGGGAGGCCGGCGTTTCTGAAGAGAGCGACTACGGGGTCTCCGGCTCCGGTGGCGTCCACGGCGAGCTTCTTTGTGGACTGGTGGGGGAGGTGGTTCAGGTAGCGGTCGAGTATCCAGGTGATTTCGGCGTAGGGGGTTTCGAGGGGGAAGGGGCGGACGTCTCTCAGGATGAGGACTGTTTCGAGTTCGTGGACCAGGTTCACGAGGTCGTAGCCGCCGGTGGGGCGGGTGAGTTCTTCGAGGACGGAGAGGGCGGAGGGGTTGCGGCGGAGACCTAGGTCGAGGCCGAGGTGGAAGATGGATTTTGGGAGCGGCGGGGGTGGGAAGGTGACGGCGTACGGGCGGGGTGGCGGGGGTGACGGGGGGGGCGGGGGGGACGGGACAGTCACGCTGTGTCCACGTTGGGACACAGGTGACAGTCCCTTGGGATGTTGGGGCGCAGGTGACAGTCCCTGGGGATGTTGGGGCGCAGGTGACAGTCCCTGGGGTTGGCGGGATTGGGGGAAGAGGGTGGTGACGTCGAGGGCGGTCTCTCCGGCGGTGGTGCAGCGGTCGATGATGGCGCGGGGGATGAGCTGGTAGCGGGAGGGGATGAAATGGCAGAGGTATTCCTGGGCGAAGGCGGTGGGGCCCAGAGAGCGGCGCTCGGCTTCGAGGAATTCCTGGGAGATGCGGGGGCATTCGGTGGCGGGGACGGTGAGGCGGGTCCAGTGCTGGGCGTGGGTGTGCCATTCGTCGTAGAAGAAGCCGGATTCTCCGTAGGGTGTCGAGAGCATCCAGAGGAGGCCGTTGGTGGTGGCGAGGAAGGGGCGGATGGCGTGATAGGCGGCGTCGGGGATGCGGGCGGCTTCGTCGAGGATGAGGAAGTGGACGGCGGAGAAACCGCGGGTGTTGGCTTCGATGGCGGGGAGGCCGATGAGGGCGGAGCCGTTGGGGAGGTGGAGGGAGAGGGGCTCGCGGGGGTCGGTGCGCGGGGTGATGTTGAGGATTTTGAGGAAGTGGCGGGCTTTGGCTAAGAAGAGGGCGGACTGGCGCTTGACGGGAGAGACGCAGAGGATGAGGGCGTTGGGGTGGTGGAGGGCGAAGTGGAGGGCGCGAATGGCAGTGATGGTGGACTTGCCCCATTGGCGAGTGCAGCAGAGGAGGACGCGGGTGGCGGGGGAGTCGAGGATTTCGGATTGGCGGGGATCGGGGGAGAAGTGGAGGGCCTGGTTCGCCCATTGGGAGGGGCTGGCGGCGGCGGCGGGCGGAGGGGCGCAGATGGGGCGAGGACCCGAGTCCGACTTGAGATTTCGAAAGCCCACCTGACGCCTCCCGTGAGAACTGGATTGAAGCGGGCGCAGGTGCCCCCGCGCGAAAGAGGGTGGGCGTTTCGGGGGGAGAGGGCTTCGAGTGGCGCAGAAGTAGAGGAAAACAGGGGAGAAAGAGATTTTGAGCCGCGGGGACCGGCTGGCGAGAGATTCCAGGGCGGGAAAGGGGGACTGTTGCGCTGTGTCCGCGTTGGGGCAGAGGAGACAGCGGAGATGGATGAGGCTTTCGCTTCACCCGGAAGCATGAGAATGGGGGAAGGCCAGCTCACCAAGGCACTCGTACGCTGGCTAGAGCGACTCGGGCACACCGTCGCCCGGCGATCTGCGGGTTCGGGAGATTTTCAAGAGAGTCACGGCATGCACGGTGGCCCCGGGACTGGCGTCCCGGGGGAAACGGGCTGTTCGCACCACGGTGGCCCTGGGACTGGCGTCCCGGGGGAAACGGGCTGTTCGCACCACGGTGGCCCCGGGAGTGGCGTCCCGGGGGAAACGGGCTTGGCAATTCGGCCGGGCACCACGGTGGCCCCGGGACTGGCGTCCCGGGGGAAAAGGGCTGCCCCGGGAGTGGCGTCCCGGGGGAAACGGGCTTGGCAATTCGGCCGGGCACCACGGTGGCCCCGGGAGTGGCGTCCCGGGGGAAAAGGGCTGCCCTGGGACTGGCGTCCCGGGGGAAAAGGGCTGGGACGGGGTCGGGGGGAGTGTTACGCTGTGTCTGCGTTGGGGCACTGGAGACAGTCCCCGGGATGGGAGCTACTTGTCTTCCTTGATCTGCTGGGCGAGGTAGTTTTCGTAGCCGATTTCCTGGATCATGTGGAGCTGGGCTTCGAGGTAGTCGATGTGGTGCTCTTCGTCGGTGAGGATGGATTCGAAGAGCTCGCGGGAGCCGTTGTCGCCGGCGGCGACGGCGGCATTGATGGCCTTGTTGAGGCGCGGGACGGCTTCGCATTCGAGGGCGAGGTCGTTTTCGAACTGTTCCTTGACGTTCTGGCCGATGCGGAGTTCGAAGAGCTTGCTCATATTGGGCGAGCCGTCGAGGTAGAGGAGGCGGTGGAGGAGCTTTTCAGCGTGGACCATCTCCTCAATGGACTCCTTCTTGGTGATCTTGCCGAGCCGTTCGTAACCCCAGTTCTCCATCATTTCGGCGTGGAGGAAATACTGGTTGATGGCGGTGAGTTCGGCGGTGAGGACTTCCTGGAGAAATTCGAGGACTTTGGGGTCACCCTTCATGGCTACGGCTCCTTGTGTTGTGATTCCAGCGGCTAACCCGAATTGTAGCCCTCCGGGCGTTGAGACAACAACGTCCGAAAGAGAGCGGGAATTGGCGTATGTTAGATTGAGGTGACCATGCTGAAACAGACTCCGCTGAATGCCGCGCACCGCGCGCTGAACGCGCGCATGGTGGACTTTGGCGGCTGGGACATGCCGGTGCAGTATAGCGGCATCATCGACGAGCACAATACGGTGCGGACGGCGGTAGGGCTGTTCGACGTGAGCCACATGGGCGAACTGGAAGTGCGCGGGCCGGAAGCGCTGTCGCTGGTAAATTACGTCACGACGAACAATGCGGCGAAGCTGGGCATCGGGCAGGTCCATTATGCGGGGCTGCTATACGAGACGGGCTGCTTCGTGGACGACATTCTGGTGCACAAGGTGGCCGACGACCATTACTTTTTGTGCGTGAACGCGTCGAACCAGGACAAGGACTTCGAGCACATCGTGGCGCACAACCGTTGGAACTGCACGGTGGAGAACGCGGGGGCGCAGTACGCGCAGATCGCGGTACAGGGGCCGAAGGCGCTGGAGACGCTGCAGAGACTGACCAAAACGGAGCTGGCGGGGATCAAGTATTACTGGTTCGCCGATGGCGAAGTTTCGGGGCAGCCGGCGCGGATCGCGCGGACGGGTTATACGGGCGAGGACGGGTTTGAGATCTACGTCGCGCCGGGCGAGGCCGAGGCGCGATGGAACGAGTTGATGGAAGCGGGCAAGGAGTTCGGCATCAAGCCGGCGGGGCTGGGCGCGCGCAACACGCTGCGGATGGAAGCGGGCATGGCCTTGTACGGCCACGAGATCGATGCCTCATTGACGCCTTTGGAGGCCGGGCTGAACTGGATTGTGAAGCTGGACAAGGGCGACTTCGTGGGCAAGCCGGTGCTGGAGAAGCAGAAGGCCGAGGGCCTGACGCGAAAGTTGATCGGATTTGAAATGCGCGGCCGGGGGATCGGCCGCGACGGATATGAAATTCGCGTGGCGGGCGAGCCGGCCGGGTGGGTGACCTCCGGCGGGCCGGCGCCGACGCTCAACAAGAACCTGGGAATGTGTTACCTGCCGGCAGGGCAGGCGCAGCCGGGCCTCGGGATCGAGGTGATGGTGCGCAACCAGCCGGTGGAAGCGGTAACCGTCCCCATCCCTTTTTACAAGCGAGCAAAATGACCTATCCTGACAATCTCCGCTACACGAAAGAACACGAGTGGGTGGCCGTTGACGGCGACACCGGCACCGTGGGGATCACGTTCCACGCGCAGAAGGAGTTGGGCGACATCGTCTACGTGGACCTGCCGAAGGTGGGCTCCGCGGTAGAGGTGGGCAAGACCTTCGGCTCAGTGGAGTCAGTCAAGGCGGTGAGCGACATCTACTCGCCGGTGACGGGTGAAGTGGTGGAAGCGAACTCGTTGCTGGCGGAGTCGCCGGAGAAACTGAACGAGGACCCGCACGGGGCGGCGTGGCTGGTGAAGATCAAGCTGAC
This sequence comes from Paludibaculum sp., assembly GCA_029973955.1. Taxonomy (GTDB): domain Bacteria; phylum Acidobacteriota; class Terriglobia; order Bryobacterales; family Bryobacteraceae; genus Paludibaculum. The sequence goes on along the minus strand of JARKQJ010000196.1, from coordinate 194,242 downwards.
GAACGTGGGCGAGACGGCCGGGTTGATGAGCGCGGGGGATTACACCGCCTACATTGGGGAGTAAGGACAGACAGAGCTGGCCGCATCGGGCGCTTCGCGGGCTTCGGCCGAGGCGGGACGGTCACGCTGTGTCCACCTGGGGGAGTTGGCGGGAGATGTGGATCTCTGCGTTTTGGGACACAGATGAGGGTCGCGGGTGGGCTGTTCGTTGTTGGGGTGGTCTGATCTAGCACCTGGGGGCAGTTCGATACAATAGTGGATTCGGGGAGTCTCAATCCTTGCGCTATCTACCCAACTCCGACGCCGACAGGCGGGCGATGCTCGACGCCTGCGGCCTGAATTCACTCGAGGACCTGTACAACCATCTGCCTGAGGCGGCGCTGCTCGACCGCCCGCTGGAGATACCCGCGGGCCTGTCTGAGTACGAGATCGCCGAGTACTTCAAGCGGCAGGGCGCGCGGAACGCGAGCGGATACGCGTCGTTCCTGGGCGCGGGCGTGTACTCGCACTACCGCCCGGTGCTATGCGACGTGGTGGTGAGCAGGGGCGAGTTCCTGACGTCGTACACGCCATACCAGGCGGAGTTCGCGCAGGGCACGCTGACGTCGATCTTCGAGTTCCAGACGATGTTGTGCCAGTTGACGGGCATGGAGGTGGCGAATGCGTCGATGTACGACGGTTCGACGGCCGTGCCGGAGGCGGCGATGATGTCGTCGCGAATCAACGGGCGCCACCGGTTCCTGGCGGCGAAGAACCTGCATCCGGAATATCGAGAGGTGCTGGCGACGTCGGCGCGGAACGCACAGATGCAGGTGGAAGAGTTCGGCTACGACGCGAAGACGGGGCGGATCGACATGGATTCGCTGCTGGAGAAGCTGGACGGGACGGTTTCCTGCGTGATTGTGCAATCGCCGAATTTCTTCGGAGTGATTGAGGATCTGGAGGCGGTGGCGGCGGAGGCGAAGAAGCACGGGGCTCTGTTGGTAGCGGTGTTCACGGAGGCGGTTTCGCTGGGGCTGGTGGCTCCGCCGAAAGCGGCGGACATCGTGGTGGGCGAATTGCAGTCGTTCGCAATTTCGCCGAGCTACGGCGGGCCGTTCGCGGGCGTGATGGCCACCAAAGAGAAGTATATGCGGCAGATTCCGGGCCGGCTGGTGGGCGAGACGAAGGACCAGGACGGGAACCGGGCGTTCTGCCTGACTCTTTCGACGCGCGAGCAGCACATCCGGCGCGAGAAGGCGACGTCGAACATCTGCACGAACCAGGCACTCATTGCGCTGATGGCGACGGTGTTCATGAGCGTCTACGGCAAGCAGGGCTTGCGCGAGCTGGCGGAGCAGAATCTGGCGAAGGCGCACTACCTGGCCGATGGGGTGGAGCGGCCGTTCTCGGGGCCGTTCTTCAATGAGTTTGTGGCGACGCCGAAGGGTGGGACGCCGGAGGCGGCGAACGCGGCGCTGCTGAAGAAGAAGATCATCGGCGGGCTGCCGCTGGGCAAGTGGTATCCGGAGTTGAAAGGATCGATGCTTCTGTGCGCGACGGAGATGAACCGGCGCGCGGATCTGGATGCGGTGAAGGAGGCGTTGCGGTAATGCCGAAGAGCTTAGGTAAGATCCGTCCGCACCTGACGCAGGACGAGCAGCTTCTGTTCGAGATGTCGAGCCCGGGGAAGAGGGGCTACCAGTTGCCGGAGCTGGACGTGCCGGCGGTGGACGCGGCGGCGGCGCTGGGCGAGGGCAACGCGCGCGCCGAGATTGAAGATTTTCCGGAAGTGAGCGAGGTGGAGGTGATCCGCCACTTCACGCGGCTTTCGACGTGGAACTACGGCATCGACCTGGGGCTGTTCCCGCTGGGGTCGTGCACGATGAAGTACAACCCGCGCATCAACGAAGCGGTAGCGCGGACGGAAGGGCTGGCGTGGGCGCACCCGTATCAGCCGGAAGAGCTGAGCCAGGGTGTGATGGAGGTCTGCGCGGTGCTGGAGCAGCACCTGGGCGAGATCTTCGGCATGGACGCAGTGACTTTGCAGCCGGCGGCCGGCGCGCACGGCGAGTATACGGGCATCATGCTGGTGCGCGCGTATCTGGCCGCGCAGGGTAACCCGCGGAAGAAGGTGCTGGTGCCGGATTCGGCGCACGGGACCAATCCCGCGACGGCCATCATCGCGGGCTATGAGGTGGAGACGCTGAAGTCCAACGAGCAGGGGATGGTGGACCCGGCGGTGCTGGCGGCGGCGGTGAATGAAGACGTAGCGGCACTGATGGTGACGAACCCGAACACGGTGGGCGTGTTCGAAGAAAACATCGTGCAGATTGCCGGCATTCTGCACGAAAAGGGCGCGCAGATCTACATGGACGGCGCGAATCTGAACGCGCTGGTGGGGCTGGCGCGGCCGGGCGATTTCGGCGTGGACGTGCTGCACTCGAATCTGCACAAGACGTTTTCGACGCCGCATGGCGGCGGCGGTCCGGGCGCGGGCGCGGTGGGCGTGAAGAAGCACCTGGAGCCGTTCCTGCCGGTGCCGCGGCTGAAGCGGATCGGGGAATTGTTGAGCTGGGATTACGACCGGCCGCAGTCGATCGGACGCGTGCGCGCGTTCTACGGCAATTTTGGCGTGCTGGTGCGGGCGCTGGCCTACATTCTGGCTCACGGCGGTCCGGGGCTGCGGAATGCGACGATCGACGCGCTGCTGAATGCGAACTACATCCGGGCGCGGCTGGAAGAGCACTACCAGATCGCCTACAACGCGAAGTCGATGCACGAGTGCGTGTTCAGCGACGAGCGGCAGGAGAAGAAGGGCGTGCGCACCGGCGACATCGCCAAGCGGCTGATCGACTACGGGTTCCACCCTTACACGGTGAGCTTCCCGCTGATCGTGCATGGCGCGCTGATGATCGAGCCGACGGAGACGGAGCCGAAGCAGGAGCTGGATGCGTTCTGCGACGCGATGATCGCCATCGCGAAGGAGATCGACGAGAGTCCGGAGCTGGTGAAGACGGCGCCGCACATGACGCGGACGTCGCGCGTGGATGAGGTGACGGCGGCGAGGAAGCCGCGCGTCCGGTGGACCCGTTAAGTGATCTCGTTTTCGAACATCAACAAGCAGTACGGCAAGCAGCTCATTTTCGTTGAGGCGAGCTTCCAGCTCAATCCCGGAGAGAAGGTGGGTCTGGTGGGGCCGAACGGCGCCGGCAAGACGACGCTTTTCCGCATGGTGGTGGGTGAGGAGTTCGCTGACGAGGGCGAGATCTCGCTGCCGAAGAAGCTGACCATCGGCTACTTCCGGCAGGACGTGGAAGAGATGCAGGGGCGCAGCGTGTTGGACGAGGCCATTGCGGGCAGCGGACCGCTGGGCGACCTGCACCACGAACTGGAGCGGCTGCAGCACGCGATGGGCGATCCGGAGCAGGCCGACGATCTGGACAAGATTCTGGAGCGCTTCGGCGAGGTGCAGGAAGAGTACGATCACCTGGGCGGCTATTCGCTGGAAGCGCAGGCGCGCGAGGTGCTGCACGGGTTAGGATTCGCCGACGACCAGATCGATGGCGACGTGGGCGCGCTGTCGGGCGGCTGGAAGATGCGAGTGGCGCTGGCGCGCGTGCTGCTGGGCAAGCCCGACGTGCTGCTGATGGACGAGCCGACGAACCACCTGGACATCGAGTCGATCATCTGGCTGGAGCAGTTCCTGAAGAGCTATCCGGGCGCGCTGTTGATGACGTCGCACGACCGGGAGTTCATGAACCGCGTGGTGACGAAGATCGCGGAGATCGATGCGGGCGAGATTACGGTCTACAGCGGGAACTTCGATTTCTACGAGCGGGAGCGGGCGATTCGAGAGACGAACCAGCAGGCGGCGTTCGCGCGGCAGCAGGCGATGCTGGCGAAGGAGCAGCGGTTCATCGAGCGGTTCCGGACGCACGCGGCGAAGGCGGCGCAGGTGCAGAGCCGGATCAAGGCACTGGACAAGATCGAGAAGCTCGAGCTGCCGAAGCGGCGGCAGGTGGTGAAGTTCGAGTTCCGGGCGCCGCCCCGGTCGGGCGACCAGGTGGCGGTGCTGGAGGGGCTGCACAAGAGCTACGGGCCGCGGGTGATCTACCAGGGGCTGGATTTCACGATCCGGCGCGGCGAGCGCTGGGCGGTGATGGGGCGGAACGGCGCGGGGAAGACCACGCTGCTGAAGATGATTGCGGGCGTGACGCAGCCGGATCAAGGGGAAGTGCGGCTGGGCGCGAGTCTGAAGATGGGCTACTTCGCGCAGCAGTCCCTGGAAGTGCTGGACCAAAGCCTGACGGTATTCGAGCAACTGCAGCGGGATTTTCCGCACGATTCGATCGGGTCGCTGAGGACGCTGGCGGGGGCGTTTCAGTTCAGCGGGGACGATGTGGAGAAGCCGGTGCGGGCGCTGTCGGGCGGGGAGAGATCGCGGCTGGCGATGGCCCGGATGTTGTACGATCCGCCGAACTTCCTGGTGCTGGACGAGCCGACGAATCACCTGGATCTGGGGACGAAAGAGATGCTGGTGGAGGCGCTGAAGGAGTTTGAGGGCACGATGATATTCGTGTCGCACGACCGTATGTTTCTGCGCGGGCTGGCTTCGAAGGTGCTGGAGTTGGGTGGAGAGAGCGGGACGGAGCGGCAGCCGCTGGTCTATCCGGGGCCGTATGCGGAGTATGTGGCCAAACTGGGGCACGAGGCTCCGGGAATTTACCACTAGGTTGGGCGGGCCTGGAGGCCCTTGGCGGGTCTGATGACCTGCCTCGAAGGCTGGTGGCGAGTTGTGTCGAGAACCGCTTCCAGGGCCGGGCGTGCGATGGCGACGCGGTGGGCGCGGAGGATGAGATCCCAGAGGGGCTCGAGTTTCTTCCAGCCGGCGGAGTAGGCGAAGTGGCGGAGGGCGGGGATGACGTCGTGCTTGGCCAGGGCGGCGCGGGCGATGGAAGACCAGCGGTAGAAATCACGGTAGGAGCGCCAGTAGCCGGCTTCGAGCTTCGCGGGCGACATGCGGGCGGGCTGGAAGACGGCGTGGCGGGTGTCGTAGAGATCCCAGTCGCTGTGCAGGATGCGGCCCTGGGCGGCCATGCGCTGGTGCAGGCCGGTGCCGGGGTAGGGCGTGAGGATGTGGAAGGTGGCGGTTTCGAGACTCTGCCGGATGGCCCATTCGACGGTGCGGGAGAAGACGTCTTCGTCGTCGTCATCCATGCCATAGACGAAGCTGGCGTTGATCATGACGCCGAGAGACTGAAGGCGTTGGATGGCGCGGGAGTAGTCGGCGAGGCGATTTTGGCGCTTGCCGTGGATCTGTAGATTCGATTCGGAGATCGATTCGAAGCCGATGAAGAGGCTGCGGAGACCGGACTGGACGGCGCGTTCGAGCAGGCGGGGATGGGTGGAGACGTCGAGAATGGAGTCGACGGTGGCGGCCGCCTGCCAGACGCGGTTCATGCCCTTCATGCCGTGGAAGAGGGCGTCGGCGAAGGAGCGGTTGGCGAGGAGGTGGTCGTCGAGGAAGTAGAGGTGGCGGCCGGGGAGGGATTCGATTTCGGCGAGAGCTGTGTCGATGGCGCGGGTGTAGTAGGAGCGGCCGCCGGCGAAGAAGGCGTCTTTGTAGCAGAAGTCGCAGTGGTGGGGGCAGCCGCGAGAGACGACGATGGAGTTGGGGACGAGGTAGAGGTGGCGGCGGATAAGATCGCGGCGGGGGAGCGGGGCGTGGAGGAGGGAGCGCTCTGTGGAGATGTAGAGGGGCGCGGGGCAGCCGTTGCGGAAGTCTTCGAGGAAGCGGGGCCAGGTATCTTCGCCGGGGCCGGTGAAGACGGTGTCGGCGTGTTGGGCGGCCTCGGCGGGGAGAGAGGTGGCGTGGAGGCCGCCGAGGACGACGTAGACACCTTGTGCGCGGAAGTGGTCTGCGATGGCGTAGGCCCGGCGGGCGTTGGTGATGTAGGTTTCGATGGCGACGAGGTGGGGGAGGGGGCCGTCGAAGCGGAGGGGTTCGACGTGTTCGTCGAAGATGGCGGCATCATCGCCGGGCCGGAGATAGGCGGCCAGCGCGGCGAGGCCCAGGGGCGGGAAGAGCGAGTACTTGATGGGGCGGAAGAAGGGGGAGTTGGCTTCGGTGAGAGCGGGCAGGAAGAAGTGGACTCGCATGGGGTCGATCATGTCACAAAGTAGCGTCATGTGTAAAGCACTTTTTGTCACAAAGTATAAGGCGATCGACACAGACCGTTCTTGGAGCGAGCGGAAAATAGATCTTACGTCCGGCCTCCGCATCCAGTAAGGCGTAAGGCGGAAATGCCAGGAACCGGCCGCCGCCGAGCCTGATCTTTCGGTTCAATCCCCAGAAAAGGAGAGCAAAACGATGCGTATCGCTACCAGTGTGTTTACCCTTGTCCTTGGCACGACGATGCTGTTCGGGGCCGATGTGAATGCCGGCGCCTCGACTCCGAAGGAGACGGCCAGCAAGCTGCTGGCTGAATCGCGTTCGGCGCGGCAGGCGGCCAATCAGTTGGCGACCGAGTTGAAGAACAAGAACGCCGACCTGAGCAAGGTGAACGAGCACATCGCTTCGGTGGAGCAGAATGCGGCCAACATCCAGAGTCTGCTCAGCAGCCTGGAGGGTTCGGCGGCGAACCTCAACGACCGGCAGCGGGCTTCGCTGGACCAGACGAAGAAGCTGGCGGAACTGATGAACGTCTTCCTGAACAACAAGAAGGCGCTGGTGGCGGACGGCGCCACGAGCGAGGATCGCGAGGCGATCCGTTTGCAGGCGCTGGGCGCAGCCAAACGCGCTGAGCTGATCGAAAAGAACGTTGTGAAGATGGGTCTGTAAGCAGAGCTGCCGGTCCCGCACAGATGGGCCCCGCCGGAGAGCGCTCCGGGGCGGGGCCCATTTGCATGTCCGCACGACTAGAATGGTGCGCGGAGGACCAGATGAGCGCACAGGAGATTTTGGCCCGGCTGGAACTGGCGGAGATTAACTCGGGAGCATGCGGAACGGGGTGGGTGGCTGCGCCTGGCGGGGGAGAGTTGAAGAGTGTGAATCCGGCGACGGGTGAGGTGCTGGCGCGGGTGCGGATGGCATCAGGGGAGGACTATGAGGCGGTAGTGGCGGAGGCGGCGGCGACGTTTGAGCGGTGGCGGATGCTACCTGCGCCGAAGAGGGGCGAGATTGTGCGGCAGATCGGCGAGGAATTGCGCTTATGCAAAGACGATCTGGGCGCGCTGGTCTCGCTGGAGATGGGGAAGATCCTGGCGGAGGGCAAGGGCGAGGTGCAGGAGATGATCGACATTGCGGATTTCGCGGTGGGATTGTCGCGGCAGTTGTATGGGTTGTCGATGCACTCGGAGCGGCCGGGGCACAGGATGTACGAGCAGTGGCATCCGCTGGGCATCGCGGGCGTGATCTCGGCGTTCAACTTCCCCGTAGCGGTGTGGAGCTGGAACGCCCTGATTGCGGCGGTGTGCGGCGACTGCACGCTGTGGAAGCCGTCGTCGGAGACGCCGCTGACGGCGATTGCGGTGCAGCAGATCTGCAATCGGGTGCTGGAGCGGAACGGCTGGCGGGGCGTGTTCACGCTGGTGATTGGGCGCGGCTCGACGGTGGGCGAGAAGATGCTGGCGGACCGGCGGGTGCCGCTGGTGAGTGCGACGGGCAGCTGCCAGATGGGGTATCGCGTGGCGGAGGTAGTGGGGCGGCGGTTGGGGCGGACGATTCTGGAGTTGGGCGGGAACAATGGCGTGATTGTGGAGCCGGATGCGAATCTGGATCTGGCACTGCGGGCGGTGCTCTTTGGAGCGGTGGGGACGGCGGGGCAGCGGTGTACGACGATCCGGCGGTTGTTCGTGCACAAGTCGATTGCGCCGGAGTTCACGGCGAGGTTGAAGCGGGCTTACGAGCAGGTGCCGATCGGGGATCCGGTGGCAGCCGGGACGCTAATGGGGCCGCTGGTGAACCGGGCGGCGGTGGAAGAGATGCTGGACGGGCTGAAGCGCGCGCAGGAGCAGGGAGGGGAGATCATCACCGGCGGCAAGGCGTTGGACGGGCCGGGGTGTTTCGTGCAGCCGACGCTGGTGAAGGCGAGACCAGAGATGCCGATCGTGAAAGAAGAGATCTTCGCGCCGATTCTCTACGTGATGGAGTACGAGCGGCTGGAGGATGCGATCGCGTGGCACAACGACGTGCCGCAGGGGTTGTCGTCGGCGATCTTCACGAACGGGCTGATAGCGGCGGAGACATTCCTGTCGGCGCGCGGATCGGACTGCGGAATTGCGAACGTGAATATCGGGACCTCGGGGGCGGAGATCGGCGGGGCGTTCGGCGGGGAGAAGGAGACGGGCGGGGGCAGGGAAGCTGGTTCGGACTCGTGGAAGGCATATATGCGGCGGCAGACGGTGACCATCAACTGGTCAGCGGATTTGCCGCTGGCGCAGGGGATTGAGTTCGAAGTCTCATAGGGATGGGCGAGAGGAATCCGGGACGCCGCGGACTAAGATACTATGCGGCAACTCGGATTTCTGGCGGCGTGTTCTCTGTTTTTGATCAGCGCGGGGGGGGCGGAGCCGCCGAAGTCGGCGGAGTTGGAGCGGTTGAACTCGGTGATTGAAGAGTTGACCGCACTGAAGGCGCAGGCGGCGGCGATCGAGAGCCGGATCGATAGTTTGACGCGGGCGCTGGTGGAGCAGCGGGGTGCACTGCAGGCGAAGCCGGCGTCCTATGATGCTTTGAAGGCGACGGGAGTGGCGGATTCGCCGGCGGACACGAAGCCGCCGATGGTGCGCTGTGCGGCGTTGACGACGGAAGGGAAGCGTTGCACGCGGGCGGCGACGGAGGGTTCGAAGTACTGCAAGCAGCACTTGCTGGCGCGGCAGAAATAAAAAACCCGGAGACCGGGCTCAGTCGGTCTCCGGGATTCAGGCGTTCATCGCAAACTCGGGTAGAACTCTAGTCGTCCTCCTCGCCGGGGGCGTCGAGCCAGTCTGGCCGGCGCATGATGTCGCGGGGGCGGCTGCCGTCGGGCGGGCCGATGATACCTTCGCGCTGCATCTGATCGAGGATGCGGGCGGCGCGGCCGTAACCGAGGCGGAGGCGGCGCTGGAGGATGGAGGTGGAAGCCTTGCCCATTTCGGTGACGACGCGGACGGCGTCGCGATAGAGGGGGTCTTCCTCGCCGTCAAAGTCGTCGCCGCCATCGGCATCGTCGTCGGCCGAGGGGGGCGCGATGAGGTAGCTCTGGTCGTAGTCGGGCGGAGCCTGTTTGCGCCAGTAATCGACGACGTCGGTGATCTCGGTTTCGGTGACGAAAGCTCCGTGGACGCGGAGGAGGCGGGAGGTGCCGGGGGGCAGGAAGAGCATATCGCCGCGGCCGAGGAGGTGTTCGGCGCCCATGACGTCGAGAACGGTGCGGCTATCGACGCGGGTGGCGACGCGGAAGCTGATGCGGGCGGGGAAGTTGGCCTTAATGAGGCCGGTGATGACGTCGACGCTGGGGCGCTGGGTGGCCAGCACGAGGTGCATGCCGACGGCGCGCGCCATCTGGGCGAGGCGGATGACAGACTCCTCGACGCCGGCGCGTTCGAGCATCATGAGGTCGGCCAACTCGTCGATGACGATGAGGATGTAGGGGAGGGGCTTCTCCTGCTCGGCCGGTGTGGCGGGCTTGTTGTCGCTGAAGAGGGAGAGCGGCTTCTCCTGAGTTTGGCGGATCTTCTTGTTGAACTGGTCGATGTTGCGGACGCCGTAGCTGGCCAGCAGCTTGAGGCGGCGCTCCATTTCGAGGACGGCATTGCGGAGGGCGTTGACGGCCTTCTTGGGCTCGGTGATGACGGGGGTGAGGAGGTGGGGAATGCCGTCGTAGATGCCGAGTTCGACGCGCTTGGGATCCACCATGATCATGCGTACTTCGTCGGGGGTGGACTTGAAGAGCACAGACATGATGAGGGCATTGAGCATGACGCTCTTGCCGCTGCCGGTGGAGCCTGCGATGAGCAGGTGGGGCATCTTTTCGAGTTCGGAGACGCGGATGCGGCCGGAGATGTCCTTGCCCAAGGCGATGATGAGGCGCGAGTGGGCGTCGTGAAACTCGTCGGATTCCAGGATCTGGCGGAGGCTGATGGTTTCGCGGCGTGAGTTGGGGACTTCGATGCCGACGGTGGGTTTGCCGGGGATGCGTTCGATGAGGATGGACTCGGCCTGGAGACCGAGGCAGAGATCCTCGCTGAGCGTGGTGATGCGGGCGATTTTGACGCCTGCGTCGGGCTTGAACTCAAACGTGGTGACGACGGGGCCGGGGTTGATCTGGACCACGTTGCCCATGACGTTGAACTCTTCGAGTTTGGTTTTGATGCGGCCGGCGATGTCTTTCAGTTCGTTGCTGTCGTAGCCTTCGCGTTCCGGAACGACGTTGAGGAGCTTAGTGGGGGGCAGCTTGAAGAAGGCCGGCCGGGGCGGCGGCTCGTCGCGATGTTTGGCGGCGCGGGACGGGGGCTCGGGTTCGAGTTCGCGGATCTCGGGCTCGGAGGGGTGAGTGAGAGGGCGAATGGGGATGTCGGTTTCCCAAGGGGGCGCCTCTTCCAGGGCGGTGGTGGAGGAGGAGCGCGAGTAGTCGTGGCCGTTGACGGAAGAGTAAGAGTTGTCCTGAGCGGCGTGGGTGTAGTTGTCGAGTTCGGCGAGGTCGGCGGTGAGGCCGGTGGGGCTGAGAGCAACGGCGCCGACGCCGGCGGCAGCCGCGGCGGCCTTGCCGCGTTTCTGGGTGCGGTTGCCCATGGCCTGGGCGAGGAGGCCTTCGGATTCGGCGGGCGGCTCGGCGGCGGATTCCTCATCCGGCCTGGGGCGGCGGCGGATGCGCGGCAGGTGGTCCAGGACCCAGGCTTCGGTGCGCTCGGCGAGACCTGCGACGGAGAAGCTGGTGACGAGGTAGAGGGAGACGATGGTGGTGACGGAGAGCAGGATGGCGCTTCCTGTGACGTTGAGGATGGCGCGCAAGGAGCTGGCGACGAGGAAACCGGCGATGCCGCCGACGGCGAAGCCGTCCTGCTGCGGGTGCGGCACATGGAAGAGCGAGAGCGAGCCGGAGACGGAGAACGCCATCAGCAGGTAGCCGGCGACGCGGCTGAGGGGGGAGGAGATGGAGCGGGAGCGGGTCCACTGCCAGCCGAGCATGGCGAGGAGGAAGGGCAGGAACCAGGCGGTGAGGCCGATGCACTGGAAGCTGAGGTCGGAGATATGGGAGCCGACGACGCCGATCCGATTGCGGGCAGGCGAGAGGCCGGTTGAGTTGTTCCAACTGGGATCGGTGGGCAGATAGGAGGCGAGGGCCAGCAGGAACGCGGCGGCCGCGAGGAGCAACACTACACCCGTCACCTCTTTGAGGCGTGGGAAGCGTGCGGTGAGATTATTCGTCATTCCGCCTTACCGGCGGAAAAACGCCAGAGCGAGAATGATTATACCAAAGACTATGCGATAGGCAATGAAGAAACGGAAGGTGCGGACGCGGAGGAAGCGGAGGAAGAGACCGATGACCAGGCAGCCGGTGAGGGCGCTGACGGCCATGCCGAGGAAGAAGACGGAGTGTTCGCCAGCGGGGATGCCGCCGGCCTTGTAGAGGTCGTGGAAGGCGTCGGCCGCGGCGGCGGCGATGGCGGGGGTGGAGAGAAGAAAAGAGAAACGGGCGGCGGATTCGCGGTCGAGGCCGCGGAAGAGGCCGGCGGTCATGGTGATGCCGCTGCGGGAGGTGCCGGGGATGACAGCGAGGGCCTGGGCGACGCCGATGGTGATGGCGTCGGCCCAGCTGACGTGGGCGATGCGCTTGCGGAGGAGCGCGACGTGTTCGGCGAAGGCCATGAGGAGGCCGACGGTGATGAGCATGGTGCCGATGACCCAGGGGTTGCGGAAGGTGGTCTCGGCGGCGTGTTTGAGGAGGAGTCCGGCTACGCCGACGGGGATGGTGCCGAGGCCGATCTTCCACATCAGGGAGCGGTTGTCGCGGAGGTCGGGATCGGTGCCGGTATTCAGGTTGAAGCCGGCGCCGACTAGCTGGAGGATGTCGCGGAAGAAGTAGATGAGGACCGCGAGGAGAGTGCCGAAGTGGAGGGCGATGTCGAAGGTGAGGCCCTGGTCGGTCCAGCCAAAGAACCAGGGGGCAAGAGCCAGGTGCGCGGAGCTGCTGATGGGCAGAAACTCGGTGAAACCCTGGACGATCGCCAGGATTACTGCTTGATAGATGGGCATAATGGAAGTAGACATGGTAGCGCAAACTGGGCTGCCCACATCCCATGACCAATACTAAGATAGTTGCCACGCTGGGGCCGGCCAGTTCGTCCCCGGAGATGATCAGAAAGCTGATGGAAGCGGGCGCGGACGTCTTCCGTTTGAACGCGTCGCATGGCTCTATTGCACAGCGGGCAGAGGCGGTCCGGATGATCCGGGAAGCTGCCGCGGCGGAGAAGCGCAATACGGGAATCCTGCTCGATCTGCAAGGGCCGAAAATCCGGCTTGGTACGTTCGAGGGCGGCTCGGCCATGCTGGAAGAGGGCAGTGAATTCGTGATTACGACGGAGGAGATCCAGGGCGATTCCTACGCGGCTTCCACTACCTACCAGGACTTTGCGAAAGACGTGAAGGCCGGCGACCGTGTGCTGCTGGCCGATGGCGCGCGCGAACTGAAGGTGCTGGACTCGGACGGCATCAAGGCGCGCTGCCGTGTGATCACGGGCGGTCTGATCTCGGACAAGAAGGGGATCAACCTGCCGGGGGTGCAGCTTTCCACGCCATCGCTGACGCGGCGGGACATGGAGAACCTGCACGCGGGCATTGAAGCGGGCATCGACCTGGTGGCGCTGTCGTTCGTGCGGCGGAGTTCGGATGTGCTGCGCCTGCGGCTGTTCCTGGAGGAGAAGGGCGCGAATGTCCCGATCATCGCCAAGATCGAGAAGCCGGAGGCGGTGGAGAACATCAAGGACATCCTGGCGGAGAGCGACGGAGTGATGGTGGCGCGCGGAGACCTGGGCGTGGAATGCCCGATGGAGAAGGTGCCGTTCATCCAGAAGTCGATCATCGAGCAGGCGCGGCGGGCGGGGAAGTTCGTGATCACGGCGACGCAGATGCTGGAATCGATGATCGAAAGCCCCTTCCCGACGCGGGCAGAGGTCTCGGACGTCGCCAATGCGATTTACGATGGCACGGATGCGGTGATGCTCTCCGCGGAGACGTCGGTGGGCAAGTATCCGGTGGAAGCGGTTCGGATGATGGACCGGACGGCGCACCAGGCCGAGCAGTCGATCCGGAAGCAGGGTTTCCGGGAACTGCCGCACAGGGATTACGTAACGCACGCTGAGATTGTGGCGGATTCGGCTTACCAGGCGGCGCGGCTGGCGGGGGCGCAGGCGATCGTGGTGTTCTCGGCGTCGGGCACTTCGGCGAGGCTGGTGGCGCGCTTTCGGCCGCCGGTGCCGATCATTACCTTCACGCCGTCGGAGCAGGCGGCGCGGTCGCTGTCGATCGTGTTCGGCATTTCGCCGATCATCGCGCCGAACATGGCGTCGACAGACGAAATGATGGCCCAGATGGACCGCGTGCTGCTGGACCGGGGTCTGGTGAAGCCGCGGGAGAGCGTGGTGTTTGTGGCAGGGCAGCCGATCGGCCGGCCGGGCACCACCAACATGATGAAGCTGCACCGGGTTGGCGAAATCGTTTAAGTAGATCGACGTCAAATTCTTCGAACATATTCCGTACTCAGACGTACAATAATCTGAACCAATCACAGAGGAGAAACAAGTTGGCCAAGAAGATTGTGTTGAGTATCGTGTTGCTGCTGGTACTGGGTGCCGGCGGCGGCTTTGCGTTTCTTGTGTTGAAGAGTCCGAACGCGGCGGCACCGTCGAGCATCAAGGTAGAGGCGACGCCAGAGCGGTTGGAGCGAGGCAAGTATCTGTTTGAGCATGTGGCGGATTGCGGAGGATGCCACAGTCCGAGGAATCCGGAGAAGTTTGCGGCGATGGCCCCACCGGAGCGGATCGGGTCGGGGTGGTCGTTCCCGAAGGAGCTTGGCTTCCCTGGGGTAGTGCACTCAGCGAATATCACGCCGGACAAGGAAACCGGGATCGGCACCTGGACGGATGGTGAGAAGATCCGGGCGATCCGGGAAGGGATCTCCAAGGACGGACGGGCGTTGTTCCCCTTCATGCCGTTCCAATCGTTCGCGAAGATGAGCGATGAAGACCTCTACTCGCTGGTGGCGTATCTGAACTCGCTGGCGCCGGTGAAGAACCGGATGCCGCGCACGGAGCTGGATTTCCCGGTGAAGTATCTGATCAAGTTCGCGGCTCAGCCGGTGACGGCGAAGGTGAGCGCACCGGACCGTTCAGACAAGGTGAAGTACGGGGGGTATCTGGTGACGATCGCCGGCTGCATCGAGTGCCACACGCAGTTGGAGAAGGGTGAGTTGGTGAAAGGCATGGAGTATGCGGGCGGGCACGAGTTCCCGATTGGGAACTATGTGGTCCGCAGCGCAAACATCACGCCGGACCAGGAGACGGGTCTGGGGAAGTGGAGCGAAGACCGGTTCGTCGCCAAGTTTAAGGGGCACGTCAACCTGACGTATGAGAACGCGCCCCGTTCGACGCAGGCAAACTTCACGATCATGCCGTGGCACGCCTTCGCGCAGATGACGGAAGACGACCTGAAGGCGATTTACTCCTATCTGCGCACCATCCAACCGGTGCACAATCCGGTAGACGTGCACCCCGCGCTGGCGCCGCCGCAGTCCTAACCTAGAGGGCGGCCATGACCTCCTTGAAGAGGTAGCGCGCGCCATCCACGCCGTCCCAGGGGCCGTCTTCGTACTCCAGTGCGTAGACCCCCTGGTAGCCGGCCTTTTCGAGGATTTGCACGCATTTCCGGATGTCGACCTCTTTCCAGCGGTTCCAGTACTTCGCATGCACGGTGGTCTTGGTGTAGGGGGCCAGAGCCAGGAGGCCGTGGTAGAGCATGTACTCGTGCTCCCAATTGCAGAAGTCGGGAGTGGCCTCGCAGAAGGGGTGGTTGACCTCTTCGAGGATAATGCGGGCGTTCATGGGGTTGGCGCTGAGGCCCCAGTGGTTTTCGATGGTGATTTTGACGCCGGTTTTGGCGCCGAAGTCAGCGAGTTCCTTGAAGGACTGAATGGCGCGGTCGAGGTATTTGACGATTTCGTCGTTGCGGGGGTAGTCGGCGGTGGCGGTCGCGTTGGGGACGATGCGGGGTCCGCCGGTATTGACGCGCATGGTTTTGGCGCCGATCTGGGCGGCTCCTGTCAGCCACTTTTTAGCGACTTCGATGCCGGCGCGGCGCTTCTCCTCGTCGAGTTCACAGAGGTCGCGGGGCGCGTTGTTGGAGACGTGGTGGCACTTGACGCCGGTTTTTGCGATGGAGGCGGCGAGGGAGTCGAGCCATTTCCTGCCCGAGGGCGAGGAGGGGTCGAACTCGGTCATGGTGCGGGTCTGTCCGTTGAAGGTGAAGGGCGTCTTGACGTACATGGAGTCGTCGGCGATGTCACCGAACAGGGACGACCAGAGATCCATTTTGGAGACGCCGGGGAAGATCTCTTTCGTGAAGCGCCCGAAGTCGAGCATGGTGATTTCGCCATACTTCTTCTTGAACTCCTCGGCCTTGGGGTTCGGCCGGGTGGAACGGCTCTTGAAGAGCGAGCGCATCGGCCAGGTGTTGGAGGCGATGCGTGCCAACTTTTCCTTTTCTGACAGAGGGCGTGCCATGGCCGCGCCGGCGGCAAGAGAGAGAAAGCCGCGGCGGCCGGTTTCGGGGATTAGCGTCATTAGGGGGAGAACTCCTGCAGACAGCATATACAGAAAGGGGACACGGTTGCCCGTGTCCCCTTGGCAGACTGAATTGGAGGAAGAGACTACTTCTTCTTGGCTTCGAACGGGCGGGGCTGGCCCTGGCCGCCTTCGCGCATTGACGTGCCCTTGAGGGTATCGCCTTCCACCGTTCCCTCGTAGACGGAGGTCATCTCACCGTTGGGGGTGGTCATAACCGTCTTGAAGGAAAACTTGTTGCCGTCGACCTTGCCGTCCTTGATTTCAGACTTGCGGGGTTCATTCTGGCCCATCGCCATCGAAACCGAGCCGGTAAGTTTGGCGCCGTCTGCCTTGAGGTCAAAGGTCTGGATAATGGTCATCTCTTCGCCGTTGCGGTTCATCTTGCGCTCGGAGACCCACTTGCCGTCGATGGCGGCGCCGAAAGCGAGTCCAGCGAAGAGGACAAAAGCGATGAGAATAGAGAGGTAGGTTTTCATGTTCAAACTCCTGCTTGCTCAGAAACGTCAATGGGAGGGCTAAAGGTTACCGGCATGGAGGGAAATTTCCGCTACGTGGACGTCAGCCTGCCGGTGCCATTGGACCGCCCCTTTACCTATGGACTTCCAGAGACTTTGCGGCACCGGGTGAAACCCGGCAGCCGGATCATCGTGCCGTTTGGGAGCCGGACGATGACAGGGGTGATTCTCAGTGCGCACAACACGCCGCCGCAGGTGAAGGTGCGCGAGGCCCTGCGGCTACTGGATGCCGAACCGGTGCTGGAGCCGAAGCTGCTGGCATTGGGCCGCTGGGTGGCGGACTATTATTGTGCGCCGCTGGGGGAAGTATTGCGGTCGATGGCGCCGCTGGCAGGGGAGGTTCGGCAGACCAAGGTTTGGGGGCTGACGCAAAAGGGGATTGAGGTTGCGCGGCAGTTGTTGATTGGGGAAGCATCGACGGAGCCGGCGGTGGAGGTGCTGCGGGCACTGGAGCAGCGGCCCTTGGCGGAGGCCACGCTGGAGCGAAAGATTCCCGGGGCGAAGAGGGCGGTTAAGGCTCTGGAGAAGAAGGGGTTGGTGGAGATGGAGCAGAGCCTGGTGGAGCGTGATCCGATGCGTGCGCCGGCGGCGCGGCTGCGTGTGTCGTTTGCAGGGCGGCCGGCGGGGGCGAAGCTGACAAAGGCGGAGCGCGAGCTGGTGGCGTACCTGGAGTTGCATCCGGGGGAGCACAACCTGGAGACGCTGGAGGCGGCGGTGAAGGGCGCTTCGCAGGCAGCACGGGCGCTGGCGCGGCGGAAGCTTTTGGGGTTGATTCCGGAGCCCTTGGCCGCCGATGCGGCGTGGGCGCGGCCGCGGCACGAGTTGAGTGAATCCCAGCAAAGCGCGTTCAGCGCGATCCGCAGTGCACTGGAGGCGCAGAAATACCAGACGTTTCTGCTGCATGGCGTGACCGGGTCGGGCAAGACGGAGGTGTATCTCAGCGCCATCGAAAGTGCGCTGGCGATGGAGCGCGGAGCGCTGCTGCTGGTGCCGGAGATAGCGCTGACGCCGGCGGTGGCCGGGCAATTTCATGCGCGGTTTGGAGATCGGGTGGCGATTCTGCATTCGGCGTTCAACGACTCCGAGCGGGCAGAGCAGTGGCGCCGGCTGCGCGGCGGGCAGGCGATGGTGGGGGTGGGGACGCGGTCGGCCGTCTTTGCTCCGGTTCGCGACCTGGGGTTGATCATCGTGGACGAGGAGCACGACCAGAGCTACAAGCAGGAGGAGACGCCGCGGTACAACGGACGGGATGTGGCGATTGTGCGGGCGCGGGAGGCAGGGGCGGTGGTGGTGCTGGGGTCGGCCACGCCGTCGCTGGAGTCGCGGTATAACGTGGAGCGGGGCAAGTCGAAGCTGCTGGAGTTGCCGGCGCGGATTGCGGACCGGCCGCTGCCGGCGGTGGAGATCATCGACATGCGCGAGGAGTTTCTGGAGACGCGCCAGAATGCGCTGTTCTCGCGCCGATTGGTGGAGGTGGTGCAGGCCAAGCTGGAGGCAGGAGAGCAGACGGTGCTGTTGATGAACCGGCGGGGCTTTTCGGCGTCGGTGGCCTGCCGGAGCTGTGGCGAGCGGGTGGAGTGCGCGAACTGTTCGATTGGATTGACGTTTCACCGGCGGGACAACCGGCTGCTGTGCCACTACTGCAACTATGCGCAGAGGGTGCCGCAGGTCTGTCCGAAGTGCGGGTCGGAGCACATTTACTTTCTGGGGTCCGGCAGCGAGAAGGTGGAGGACGAGCTGCACCGGGCGTTTCCGGCGGCGAGAATCGCGCGGCTGGACCGGGACACGGCCTCCGGCAAGAACCAGTACCAGCAGATTCTCGGCGGTTTCCGCGAGGGCAACTTCGACATGCTGGTGGGAACGCAGATGATCGCCAAGGGCCACGACATTCCGAATGTGACGCTGGTAGGGGTGATCAATGCGGACATCGGGTTGGGGATGCCGGACTTCCGCGCGGCGGAGCGGACGTTCCAGTTGCTGACGCAGGTGGCGGGGCGAGCGGGGCGGCATCATCTACCGGGCACGGTTCTGCTGCAGACGATCAATCCGGATCACTATGCGGTGCGCTGCGCGGCGCTGCAGAACTACGCCATGTTTTACGAGAAAGAGCTGCAGTTTCGCAGATTGATGCGATATCCGCCCTTCTGCGCGATGGCCAACGTGGTGGTGCGGGCGGAGAAGAAGGAAGACGCGCTGCGGCTGAGCGGGGAGATGGCCGGGCTGCTGCAGAATCCCGGCGAGGGGATGAAGGTATTGGGGCCGGCGGAAGCGCCGGTGCCACGGCTGAAGAACGAGTATCGCTATCAGACGCTGATCAAGGCGCTGTCAAGGCCGAAGCTGAACGCTCTGCTGGGGGTGCTGCGAAAGCACGCACTGGACAGGAAGTGGCCGGCGACGGCGATGGTAGTAGACGTTGACCCCCTGACCCTGTTATGAAATACCGGAATGAGGCCGTGGGAACGAAACGCCGCCAACCTGGCGGCTTCGCTGTCCTTCTATGGACCGGTGACCGCCTCGCCCGGCCTGCGCCTCATCACGTCCCGCGTGTCCTATAGCGTGTTCAACATCGCACTGCTGGACTCTCCGGTGGCCGAGCCGTACGGGCCGGTGGGCGGAGAACTGGAACGGCGCATTGAAGCGGCGCGGATGCACTACCGCAGCCGGAACCGGCCTTGGTCGTTCTGGATCTGCGAGAGTTTTCTGGGGCCGCACAATTCGCGGCGGCTGCTGCGGATCTTCGAAGCGTGCGGTTTGCAGTGCATCGCGGAGTCGCCGGGGATGGAGGCGGAGGACTTTCCTCCGCTGAAGCGGCGGCTGCCCGAGTTGGAGTACCGCCGGGTTTGCGACGCGGTGACGCGCGGGCATTTTTCCAGCCTTGTTTCCCAGTGTTTCCACATTCCACCGACGGTGGCGGACCTGGTGTATGAGAGCGACGAGTACTTCTACGCGCCGTTGGAGATCTGGCTGGGATACCACGAGGGGCGGGCGATCACCAGCGCGGCGGTGATAGCCGCGGCGGACTCGATTGGGATCTACTCGGTGGCAACGCTGTCGCCATGGCGCGGACAAGGGCTGGCGGAGGCGGTGATGAGGCATGCGGTGGACGATTTGAGGAACAGGGGCGCGGGGGGGCCGCTGGTGCTGCAGTCCTCGCCAGCGGGCTACGACCTCTATCGCAGGCTGGGGTTCCGGAGAGTCACGCGGTACTTTGTCTTCGCGACGAGCTAGAGGCGCCACGGGCCGGGGTGCGTGCGCCAGGCGGTGAGCCAACTGGTGACGGCTTCGATCTCCGACGTGAAGGGGGCGTCGTGCTTGCGCGGCGGGGAGAGGCGGGCCAGTTCCAGGCGCAGGGCTTCGAGCGCGGGGCTGGTCTTGAGGGGCGCCAGGAACTCGAGGGCCTGAGCGGCGGTGAGCATTTCGAGGGCGAGGACGATGCGCACCAGTTCCACGGATTGGCGGAGCTTGAGGGCGGCGGTCATGCCCATGCTGACGTAGTCCTCTTTGTTGCCGCTGGTGGTGATGGAGCCGGTGGAAGCGGGCGAGGCGAGGACGCGGCACTCGGCCACCAGGGCGGCGGCAGTGACCTGGAGCATCATGAAACCGGATTCGAGGCCGGAGTGGTTGGAGAGGAAAGCGGGCAGGCCCTCGTTGAGCATGGGGTTCACCATGCGGTCGATGCGGCGTTCGCTGATACCGGCGAGGGAGACGAGGGCGATGGCGAGCGAGTCCATGGAGAGCGCGAGTTGCTGGCCGTGGAAGTTGCCGCCGGAGAGGATCTCGTTGTCGAAGACGAGGGGGTTGTCGGTAGCGGAGTTGAGTTCGATGGAGAAGCTGCGGCGGGCTTCGGAGACGACGTCGCGGACGGCGCCGTGCACCTGGGGTGCGCAGCGAAGGGAGTAGGCATCCTGGACGTGGCGGCAGGTGCGGTGAGACTCGCGAATCTGGCTATGTTCGAGCAACGTGCGCATGATGCGGGCGCTGGTTTGCTGGCCGGGATGGGGGCGGGCGTCGTGGATGCGCGGGTCAAAGGCTCTGGGGGTACCGCGGAGGGCATCGACGGAAAGGGCGCAGGCGGTGTCGGCGATCTGGCAGAGGTCCTCGCAGTCGAGGACGGCGAGGGTTCCGAGGCCGAGCATGGCCTGGGTGCCGTTGACGAGCGAGATGCCTTCCTTGGCGTGGAGTTTGACCGGCTCGATGCCGGAGGCCGCCAAGGCCTGGGCGCCGGGGAGGCGCTTGCCGTCCAGCTCGGCCTCGCCCTCGCCGACGAGAACGAGCGCCATGTGGGCGAGCGGGGCGAGGTCACCGCTGGCGCCGACGCTGCCGCGGGAGGGGATGATGGGCGTGACGCCGTGGTTGAGGAGCGAGCAGAGGCGGCGCGCGACCACGGGGCGTATGCCGGAGAAGCCCTTGGCGAGGACGTTGGCGCGGATGAGCATCATGGCGCGCACGGCTTCGCGCGGCAGGGGTTCGCCGACACCGCAGGCGTGAGAGCGGACGACATTGAGCTGGAGCTGTTCGAGATCCTCGGCGGAGACGCGCTGATCGGCCAGAAAGCCGACGCCGGTGTTGACGGCGTAGACGGGCTCCGGCCCGTCGGCCAGGCGGTCCACGAGGTCGCGCGAGACGCGCATGCGTTTGGAGGCGTGCTGGTCAAGTTCGGCCGGCTCACCGGCGCGGGCGACCGCGGCGACGTTTTCCAGGCTCAACGAGGAGCCGTCCAGGGTGACCATGTCTTCAGGCTATTCTAGTCGATTGACCAGCAACGAACGGCTTCCGGCGATTCTCATCCTGGATCATGTGCGATCCATGTATAACGTCGGGGCATTCTTCCGCACGGCCGACGCTGCCAGGGTGGAGCGGGTGGTGCTGTGCGGCATCACGGCGCATCCGCCGCAGGAGGGCATCGCCAAGACGGCGCTGGGCGCGCAGGAGACGGTGCCGTGGGAGTATCACACCGACACGCTGGTGGCCCTGCGCAGATGGAGAATGCGGGGCTACCAACTGGCGGCGGTGGAGACCGGCGCGCCGGCGGTGGATCTGTTCGAATGGGAGCCGCGCTGGCCGGTGTGTCTGGTGTTCGGCAACGAAGTGGACGGGCTGGATGAGGGCTTGCTGGCGGAGTGCGACATCCGTGTGCGGCTTCCGATGTACGGCCAGAAGAATTCTTTGAATGTGGCGACGGCGGGAGGCGTGGTGGCGTACGAACTCCTCCGCAAATGGACATCGCTGAATCGCAATTCGAGATAACCTGAAGAAAAGGGGGTCTCGCATGCTTCCCGTACTGGTGCTGGCTTTTTGGGCCGCTCCGGCAGAGATCGAGCAACTGAAAGTGGCCGACGGCCACGTGCTGGTCTGGCGCACCCATGCGCTGCAAAGTGGAACGAGCTCCGGCGTAGAGCGCGCCTATATCATGGTGCACGGCACGAATCGGAACGCGGAGGATTACTACCGCTGGGCGCTGGCTTCCACGGCGGCGGCGGGCAAGCTGGAGAGTACGGTGGTGATTGCGCCCCACTTCAAGGCACGAACGGCGTCCGGCCGCGGGGACGAGGTGGAGTTGGGCGAGTGGTTCTGGACCAACGACGCCTGGAAGGCCGGCGAGTCGGCGTTGAACGGCAATGCCTTCTCCTTCGACGTGATGGACCGGATTCTGGAATGCCTGAACAATCCGGCCCGTTTTCCCGCGCTGAAGGAAGTGGTGGTGGCAGGCCATTCCGCGGGCGGGCAGTACGTGCAGCGCTATGCCGCAACGAACAAGGCCGAACCCCAGATGCGCGTGCCGGTGCGCTATGTGGTGGCGAACCCGTCGAGCTACGTCTACATGAACGAATTGCGGATGCGGCAAGGGGGTACCTGCACGGAGCGGGGCGACTGCAACGGCACGTTCACCAAGTATTGGGACTCGGGCAACTGCACGACGTATGACGATTACCGTTACGGGTTGGAAAAGCTCACCGGTTATGCCGCGCAGGTGCCGGCGACGCAGATCCGCGAACAGTTTGTGCGCCGCAAAGTGACCTACCTGGTGGGAGAGCTGGACACGCGCACGGACGATCCGAACCTGGACAAGAGCTGCCCGGCGAATGCGCAAGGTGCCTACCGGCGGGAGCGCGGCACCATCTTCTGGAACTACATGAAGGGCCAGTTCGGCGCGGCGCACGAGTTCGGCATTGCGCCGGGGTGCGGACATTCGGCGGTATGCGTCTTCGCGGGGCCGGCCGGAGTGAAGGCCGTGTTTGGGACGAAGTAGCTAGGAGTACTTTTCGCGCCAGGCGGCGAGTTCCTTCGCCAGGTGGTCGCGCACGGTGTTGAAGCCGGGGTTGTCGTAGAGATTGACCATTTCACGCGGGTCCTTGCGCAGGTCGAATAGCTCGTTGGGCCCCTTGCCGCCGTTGCGGACGACGACTTTGAAGTAGTTGTCGCGAGCCATCCCCGTATTGCGGAAGTGGCCGAAGACGAGCTGGCGCCAGGGCTGCTTTTTGGGCAAGGGCCTGTTGGTGAGGATGGGCAGGTAGCTACGGCCGCAGAGGTTGGTGGCCGGCTTTAGGCCGATGGCTTCGGTGAGGGTGGGCAGGAAGTCGTAGAGGCTCACCATTTCAGGGCGGTTGATGTAGGTGGGAATCTGGCCGGGCCAGGACCAGATCATGGGCACCTGTACTACCTCGTCGTACATGTTGATGGGGTTGGACGCGTGGCCTGCGCCCCAAAGGCCGTGGCGGCCGAGCAGGGTGCCATGGGCACTAGTAAAGATGAAGAGCGTGTTTTCGAAGAAGCCCTTCTCGATGAGCTTTTTCTGGAGAACTGGGATCTGGTCGTCCAGTGAGGTGGTGGCGGCGGCGCAGCGGCGGATGTTCGCCACCGCATCGTTCAGGTACTCTTTGCCGCGCAGGGCGGTGGGGGCCCCGGGCTGAATGCCGAAGCTGGCGAAGCGGGTGTCCTTGTAGAGGTCGTAGTACTTCTGAGGGTGGCCTTCGTAGGGAGCGTGCGGGTTGAGGTGGGAGACAGTCAGGAAGAACGGCTTGTCCTGCTTTTGTTGATCGATGAAGCTGACGGCGTGACGCGTGACGATGTCGGTGAGGTAGCCTTTCTCCTGGACGGAGCTGCCGTTCACGAAGAGGGTTGGGTCGACGTAAGAGGGGGAGGCGAGGGTGGCGGTGTAGGAGAAGCCGTGGCCGGGCCTGGCGTCGTTGCCCAGGTGCCATTTGCCGGTGTAGCCGCAGTTGTAGCCGGCGCCGGCCAGCAGGTCAGAGATCATCGTCTCGTTGGCGAAGCCGGCTGGGGGCGCGGCCTGGCCCTGTTCCGGATTGGCGGCCGGGGTGTCCGTGAGGAAGTCCTGGATGCCGTGCTGCATGGGAGTGCGGCCGGTGAAGAGGGTGGCGCGGCTGGCGGAGGAGATGGGGGTGCAGGCGAAGGAGTTGGTGAGGCGGGTGCCGGCGGCCGCCAGGCGGTCGATGTTGGGGGTGCGGATCTCCTGATTGCCGTAACAGCCGAGCATCCAGGCGGCCAGATCGTCGGCGATGACGAGGAGGACGTTGGGCTTGGGGGGCGGCGGCGCATTTTTCTGCGCCAAAAGGGGCATCGCGGAGGATGCGAGGAAGGATCTTCTGGACCAGGACATCTTGGGGATCTGCTCCTATTATTAAGCCTACAGAACGTCAGCGAAACCGCGCTTCAAATGGCGGAAGACCATGCCGCCGATGAGGAACACCGAGAGCGAGATGGCCGCCAGGAGAAGCAGGTCGCCGGCATGCGGCATTTCACCGGTCATGAGACGCTGGCGGTAGCCGCGCACCACCAGAGCCAGAGGGTTGTACTTCACCAGGAACCTGGCGCCTTCCGGGAAGTGCGTTTCATCGAGGAAGATCGGCGTTGCCCAGAACCAGCCGGTGAGGACCACGAGCACCATCTGGGCGGTATCGCGGAGGAAGACATGGAGGCTGGAGACGATCCAGGAGATTCCGATGGCGAACAGGCCGAGGAGGGCCGTGTAGACCGGAAGGAGGATGAGCATGATGCTGAACTGCCCCGTGATGTACCGCACCATCACGATGGCCACCCCCACGGCGATGACATGGCTTGCCAACGACGAGAGGAACAGCGTGACCGGGATGATCTCGGAGGGGAAGAGGGTCTTGGTGATGAGATTCGATTGGTCCAGGAGAGATGAGGCTGCGCGCTGCACCGTGTCCTGGAAGAGAAGCCAGGGCAGGTAGCCGCAGAACAGATAAAGCGTGTAGTTGTCGCCGGCGCCTTCCGGGGGCGGCACTTTCAGGCAGTACTGAAAGACGAACACCCAACTGAGCAGCAGCACGAGGGGATGGATCATGGTCCAGAGGTAGCCGGCGGCGCTGCCGACGAAGCGCTGCTCGAAGTCGCGGCGGACCATCTGGTAGATGAGCGATCGCCGCTCGGCCAAGACGCGCAGGAATGAGAGCCCGGGGAGGCGCGGGATCCAGGGCAGGTTGGAAGCCGAAGTCAAACCTCGATTTTAACAGTCCCGGGAATGCGGACTTCGCCGTCCTATTCTCGCGTCGAGTGCTATATTGAAGCTATGCCAGCCGGATATCTGCCCATCTTCATCTTCCTGGTATGCGCGGTCCTGTTCCCGCTGCTGCTGCTGGTGGTGTTCCAGTTCCTGCGGCCGCGGTTGCCGCTGCCGACGAAGCTGGAAGCCTATGAGTGCGGCATCAAGGCGGCATCGAACGCGCGCGGGCGGTATACGGTGCGCTTCTACATCATCGCCATCCTGTTCGTGGTTTTTGACGTGGAAACGGTGTTCCTGTTTCCGTGGGCGGTGCGATACAAGCAGTTGAGCTGGTTTGGTGTCGGCGAAGTGGCGGTGTTCCTCGCCATTCTGGTGGCTGGCTACATCTGGGCGTACAAAAAGGGAGCTCTTGAGTGGGTCTAGTTCAGATTCGTCTCATCCCAGCGCTTGTCTTGGTGTTGGGATGCGCTGGAAGTGTATCCGCAGTTCCGAAACTCAGGTTGTCGTCGGCTACGGTGGGCCCGCTGGCGATTGCCACGGGTTCTGACGCGTCGCGTCAATCCATTGACGCCTACAACGTGGGAGATGGGGGATTGAATCTCTCGGCGGCTTCCAACGCGGCGTGGGTCGTGCCCGCGGTTGGTGAGGCGGGTAACTGCGCGCTGCGGCCGGGTGTCTGCATCCCGATTTCGATGAATTTTTCCACCGCGGGACTGTCCAAGGGGCTGCACACGGCGCTGGTGACGATCTCCGATCCGAATGCAGCGGACGCTCCTCAAACCGTGACTGTCACCGTCCAGGTGGGCGGGGCAGTGCCGGACCGCATGACGTTTCATGTGCTGCCGGGCGGCAGCGAGGAACAAGTGATCAAGGCCAGCAACCAGTTGGGCATCATCCCAACCACCGATTCCGGCGGCTCCTGGCTCTCAGTGCCGGCGGACGGCGGCGGCAGTTTCCGGTTCAACTACAACTACAGGGTGGTTGCACGCCACATTGAGGGATATCCGGAAGGCGAGTACAGCGGGCAGTTGAACGTCCTCAACTCCAGAATCGGCGAAGAGAACAAGCTGGTTCCGGTGACGCTGAAAGTCACCGGCGGCCCGATTCTGACGGCGGATGCCCAGGTATTGCTGAGACTAGCCGAGGGCGGGGCCGCCTATTCGACCACGATCACTCCCGGAAATCGCGGGGGCGGCAGCCTGCAGATCTCTGAGCTGCATCCAGCAGCGGAAGGCGGGGACTGGCTGTCGGCCGAGGTGGTCTCCGACGGGAAGGCGATACTGATCAAAGTGCAGCCCGCCGGCCTGACTGCCGGTACCTATCAGGGCACGTTGGAGATCGTCTCCAATGCGGCCAATAGCCCATACTCGCTGCCGGTTCTGCTGGACGTGATGTCCGCCGGGATGCCGACTCTGGACTACGCCACCTTTACCAACACGGCATCGACGGAGCCCGATCCAGTGGTGGCTCCGGGCATGCTGGTGAAAGTGCGCGGAACGCAGATTACAGCCCTGGAGGAGACCGTTTCGACGGAAGTGCCATACCCGACGGTGCTGGCCGGGAGCCAGGTGTTCGTCAATGGCGTGGAATCCGCGGTGTTTCATGTGGCTGCCGATCAGATCTGGTTCCAGGTGCCTTACGAGGCGGAACCTGGTCCGGCGCTGGTCCAGGTGATGCGCGACGGGCAGCCGGGCAATTTCGTGGAAGTGACAGTCGTGGAACGTGCTCCGCACCTGGAGCCGGCCTCGGTGAGCCCGTACGCCAACGCGCGATTGGACGGTGGCGCAGTGGCGATGCCGGCAGCGGCCGGCGGTACGCCGGCCAAGGTGGGTGATACCTTGACGATCTACCTCATCGGACTGGGGCGGACGGATCCCACATTGCCCACGGGCGCTGCGCCGGTAGAGCCCGTGGCGGAGATCCCCGTGCCGGCTTACGTTTCCTTCGGCGCGAATCTCTTCACTGAAGGACTCGTGGTGGAGGCGTCCAAGCCGCAAGTGGTGCCGGGCGCGCCGGGCCGCTATGCCGTCCAGGTGGTTGTGCCGGAAGGCGTGACCACTGGCGACCGCGTGGCGCTCAGCGTGACGGTGGCCGGCTACGCCTCTGACCGGTTGTTCCTGGCGATTCAATGACCGAGCGGCTCTATTACTCCGACGCACACCTGACCAGCTTCGAAGCGAAAGTTGTGGAAGCGGACCAGGCCGGCACGCGAGTTGTGCTGGACCGGACAGCGTTCTACCCTACATCCGGTGGCCAGCCGCACGACCTGGGGACGCTGGGGGGCTTCCCTGTGGTTGAAGTCATCGACGAGGAAGAGCGAATCGTCCATGTGATCCAGGGCGCGCTGGCAGTGGACCAGACGGTGTCCGGCTCGATCGACGCGCAACGCCGCTTCGATCATATGCAGCAGCACAGCGGGCAGCACCTGCTTTCGGCGGTCTTCGAAGAGTTGTTCGGCTGGCAAACCCTGAGCTTTCATCTGGGGGAGGAAGCCAGCACCATCGAGTTGTCGGCCGCGGCCATCGAGCCGGTGGCGCTGCGGGAGGCCGAGGAGCGGGTGAACGCGCTCATTGGTGAGAATCGCCCGATCAGCGTGGCATTCGAAGACGCCGCGCAAGTGACCGGGCTGCGGAAGGATTCTGGCCGCACGGGCACATTGCGGATCGTGTCCATCACGGATTGCGACCGCTCCGCCTGTGGCGGCACGCACGTTTCGGCCACTGGGCAGATCGGCTCAGTCATCCTGCGCAAAGTGGAGAAGATCCGGGGCAACACGCGGCTGGAGTTCTACTGCGGGATGCGGGCGGTGCGGAGAACGAGAGAAGAGTTCGAAGCGCTGGCTGCGGTGGCGCGTCAGCTCTCATCGCCGTTCGCGGATGCGCCGGCCTTGGTGGCGGCGCTCCAAGAACAGGTGAAGGAAGCGGACAAGACGCGCCGCAAGCTGGCGTTGGAGTTGGCCGGACTACGTGGGCGCGCGTTGTATCAGGAATGCGAAGCGGGCGAGGCGGGGCGCAAGATGTATGTCGACCGCCGCGCGACGGGTCCGCTGGATGACGAAGTCAGGGCGGTTGCGACGAACTTCTGTGCCGGACCGAATGCTGTGTTTGTGGCGGTTTCCAACGCTCCGCCGGCGATTCTGCTGGCGGCCAGCGCGGACGCGGGGCTCCACGCCGGCAATCTATTGAAGGAGATGCTGCAGGCGGCCGGAGGGCGCGGCGGCGGCAGTGCGCAATCAGCGCAGGGCAGTTTGCCCTCAGCGGATGCCTTAGAGACGATTCTGGAGCGGATCGCTCACCTGTAGAGCGGCGCCAGCGAGAGCATTGCGAGGCCGCAGACGTAGAGAATCAGCATGATGGCGATGCGCGTTCTGACCGCGCCAGTGGCTCCGGCAAACTCCTTCCAAACCAGCAATCCCCACAGCGTGCTGACGAGCGTGGCGCCCTGGCCGATGGCGTAGCTGACTGCCGGACCGACGTTGACCGTGGGAGGAGCGCTGGCAGCGACGAAATTTGCGATGGTGCCGGTGCACCAGATCAGGCCGCCGAAGATGCCCAGCAGATGCTGTTTGAAGGTGCCCTGGAAGTACTGCCGGATGGTGAGGGGCTCGCCTTCGACGGGGACGTTCATGAAGAACAAGTTGAAGACGGGCGTGGTCAGGAGGATGCCCACCGTGAAGCAGAAGGCGGCGGCGTAGGGACCGAGGCCGAGGTCGCCCTCTTTGCTCATCTCCACCAGCGGATAGAAGACGCCCATGAGGAGTCCCGCCACCAGGCTGAGAAGGAGTCCCTTGAGTGCCGAAGCAGGGCCGGCGGAGCGCTTCTCGCCGGGTCTGGAAACGGCTCTAGCGCCGGAGACGGTCTGCGCGGCGGGCGCCGCTGCTGTTTTCTTTGCCGTGTGGGCGGCATGGGCCAGCGCCGTCACGATGATGGCCAGGAGAACAACCGTCACCCCGCCGAAGAGCAGATACGGGTTGCCGGCCGGCTTGATGATGTAGTTGAGAACCACCCCCATGATCAGCGCGACGCCGATGCCAACCGGGAATGCGACGGAAAGCCCGGCCACGGCGATGGCCGCGACGAGCAGCAGGTTCGCCAGGTTGAATACGACGCCCCCCACCAGGGCCAGCGCGATCTGCTTCTTTCCAGCGATCGCCATATTGTCCATGAAGGAGAAGGCGACGCCCGGCATGTCCGGAGGGACGGATTCGATGGAGCCGAAGGTCAGAGCGGCCACGATGGCGCACAGGAAGACGCCCAGGGTGTAGTCGAAATAATAGAGCTCAAAGCGCCACTTGCCAGCCAGTTTCATGGTATTGGCCCATGAGCCCCAACAGAGCATCGAGATGACGGTAAGAAGCAAAGCCACAAGGTAAGTGCCGGGAATCATCATGGGTCGAAATACCTGCCTCGACTGATTTTACTGAAACCAGTAATATAGCAGCAGTAACCGGGAGACCACCATGCGAGCTTTTCTAACCTGTTCTCTCCTGGCGATCCTTGCCTCCTCTCTGCCGGCTCAGATCGCCAACTTCCAGACCACGCCCGGGTCTCCCGAAGGCACTCTGCTGCAGTTGGCCGGCATGGAGACGGACGAGGCGAAGAAACTGGCGCTGTACGACGAATTTCTGGCCAAGTATCCCAAACACGCGGGCGCAGCCTACGCCTGGTATCACGCGCAGCCGCTCTACTTGAAGACCAAAGCGTTGGAGAAGGTGATTGCCGCGGGGGAGGCGGTGCTGGCCGCCGAGCCCACCCTCTCCGTGGCCGGCTACAATGCCCTGCAGGCATGCGAGCAGAAAGGCGATGCGGCCTGCATCCTGCAGTGGTCCGGCCGCACGGTGGAGGCCGCGCGCAAGCAGTTGGCGGTGAAGAAGCCGGAAGACTCGGAAGCGGCGGCGCAGTGGGCCAACGAAGTGGATTACGCCAGGCAGGTGATCGTGCGCTGCGAGTACGCCTACTTCGCGGCAGCCCTGCGGTTCACCGATCCCCAGGTGATCGTCCAGATGTTCGAGGCGTTGGATCAGACGAATCCCGAAAGTCAATACGCGCCCGCGACCGGTGGACGCTACCTGGCCGCGCTGGTGCAGCTCAAGGATCTGGCCAAGGCGCAAGCCTTCGCCGAGCGGGCGGCGGACAACAACCGTGCCAATGAAGACGTCCTCCTCTTCGCCGCCGATGTGAGCCTCAGCACGAGCAAGAACTACGACAAGGCCGCGGTATATGCGGGCAAGTTGATCGCCGCGCTGCCCGGTCAGGCCGCGCCGCAAGGCACGGCGCCCGAAGAGTGGGAGAAGAAGAAAACGGCTACGCTGGCCCGGGCCTACTGGATTGAAGGCACGGCTCTTGGCGCGAAGGAAAGCTGGGTGGAGTGCGACAAGGCTCTCCGCCAGGGCCTGCCCACGATTCAGGCCAGTCCGGCCGCAAAGGAACTGCTGCCCGGCGCCTACTTCTACCTGGGCCTGGCCAACTACAATCTCTCCAAGGCCACACCCAAGCGGGACCCGGCCCGCACGGCGGACGCCAAGAAGTACTTCACGCTGTGCACGCAGATGCCCAGCCCATTCCAGCAGGCGGCCGCCAAGAATCTCAACGCCATGAATCTCGGCAAGTAATCATGAACCTTCTCATTCCAAATCTCGGCTCGACTTCCCTCAAGTACCAGATCCTTTCCATGCCCGGCGAGACGTCCCTGTCCAAGGGGCGCTTCGAGCGCGTCACTGATTATCGCTCCGCCATCGGAGAGATCCGCTCGGGCGAGACGCGCGTGGACGCAGTGGCGTTCAAGGCAGCCCACGCTGGCCCGGACTACCAGGGCACGTTCGTCATCGACGAAGGCGTGGAGCGAGCCATGGAGCAGTTCCTGCCGGCCGCGCCGCTGCACAATGCGATCTACCTGGAGGCGATCCGCGCCTTCCGCGACGCCATGCCCGGCGTGCCGCTGGTGGCTGCGTTCGAAACCGAGTTCCACCGGACCAAGCCCGAATATGCGCGCGTCTACGGGGTTCCGGCGGATTGGCGCACGGAGCACGGCGTGGAGAAGTTCGGTTTCCACGGCGCTTCGCATGAATACGTCAGCTACCGTTTGCCGGAACTTGTGGGCCTGCCGCGGGAGCAGATGCGCGTGGTGAGCTGCCATCTTGGGGGCAGTTCGTCGATCTGCGCGATTCTGAATGGCGTCTCGATCGACACCACCATGGGCTTCTCGCCGCAATCGGGCCTGGAAAACGCGACGCGCCATGGCGATCTCGACGTCTTTGCCGTGCTCTACATGATGGACCGCAACGGGTGGACGACCGAGCAGGTGCGCGGGCAACTCTCCCGCACCAGCGGCCTGGCCGGGCTTTCCGGCATTGCGGGTGGGGACGTGCGCGACATCGCGGCGGCGGCGGACGCTGGCTCCGCGGCGGCCCAACTGGCGTTGGACGTCTTCGCTTATCAGATCAAGAAGACCATCGGCGCGTTCGCCGCGGCCATGGGCGGACTGGATGCGGTGGCCTTCGCCGGCGGCATCGGAGAGAACAGCACGGCATTGCGCGCGGCATGCTGCCACGGGATGGAACACCTGGGACTGGTCCTCGATGAGGCCGCCAATGCGCAGGTGAGCGGCGAACAGGTGATCTCAGCCGCGAATTCACGCGTGAAAGTGGCGACGGTGGCGACCAATGAAGAACTGATCGTTGCCCGGCGTGCCTATCGGGTGCTGACGACTTAGCAATGCACCGGCTTCGAGTCCGGGACCGCCGGACAATCCACGTCTGCCGGTTGCCTGCCGGCGTCAGCCGCCGGGTCGAGCCCTTTCGCGGAAAACCCGGCGGTTGCGAATCTATATTTTCTTGACAAGAATTAGCGGGCATGGCATTCTCGACGCAACGGTTCGTCGAAGGGCCGTCTCGTTTCGGAGAATCCTGTGCCACTGGGATGGCGCAGCTTTTCATCGCGTGGACCAAGGGCCCACGCTCCGCACCTATCAACACTCAACCAGCAGTTAAGGAGATGAACGATGTCTACGTTCGAGAATCCTTTCGCGCGTCGTGCGGCATCCCTGGTTCTGAGGGGATTGTTCACCACATTGAGTGTCACCTGGGCTTGCGCCCAGGGCCAGCCGGGAGAGAGTGAACCCGCCGCGGGGACATGGAAGACCTGGATCGTTGGTTCCGAAGACCAGGTAGCGCCAGAGGCGCCGCCCATGGACGCAGCCGCCAACCAATCGGAGTTGGAATGGCTCAAGTCCGCCATACCGCCGGCCAGAGAGCAGATGATGAAACGCATTGCTTACTGGGACGCCGGGTCGCCAGCCTACCGATGGATCCAGTTCATGACGGATCGCGAAGTCCGAGGCGAATCATTGAGCCCGTACACGGCCCGTGCGTACGCTTACGTTGCCGCTGCCATCTATGACGCGACGATCATCGTTTGGCGCGAAAAGTACAACAGAATGAGGCCGCGGCCCAGCGCGCTTGATCCCACCTTGCCGGTGAGCGTCAGAGTGCCGTCGAGCCCCTCCTATCCATCTGAGCATTCAGCGGCAGCCGCCGCCGCTGCGGAAGTGCTGGCTTACCTGGTGCCTGCCGAGGCCGAGTCGTTTCGAATGCTGGCTGAGGAGGCCGGCCTCTCCCGGCTGTACGCCGGAGTTCAATACCCGTCCGACCACTTTGCGGGTCGCGAGATCGGCAAGGCGGTAGCGGCACGGGTGATTGAGCGGGCCAAGTCCGACAACTCGGACTACATCTGGTCTGGAACGATGCCGCAGGGGCCGGGCTACTGGGTGGGCACGAACCCAGGCAATGTGAACGCTGTGAATTGGAAGACCTTCGTGCTGACGTCGTCCAGCGAGTTCAGACCGCCGCCGCCGCCTGCCTGGGACTCCACCGAGACGGTGGCGGCGCTGGCGGAGATCAAGTCCTTCGTACGGACCTTCAATACGAATGCACGCGCCTACTTCTGGCAATTGCCGGAGGGGCGGTCCACGTGGTTCTACGATTACATGAACCGGCAACTGGCTGAAACGAAGCAGGACTTGAACGCGCCCAGGGCGGCCAGGGCGTATGCGTTGATGTCGGTGTGCATGTTCGACCTCTTCACGGCGAGTCAGGATGGCAAGTTCACCTACTGGTACGCCCGACCGCACATGCTGGACTCCGGGGTTAGTCCGTTGTTCGCCGTTCCCAATTTCCCCAGCTACCCGTCAAACCACTCCACGTTCTCCTCCGGGCGAGCCGAGGTGCTTGCCTACCTGTTCCCGGATGACGCGGCATATATCCGTGCCTATGGCGCCGAGGCGGGGAACTCCCGCATCTGGGCCGGCATCCACTATCAGTTCGACAATCTGGCAGGGAATGACTTGGGCACCAAAGTCGCCAACAAGTGCATCGCCTGGGCGCAGGCGGATGGTTCCAAGTGACGGGTTCCGGCGCCTGAATTCGCAGAGTCGACCGGCTGTTAGTGCCCGCTGTCTCCCACCGCGACCGGGTGATCGAGCTTCACGCGCCCCGTCGAGCCTTCGGGCAGCGGCGCCAGGAGTTGCTCTTTGCGGTAGACCAGCGTGGAGGTATTGAAGCTGGCTAGCTCGAAACCGTGGCCGTGCGTGATGGCGTCGGTCGGGCAGGCCTCCACGCAGTAACCGCAGAAGATGCAGCGGCTATAGTCGATGTTGTAGACGGACGCGTAGCGTTCGCCGCCGCTGATGCGGGCCTGCTCCGTATTGTCGGCGGCTTCAATGTAGATGCACTGCACCGGGCAGGCGGCCGAGCAGAGGAAGCAGGCGACACACTTCTCCAGGCCCTGGTCGTCGCGCTGTAGAATGTGCAGGCCGCGGTAGCGTTCCTGGAAGACCGGCGGCGCATCCGGGTAATCGTCCGTGATGACCGGGTTCATCATCTCCTTGAACGTGGTGGTCATGCCCTTGGCGATAGCCGCCGCGCCCGAAAGGATGTCATTGATCTTCGGCATAGTCTCCCAGTTGCTCCTGCTTCATTCCCTCTAGTCTTCCACGCCAGCGGCTCCACCCGGGAGCCTAGTTCTTCGACCCTCAACCATACTTCGCCTCCGGCACCTTGTCCTCAGGCCGGAAGATCGGCTTGCCGGCGCGCGCGGCCAGCGCTTCAAACTCGGCCTTCACGAAGCCGATGCACGACCACGAGATCTGCCCGTCAGGCTCCACCAGGAACAGCGACGGCACGTGCGTGATGGCGAAACCGTTACTCACCGGATACCCGTTCGAGGCGCGGTCCACCAGTGTGGGCAGGCCCACGCCGAACATGCGGTTGAACTCCCGCGCGTCGTCTTCCGGGTTCTGGCAGATGGCGAAGATCTGCAAGTTGCCGCCCCGCAGCCGGTCCAGATAAGGCAGCGCGAGCTGGCAGGTGGGGCAGTTCACCTTGTAAAACACGAACAGAGCCGGCCCATTCTCCAGGATTCCAGAGAGAGACAGGCTTCCGCCGGAGGCAAGGTCCAGCGTGAATTGCGGTGCGATCTGGCCGGTTTCCAAGGTCTTCATAGGCCCACTACCCCGGGCATTGCGAATCTGTGACCAGTTTATCAAGTCCCTGAGCCGGAGCATGGTCTCGTCAATCGAGTACTTTGAGGAGCTGGTGGGCGGCTATGATCAGGGGATCGGTGACCGCTCCGTAGGGCGGGGCGTAGGCGAGGTCGATCTCGGCCAGTGCATCAGGGCGCATCTTCGCCGCCAGGGCCGTGGCGATTACGTCAATTCGGCCGGCCACGCCCTGGTCGCCGGCGATCGCCGCGCCCAAGAGCCGCCGTGAGTTGCGGTCTGCCACCAGTTGAATCGCCACCTTCCGGCCATGGAAGTATTTCGGCCGATCGCGGCCTTCCACCAGCACTTCCACGGGGGAAAACCCCTCGCGCCGGGCCTGTTGCGACGACAGGCCGGTGACGGCCACCGCCATGCCGCCGATGCGGACGATGGCCGTGCCGGCGATGCCCTCAAAGCGCTCCCGCGCGCCGGCGGCATTTGCTCCGGCCACGCGGCCCATGCGGTTCGCCGTGGTACCCAGCGGGATCCACGCCGGACGGCCCGTGACGATGTGCCGAGCCTCGCAGCAGTCGCCGGCGGCATAGATGCCGCTCAAGGTGGTTTCCATGCGTTCGTCCACCATCAGGGCGCCGCTGCGGCCCAGGCCCGCGCCCGCGTCGGCCAGGATCTCCACGTTCGGCTTCAGGCCCGCCGCCACCAGCACCAGATCCGCGCCCAGGCTATCGGCCGAACTCACGCGCGTGTTGAGGTGCAGCGCGATGCGGCAGCGCTCCAGGCGCGCGGCCACGCGTTTGGTGAGCCAGTCGTCCTCGCGGTTCAGCAGCGTCGTGGCGTCATGATAGACGCTGACGTCCAAACCACGCGCACGGAGCGCCGTGGCCATCTCCAGACCGATGTAGCCTCCGCCGACCACCGCCGCCGACTTCGGGCGCTGCTCGCGCAGGAAACCCTCCAACCGCGCCGCGTCCAGGTCGGTGTGGAGGCCGAAGACATTCCTGCCGGTGAGCGGCATGGCCGGACGTGCCCCGGCGGCCCACACCAGCCGGTCATAGGGGACCTTCTCGCCACTCTTCAGCGTCACCTCGCGCCGCGAGTGTTGGATGCCCACCACTTCGGCGTTCGTCCGGACATGGATCTCGCGCTCTTTCTCGAAGAAAGCCGGCGTGTAGACCGTCAGCTCTTCCACGCTGCGCACCTGGCCCTCGATGAGGTACGGCAGCCCGCAGGCGCCGTAGGAGATGCGCGCGCCTTTCTCCAGTACCGTGATTTCGGCGTTGCGGTCCAGGCGCCGCGCGCGCGACGCCGCGCTCAAACCAGCCGCTACTCCGCCCACAACCACCAGCTTCATTCGGAGCGTTCCTTCTTTCGCTGCTGTTGCACGAACGAGAGGATGTCGAACGTGGTGGCGGCGCGCTCCGGATAACACAGGTTGATGGCGTCGGCCTCGGTCTCCGCCAGCCGGAAGACGGTGGTGAGTTTGGTGATCACCAGCAGTTCGATGGTGCGCCGCTGCAGGCCGAAAATCACCATGGCGCCGCCGGCCTGCTCCACGCGGGTGTGCGCCATCACCAGGCAGCCCAGGGCGCTGGAATCGATATAGTCTACGGCGCGCAGGTCCAGCACGATGCGGAACCTGCCTTCCCTGGTGAGGTCCTCGAACGCCAGCCGCAGCGTCTGCACGGGCTCCCCCAGGACAAGCCGGTCCTGCGGGGCGAGAATCGTCACCCCGTCCTTTTCGCGGCGCTCGATTGGATAGGCCATCGGAAACTTATATTGTATGGCTATGCAGTCTCCCACTCTCAGCCGCCGCCGATTTTCCGCGCTGCTGGCCGCCGCGCCCGCGGTTCCGGCTTTCGCTCAATCCCAGCCACGCCGCCTGAAACGGTCAGAGAGCTACTTCGGACTCCACTTCGATCTTCACCCCAACGAAAAGGACACCGTGCTGGGGCGTGACGTCACACCCGAACTCGTAGGCGCGCTGCTCGACGCAGCAAAGCCGGACTTCGTTCAATACGACTCCAAAGGCCACCCCGGCTGGCTGGGCTGGCCCTCGCAAGTGGGCCCCTCCGCGCCGGGCATCGTGAAAGACTCGCTCGCCATCTGGCGCCAGGAGACGGCAAAACGCGGCGTCGCGCTCTACACGCACTTCTCCGGCGTCTGGGACAGCCAGGCTGTGAAACTGCATCCCGAGTGGGCGCGCGTTCCCGCCGACGGCAAGCCCGAACCCAATCAGACCTCCACCTTCGGCCCGTATGTGGACCAACTCATGATTCCCGAACTCCGCGAATCCGCCAGCAAATACTCGCTGGACGGCGTCTGGGTGGACGGCGAGTGCTGGGCCACCAATCCCGACTACTGTGCCGAAGCCCTGCGGCAATTCGGTAAACCCGCGCCCAAGAGCGCCAAGGACCCGCTCTGGAATGAGTGGCTCGAATTCCAGCGAGAACAGTTCCGCCGCTACGTCCGCCACTACGTCGACGAGCTGCACAAGTCCCATCCGAACTTCCAGGTGGCCAGCAACTGGCTCTACTCCACCATGGTGCCGGAGGAGCCCACGCTGCCCGTCGATTTCCTCTCCGGCGACTATCTGGGCAACGCCAGCATCTCCACCGCGCGGCTCGAATCGCGCTACATGGGCCAGACCGGCAAGCCGTGGGACCTCATGGCCTGGGGCTTCCAGCAGGCGCAGTCCAACGCCATCGGCCACGTGCACAAGCCCGCCGTGCAGCTCCAGCAGGAGGCGTCCGTGGTGCTCGCCCAGAGCGGCGGATTCCAGATCTACTACGTGCCCACGCGCGCCGGCTACTTCGAAGAGGCTCATGTGAAGACCATGGCGGAGGTGGGCCGCTACTGCCGCTCTGTGCAGCAGGTGTCGCAAGCCACGGAGACCGTGCCGCAGATCGGCGTCGTGTTCTCCAAGGAGACGCTCTACCATACGGCCAACAAGCTCTTCGGCGGCTGGGGCAAGGCCTCCGATCCGGCACGCGGCTGGCTGGATCTGCTGCTCGGCTGCCAATGGTCGGCCGATGTCCTGCCGGACTGGAAGTTGCCCACCATCGCCGCGCGCTACCCCTTCATCGTGCTGCCGGAGTGGGCCGCGCCGGGCCAGATTGTGGCCGATACGCTCATCGAATACGCGCGCAACGGCGGCAAGCTGCTGGTGGCCGGCGCGAAGAACGCCGCGCTGTTTGCGGCCGCGGCCGGAGTCACGCTGGCGGGCGAGCCTGCGGACTCTCAGCAGTACGTGGCCGGCACCGTGCTCGGCAACGTCAAGGGCCTGTGGCAGGATGTTGAGCCTGGCGCCGCGAAGGTGTTGGCCGAGCGCTACCCGGTTTACGACACGCGCAACGGCGGCAAGCCGGCTGCGGTGTCGGCCGCCGTGGGTAAGGGCGAGATCGTGCTGGTCCCCGGCCCCATCGGAGTCGTCTATGCGGCCACGCACGCCTCGGCGGTGCGCGAGTTTGCCAAGGCCCTGATCGCTCCCCGCTTCGAGCCGCGCGTGAAAGTCACCGCGCCGTCCACCGTGGAAGTGGTTCTGCGGCGCAAGGGCGGGCGCCTGCTGGTCCACCTTCTCAACGGAACCAATATGCAACTGGCCGGCGACTTCGCCACGGTCGACTTCGTGCCGCCCGTGGGGCCGGTGAAACTCAGCTTTGGCAAGTCCAGCCCCGGCCCCGTGACGCTTGTTCCGGAAGGCCGCAGCCTGCAGCCGAAGCTCGTCAACGGCAGTTGGGTGGTGGAGATCGCCTCCATCGGGGTGCACTCCGTCGCCAGCGTCGCCAGGTAGTCACTCCTCGCGCAGGGCTGTCACCGGCGGCACGCGCACGGCCCGGGCGGCGGGGAGGCAGGCGGCCAGCAGTGCGGCTGCGCCGAGTACGGCCGCGGACAGTGCGAACGTGAGCGGATCAGTGGCCGCCACGCCGTACAGCAGGTGTTCCAAAAGGCGTGACAGAACGAGTGAAGCCGCCACTCCGGCGACTACGCCGAGCAGCGCCTGCCGAATGCCCTGCGCCAGTACCATGCGCAGCACCGTGGCCTGGTCCGCGCCCAGCGACATGCGGATGCCGATCTCGCGCGTGCGCCGCGACACCGAGTACGCCATCACGCCGTAGATGCCCACCGCCGCCAGCACCAGCGCGATGCCGGCGAAGATCCCCGCCAGCAGCATGAGGAAGCGCGGCTGCGCCGTGGCGTCTTCCAGCGCCTGTTCCATCGTCACGACTTCAGAGATGGGCAAGCCGCGGTTCAAGGCCCAGACTGCGCTCTTCAGTGCGGGCGCCGCCTCCGCGGAGTTACCGCGCGTCCGCGCCACCAGGGTGATGTAGCCCGAACGCGACTCGCCCAGGCCGAGAAACTCCCGGCTCTGTAGCGCCGCAATGTAGATCTCGGGCTCCGTCCGGGCGGCCCAATCGTGTTGCGCCGCATCGGCCACCACGCCAATGACGGTGAGCCACTCCGGCTGAGGGCTTTGCGCGCCCAGCGCGACGCGCTGGCCGATGGGATCCTCCCCGGCGAAGAATTCAGCAGCCGCGCGTTCATTCAGGATGGCCACGCCAGGCGTGCCCAGCTTGTCGCCGCCGGTGAACGTGCGGCCCCGGCGCAGCGGAATGCGCATGGTTTCGAGATATCCGGGCATCGCCACCCGGTAGATCCCGCCTGGTTCCTCGCCCGGTCTGGGCTGCGGCCGGCCTCCGATGCGGACGCTCGTGCCCCACATGTCTCCCACCAGGGGGAGATGGTTGATCGCCCCGGCCGCTTCAATGCCCGGCAGCGCGCGGACCCTCTCCAGCAACTGCCGGTAGAAGACTTCGCGCCGGCCCCCTTCCGCCTCGCTCGAACCGGTGACGGAGACGACCATCGAGACCACGCCGCGGGGATCGAAGCCCGCGTCCACCGCCTGCAGCGCGCGGAAGCTCCGCATCAGGAGGCCCGCGCCTACCAGCAGCGTCAACGCAAGCGCGAACTCCGACGTCACCAGGAAGCCGCGCAATCTCTGCCCGCGTGCCCCGCTGCTTCCGCGGCTGGACTCCTTCAGCGCGACGCTCAAGCTCTGCGCCGCCGTCTGCAGCGCCGGCGCCACACCGAACAGCAGCGCCGTGGCCGCGGTTGCGCCCAACAGAAACAACAGCGAACCGCCGCCCAGCTCCACCGTTTCGATCCGCGGCAGGTTGGGCGTGCTCAAGGCCACGATGGCGCGCAGCGCCCAGCGTGCCAGCAGCAGTCCCGCCATCGCGCCAAGCGCGGAGAGCAGCAGACTCTCCGTGAGCAACTGCCTCACCAGCCGGGCTCTGCCCGCGCCCAGCGCCGAGCGCAACGCGAACTCCTTGCGGCGGTCCGAGGCCCGCGCCAGCAGCATGTGCGCCACATTGGCGCAGGCGATCACCAGGACAAACGCCACCGCGCCCAGCATCAGCAGCAGCGGCGTCTCCACCTTCCCCACCACGTTTTCCTTCAGCGGCGTCACGCGGCATTCCCGGTTCGTGCCCGGGTACTGCCGCTCCAGTCGCGCGGTGACGGTTCCGATCTCGGCGCGCGCCTGGTCGAGTGTCGCGCCTTCGTTCAGCCGCGCGAAGACGCGCAAGCTCTGGCCCAGCCGGTCCTGTTGGCGGGCTTCCAGGGAAAGCGGCACCCACAGCTCCGTCCGTGTGGCCCAGAACGGTGCGAACTGGAACGATGGCGGCATCACGCCTACCACCGTGTACTGCTCTCCATTCAGCGTCACTTGTTGGCCGATCACATCCGGCTGGCCGCCGAACCGGCGCTGCCAGAGCTTGTAGCTGAGCACTGCCTCGCGGTCGCGCCCCGGCTGGTCTTCCCCCGCGGCGAACACTCGGCCCAGTGCCGGTTCCACGCCCAGCATCGGCAGCAGGCTCTGCGTCACCTGCAGCGCGCGGACGGTTTCGGGTTGATCGACGCCCGTCAGGTTCGGGTTCCAGACCTGTGCCGCGCCCATGGCCGCGAATGAGGTGGTGGCCTGCTTGCGCCAATCCAGGTAGTTGGCCGGAGCTACCGGCGCCGTCCCGCGGTGCAGCACCGTTACCAGTCGGCCGGCGTCTTTGTAAGCCAGCGGTTCCAGCAATACCGCTTGCACAACGCTGAAGATCGCCGTGTTTGCGCCGATCCCCAACGCCAGCGTCAAACCCGCCACCACCGTAAACCCCGGCGAGCGCAGCAGATGGCGCAGACCGAAACGGATGTCCTTCACGCACTCTTCCACCCACAGGAGCGAACGTGCTTCGCGGTGCAGTTCCTTGGACTGCTCCACCCCGCCGTAGCTGCGCCGCGCCGCCAGTAGTGCCTCTTCCGGCGGCATGCCGCCACGCTCGAAATCGTCCTGCATCAGGCGCAGATGCGCCTCGATCTCCCGATCCAACTCGCGCTCCGCCGTATGCCACCGGAAGAGGTTGAAGAACCTGGCCAGCATGCGCCGCATCGGTTAAGCTCCCTCGCCCAGCAGCTTCTCCACCAGGCCCGACATCAGACGCCAGCGGCGCGTCTCCTCGGCCAGGGCGCTCTCGCCGGCCTTCGTGATCGAGTAGAACTTCGCTTCGCGGTTTGTTTCCGTCTTGCCCCACGCGCCTTTGATGCGGCCCTGCTGCTCCAGCCGCACCAGTGCCGGGTACAGCGTGCCCTGGTTCAGGCGTAGCAGATCGTCCGAAATCTGCTCCAGCCGCGTGGCGATGGCGTAAGCGTGCATGGCGCCCATCGTTTGCAGTGTGCGCAGCACGATCAGATCGAGCGTGCCCTGCAACACGCCCATGCGCTCCGAAGTTCCACTAGACATTCAAGTGCTCCCTGGCTCCACTATCGGGTGGGATCACTAGATTGTCAAGTGAAGTGTCTCCGGAGGCCGCGATTGATACTGCTGTAAACAGCCAGGGAACCAGCGAAAAGTGGCCTGTCGGTGCACTCTGCGGACGCTGTGGTAAGATGAAATCGTCCGCCTCAAGCGGGCCTGTAGCTCAGTTGGTTAGAGCGCTACCTTGACACGGTAGAGGTCACAGATTCGAGTTCTGTCAGGCCCACCATCTCCCCCCTTACTGCCCTGGACTCAGCGACACCGCGCCTGCCGTGTCCACGCGAAACGTGCGCCACACCACACGGCGGCGGCCGGCGGTATCCACCACCGCGGCACGCAATCGATAGACCCCCGCCCGCTCCAGGCGGAAGCGATTCTCCACCTCCGCGCCTCCCGCCACCGGCCGGACTGCCGGGCGCAGGCCCTCTGGCGCCAGGAAGCGGTAATCCTCCTCCTTCGGCCCGTAGAGCTCCCACAGGACCATCGCATTCTGGTAGACCCCATCGGCGTCCGTGCCGTGCGTGTAGTAAACCGGCGCGCCGGTCTCACGCACCAGCGCCGTGGCCGTGACACTGGGCCCCTCGATGCGGAACTTCAGCTCCAACCCGGGCGCCGGCCCAGGCTTCGTGGCGATGCCGCGCGCCGCCGGCAGCAGTGTGCGCTTGCCGCCGGCTTCCACTTCCACTTTGCCGTCTTCGCGAATGCGCACCACTTCGCGATAGCCGGCCGGCGCGTGGCCCGGCAGCGCCCACATCGCGTCGAACGCAATGCCCTGATTGATGCAACGCTCGGCTTCCAGCCAGAAGTTGCTCATCACCGTGCGATACGCGACACCGGCGCGATTCCGCCGCTCCAGGTTTAGTTCCGGCAGGCCCCACAGGTTGCCGCGCCCCATGTGGGTGTGGCCCAGGTCGTAGCCGGGCGGCAGCGTGATGGCCACCTCCGCGGCGCTCCGCAAGCGGCCCAGGTCTCGCGCCGGATGATTTTC
Source organism: Paludibaculum sp. (assembly GCA_029973955.1). Taxonomy (GTDB): domain Bacteria; phylum Acidobacteriota; class Terriglobia; order Bryobacterales; family Bryobacteraceae; genus Paludibaculum. Next base: position 152,156 of record JARKQJ010000196.1, on the reverse strand, counting down.
GGCGTGCTCGCGCAGGTGCCGGGTCAGGGCCAGGTATTCGGAGAACGGCACCGCCGCAAGCTGGTAGTTGTCCCAGAAGAAGAAACGTGTCGCGCCCATGTCGTAGGCCCGCGTCATCCACCACGCGGCATCGGCCCGTTCCACCGCGCCGTAGATACTCACGCCCCACTCGCGGCCGGAAAGCCGTGCGGCGCCGCGCAGGAAACTGAAGATCGCATCGGCCAGCGCTCGCGTGTCGCCCGTGGCGAACTGCGTGCCGGCGGTCATGTTCAACTCAGGCAGCGTCCGGCGCGATCCGATGCGCCCTGGCGGTTCAAAAACCAGCGCGGCCGGCAGGAACGGATGCGCCGTCAACTCGTGCGCCGCGGTGGCCACCATCGTCTCCCACGAATACAAGTTGTGCGGCTGCAGCCGGAGCGTGCCCAGGTCGACATCCGCCCGCGCAGCCAGCACTGCTTGCAGCCGCGTAGGCGAACCCTTCTCCAGCGCTTCCCGGTAGTGCTCTTCAAAGGCCGCCAGCGCAACGCCGGGCGTAATGTCATGCCGGAACGCCTCGTCCTTCGCCAACCGGGGCCGCAAAACGTGATCGCGCGTGCCGACGGCGGGCTCATCAAGATACGGAATCGGTCCGATGTACTGGCTGCGATAAAGCATCTCCGGGAACGGCAACTCCTTGCCGCCGCCCCAGTAGAAGAACCCCAACTCATCGGCCCAGGGCGTCTGCGCATCGTCGGCGCGCACGAAGGTAATGCCGGCATCGGCCAACTGCCGGTAGTCCGCGCGCGTGAACGGGACCATCTCGTAGTCGGACCCATCCCACCGCCGCCGGTCTTCCTTGATGCGGGCATTGCTGGCCGGGCCGATCAACAGATCCGGCCGCAGTGGGGCCACTTGGGCATTCTCCGGCCCGCTCCATGTCCCCACTTCTTCCGAGTCGCGCAAATACCGGTGCCCCAGGTACACTGCGTCCGCGCCCGCCTCCGGCAGCAACTGCTGAAGTGGCACAGCCGATGGCAGCACCGCGCCGCCGTTGACAGCATGCCGGTATTCGCGCGGCACGCCGTCGCCTTCCTGCAGCACGTAGCGCCGCGGCGCGGCGGGATCCAGAATCCAAACCTGGAAGTGCGAACCGTTCTGCTTCTCGCCGCGGAGAGAGACCCAGCCCTCCTGGCAGGCATACCGAAATGCCGTCACCATGGATGCCTTGCTGGAACCCTCCGCCAGACGGTAGCGCACGGACGAGCCCGGAGCGGGGCAGGGCAGGGAGGCCGCGGGCAGAGTTGCGGCGGCCAATGTGGTCAGTACCAGCAGCTTGTACATCGGTAGAAGTGTACTTCAGCGCGCGGCGCCGCTACAGCTTCACTTCGAACGTCAGGCTCTGGATGTAGTCTTCCAGCGCCGACTGCGCGGCCCGATACTTCGCGTCCAGGTCAGCAATCTGCGTCTTCAGCTTTTCAAGTTCCGTCTCCTGCGAGTCCAACTGCCGCGTGTACCGCTGCAGCAGCGCTTTCTCTTCCGGCGAGGACTTCAGGCTCTTCAGATTCTCCCGCAGCCGCTGTTGGTCGTCATAGATCTCGCCGCGGCGTTCATCCAGGTCGTTCTTCTGCTTGTCCAGTTCTCGCACGGCCGCATGATCTGCGATGATCTTCCGTAGCGCCTTCTCGAGGTCGGGCGAGAGCAGCCCGGATTTCACAAACCCATTCACCCGTTCTGTTTCGATCGTCGAGAGCGAGACGATCTGGGTGAGCGGCTTCACCTCCTCCACGACGAGCGCCGCCGTCTGCCCGCCCGGCACTGGCAGCCGGAAGCGGTAGTAAGAGGGGGTAGTCTCCTCGACCTGCGCCGGAGCCCGCAGAGTGTAGCCGGGCCGCGCCGCGTGCTCGATGAGAACTGTGCGAGTGTTGGATGCCGCGTTGCGCACCGTGTAGGTCTTCTTCTCCACGGCTTGCTGGTGAATGGTGAGCGCGCCACGGATTACCGTAACCAGCGAAACCTTCTGCGATTCGCTGCCGAAGGCCGTGGATGTGGTGAGGTCCAGATCGGCGGCGTAGGAGATCAGTCGCTTTTCATTCGGCCGGATCGGTTCGAAGATGCCTTCTCCCGCGAAGGTCTCGTTCTCCAGTACGCCGAAGCTGCCGCCGTCCAGCGTCAGACCGGTGTTGTTGTGCAGCCAGATGGCACGCAAGGGCCGCCCGGAACTATTCTGCGGGGTCCACAGCGAAACCGCCTCCGCGCCCACGGGCGTATTCACGATCGGGACCAGCGCCGACTGGTTCCTGCGCAGCGTCAACGGCTCCTTGATGCGGTACTCGAACATATCGCCCAAGGCCTGTGCCTGCGCCATGGCCTCGAGGCCCGCTCGCGCTGCGTACACCGGACTCGGTGCGGGCGGCGGGGGCGGGGGTATAGGCGCCTTCTTCATCATCCCCGCACCTTCCGGCATCGATCCCATGGAACGCCCGCTCCCGACGGATCTGCTACTGGCAGATTCAGAGGAAGTCTGCAACGCCGGCGCTCCCGCGCTCACCGTCACCGATTCGGCCGACTCTCCAAGACTGAGCTGAAAGTCGTGCCGCGCCCTCGAAGAAGCGGTCAGTACTTCGGTGCCCACGGCCCGCTTGAAGCCTCGCGACTCGGCCGAAAGTACGATCGCCCCATCCGGCAGCGAAGCAAACTCATAGCGGCCATTGGCGTTGGTTACCGCCGTCGCCAAAATGCTCCCACTCCCATCCCTTGCCGCCACCGTGGCGCCGGGCACCCCCGCGCCGCTCGGGTCGGTTACTGTTCCCGAGAGCCGCACCGGTCCCGACGACAGCGCCGTCTGGAACGTCTGCGGCGACAGCATTACGGCCTCAGTCACCGGCACCACCGGCCGCCGCCCGTATAGCGGCTGCGAGAGGTGCTGGATGAACGCCTGCGGAGCGCCGGCCACCAGCGAAACCTCCACCTTCTCCCAATCCTGCGCCGTGGGATTGTCCACAATCGCCCAACCTTGCAGCAGCGGCTGCGGATTGGCCTTCGTCGGCAGAATCAGGCGATACGTCGACTTCCACACCGGTACCTCGCTGACATAGCTCAGAAACAACGAGCGTTCACCCGTGCCGTTCGCGGCAACTGTCAGCTTCCGCAGGTCCGGCTCGCGCGTGGCCGCCGACAGATCCAGAAAGCGGCCCACCTTTTCCGCCAGGCTCGGGTCCAGCAGCTTCACCGAAAACGCCGGTGACAACTCCGCCGTGCGCACTTCGCCGCCGTCCGTGATCATCGAGAGGTAATCCACTTCCAGCGTGGTGCCGCCGCTGATGCGCGTCTTGCGCTCCATGCTCAGCAGCCGCCCGGTGGTCACCGTCGTGCCGCTGCGCACCTCCAGCCGCGCGCCGCGCAATGCGCCCAGAAACTCCGTCAATGTCGGCTTCTCCGCCACCGGCAACCGCAACTCTGCGAACTGCCGTTCCACCGGAGACTCCGAATTATAGGTCACGCCGCCGATCCGGCCTCCGTTCAGGTCCAGCACCGTCAGCGACTTCAATACATCGTCCAACTGCCCCGAATTAAAGGAAAGCGTGATGCTCTGGCTACCGCTCACCCGCGCGGCGTGTTCGAAATAGCCGATCCCATTCTTGTAAAGAACAATGCGTTTGACGGCCGGCGCCGCGGGCGTTTGCGCACCCAGCGGCAATACGGCCAGAATGCAGAGAAAACGCAGGCATGATTTCACGCGTCGAGCATATCACAGCAGTTTTTCGCGGCAAGCGCGCCCGAAACAGCGTATATTGACCCCTATGAAGGCAGGGCTCATCCTGATGGCAATGGCACTGGCGGCAACTGGCGCGGAGCGCTACGATTTGGTCCTCAAAGGTGGGCGCGTGATCGACCCCAAGAACGGCGTGGACGCCGTGCTGGACGTCGCTGTGCGCGCCGGCAAGGTGGCCGCGCTGGGCGCCGGACTGGAGGGGGACAAGGTGCTGGACGTCCGCGGCATGATCGTCACGCCCGGACTCGTGGATATGCACGTTCATCTCTTCTCCACCACCGGCATCGCCGACGCCTGGGCCGGCGACAACAGCATCCGCCCCGACGATTTCAGCTTCCGCACTGGCGTCACAACCATGGCCGATGCCGGCAGCGCCGGTTGGCGCAACTTCGAGCAGTTCCGCCAAACCGTGCTCGACCGCGCCCAGACCCGCGTCTTCGCCTTCATCAACATTGCCGGCCTGGGCATGCTCACCAACATCGCCGAACAGCACCCCGAGGACATGAACCCCGCCGCCGTGGCGCGCCTGGCCGCGAAGCACGCCGACCTCGTCGTCGGCGTCAAAACCGCGCACTTTGAAAGCCCCGCCTGGACCGCCGTCGAAAAGGCCGTCGAAGCCGGCCGCCTCGCCGGCAAGCCCGTCATGGTCGACTTCGGCTTTTTCCGCAAAGAGCGGCCTTTCTATCAACTGGTGAACGAGAAACTGCGCCCCGGTGACATCGCCACCCACGCCTACCGCGCGCCCGTGCCCTGGATCGACCAGCAGGGCAAGGTCTACGACTACCTTTATGCCGCCCGCAAGCGCGGCGTCCTCTTCGACGTCGGCCACGGCGGCGGCAGCTTCGCCTGGCGCAACGCCGTGCCGGCCGTGAAGCAGGGCTTCTACCCCGATGCGATCTCCACCGATCTGCACACCGGCAGCATGAACGGCACGATGATGGACATGCCCACCACCATGTCCAAATTCCTCGTCATGGGCATGCCGCTGAACGACGTCGTGGAGCGTTCCACGGCCCGCCCCGCCTCGATCATCGGACACCCCGAACTCGGCCATCTCTCGGTAGGAACGGAAGCCGATATCGCCGTATTCCGCCTGCTCGAAGGAGAGTTCTCCTACCTCGATTCCGATCGCGGGGCGTTCTCTGGCAAGCAGCGGCTCTTCTGCGAGTTGACCATCCGCGCTGGAAAAGTGGTCTGGGATTGGAATGGCCGCACCGGCGTGGATTACCGCAAACTTGCGCCAAACTACGGCTTGCGGGAAGGCGAATTCATCGTGCCGCCGCCGGGCCGGTAGCGACATTCAATTCAATTTCGGATATAGTTGGCCATTATGTGGAGAGTGGTGGGGTGCCTCCTGCTTGCCCTCACGGCTGCCAAGGTGAGCGCTTTTCAGCTGGAGGGCCGGCTTCAGCTTCCCCAAGGTCCGGTGGAGATCAAAGTTCAGCTGGACCACGGGCTTCAGCTTCCCCAAGGTCCGGTGGAGATCAAAGGCGTGGTTCGGGAAGCCGGCACCGGCCAGCCCCTGGCGGGCGCAACCGTCTTTCTTGAAATGATGCCGGGAGCACCGGCGTCTGTCGTTGAAACCGGCCCGGATGGGTCCTTTTCACTCAAAGCGGAGTCGCCTGCCGGGACGGTGAAGATCTCCAAACGCGGATTCAGAACAAAATCGAGAAGCAATGAAGAGGAGATTCCTGCCCTGAAATTCCGCGAAGGCGCCCAGGTGGTGGACTTGGTGCGGCTGGGCGCCATAGCGGGCCGCATCACGGACGGGAATGGTGAACCCCTGATGGGCATTCGCGTGGAAGCCGTCTACAAACGCATTCGCAACGGAGCGGGCCGGATGGTCATGTACGCCACCGCTAATACCGACGACAGGGGCCAGTACCGCCTCTGGTACCTGGATCCGGGTTCGTATTGGCTGAGGGCCTTGGGGCGCCAGACCGTGATGACGGGCTACGGAGAGTTTCCGCCTCCCAAGGAGGGCGAGACCGCCTACGGGCCCAGCTATTTCCCCACCGGGGCAACGCCCGCCGAGGGGCAGGCGATCGCCGTGGAGGGCGGGGCCACGGCGGATGCGAATTTCCAGTTGGCCGCCAGGCCAGGCCTTCGCATTCGTGGAAGAGTCCTCGGACTTGCGCCGGATGAGCCTGTGACTCTCGAACTGAGCCGGGATGGCGAGCGCATTGCCGGCCAGGTCAAAGTGAACCTCGCCAATGGCGCTTTTGAGGCCGCCGGTCTGCCGCCTGGCGAGTACCTGTTGCTCGCGAGAACCCGCTCCGGTGACGAGCGGCGCGGAGAAGTGATCGTCCAACTCGGCGCCGCGGATGTGAATGGCGTTACCGTGGCGCTCTCCTCGGGCGTAAGCGTGAAGGGGCAGATTCACGGCGCCGGACCCGGACGGCGCTTCGGCAACATGGGCATTCTCAAGCCGTGGAGAGGGCGGGACGGCCATGAGAGCTACGGCCGGCCGTCCGAAGGAGGAGGAATCGAATGGGACAACGTCATCCCGGGTAGATATGAGTTCCAGACCAACAGTCTGAACGTCGCCTCCATCCTGAGTGGCAACACGGACGTTCTGCGGGATGGCCTGCTGGTGACTCAGGCCGGGTGTGAGCCTTTGGAGATCAGGCTCGAACCTGAAACGGCCCAGGTGGAATTTTCTCTGGAAGGCGGTAAGGGAGGGCGCATAATCCTCCTGCGGCAGTTCGGCGAGCGGGTGCTCGCCGCCAGCATGTACGTGAACCAAATGGGTGTGCCGGACCAGGTGAGTCTGGCGCCTGGCGAATATCGCGTCTTCTCCGAGCGCTCCTCCGATGAGATAGAGTACCGCGACCGGGCCGTTCTCGATACGCTCTGGAACCGCGCGGCGGCAGTGACGGCGAAAGCCGGAGAAACGGTCAAGGTGACCGTGCCGGTGCTGCAGGGCGATGGCACGGGAGGGATCCGATGATTCTGGCGATGCTGGCCCTTCTGGCACAGACCTCCGGATACCCGCTGGGCGGAACCGTGGTCCACGGCGCCAACGGCTCCCCGTTGAAAGGCGTCCGCGTGCGCCTCATCGAAAGCGGCAAGTCATCAGAGCTGACCAGCATGCTGACCGGCTCCGACGGCCGCTTCCGGTTCGAATCCTTGCCCGCCGGCAAGTACATGATCGCTGCCGAAAGAAACGGTTTCCCCGCGCAGATGTACGGGCAGAAGGCACTCCATGCCCCTCTTGTCACTGGTGTAGTCATAGGAGAAGGCCAGGACGCCACCGATCTGGTCTTCCCGCTGATTCCACCCGCAACCATCTCCGGCAAAGTGGTTGACGAGAAAGGCGAACCACTGCCCGGCATGACCATTGTGGGCTATCGACGCCGCGGCGTAGGCCAGGCCCAACGCCTGCAAATTGCCGTCCGTGGCACAACGAACGACCTTGGCGAGTTTCGCCTCCATGGGCTCTCTCGAGGCGACTACCTGGTCTCTGTCACCGGCATCCCCTTTCAGCATCTGCCTTTATTCGATTCTTCCGGAACGCCCGCCGGATACGGCCTTACCTTCCACCCCGGTGTGCAGGATGTGAGCAAAGCTGCCTGGGTGCATGTCGAACCCGCGGAGGAGGCCCGGGCCGACGTGCGCGCCGGCGCGTCGCGAGTCGTGCGGGTGATTGGGACCTTCAAGGGCGCGGAGGCGCCGAAGAACTCCTACGCATGGCTGTCGGTTGCGTTGGGTGACGGCACCTACTTTCAGGTGGGCGACACCGAATTCATCTATGGCAACTCATTCCGGTTCGAAGGCGTGCAGCCTGGCCGTTACACTCTGTTTGCTTCGGCGCAGGGACGGCGCGTCATCGCCCGTCAAACCGTGGATGTGGCCGATGACCCTGCCAACGTGGAACTGGACGCCTCCCGGATGGCGAAGGTCCGCATGAAGCTGAATGTGCGCGGTGCAAAACCAGGGGAGACGATTGTGGCGGGCCTGCTGAACTACGGGGAACAATGGGGGCCTCGCGGGACGCTCGATTCCAAAGGCGAAGTCCAGTTCGGCGCTGTGGCCGCCGGGCTCTATACCGTTTCCATTGCCGGTCCGGACTCGCGGATTCAGATCTCCCCCGAGAGCATCGTGGCCGAAGGCGCGCGCGTCCGTGGAGATCTGGTTGAACTGCCGGAGAGCGGGCAGGTGACGCTCACTGTCAATGCGAACGCCGAATCTGAGCGCGTGAACGGACGCGTCTACAAAGAGGGCCGCCCCGTGTCGGGTATGACGGTGGTCCTCATCCCCGCGCGATCCGAGGCCAGCTTCATCTCCTATCGGATCGACCAGAGCGACAGCGACGGCAGCTTCAAGTGGCGCGACGTGCCGCCCGGCGAATACCTCATGTTCGCTTTCGAAGACGGCGCCAGTTGGGATTACATGGATGAAAGCGTGATGCGGGGCTTTCGCAGCCTGGGCCAGCCGCTCACCGTGCGCGCCGGGCAGAAGCGCGAGGTGCGGCTTGAGCTTACCCGCGTACCGAAGTAGCGCTTACCGTCCCGTGCTGCGCTTGCGGGCCGATTCCGCCTCGGGACCTTCTTTCACCGCTTCCGCGAAGATGGCGTACTCGCGGCGTGCCTCCTCATACCGGCTCTGTTTCCATAGAGACTCGGCCAGTAGCAGGCGCAAACGCGGCTCTTGCGCATCGAGCTTTGCTTCAATGCCTTCCCTCGCCGTCCTCTCGGCGGACTTCACGTCGCCTTGGTTAAACTCGGCCCCGGCCGCAATCAGGTAGATCTCCGCATAAGATCCTGGGATGAGTTCCACCACTCGACGTCCAAACTTCGCAGCCAGTGCGTAGTCCTGGTCTTCCGCCGCCAGTTTAGCCAGTTGCACGAGCGGATTCACGTAAACCGGATCCGCATTTGCCGCGGCCAGGTAGGCCGCGCACGCCTCTTCCCGCCGGCCCGCCCGGTCATAGAGGTAACCCGCCAGATAGTGCGCGGATGCAAAACCAGGATCAATGCTGAGCGTCTTCTTCAGATGTCCCAACGCCTCGGTGTCGCGATGCGCGTAGGCGTCCTCCACGGCTGTGCGATATTCCCGTCTGGCTCTTTCGGGCGCCCGGCTGGCTGTGTTACTCAGCACCGTGCCAACTCCGCCGGCCGCCAGTCGCCGCAGGTGGATCTTCCCCAGGTCGCAGTCGGCGACGGACATGGTGTGGCTCAAGTCCTTCTCATACGGCGCGTATCCGGGAACCCGGATGACAGCCACGCACCCCTGAAGCCGCGGGGCGGTAAACGCTCCACGGAAGCCCATGGGCCCACTGGACGTTCCAACGCTGAGCGGGATGCAGAAATCCCCTTTCATGTTTGTCAGCACGGCCCTGCCTCCCAGTAATTCCGAGGCTGGCTTCGGTCCTCCGCAGGAGAGCATCACGGCTACGGGCTCGGGCGGTGGCGCGCCGTTCTCAAGTAGCACTCTTCCGGAGATGGCCTGCTCCACCAGCAGCGCCTGATCGTCCATAGACCCCCGGCTACCCGGGGAGCCCGTACTGTTTGTGATCGCACCTCCGCTGTTCCTGGTAGAGCCTGCCCGGGGAACCGTCGGAGTGGCAGGCGGCGTCGTTGTTTGAGCGGCGGCGACGGAGAGGAGAAAGAGACAGGAAAGTTTCATACGAAGCTGCCTGGTGGAGAGACGGAGGCACCGGCTCCGTCCGTTTCACAATTGTTAAGCCGGCGCGACAACCAGAGACGCCGGCTTCGGCCCAACCGGGATCATCGTGAACAGCGGAGCCGTCTTGTCCCGATCCGGCGCAATTGCGGCGAGACGGATCACCGCCAAATCGCCCGACGCGCGGTTGAGCACCAGCGCAAACTGCTGGTCGGGAGTCACCTCAATCGTCTGCGGCTCCAGCCCCACGCTCGTCACCGCCAGCACCTTCTGGCTCGAGATGTCGAAGATCGTCACAGACCCCGCTTCCGGATTCGCCACAAACAGCAGCGGCGGCTCCGCCGATGTGGCCATCAGGCCCGGCTTGCGGCCGGAAAGCGACGTCTGCGCGATCTCTGTGCGGTATGTGTACGCGATGGCCACCGCATCGCGGCCGCGGCCGGTGATGAAGAGCTGGCCCCCGTCCGCGCTCATGCAGAAGTGATCCGGAGAAAGCGACAGCGGCAGCTGCGTCATGACGTCGCGTGAGCGGACGTCCAACACAATCAGTTGACGCCGGCCCAGCCCTGCGATGAACGCCGCCTTGTCGTCGGAGCGGAACCGCACCGCCCCCGGCGAATCGTCCAGCAGCCGTGGCGGATGCACGATCCTACCCGCCAAATCGACGAATACCGCCGAGTTCTTCCCCAAGGTCACGCAGGCCAGCGGCGATTTCCACGCGATGTCAAATCCCAGCGGCTCGGCCGGCAGCGGGATCGGCTGCGCCGGCCGCATCGTCTCCAGTGGCACCGGCAGAATCTGAGCCGGATTCTCCATCAGGCACCACAGCATGGAGCCGCGCCGGATCGCCGTCACCGGCGCCGCCGGCAGTTTCACCGTCTCCCTCACCGCCAGCGCCTTGGCGTCGATCGCCGAAAGTGTCCGGGACGCCGGCGAAAGTGCGTACAAACGGTTCTTGTGCTGGTGGATCGACGTCGCCGGGCCCGGCAGCGTCAGGCGCGATTTCACCGCGAACTCCATCAGATCCACAGCCACCAGCGATGGCTCGGATTCCGACGTCACGAATGCGATGCCGCGATAGCCCGTGCCCGGCTTCCGGCAGGCGGCCAGTAGCGGCAGTGCGCCCAGAAATGCTCTGCGCGGAATCACAGGAATGCAGTGGTCTTGATGCCCGAAACTTCCACCGGACGGCGGCAGCGAGGGTTCTTGCACTGCACCTTGTCGTCCATCAGCACCATGTAGCTTTGAGCCTTGGCGAACTTGGCCCGGTCCCGCTCGTCGGCGCCGGAGGGCAGGCGATCCTTCTTCTGGCGGAGCACCCAGCGCAACTGGTACTCCTCCACGCTGCGGCAAAACGGACAGTTCAGACGCGCCGGCCGCGTCGTCTGGGATTCAGTGTAGAAAAGCCGCTCGTCCACGAATTCAATCATGCCACAGGTGGGCATCTGCACTCTGAGCCAACTGTCAGTCCGGTGAAAAACAGTAGCACGAATGTTCATGTCGTGATACCGTCGAAGTATGCGGTATCTGTTCCTCCTGCTCGCCATCGCCTCTCTGCTCTGCGCCCAGCAGCCGGAGAAACCAGAACCGCAGCGGAAGACCGAGCCGCCGGATTCAAACCGGATCCCCGTTTTGCACCAGAGTGTGGTGGTGCGGGCCACGCCCGTGGAAGTCACCATCGACCGCCGCAATGGCGAGGTGATCGAGAAGACGCTATTCTCCCGCGACGACCAGGTTTTCCACCTGCTTGACGCTGGCATTAATGCCGGGCAGCACGAAGGCGGCGCCAAGAGCGTCGAGATCCGCCGTTTCGGCTACAACCTCGACCACGGCGGCGTCAGTGGCGGCCTCAAAGTGCTGGCCGACGGTGTCCAGATGAATCAGTCCACGCAAGGTCATGGGCAAGGCTATCTCGGCCCGCTCAAGAGCATCACGCCCGAACTCATTCGCGAAGTCAACCTCATCAACGGCCCATTCAGCGCCGAATACGGAGACTTCAGCGGCCTGGGCGTAGTCCACATCGTCACGCGCGAGTCGATGCCCGACGAGTTCACCGTGCGGATGCAGGGCGGCTCCTTCGGCACCCTGCGCGGCTTCTTCGCCTACAGCCCCAACTGGCGGAATACCGATGCGCTCTTCGCCTATGAAGGTTCGGCGTCGGATGGCCCCTTCGTCCATCCCCTCGGGTACCGTAGGGACAACGTCACCATCAACGTCACGCGGCACGTCTCGGAGAGGCGGCAGGTAGCGTTGAAAGCGAACGGCGGCCGCGCCGATTCCTCCTCTTCCGGCCAGTTGCCGCTGGACCTGATCGAAACCGGTCAACTCGACCGTTTTGGCGCTGTGGACCCCACCAACGGTATCCGCCAGTGGGGCGGCACACTGGCCGGCTACTGGCGTGAGGAAGGCGCGCAAGGCCAGGTATGGAAGCTCGATGGCTTCGTTTCGCGAATGCTCTTCGATCACTTCATGAACTTCACCTACTATCTGAACGATCCTGTCCATGGCGACGCTTTCCAGCAGCACGACTCGCGTCTGCAGGAAGGCGCCAACGGCCAGTATCTGCGGCCCAATCGCTGGCTGGGCGCCTCTGGCTATCTCTCCGCCGGCGGCAACTTCCACGCCAATCAGATCAACGTGTCGCTCTATCCCCGCGTGGATCGGGAACCCACCGGCGTCAGCACTCGCGCCAACGCGGGCGTCACCAACGGCGCCGGCTACGCGCAGCAGAACGTCAGCCTCTGGGGCGGCCGCCTTTTGGCCGGCGGCGGCCTGCGCTTTGACGCGTTCCGCTTCGATGTCCGGGATCGTGTGGATCCCCTCGCCAGCGGCATCCAGACCGCCGGCCGCTGGCAGCCCAAAGCCAACGCCTCGCTCACGCCCTGGCAGCGGACGCCGCTTACTTTCTTCTTCAATTACGGCCGCGGCATCTCCACCGCCGACGCCCGCGCTGTCATCAAGCGCCCGGAGATGGAGCGCGTCGCCACCACGGACTTCCTCCAGAGCGGCGCCGCCTGGAAAGCCTCCCGCGTCAGCTTCCAGGCCGCCGCCTTTCGCATCGCGCGCTCTCACGAGCAGGTCTACGTCCCCGACGACGGCAGTATCGAGTTCCGAGGTCCGAGCCGCGCTTCGGGCTTTGAAGCCAAGACCTCCACAGAAATCACCCACCATCTCTTCCTCAACGCCGGCGTCACCAAGGTTTGGAATGCCTACTACCTCGGTGAGCCGCGCGTCTACGTAGACAGCGCACCCCGCTTCGTCGCCAACGCCGGCCTGACGCTCACCGCCTGGCGCGGCTGGAGCGGCTCCGTCCGCATGCGCGCCATCAATCACTACCGCCTCGACGGCGAGGATGCCTCCGTCGTCGCCGCCGGGCATACCGTCTACGATGTCGGTGTCACTCGGCGTCTCTCGCCTCGGGCCGAACTGAGCCTGGCCGTGGACAATCTCTTCAACAGGCAGTACTACGAGACGCAGAACTACTTCGAGTCGCGCCTGCGGGGCGCCGCTCCCATGTTCCGCATCCACGCCACGCCGGGTTACTCGCGAACCATGATCCTGGGGCTCGCTATCCGCTTGGGCCGCAAGTAGCTCCGCCCACTCCGCGCCCGCCGGCTGCGTCATCTGCCGCGTGTCTAGCCTCGCCGTTATCATGGAAACTGCATGCTTGCCGAACTCGTGCTCACCGCCGCGCTCGCCCAGTGGAAGGGTGAAATAGAGGCCAGGAGCGGCTTGCCGCTGGTCGTCGCCGAAGCCGAATACCAGGAAAGTGACCATTCCTTCCGCCTCGCCCCGGAGACCCCGCAGCGCGCCGCCTTCGTCGAATACCTTAAAAATGAGAACTTTCGCGGCCAGTTCATGCAGATGTACGCCGTTTTTGTGCATCACAAGGCGCCCGGAGGCGGCGCTTACCTCGTCATGCTCAACGGAATGCGCCGCGCGGACTGGCAAGGCCAGGAAGAGGCGCTCATCGCCCACGAGTTCGGACACGCCTGGATCAAGGCCCAGGGCTACCCTACGCCCATGTTTGTCGACAATCAGTGGGCCTGCGTCGGCGTCCATTCCGGGGATATCGTTCAGCACGGGTTGATTCGAAGCGAGCAGGACCGGCGGGGCATCGAATTTCGCAAGTTCTGGCTCTCCGGACTCGAAGCTGCCACCCTCCAAATGGAATCCGGACCTCCGCCGCCGCGGGAGGATCGCTGTGCGCGAATCCGCGTCGCGGCTCAGTGGCTCGACGTAAAGCTCGGCCTGAAGCCGGGCGAATGGCCGGCGCAGGCGCGCTACGAAGCCGCCCTCCGGAAGTGGATGCCGGAAGTCGCGCCGACCGTGAGCGATCTGGTCAAACTATTGAAAGACAAGGATCTCTCCAGTAAGGATGTCCACCGCGCCGCCCTGAAAGCGGTCTTTGAGCTGCTCAAACAGCTCGGCTACGAACAGTCGAAGCCCTACCGGGTGGCCCTGCCGGTGTATGTTACGCTCAAAGAGACTCCCCGCGTCAGTTGACAGGCCGTGTAACGGCTTCGCCCCGAAACGCGCGCACGGGCATTTCCTCAAATGAACATCCGCTCTCTCTTTAGTTTGTTTTCTTCGGATCTGGCGATCGATCTGGGCACGGCGAATACGCTGGTATTCGCGCGTGGGAAAGGCATCGTCGTCAATGAGCCGTCCATCGTGGCCATCAACAAGACGAACGGCGAAGTGGAAGCGGTCGGCAAAGAAGCCAAGGAAATGCTCGGTCGCACCCCCGGTAACATCGTCGCCATCCGTCCGATGAAAGACGGCGTCATCGCGGATTTCAAAGTCACTGAGCGCATGCTGAATTACTTCATTCAGAAGGCGCATGGCCGGAAGATGCTGGTCCACCCCCGCATCGTCATCGGCGTCCCCAGCGAGATCACCCAGGTGGAAAAGCGCGCGGTCATCGACTCCGCTTACCGCGCCAAGGCCAGTGAGGTCCACCTCGTCGAGCAGGCCATGGTGGCCGCCATCGGCGCCGGCCTCCCCATCACTGAGCCTTCCGGCAACATGGTGGTGGATATCGGCGGCGGGACCACCGACGTCGCGGTCATCTCCCTCTCCGGCATCGTCTACGCCCGTTCCGTGCGCGTCGCCGGCAACGAGATGGACGACGCCATCATGCAGTACCTCAAGAAGAAGTACAACCTGCTGGTAGGCGAGCGCACCGCCGAACAGATCAAGATGCAGATCGGCAGCGCCTTCCCGCTCGAAAAGCCGATCTCCATGGAGATCAAAGGCCGCAACCTGATCGAAGGCGTGCCGCGCACGATCGTCGTTCAGGACGACGAGATCCGCGAAGCCCTCTCTGAGTGTGTTGCCACCATCATGAACGCGATCCGCGTTGCCCTGGAGCGCACGCCTCCCGAACTCAGCGCCGACATCAGCGACCGCGGCATCGTTCTCACCGGTGGCGGCGCGCTGCTCAAGAATCTCGATAAGCGCATCCGCGAAGAGACCGGCCTGCCGGTATCCATCGCCGAAGACCCTCTGGCCAGCGTCGCTCTTGGCACCGGGCGCATGTTGACCGACTTCAAACTGCTGCGGCGGATCGCGATCGAGTAGGTGCGCCAGACGGCGCCTCGAAGGCTGGGTCATGGAAAACTTCCTGAGCCGCTACCGGAACCTGAGCGTCCTGCTCCTGCTCGTGGTCGCGCAACTTCTGCTGCTGGCCTACCAGGTGAAGGCGCGCGAAGATGTTCCGCTCATCCGCGTCTGGGCCGTCACAGCCGTCACTCCGCTCGCCCGCGGCATTGAAGGTCTGCGCAGCGGCACCGGCGGCTTCCTTCAGGGTTACGTCTTCCTCAAAGACGTTCAGGCGGAAAACCAGCGCCTCAAGCACGAACTGGGCGAACTCCGCCTCCGCAATCGCTTCCTTGCCTCCGAACTGGCTTCGGCGGACCGCTCCAAGGCGCTGGCCGAGTTTCGCTCCCGCACGCCCTCCAAGCTTCTGGCCGCCCGTGTCATCGGCACCGGCACCGGCGCCAACTCCCGCGTCGTCTTTGTGGACCGCGGCACCACCGACGGAGTGAAGAAGGGGATGGCCACCATCTCGCCTGATGGCATCGTCGGCAAGGTCGTCGCCGCTTATCCCACCGCGTCTCTAGTCCAGCTCATTACCGAACAGGGTTCCGTCGCAGGCGTCGTTTCGCAGAAGAATCTGGTGCGCGGGACGTTGAAGGGCGTCGGCCTCAATACCTGCATCGTCGAATACGTTCAGAACGAGGATAAGCTCGAACCGGGCGAGTGGTTCTACACCTCCGGCGCCGATCGCGTCTTCCCTCGCGGCATGCCGGTCGGACAGGTCAAGATGGTGCGCGAAGGCCGCGGCGGCAAGGAAGTGATCGTCGCGCCCAGCGGTGTGCAGGCCGGGATGGAAGAGATGCTCATCGTCCTCGACGGAGTCCATCAGCTGCTGCCCGCGCCTGAAACCCCTGCCGCTACCGACGTGAATATCCTCCCGGCTCCGCCCAACGAGAACCAGCAGCCGGCCGCCTCCGAATCCGGAGAAGGCGCCGCCGTCACCGATGCGGATCGGCTCAAGGAACGCTACCAGCGCGTCGTCTCCGGCCAGGGCGTGCAGCTCGGCGTCAAAGGCGGCGTCGCGGATTTCAATCGCGCTCCGGCTCCTGCCCCAGCTCCGGGCGCCCAGCCGCCCGCCGGCGCGGCCGCCCGCCCGTCCGATCCGGCGAAGCCCGCTGAGCCCGCCAAGAAGAACGGGGAAGCTACCAAGCGATGACGGAATTGAACGACAACCTGATGGGCGTGGTCCCCGCGAAGTCCAAGATCTCGCGCTTCCGGCCCGTGGCCTACATCGTGCCGCCGCTGCTCGCCATCCTCTTCCAGGTCTACGTCCCGCGCTTCGCGTCGTATCTCTCTTACCTCGAACTGCCGCTGCTGGTCACCGTCTACTTTGCGCTCATGCGCCGCCAGCCCGTGGCCGGCGCCATCATCGGCTGCCTCATCGGCCTGGCGCAGGATGCCCTCAGCCAGCACCCCCTCGGCATGCAAGGCATCGTCAAGACGCTCGTCGGATACTTCGCGGCCTCCATCAGCATGCGTTTTGACGTCGAAAACGTAGCCTTACGCTTCATTTTGAGCTTCTTCTTCTTCGTTTTTCACCAGTTTTTCCTTTGGGTGCTCGGCCGCGGACTGCTCGGCATGAGCATGGACCTCCAGGCGCCGCAGACCATCATCTTCGCCTTCCTGAACGCCCTGGTGGCCGCCCCGCTGTTCCTCGTGCTGGATAGACTGAAATCTGAGGAGCTATAAGGCGCCGTGCGACACATCCCCGCTGAGCGTCAACCCGATGCGACCCCCACCCGGCCGCTGCTGAACGACGACTCCAAGTTCGCCGCCGCCAAGATTGCCGTCTTCCAGTACTTCGCCGTCGGCGTGTTCGTTTTCCTCGCCGTCGGCTACTGGGACCTCCAGGTGGTCAACGAAGAGTTCTACTCCGAAAAGGCGCAGCAGAACCAGATCAAGAGCCTTCCCATCCCCGCGCCGCGCGGCCGAATCCTCGATCGCGACGGCCGTGTCATCGTCGACAACCACAGCAGCTACCGCGTCATTCTCTCCCGCGAAAACCTGCGCATGGAGCACCTCACGCCCATGGCCGTGGGGCTCAACCTCGATGCCACCGAACTGGAAGCCAAAGTGCGACGCTTCCGCAAGCAGCCCACCTACTTCACAATTCCCCTCAAGGACGAACTCACTCCCGACGAACTCACCTTCGTCGAAGCCCACCGCGGCTCCGACGGCTTCCCCGAGATGGAACTCATCCGTTCCCAGTACCGTATCTACCCCAGAGAAGGTCTCGCCGCTCACCTCCTCGGCTATGTCAGCGAAGTGAACGATGCGGAGCTCAACACGCAGGAGTGGGCCAACCACAACCCCGGTGACCTCATCGGCAAGGCCGGCGTCGAACGCTACTACAACGCCCACCTCACGGGCATCGACGGCCAGCGCCAGGTCCGTGTCGATCACCTCATGAATACCCGCCAGGTGCTCGGCATCAAGGATGCCCAACCCGGCCGCGACCTCCGCCTCACCATCGACCTTGATCTCCAGGTTGTCGCCGAGATGGCGATGGAGGGCAAGCGCGGCGCTGTCGTTGCCATCGATCCCCGCACGGGCGAAGTGCTCGCTCTCGCTTCCACGCCCGCCTACGATCCAAACCACTTCGTGGGCCGCATCAACAACCGCGAGTACTCCGCCCTCATTCAGAGTCCCTACAAACCGCTCTTCAACCGCGCGCTCCAGGCGCAGCAGGCGCCCGGCTCCACATTCAAACCGATCGTTGCCCTGGCCGCGCTCGAGTCCGGCGAGATCGACGAGAACTTCACCGTGACCTGCGGAGGCGGCGCCAACTGGTACGGCCGCTGGTTCAAATGCCATAAGAAGTCCGGCCACGGCGTCGTCAATCTCAAGACCGCCATCGCTCAAAGCTGCGACGTCTATTTCTACGCCGTCGGCAACAAGATAGGGGTCGACACCATCGCCAAATACTCCGAAATGGCCGGACTGGGGCACAAGACCGGCATCGATCTGCCGGGAGAGAAGGAAGGCGTAGTGCCCTCTTCCAAGTGGAAAGTCCGTACGCAGCGTGAGAAGTGGTACGCCGGTGAGACCATTTCGGTCTCCGTAGGCCAAGGTGCTGTTACCGTCACCCCGCTCCAGCTCGCCTACGCCATCGGCGGCCTCGCATCGGGCGGCGTCTGGATGCGCCCCCATGTCGTCAAGGCTGAGAAGCTCGATGAGTTCATCCGCAAGGGCGACATCAAGCCCGAGAACGTCGCCAAGATCGCCGCCGGCATGTACGCCGTAGTCAATGAGTGGGGCACGGCCGCCGCCTCCCGCATCCCGGGCGTCGAAATGTGCGGCAAAACCGGCACCGCCCAACTCGCCTCCAACGACTTGCTGAAGCTGAAGAAGGGCGAGGAGTGGCAGGACAACGCCTGGTTCGTCGGCTTTGCGCCGCGCCAGAATCCGGAGATCGTCGTCGCTGCTCTCTACGAAAACGGCGCGCACGGCGACCAGGCAGCCCCCATCGTGCGCGACGTCATCAAGGCCTACTACGACAAGAAGTTTCGACTCCACAGGGTGGAGCAGCCCGCTCCGAGCATCGCCACCCTGCTGAATAGTCCCGGAGGCAACCGCTAATGGCTGGCTACCGCTCCATCCGGAATCTCGATTGGGTCATGATCCTCCTGGCCATGGTCATCTGCGGCCTCGGCATTCTCCAGATCTATAGTGCCACCATGGATACCGCCTGGAAAACCGCTTGGTGGAAAGAGGTGATCTTTCTCTTCGCGGGGCTCTTTGCCATGTGGGTGATGACCCGAGTGGACTACCATACCCTCCTGGGCCAGGTACCCATCCTCTATGGGCTCAGCCTCACCCTGCTCGTCATCACGCCGCTCATCGGCCGCCTCGTCTGGGGCTCCAAGCGCTGGATCCCCCTCGGCCTGGGTTTCAAGTTTCAACCTTCGGAGTTCACCAAACTAGTGATAGTATTACTGGTAGCACGGTATTTGGCCGAGCTGAAGAGCAGCCGGCTGGAAGGCCGTGACTTGCTCCGCTTGGGCGTTCTCGTTGGCATACCATTCGCCCTGGTGGTGGCACAACCGGACTTGGGGACATCTCTGACGTATGTTCCGGTCCTGGTGATTGGAGTTTTTCTCGGCGGCATTCGCTGGCAGCACGCGGCTCTGATTCTCGGGCTGGCGGCGGTGCTCTTGCCGGCTGGCTGGTTTCTCCTGAAAGACTATCAACGGGCTCGTCTGGAAACCTTCATTGACCCTATGAAGGATCCGACGGGCAAGGGTTACCAGGTGATCCAGTCCAAGATCGCTGTGGGTGCCGGAGGAATCTGGGGCCGGGGAGTAACCCAAGGCTCCCAGACTCAACTCAGGTTTCTGCCGGTTGCTCATACGGATTTTCTGATTTCGGCTTTTGCCGAGGAGCATGGCTTCGTCGGCATCCTGGTCGTTTTGGGGCTGTACTTCCTGCTGATGATGCAGATCGTGCAGAACGCGCAAACCGCTCCAGACCGGGCAGGAATGTTCATTTGCATGGGAGTTTGTTCGCTGCTGCTGTTCCACCTTCTGGTGAATGTGGGTATGGCGGTAGGGCGGATGCCGGTAACGGGAATTCCGCTGCCCCTGATGAGCTATGGGGGGTCGAGCATGTTATCGGTATTTATGATGCTGGGGCTGGTCAACAATGTGAGGCTCCGGCGATTTGTAGCGTGACGGAACGGTCAAGAGAGAGCGCCCGGCTGCAAGCAAGCCATCGCGGCGCAGGTATAGATTCAGCAGGACGAGACAGCGGCCGATAGATACAAGCCGCCGCCGCCCGGGAGAGCGAATTTCCAGAACCTGCCTCCGGCAGGGACCATCAGCGCCCGGCGGACGAACCGATTTTGAATGGGAATCAGCCCGGGGACGAGCCTCGGACCCCAGGGACCCTTCCCAGCCTGAGCCTGCCGGATAGACTTCAAGCCAGCCTCTCTCCACACCCGCTACCCGCGCGCCGTGGAGGCAGAAATGAATTCATCCAAGGAACTGGTGGTCAGCCAGTCCAGGCACCAGACTAAAGTCGGCATTCTCGAGGACGGCCAGCTCGTTGAGCTGTTCTTCCAACGGGCCAACGAATATTCACTCGCCGGCAGCATCCACAAGGGACGCGTCACGCGCGTCCTGCCCGGCATGCAGTCCGCTTTCGTGGACCTCGGGCTCGAACGGGATTGCTTCCTCTACGTCTCGGACTTCTTTGAAGAAAACTCCGACGAGATCGACCGCGTCGACGACCACCGCGGACGAGACCGCGATCAGGATCGCGACCGGGACCGGGATCGCGAACGGGGCCGGGGCCGGGGCCGCGGAAGGGATCGCGACCGGGACCGGGATCGGGACCGCGATGCTGAACTCCAGCCCGTGCTCCTCGTTCCGCCCGCCGAGCCACCCGTTGAAGCCGTGTCCGACGAGGCCGCTCCCGCCGCCGAAGTCGTCGAATCCGCCTCTCCCGCGGAAGACGGAGACCGTGGTGGCCGTGGCCGCCGCTCCCGCCGCCGCCGCCGCGGTGGCCGTGGATTGCCCGAGTCCAAGTATGCCAGTGTCACCGACGGTGAGACCGAAACGGTGGAAGCCGCTGACACTGCCGCGAACGAGGCCGTCGCCGACGAGCCGGAGGCCACCGTCGAGGACTCCTTCGTCGAAGATGTGATCGTCCTTCCCGGTGAGTCCCTCGCCAAGTACCGCAAGCCGGCGCAGCCGGATTCGCAGGACTCCTCGGACGCTGACTCCGCCGAAGCGGAAGAGGCCTATGAGGCAGCCGCCGCCGATGCCGCGGAAGAGATTCTCGATCGCGTCGAAGAGATTGAGCACCGCGGTGAGCTGAACCTGGCCGT
Organism: Paludibaculum sp.; assembly: GCA_029973955.1. Lineage (GTDB taxonomy): Bacteria > Acidobacteriota > Terriglobia > Bryobacterales > Bryobacteraceae > Paludibaculum. The sequence goes on along the minus strand of JARKQJ010000196.1, from coordinate 131,352 downwards.
GCCGGAGCCCCAAGAGGTCGAGGAAGAAATCGAGGAAGAAACCGAGGAAGACGAGGCCGCCGAATCTTCGGAAGTCGACGAAGACGAGATTGAAGCCATTCAGGCCGTGGCGGAGGCCGAAAATGCCGCTGCCGAGGAAGCTGAGGAGGAAGGCGACGCCGTCGCCGATGCCGGCGAAGCTGGGCTGACGGCAGAAACTGCTGTCGAAGACGCAGTGGAGGCCGGCGATGAAGCCGCTCCCTCCGACGCCGCCGAAGCCGAAGAGGCTCCCGAGACCGAAGACGAAGGCGTGGAACCGGCCCGCATGCCGCAGAGCCTCACCGCACCCCTGCGCGCCAAAGGCGACCGTGCCCCGCACCGCATCTCCCGCCGCATGCGCCGCCGCGGCCGCGGCCGCGGAGAAGGCGCGGAAAGCCCCGCTCCTGAAACCCGCGCCGATGAGCCGGTTGAGCGCGTCGAAGCCCGCCCCGTGGAACGCCCCGAGCGCCCGGAACGGCCCGAACGCCGCGACCGCCCCGAACGCAGCGAACGCGACGACCGCGAACGCCCCGATCGTGACCGTACGCCCCTGCCCTCCATCGCCGACCTCCTCAAGGAAGGCCAGGAGATCATCGTCCAGATCGCCAAGGAACCCCTCGGCCAGAAGGGCGCCCGCATCACCTCCCACATCGCCCTGCCCGGCCGGTACGTGGTCTACATGCCCACCGTCGAGCACCTCGGCGTCTCCCGCAAAATCTCCACTGACGAAGAACGCCAGCGCCTCCGCCGCATTCTGCAGAAGCACCGCGAAGGAATCGCCGGCGGCTACATCATGCGCACCGCCGGGGAGGGCCGCACCGAAGAGGAAATCGAGTCCGATATGAAGTTCCTCGCCGGCCTGTGGCTCGACATCAAGGCCAAGGCCGAGAAGCGCCGTGCGCCGGCCCTGCTCCATCACGACGTGGAAGTGGTCCAGCGCCTCATCCGTGATCAGCTCACCGACGGCTTCAAGGCCATCTGGGTGGACAACGAAGACCTCTATGAGCAGGTCCTCCACAACGTCGAGCGCGTCCAGCCAAACCTGCTGAGCCGCGTCAAGCTCTACACCCGGCCCGAGCCCATCTTCGATGCCTTCGGCATCACGCAGGAACTCGAAAAGGCCCTGCGCCCCAAGGTGTGGCTCAAGTCCGGTGGCTTCATCGTCATCAACCAGACCGAAGCCCTGGTCGCGATCGACGTCAACACCGGCAAGTATGTCGGCAAGACCAACCGGCTCGAAGACACCATCGTCAAGACCAATCTCGAAGCCGTCCGCGAGATCGTCCGCCAGATGCGCCTGCGCGATCTCGGCGGCATCATCGTGGTCGACTTCATCGACATGGACGAGCGCAAGAACCGGCAGAAAGTGATGCAGGCTCTGGAGGACACCATGCGCCAGGATAAGGCGCCTTACAAGATCCTCCAGTTCAACGACTTCGGCCTGGTTGCCATCACCCGCAAGCGCGTCAAGCAGTCGCTCGAGCGCTCGCTCTGTTCGCCCTGCCCGAATTGCGAGGGCGCCGGCTACGTCAAGAGCGTGGATACCATCATCGGCGAAGTCCTCACCCAGGCCCAGAAGTACGCCAAGGTGGTGGATACCAAGGATGTGGTGCTGCGTGTGAACCCCGAGGTAGCCAAGGAGCTCAACTCCGTGGACAACGAGTATCTCGAGGAGATCGAAGAGGTGCTCGGCCGGCCCGTCCTGGTCGTTTCCGATCCCCTCCTCCACCAGGAGAAGTTCGACCTGGCGTAAGCTGGAGGGCGTGACCCGCCCGACCACAGTTCTGTTCGTGCTGGCCGCTGCGAGCCTCGCTCTCAGCGGCCAGCGCATTTTGGTGTACAGCGAGTTCCAGCGCGTGGGGCCGGATGGCCAGGTGGTTCGGGCCGACCGCGTGGAGCGCCGGCGCGAGTTTCTCTCTCCCGCGGCGGCGCGGAACGCCTATCTGACGTTCCGCGTCGCCGCGGAGGTGCCCAACGGTTCCGCGTACACCATCCATATCGCCCAAAACCCCGAAGATTCCGTGAAAGTTTCCTTCTATCAGGAAGAGTACACGCGCCTGGGGGAAGAGTGGGTGCCGGATCGCGTCAAGCCTGTGACGCTCCCGGTCACCGCCCAACTCAGCGAAGGCCAGAAGGTGCAAACTTACCTGCTTGATGTCTTCGTGCCGCCCGACGCCAAGGTCGGCCGCTTTCGCCTCGAAATCCAGATGAACGTGCTCGACCAATGGCTGATCTACCCCATGGAAATCCGCGTCCAGTGGGACGGCGCGCCGCCCGGCATCGACGCTCGCGGCCCGCTGCCGGAACTCTCCGCCCGTTCGGATTCAACCGTCAACGCCGCCGTTCGCGCCGCCCTCTGCGGCGGCAAACGCGCTCCCGCCGCCGTCGTCCCTCTCGATCGTGGGGCCGCCTTCATCTCCCGTAACGTCCTGCGGGACCTCAGCCTCTGGGTTGAACTCCGCAAGCTGAAAGAACCTCTCATGGTCGACTGGCAGCTCATCAAATCCGGCGGCTGGGCCTCCAAGGACGAACTCTGCAAATCGACCGCGGATGCCGCTGCCGGCTCCGAGTGGTGGCTGCGAGCCCGCGGCTATCTTTACCAGGGAATAGCGGTGAAGTGAGCCTCAATGCTAAACTGTCTATTGCATCCACGCGGTTTGCGATTCTCGCATTCCGTTCACCCCAGGAGAGGTGGCCGAGTGGTTGAAGGCGCACGCTTGGAAAGCGTGTATACGGGAAACTGTATCGAGGGTTCGAATCCCTCCCTCTCCGCCAGTTCCTCCCCCCGTACCTCATGATTCCCTGGGACACGCTCAATCCCGAGCAGCGCCAGGCCGTGGAGTCCTGGGACGAATCCCTCCTCGTCATGGCCCCGGTCGGCACCGGCAAGACCAACGTCCTCTCTCTCCGCGCCGCCCACGCCATCGAATCCGGCCTCGCTCCCTCTTCCATCCTCTGCCTCTCGTTCACCAACAAGGCCGCCAACGAACTCCGTGCCCGCCTCGCCCTCCATCTAGGCAAGCTCGGCGGCGAGATCACAGCCCGCACCTTTCACGGCCTCTGCGCCCAGATCCTCCGCGCCGAAGCCTCCGCTGTCGGCTGGGACCGCGACTTCGTTGTCTACGACGAAGAAGACTGCCGCACTCTCTGCGGCGAAGCGGCCGCACTCCACGGCCTCACCGCTCCCCGGGACCTTAAAAACGAGTTCGAGTTCTTCCTCTTCCAGGTGGCCGGCGATGCCCGCCTGAGCCCCTTCGAAGAGCCCCCTGGCCGGACCCCACAGGAACTCTTCCACCGCCGCCTGGCCGAGTCCCGGTTCGACTTCCTCAAGCGCCGCGCCGTCACCTTTACCCCTATCCTCGCCGAGTACATTCACCGTCTGCGCGACCGCCACGCCGTCGACTTTGCCGACCTCATCGCCGGCGTCAATCGCCTCTTCCAGGAGCACCCCGAAGTCCTGGATCGCTGGCAGCGCCGCTTTGCCTGGATCCAGGTGGACGAGGTCCAGGACACCTCCCGCGCCGAATACCTCCCCCTACGCCTCCTCGCTGAGCGCTCACGCCGCCTCTCTTTCTTCGGTGACGTCGACCAGACCATCTACGAATGGCGTGGCTCCGCACCGGGCGAAATCCTTGCCGACTACCGCTCCCGGTTCGCCCCCGTGCGGGAGATCCGCTTCACCCGCAACTACCGTTCCACCCGGCGCATCCTGGACGCCTGCCAGCGAGTCATCCGCAGTTGCCCCGGCAGCGTCACCAACGAGATCCTGCCCCAGGCCGCCGAAGAGGGCGACGCGCTCGAATGTTATGAAGCCACGGACCTGCGCGACGAGGCCCGCTGGCTGGCCGCCCGCGCCCAGGATCTCGCCGCGGCGGGCGTCCCCCTGCGCGACATTGCCATCCTCACCAGGACCAACTTCACCCTGCGCGATCTCTCCACGGAATTCACCGCGCTCGGCCTGCCGCATCTCAAGGTGGACGAATTCAAGTTCTTCCAGCGCGCCGAGGTGAAGGATGCCCTCGCCCACATCCGGCTCCTGCTCAATCCTCACGACGAAGCCAGCCTGCTGCGCTTCCTCAAGACGCCCGCCAAGGGCATCGGCGACGCCACTCTCGCCGAACTCCGCGGCGCGCCTCGCGAAGCCGGGCTCAAGCTCGGCGACCTCCTCGACCCCGCCGTCTATGAGCGCGGCGATCCCTTCCTCCCCCTGCTCGAAGCCGCCCGCGCTTCACGCATCGTCGTCTTCGACATCGAAACCACCGGACTCAGAATCGGAGAAGACGAAATCGTCGAGCTCGCCGCCACCCGCTGCGGTGCCCATGCCAGCCTCGAAACCTTTCACGCCTACCTGCGGCCGTCCCGCCCCGTCGGCGACTCCGAGCCCATCCACCACCTCTCCGACGCCTTCCTGGCCGAGCAAGGCGAAGACCCAGCCCAGGTCCTCGAACGCTTCCGGGCCTTCTGCTCCGGCTGCGTCCTCACCGGCCACAACATCCCTCAGTTCGACATGCCCATGCTCCGCAGCGCCTGCCTTCGCCTCGGCCTGCCGGAGTGGGAGCGCGCCCCGGTCTTCGATACACTCGACCTCACCCGCCGCTTCCATCGCCTGCCCCGCTACAAGCTGGGCGACATCTGCCGCAAGCTCGGCCTCAAGAGCGTGCCCACGCACCGCGCGGACTCCGACGTCGCCGCTACCGTTGAGCTCCTCCAGGCTCTGCTGCCCCGGCTCGAAGAAGGGCTCTCTCTCCGCACGCAAGCCCTCAAACGCCACGGCGCACGCTTCCGCCCGCTGGCTGCGAAGGCCGCCGCCTGGCGCGCCCAGATGGAACTCCAGCGCCCGCACGAACTGCTGGAACAAGTCCTCCACGAGTCCGGCCTGCTGCGCCACTACGCGGAGGACGAAGAACGCCGCGGCCATCTCGATGAACTCCTCGGCCACTTCCGCCGTCTCGACGAGCCCGAGCGCCCGCCCGTCGACGCTCTCTTCCACGTCCTCAACGCCGCCGCCCTCGCCCGCGAAATCGACGGCCAGAAGTTCGACGACGACCAGGTTCTTCTGCTCACCGTCCACCAGGCCAAAGGCCTCGAATTCGACACCGTCTTTCTCGCTGGCGCCGCTGAAAGCCAGTTCCCCAGCCGCCGCAGTCTTAAAGAGGGCCGCGAACTCGAGGAACACCGCCTTTTTTACGTCGCCGTCAGCCGCGCTCGCCGGCGCCTCTTCTTCTCCTATCCGAGGATAGACAAGTGGGGCCGCGAGCAACTCCGCAGCCGCTACCTCCGCTCGATCTTCGGTGGCCGTTGAAAAGGCCTATCCTATAGCCATGCTGCCTTTCTCCACCGCCGACTTCCAACTCGCCCGCCGCCTGGAAGCCGCTGAGGCCGCCAACGCCTTCTCCCTGGCCGCCGGCGCCGCGGAAGCCGAACCGTTCTTTGGGGGTTGCGCCCTCTTCGGGGGCATCGGTTCGCCCATGACACACGCCCTCGGCATCGGCATGGAAGGGCCCGCCGGCGATGCCGAATTCGACCGCATGGAGGAGTTCTTCCGCAGCCGCGGCAGCGCCGCCCTCATCGATCTCTGCCCCCTCTCTCATCCCACCTTTCTCGAACAAATCACCCGCCGCGGCTACAAGGTGATTGAGTTGAACAACCTCATGCTGCGCCGCCCGGAGGTCTTGCCCGATATTCCCTGCGAAGCCAGGCTCATTCGCTGCGAGCCCACGCGGCACGAAGAGTGGCTCGATCTGATGATGCGCGGCTTCAGCGAGGGCCACGACCCCTCGCCCGAAATGCTCACACTCACCCGCGTCCTGCCGGCCGTCGACTTTGAGTTCATCGCCGAACTCAACGGCCGTCCCGCCGGCGGCGGCGCGCTCGCCATCCTCGGCGACATCGCCATGCTCTTCGGTGACGCCACCCTCCCCGATGCCCGCGGCCGCGGCATCCAGCAGGCCCTCATTCGCCATCGCCTTGCGGTGGCCGCCAGGGAAGGCTGCCAGTGGGCCATGGCCACGGTAATTCCCGGCAGCGGCTCGCACCGCAACTATGAGCGCCAGGGCTTCGGCTTCTTCTACATGCGCGTCAACGTGATGCGCGAGTGGTAGCCCTCACTTCTTCTTCGGCACCATCGGTACAAACATCACCGGATACTCGCTGCGCTGGCTCACCTCGCCGTCCATCCCCCTATCCACCACCACCAGTTCCTGCCACTCCCGTCCCACCGGAGCCACCAGCCGCCCGCCCCGCTTGAGCTGCTTCACCAGCGCCGCGGGCAGTTCCGGCGGCGCCGCCGTGAGAATAATGCGATCGAACGGCGCCTCGTCCGCCCACCCCTCATACCCATCTCCGGCGCGCGTCACAATGTTCGTGTATCCCATGTTGCGCAGCCGGACGGCCGCATCACGCGACAAAGTTTCCAGGATCTCGATCGTGTAGACCCGCGCGCTTAACCGCGCCAGCACGGCCGTCTGATACCCCGAGCCGGTGCCGATCTCCAGTACTTTGTCCCCCCGCCGCACCCCCAGCATCTCCGTCATCGACGCCACAATGTACGGCTGCGAAATCGTCTGCCCTTGCCCGATCGGCAGCGGCCGGTCCTCGTAAGCGGAGCGCCGCAGCGCTTCTGGCACAAACTCATGCCTGGGAATCTCCCGCATGGCGTCCAACACGGCCGTGTTCCGGACGCCCCGCCGCTCGATCTGGTTGCGTACCATTGATGTCCGCAACGCAACCCAATCCTGCGCATTCACGCAGCTTGCCGTCATGCAGATGGCGGCAGCCGCCGCCTTGGGTGGCCACAGCCTCATGGCAACCTCATCTTACGCTCGATTCCGGCTCGATGAAAGGAATATGCGGCGCCGCTGCCCGTGGCAGTTCCCCGCTGAGCCGCGGGTCTTCCGAAATCTCCACCGCCCGCCGGTACGGCGTGAATCCGAACTTCATGTAGAACCCCAGTGCGCCCGGATGGTCCAGCGTGCAGGTGTGCAGCCACAACCGCCGCGGCCCGCGCCGCCATGCCTCCTCGATCGCAAAACGCATCAAGTATCCGCCCGCTCCATGTCCCACCAGTTCCGGCGCCACGCCCAGGAAAACGATCTCCACGTCGGGCTGCTCGCGCCAGTCCAACTCCAGCAGTCCCATCGCCTCCCCGCCGGCAACCAGGAAGTACACCTCGACGCCCGTCGCGCTCAACGTGGCGCGGAGCTCTTCGTCACTCAGCCGCAGCCGGCTGAACCACAACCACGGCTCGCCCACTTTCCGGAACACCCGCCGGTACTCTTCCACATCCACTCCACGGACCCGCTCCATCCGCAGTTCACTTGGAACCGCCGCCGGAGCCAGTTCCGGCCGCGCTCTCTGTTCCAGGTACGTCACCACCGCTGCCAGCCGGCCGGGCGTCACATCCAAATATCCGTCGGGTAGCGTCATGGCATCCAAGGTAGCTGATCGCGCCCTCGAATGCAGGATGCGCCGCGAAGCCCATCGGACACCGCCCACCCCTCGTGATATGCTTGCGCCGACACGGAGGCCCCGCCAGGAGGTATTGTGCGCCCCACCGCCGTTCCTGTTTGCACACTGGCTCTTCTTGCCAGTCTCTCCGCGTGCCGCCGTACCACGGCCCTGGCTGCCGTGGACGAGCCACGCACCACCGTCTTCATCAGCAACGATCCCGCCATCCGCCCGCGCCTCCTGCGCGGCTTCGAATTTCAGCCCGGCGCCACCTGGACGCGCCGCCTCTTCGCCGTGCGCCTCGATCGCCCCACCCCTCTCCCCGATTCGCCGCTGTACCTCGACCTCGACTTCGCCATCCCGGAGGAGCTGCGGCTCGGCGAGTCGGCCCCGGATCTCACCCTCGCTGCACGCGTCAATGGCATGGAGGCCTGCCGCCAGACATACCGGAAACATGGCCGCGCCAGCCTCTCCTGTCCCATCCCGGTCGCCGCCCTCGAACACTCCTCCCTCACCGTCGAGTTTGAGACCGATCGCTCGTTTCGTGATTGGATCTCCGGCGCGGACCGCTCACTTATCGTCGCCCAGGTGCGCCTCATTCCCTATGAGGCCACAGCCGGGTTCCACGCCCTGCAAGGACGCCGCGCCCGCTTGGCTGAGGACAGCGCCGTCAGCGCCTGGGATCAATACCCGCCTGCCCGCCGCGAGCGACTCCGCCGGATCATGACATCCCTCGATGCGTGGAAGGATACCCGTTTTCTCGGCGTGCGCGTCGGCCGTAACCCGCTGGACCTTTGGATCATCCAGCAGATCATCTACGAGGTCCGCCCTGAATTCGTCGTCGCCGCCGATGCTGGCGAGGGTGGTGTGGCGCTCTATCTCGCCCGCGTTCTGCGCGGCGTGCGGCCTGGCGCCAAAGTGATTGCCGTCGGAGCCGGCCAGGCGCCCGCCAGCGCCTCGGCATTGCCACTTTGGAAAGACTCCGTTGAGTTCATCCCCGAGAAGCCGGAGCAGCCCGCCGCGGAAGCTGTCGCAGCTCGCGTCGCCGGATCCAGGACCCTCGTCGTCCTCTCGGCCGGGCCCGCGGCGCGGGATCTTGGCGCGGCGCTCAACCGCTACGCCGCGCTGGTCAGCGGCGGCAGCTACCTGATTCTCGAAGACGCCGCCCGCAGCGCCGCCGCCGGTGCGGCCGTCCGGTCGTTCCTGGCTTCTCCTGCCGCCTCTGCCTTTCAACAGGACCACCGCCGCGACGCCTTCCTCATCAGCTTCAACACCGGCGGCTGGCTTCGGAAATCCGTGCCCGTGGAAAAGGAGCAGGAGCCATGATGGCTTCATTCAGGCCTCTCATCCTCACTGTTTCCGCTCTCGCTCTGCTCTCGTGCGGCCGGCCGCCTTCCGGCACCCCATCCGCTCCGCCGCCGCGCTTCCACGCCTTGGCGCTCGGCGTCAACAGCTTTCATCTCGGCGAGCCGCAGTTTCGTTCGCGTCTCCTCAAAGGTGTTTTGGACGGCGACCCCGCCTGGCGCTGGGTGGAGCCGGCATTCGCTCTGCTGGTTGACCGTCCACCCGTCCGGGATAGGGACCTTTTCGTCGAACTTCAATTCGGCGTGCCCGGCGAGCTCGATCTCACGAAGGGGCCGCTCACCTTGGTATGCAAGGTGAACGGCCTCGAAGCCTGCCGCGAAAAGTACGCTGCCGCGGGCGACTATTGGATGGCTTGCCGTGTCCCCGATGGCGCCCAATCCGCTTCGCAGTGGCGCGTAGAGTACCAGGCCGACCGCAGCTTCGCCCATCCCGCGCTCGGCCGTTCTCTCTCTCTGCCCGTCATCGGCATCGGTGCTTTCGAGCTCGAAGGCACCCACCGTTTTCAGCAGCAGCAACTCCTGCGCGCCCGCGATTCCTATGCCGCCCTAGCCCGGCGCTGGCAAGGCGTCTCTCTCGAAGAATCCCGCGAAGCCCTCAGCATCTTTCACAAACTACCTACCTGGCGTAGCGCTTTTTTTGAAGGTGTCCCAATTCTAAAGAATCCGTTCGATCTTTGGGTAATGCAGGAAATAATAATTGAAACAAAACCGGAATTCATAATCGAAACTGGAACCCTCGAAGGCGGCTCCGCTCTCTTTCTTGCCTCCATCCTCGATGCCGCCGGCCTCGCCGGTTCCCGCGTCATCACTATCGACGTCGCCACCGGCCACCGCGCCGCCGAAGCTAACCCCCTCTGGGAACAGTACGTCGAGTTCATCCAGTCCAGTTCTTCCGACGCCGCCATGGTCCAGAGCCTCGCCTCACGCGTCAAGGGCCATCGCACCTTCATTACTCTCGACAGCGACCACAGCATGGTTCACGTCCTGCGCGAACTCAGACTCTATGCCCCGCTCGTGCACTCCGGTGGCTATCTGGTTGTGGAAGATACCCACCTCGACGGTGTCCCCAGCTACGAGGGCAACTACGTCGGCCCCATGGCCGCCGTCGAGCGCTTCCTCGAATTGGATGGTGGAAAGGAGTTCTCGCGCGACCTGAGCCGCGAGCCGTTCCTCATGACCTTCAACCCAGGCGGCTGGCTCCGGCGCAAGTGAATTTCTGGCGGGCCCGGAGGGACTCGAACCCCCGACCTGCTGGTTCGAAGCCAGACGCTCTATCCAACTGAGCTACGGGCCCGCTTCCCCGTCATTCTATCAGTCTTTGGAGAGGCCGAAAAAAATACCATTGACATGGCAGTCGTCTTGGGGAATGATATACAACGCATTGACTCTGCTTCAGGAGAAAACTATGTCCGTGTTCTCTCGGATTACGCTTGCAATCCTCGTCTTGATTGTAGTTGCAGGTCTAGCCTACGGCCAAGCCGTCAGTGGCAGCCTGCTCGGTACCGTCACCGACGCTTCCGGCGCAACTGTCCCCGCCGCCAAAGTTACCCTGACCGCGACACAAACCAACATCAGCCGCTCTATGAATTCCAATGAGAGCGGCAACTACGTCTTTACCAATGTTGAGCCAGGCACCTACAAAATCACCGTGGAGCTGAAGGGCTTCCGCACGGCAATCAAGGAAGGCATCGACGTTCTCGTCAACACCACTGTTCGCGCCGATCTCACTCTTCAGCCCGGCGCCGTCAATGAATCCGTGACCGTCACCGCCGAGGTTGCACTCCTCCAGACCGACCGCTCCGACACCGGCCGGAAGATCGAGCAGGCTCAGCTTGCCAACCTCCCCATGGGCTATGGCCGCAACGCCCAGTCGCTCCTCAACCTAGTCCCCGGCACCACCCGTTCCTTCCAGCCCCACTCCGAGTTCTTCAACTCTCAGGGCTCGCTCACCGCTCAGGTCAACGGCACCCAGCGCATGGCCAACAACGTCCAGTTCGAAGGCGTCGACAACAATCACCGCACCGGTCTCCTCACCGTCCTCATTCCCCCGGTGGAAGCCCTCCAGAACGTCGACGTCTCCACCAGCAACTACGAAGCCGAGCTCGGCCGGGCCGGCGGCGCCGTCACCAACCTCATCCTGAAGTCCGGCACTAACGACCTCCATGGCGGCGGCTACTGGTTCCACAACGACAGCGCCCTGAACGCCCGCGAGACCTTCCAGCCCACCAAGCCCGTCACCACTTACAACTACTACGGCGGCAACCTCGGTGGACACATCATCAAGAACCGCACCTTCTATTTCGCCGATTACCTCAAGGTGCAGGACCGCCGCGGCGACGGCTACGTCATCACCGTACCCGGCGCCGACTTCCGTGCCGGCGACTTCAGCTCGCAAGTCGCGAAGGCTGTCATTTACGATCCCGCCACCGGCAACCTCGACAGCGGCGCCGGCCGCCTGCCCTTCGCCGGCAATCGCATCCCCGACAACCGCATCAGCCCCATCGCCAAGCGCCTCCTCGCCATGGTGCCGCTGCCCAACATCAACTCCAACATCACGAATAACTTCGCCAGCGCCACCACCCGCAAACGCGATACCGACTCTTTCGACGCCAAGATCGACCACGCCTTCTCCGACAAAAACCGCTTGAGCGGCCGCTACAGCTTCCAGCGCCCCGTCGTCACCGACCCCGGCCGCTTCGGCATCGCCGGCGGCGGCGGTAAGGGCTTTGCCGCTACCGGCGTCAATCGCACTCAAAGCGCGGCGCTCAACTTCACCCGCCTCTTCACTTCCACTTTCATCATGGAACTCCGCTTCGGCCTCAACCGCTACAGCAACAAGGCCGAAAACCTCGACGCCGGCACCAACGCCTCAGAAGCCGTCGGCATCAAGGGCGTCAACCTCGACCGCTGGACCAGCGGCCTGGTTTCCATGAACGTCAGCGGCTACGCCAACCCCCTCGTCGGCTACTCAGGCTCTCTCCCCTGGAATCGTGCCGAGACCAACTTCAATTACGTCGGCAACTTCACCAAGCTCCAGAACAACCACACCATCAAGTGGGGCGTCGACTTCCGCCGCATCCGCGAAGAACTCCTCCAAACCCAGGATGCCGGAGGCCCCCGCGGCGAATTCCAGTTCCAGAACAACCAGACCTCCACTCCGGGCGCCGCAGTCCTCGCCCAGGTCAACGGTTTGGCCAGTATGCTCCTCGACGTGCCGGGCTTCTTCCAGCGCGACCTCGCCGTCCAGTTCCCCACCAACCGCCTCTGGCAGACCTTCCTCTATGTGCAGGATAAGTGGCAGGTCAACTCCAAGCTCACCGTGGACCTCGGCCTCCGCTACGACTTCTATCCTCCTGGCGTGCCGCGACTCAAAGGCACCTGGTCGGATTTCAACTGGATCACCAACACATTCCGCGTAGCCGGCTACGGCGACGTGCCGATGAACATGGGCCGTAAGACCTACTACTCCAACTTCGCGCCGCGCATCGGCATGGCTTACCGCCTCAACCCCAAGACCGTCATCCGCGCCGGTTCGGGCATGAGCTTCATTCCTTTCCCGGACAACAAGCTCCCCTGGGACCTCTATCCCGTGAAACAGAGCAACACTTACTCGTCGCTCAGTTCCTATGGGCAAGCTCAAACCGCTCCGGGCGTCTACGGCAGCATGAGTACCGGCTTCCCGGCTCCCATCGTCGTCAATATCCCCTCCAGCGGGCTCATTCCCGCCAACACCCCGGCCTTGCTCAATCAGAACATCTCCACCATCGTTCCGTCCGATTACCACGAAGGCTACATCCTCTCCTGGAACATCGCCGTCCAGCGCCAGCTCCCGAAGAACTTCACCGTCGAAGCTGCCTACGTGGCCAACCACACTGTCCGCGCTCCAGTGGCCTACAACCTGAACGCCTCCACCGCTCTCAACGGCGGCGCTGCTTCCCGTCCGCTCTACGCCGCCTACGGCAAGAACGCCGACGTCAATCTGCGCTACGCCGGCTACAGCAACAACTACAACAGCCTCCAGGTGAAAGCCGACCGCCGTTTCTCCAACGGCTTCATGCTCACTACCGCCTACACCTACAGCAAGGCGCTCGGGGTCTCCCCCGAGGACGGCGGCCTTTGGAACTACGTCCAGCCCCGCCGTAACTACTCCCGCCTCGACTTCGACCGCGCCCACACCTTCGTCCAGAGCTACCTCTACCAACTCCCCTTCGGTAAGGGCAAACCCTGGCTCAAGGAAGGCGTTGCCAGCTACATCCTCGGCGGCTGGCAAGTCAACGGCGTCCTGACTCTCATGACCGGACGCCCCATCACGTTCGGGACATCCGTCGCCGCCAACTCGCCCGGCAATTCACTCACCCCTGACCAGATCGGTCCCTTCACTGTCACCGGCGTCATCGCCGGCACCATCGGCACCGCCACCTGGTTCGATACTTCATCCTTCAAGCAACCTCTTGATGCCGATGGCAAAACCCCGCACTGGGGCAATATGGGACGCAACAACGTGAGTGGCCCCGGCCTCTTCAATATCGACGCGTCGCTCTTCCGCAACTTCCGTATCACGGAGCGTTTCCGCGCCGAACTCCGCGCCGAAGCCACGAACTTCACCAACACCCCGGCCTTCGGCAACCCCAACACCACCGTCGGCAGCGCCGACTTCGGCAAGGTCACCGGAACCCTCGCTGGCCTCATCGCCAATCAGGGTGTCGGCGGCACTGGCTCCCGCGCCATCCAGCTCGGATTGCGCATCCTGTTCTAAGCCGGCAGCACGTCGGCAAAGACGAAACCGTCCCGCTCCACCACTTCGCCGGCCGCGATCCGTAGCGGCCGCGCGAAGCTGGGGCTGGCATAGACGAACGAGTGGAACTCGCCGTTCTCCCCGCACGCGTCCACCCCTGCCGGCAACTCCCTCAGAAAATCCTCATCGAAATCCCGCCCCGCGAACGCAGCGTCGAGCTTCCTCGGATCCACGCAAGTCACCCGCGCCCTCTGTCCCGCGGAGATCATCTCCCGCGCCAGTTCCGCCGTGTTTCTCCCCCACAACGGGAACATCGGCTCCAGTCCGCTCCCCGCCATCTGCTTCACCCGGTACGCCCGCACGTCTTCCAGGAACAGATCCCCGAACGCCACCGCCTCCACGCCGTCGGCCCGCATCTCCGCGCACGCCGAAGCCATCCGGCGCTCGTATTCGCCGTTCTCACAAGGCCAAGGCAGCGGCACAATCCTCAAAGGCAGCCCTGCCGCTTCCGCCTGCTGCTCCAGCAGCGTCCGCCGCACGGCGTGCATCGCCACCCGGTCGAACGCCTCGTTCGTCGTCGTCAGCAGGCCCACCACCTGAATCTGCGCTGTCTGCCGCAGCACGTGCAGCGCCCAAGCGCTGTCCTTGCCGCTCGACCACGCCAACACCACCCGCTTCACTCCGAGGATCTCCAGCCCGCGCTCTTCTCTGCCGCCGCGTCCCAGTCTTCCTCCTTCGTCTTCTCGAACAACAGCCCGATCCTCTGCGCCTCCGGCGCCTTCACCGCCAGCGCTCGCGCGATCGCCGGCTGCTGGTCGAAATCCGGTGCCACCAGGAACATCAGGTTCGCAAACGCCGTGATCGGCTCCGCCTGCGTGAAGCCGTGCGACTGCGCCCGCTCAATCGCCAGCGCCGCGCGCCGCCGGATCTCTTCGTCGTTCAAATCGGCCACCGCTTCGGCCTGTTCGCCGCAGAGGTAGTCCACCACGTGGTCCAACAGATCTTCGGGATCAGGTGTCATGATTCTTCATGGTATAGCGCCGCGGAGGCGCCTACCCACTCCAGGTTCTTGTTGTGATCCACGCCCATCATCTTCCCGCGACCCATTCGGATGATGTGCGTCACCGGCCGCCCGTTTACATACATCACTCGAATCTCGGCCTTGGTCAGTCCATGCGGAGTCTCTACCACCGGCTCGAACTCCACCTTGCGCTGCAAAATGTATTCCCCGCGCCGTTCCGCCGGAATCGAATCGATCTCCTCCTTCGACGGCCCGATCACCACCCCCAACCCGGCGAAAGAATACAGCGGCTTCAGCACCCACCCGCCCAGTTCCTCCGGCAACTCCCGCACCTGATCCAGAAACAGAGTCTCCGGCACCGACGCGTGACGCAAATGCGGCAGCGAGAACTTCGAGATGCGGAAATAGTGGTTCGGGTGTCCCGCCCACTCTACGTCCAGCTCTTCCCTCCAGTCGAACGGCGGCTCCACTCCGCGCCGCTCCAGTTCATCCACAATCGCGCGATTGTAGATCCGCCGGATCGGTGTCTCCACGCCGTCGCGCTCGTAGAACAGCCGGCGTCCGCGCTTCTTCACTTTCGTAATGCACACCGCCCGCACGCCCAGCATCCGCTCCGTCACCCGGAAGTCGCACAGCGTCTTCTGATTCTCCGGGTCGATCTCCAGCAGTACTACCTCCGCCGGATCGTGGCCTCCCGTAATCGCCTCGCCGAGCAGCGCCTGGTACGCCGCCGGATCCAATCCATCCAGCAGATAGTGCAGATCCCGCGGCATCTCGTAGGTGTCAATGTAGCTCTGCGCGAACACCGGCTGAAACGCATATAGGGAAGGGAAACCCTGGATTTCGACCAGTCTCGGCTGCAGCCACCCGTCCTCGCCCCGCACTACTCCAAAATCCACCTGCACGAACATCGCCTGCCGCGACTCGCCGGGTGCGCGGTACCGCTCTGGAATCGAAATCTCCGATGCCCGCCAGTACTCGTCCGTTTCGAGCTGCTCGATCAACGCCTGCCCATCCCGCGAGATCCTCCGCATGAACTCGCCATCGAAAAAGCACGGTGTCTCGCTCAGCCGGAACGGGACGTGTACGCCGCACCGCTCGTCCACCAGCGCCTGCAGCCGCTCGTATCTCTCCGCTGTGTAGCCCGCGTTGAACAGCCGCCGCAACTGGTCGCCGGTCATATCAGAAACTCGCCGTCTCTCATCAACTGCCGCTCATCGGCCCAGATCGAAAACCGCCGCCCCACCACATCGATGTGCGTCGCCGAATACCACTGCGCCCCCGTGTGGTCGCCATACGGATTCCCAAACGCGATATGCACGCCGGGGATCTTCTCGTCCTGCAAAATGTTCCCGATCACGTCCCGCACACCCAGGTTCGTTCCGATCGCGAACTCACCCACCCGGTCGCTGTTCTCGTCCGTGTGCGTGTATCTCCAGAACTCCTCTTCCAGCTCCTTGTTCGCGCACTCAGCCGACTTCAACCGGTTTCCCTCGATCACCAGCGTCAGCGGCGTCTCTCGCAGATCGCCATACTTCGCGCACAGGTAATCGCCCACCACGCCGTCCACCACAAACGTCCCGTTCACTGCCCCCGGTGTCGTCCAAACCTCGCCGCCAGGCAGGTTGCCCCAGGTGTTCGGATCGATGATGCCGCTCGTCTTCAGCCATCTGTACTCGGGATTCATCGCCGCCGTGACGTCCGTTCCCGCCGCATTCATCGCCCGCACCGTCTTGGCCCCCCTGACGATCTCCAGCAGCCGGATGCTCAGTTCGTCTACCGCCTGGTAGTCCGCCCGCATCCCCTCCAGCATGATCCGCTTCTCGATGTTCACCATGTGCGCGTGCCGGATCCGTTGCCGGTTCACCACGTCGGTCATCTGCATGCGGCTGCGCAGTTCGTTCTGCTGCGCCACCACCGCGAAGATCGACACCCGGCTCGTCTCCAGATCTTCCAGCACCGCCGCCGGCATCTCCATCAACGGCCGCTCCGCTAACTCCTCCAACACAAATGTCCGGTACGGCGCGCCCACCGCCGCCAGTTCCAATTCCAGCGCCGCCGCGATCTCTCGCGAAACCAGGTCCGTAATCACCGTAGTCTTCTCGCCTGCCTGTACCCGCAGGCAGGCCCGCACCGCGTTCCGCGCTCCTTGCGACAACTCACGGTCAAATCCGCTCAAGCGACGCCTGCCTCCGTTTCCGAAATGATGTAGTCCACCACCGCCTTCAAATCTCCCGTCTCTCGGTACACCCGCAACTGCCGGTCCGCCCCGGTTCCCTCCTCCAGGATCTTCCTCAAATACTCGATCTCCGATCGCGATCCCAACTCTTCCGATACCGGCAGCACCATCTGGAAATACTCTTCCATCAGATCCCGGAACGGCACTTCTACCCTCTTGCCGAAATCGATCAGCTTGCCGTCGATCCCGTACCGTACCGCGCGCCACTTGTTCTCCATGATCAGCAGCCGCCGGTATAGCCGGAATCCCTGGTTCGCCGAGTGCAGCTTCCACAGCATCACCACCGTCGCCTGGATCAGCGCCGCCAGCGCGATGGTCTCGTCCAGGCGCATCGGCAGGTCGCAGATGCGGAACTCGATCGTCGAAAAGTGCGGGTGCGGCCGCAAGTCCCACCAGATCTTCTTTGCGTTGTCGATGCACCCCGTCTTGATCAGTAGGTTTACGAAGCTCTCATACTCCCCGTAGCTCGGGAAGTAATCCGGAATGTTCGTCCGCGGAAACTTGTCGAATACCTTGCAGCGATAGCTCTTCAGCCCCGTCTGGTCGCCCAGCCAGAATGGCGAGTTCGACGATAGCGCCAGAATGTGCGGCAGAAAGTACCGCGCCGCGTTCATGATGTGGATCGCCGTCTCCTGGTCCTCGATCCCCACGTGCACGTGCAGCCCGAAGATCAGGTTCGCCCGCGCCACCAGTTGCATGTCCTCCACCAGCGTCGCGTAGCGCTCGTCCGGATAGATCCCCTGCTTCCGCCAGTCTGAAAACGGATGCGTCGCCGCCGCCGCCAGCCGCAGCCCGTTCGCCTTTGCCAGCCCTACCATCGACCGCCGGATGTTGGTGATCTCCTCCCGCGCCTCCGCAATGTTTTTGCAGATCTCCGTTCCTACCTCAACCACGCACTGATGCATCTCCGGTTTCACGCGCTCCCGCAGTTGCAGCTTGCCCTTCTCGATCATCTCCGCGTCGATGTGGCTGCGCAGCTCCCGCGTCGCCGGGTCCACCGTCATGTACTCTTCTTCAATGCCGATCGTAAAGCTCGGGCGGTCCATGGCGTCCCTCCTGTGCTCTTGCTTCCAGACTGTCAGCGTCCGGCCAGATAGTCCTGCCAGATGTACTCGCTCGCCGGCGGCGGCTCCAGCACGTATTTGATGGCGAGATCCGCCATCGCATCCAGAATCCACTCGAAGTTCGCCTCGCCCACCGAGTAGCGGCCCGCATCCGGCGCCGGGTTCAGATAGTCGATGGCGTACGGAACCCCATCCCGCACCGCGAACTCCACTGTGTTCATGTCGTAGCCCAGCGCCCGGCACAGCGTCAGGCAGTCCGCCACAATCCGCTCATAGAGCGGTGACTTCTCCGGCTGCGCGTCCAGCACGTACCGTTTGTCGTGCGGTTGCAGCGGATCGTACCCCATCACGTGTACCTTCTCCCGCCCGATCACGTAACAGCGGTAGTACTCCGTGAATTCGATCGACTCCTGCAGCACCATCCCCAGAACGTCGGTTTCGTTGTACGCCGCAATCAGCTCTTCCGGATTATGCACTTTATACACATGGCGCCAGCCGCCGCCCAGGTGCGGCTTCATGAACGCCGGGAAGCCGATGTAGTCGTAGACCTCCTCCCAATTCAGCGGATACATCATGTTCCGCATCGATTGCGCCGTCGTCCCCGGCGGATGGGAACGATGCGGCAGCATCACCGTCTTTGGCGTCGCCACCCCCAGCTTCGCCCCCAGCGCGTAGTTGAAGAACTTATCGTCGGCGCTCCACCAGAACGGGTTGTTGATCACCCGCGCCCCGTGCAGGATCGCGTTCTTCAGATAGGCCCGGTAGAACGGAATGTCGTGCGAAATCCTGTCGATGATCAGCGCATACGGGCTCGGCAGGTCCATGCGGAACGCGCCCGTTACCAGGCTCTCCGCCATCACCCCGTCCACCTTGCGCGAGTTGATCCGCTCCACCAGCGCCGCCGGGAAGCTATTCTCCATCCCGTAGAGCAGCCCAACCTTTTTCATGCGCTCCTCCTGATTCAGCCAAGATACTTCTTCGCCATCAGTTGCCACAAGGGCCAGTCGTGGACCGCGCCCAGACCCCAAAAGTCGAACCAGTGTGGTAGGCCCTTCTCCCGGAAGATCCCGGCGATCCTCTGATTCTCGCCTAAACAGATGTCGTGCTCGCCGGCCGCGAATACCCATCCGATGTCGTGCCTGTACTGGTCGAGGTACCACGTATCCGACAGCTGCGGCAGGTAATCCACCGGATTATTGAAGTAGCAGTCTTCGTCGTAATACCCGTCCAGGAACTGCCGTATGTCGTACGCCCCGCTCATCGACACGCAGTGCGACACCGCGTCCGGGTGCCGCAGCGCAAAATTCGTTGCGTGATATCCACCGAAACTGCACCCCGTCACCGCGATCCGGTGCGTCCCCGTCCGGCTCCGCATCAGCGGCACTACTTCTTCCAGAACGTAACTCTCGTACGCGATATGCCGCCGAACCCGATCCGCCGGGTGCGTGCCCCGGTTGTACCAGCTCTCCGCGTCCACGCTGTCCACGCAGAACAACATCAGCCGCCCGTTCTCCGCCTCCCACCTCAGCGCCTCCACCATCCCCCGGTCTTCGTATTCGTAGAACTTCCCCTTCGAACTGGGAAAGACAAGCACCGGCTTCCCACCGTGGCCGAATGTCAGCAATTCCATCCCCCGGCCCAGCCTGTGACTGTACCACTGATGATATTCGCGATTCATAGACGGCTCCCAGCTCATGCCCACCGCCCCCGGTAGGCATCCACCCAGTCTAGCCGAACCGTTTCTCCCTCCGCCTCAATTCCAGAGCTAAGCGATTGACCCGAAAGAAAGCCACGCTTGGGCTGAACTCCACCCAAAGTCCTGCCGATATAGTTCTTGATGTCGGGAAAGCCAAGGATTCGGTTCGCGGCGCTTGCCTTTACCCTCCTTGTGGCTTCCCTTGTCTCCGCTCAGTCCTATTCGTTTCAATCATTTGACTTCTATAGCGGCTTGATGAACCTGGCCGTCGAAAGCATCCTTCAGGACCGCGAGGGCTTCCTCTGGGTCGGCACGCAGAACGGCCTCTACCGCTATGACGGACGACGTTTTACCGAGTTCTCCACCAAGGACGGCGTTCCCGCCACGTTCCTCACTTGCCTCCACCAGACCCCCGACGGCACCCTCTGGCTCGGCACCTCCAAGGGCCTCTATCGCCGCTTAGGCAATCGTTTCGAACCCGTCGAACTGCCTGGGCTCAAACGGCCGCGCGTCAACGGCGCAGGCGGCCTCGCTTCCGATGCCCGCGGCCGCCTCTTCGTCTCCACTGTCAATGGCCTCTACCTGGGCACTCGGATGCCGAACTCTTCTGAGTGGCATTTCCGGCTGACTCGAACACCCCTTGCCGAAGAGGAGGAGAACCGTGTCACCACCTCCGCCGCCGTCATCGTCACCCGTGCCGGTGAGGTCGTCTTTGCCTGCGGCACCGGCCTCTGCCGCCTCGACGCCAACGATCAGCCGGTCCCTTTCAGAGCCCAGCCCCGCGCTGGCTACAACCAATTCCTGCTCGAAGACGACAAGGGTAACCTCTATGCCCGTCAGCTCTCCAATATCTACGTCCTCAAGGCCGGCGCCTCCTCTTTCGAGCCGCTGGCTTGTCCCAAAGACCTGCGGAGTCCCTGGACGCCCCAGCTCAACCTCGACGGCGAGGGCCGCGTCCTCGTGCCGATGCTCGAAGGTCTAGGCATCTGGAACGGCTCCACGTGGCATTTCGTCGGCAAGCAGCAAGGTCTGCCTGGCACCTCCGTCGCCAACGCCTATCGCGGTCATGAGGGCACCATCTGGCTCGGCATGAACGGCCGCGGTCTCGCACAGTGGATGGGCTACCGCGAATGGGAGGGCTACGTCGAATCCTCCGGCCTTCTCAGTGAAACCATCTGGCAGATCTTCCCCGAACCTGGCGGAAGAGTCTGGGTGGCTACGGGAGCCGGGCTCTATGTCGGCCAACGCTCCGGCGCCGGATACACCTTCCATCGCCACCCTGCTCTGGGAACCACCGAGATCCAGGCAATGGATCGCGCCCCCGACGGCGCCTTCTGGATCGCCCTGCGCGGAGTTGGCGTCGCTCGCCTGGATCCCGCCACCGGCCAGCTTCGCAAGTTCCCCTTCGCCACCCCCGACCCCGAATCCAAGCCCATTACCGATGTCCAGGTCACCCGCGACGGACGAGTCTTCCTCACCTCCGCCCGCAAGGACGGTTTCTTTCAGCTCTCTCCCCGCGGAATTCTCGAGACCATCCACTTGGACAAGCGAATCCAGCCCTACGGCAGCTGCGTCCGCGAGGCGCCCGATGGCAGCCTTTGGGTCGGGACGCTCGATGGCCTCTTCATCCTCCGCGACGGCCGCTGGCGCCGCTACACCACTCAGGAAGGCCTGGCCGACAACGCCGTCCTCGCCGTAGAATTCGGCCCCAAAGGCCAAATCTGGCTCGTCTATCAGTTCTCCCACGGCCTTTCCCGCGTCCTGGAGTCCGGCGGTCGCCTCCGCTTCGAACGGGTCGGTGTCGAGGTAGGTTACCCGTCCCTTCAGGTCTACTTCGCCCGCTACGACGCCCTCGGCAAGCTCTGGGTCGGCACAGACCGCGGCATCGGTATCTTCGACGGCAGATACTGGACCCAGTATCGCCGCGGCGACGGGCCTATCTGGGACGATTGCGATACCGACGCCTTCGCCGCCGAGCCCGACGGTACAGTCTGGATCGGTACCAGCGCCGGCCTCTCCCGCTTCCAGGAAAAGGCCGGTAAGATCGACCGCGGCGCCCCAGTCACTGTCATCACCGAAGCCAAGCTCGGCTCCGTTACTTTCGATCCCGCGCGCCCCGCCAAAGTCTCGTACCGCCAGAACACCCTCGAAGTCCGCTTCTCCGTTCTCGCCTTCGCCCGCCCCAAGGGCCAGCGCTACCGCTATCGCGTCGTCGGCCTCTCCGACGAATGGAAGGAAACCGTCCAGCCCGAGGTCCAGTTTCCAGACCTGCCGCCCGGCGACTACCGCCTGGAAGTTCAGGGCTATGACGGGTATCGCCATTGGAGCCGCCTGCCCGCCGTCTTTGAATTTCGCATCAGCCCGCCCTGGTGGGCCCATCCTATTTTCCGCCTCTCCGTCGTCATCCTCCTCGCCGCGGGCGTCATTCTCTACCTGCACCGCTCCAAGGTCCGGCACGCCAGTGAAACCCGCCGCCTCGAAAAGGCCGTCGATGACCGCACCCGCCAGCTCCGTCTTGAAAAGGAGCGTAGTGAACGCGCCAATCGACTGAAGGACGAGTTCCTCGCCAATATCAGCCATGAGATCCGTACCCCCATGAACGGCATCCTCGGCATGACTCAACTGGCCCTCACCACCGACCTCGATAGCGAACAGCGGGACTACCTCGAAACCGTCAAGCTCTCTGCCGACAGCCTTCTCAGCCTCCTCAACGATATCCTTGACCTCTCCAAGATCGAGGCCGGTCACATGCAGATCCGTCCCGAGCCCTTCCTCCTTCGCGCTCCCATCGAACAGGCCGTCAGGACTCTCTCTTCTCGCGCCGCGGAAAAGGGCATCTCCATCCAAACCACCTTCGCCGACGGTCTTCCCGAACGCATCTTCTGCGACGAGCAGCGGCTCCGCCAGATCGTCCTCAACCTCCTCGGCAATGCCGTCAAATTCACCGAGAAGGGCGGCATCCAGATCCACGTCTCCGGTCGCCCGATGCCGGCGGGCGACTTCGAACTCCACATTTCGGTCGCCGATTCCGGCATCGGGATCGCCGATGATCAGCAGCGCGTCATCTTTGAGGCCTTCCGCCAGGCTGACGGCTCCGTCACCCGCCGCTACGGAGGCACTGGTCTCGGTCTGGCCATCTCCTCCCGCCTCGCCCAGCTGATGGGCGGCGGCATTGGCGTGCGCAGCGAACCCGGCAAAGGCAGCACTTTTTCCGTCACCGTTCGTGCCCCTTTTGTCGATGCGCCCCACGCAGTCAGCCTGTCCGACCCGGCCGATTCCCCAGCTTCAGGCGCCTCCGGCCTCCGCATCCTCCTCGCCGAGGACAACGAAGTCAATCGCCGCCTCGTTGAACTCGTCATTAGCCGCCACGGTCACCAGGTCACCACCGTCTCCGACGGCCGCAAAGCCGTCGAGAAGGCATCCACCCAGCAGTTCGACCTCGTCCTCATGGATGTCCAGATGCCCGACATGGACGGCCTCGAAGCCACCCGCCAGATCCGCAACCTGGAGCAGGCCCTCGGCCGCCGCACCCCCATCCTCGCCCTCACCGCCAACGCCATGAAGGGCGACAGGGACATCTGCATCGAGGCCGGCATGGACGGTTACATCCCCAAGCCTTTCGAGACCGATCAGCTTCTCACAGCCATCCAACTCGCCTCGCGCGGGCACAAGGCCTAACCCCTTACCTGAACGGATCCCACCCCGTCCGCCCCAGTTTCACGCCCGCAAACCATACCTCCCCCGCCTTCCCCTTGCGCACCGTCCCGACCCGCGTCAACTCCCGCGGCGCCGCCACGCCCGCCGGAATCGTACACAGCAACTCGTAATCCTCGCCCCCGCCCAGAGCCTGCTCCAGCGTCGCCCCCGGCGCCGCTGGCAACACCCCATCCAACCACGCCGATACGCCCGATTCCTCGCACATCCGCCGCAGATCCAGCCCCAGTCCGTCGCTCAAATCCATGCACGCCGTGGCCTTCCCCCGCAGCTTCTTCCCCAACTCCAGCCGCGGCTCCGGCCGATCCCGGTACCCGCTTACCGCCGCATGCCCCAGCGCTCCCGATACATAAATCCCATCTCCCACCCGAGCCCCCGATCGCCGCAACGCCTTTCCTCTCGGCGCCGCACCCAACACCACCACATCCGCCGTCAACTTCTCAGTTCGCGACACGTCCCCACCCACCACCGTCACCCCAAATCGGTCCCCCAACGCCCGCAGCCCTCCATAAAAACCGCGTACCCACCGCAAATCCGCCCACTTTGGCAATGCCAGTGAAACCAGCGCCCACCTCGCCTCGCCCCCCATCGCCGCCACGTCGCTCAACCCGCGCGCCAGCGCCTTCCACCCCACATCGGCCGCCGTGTGCGTCTTCCGGCGGAAATGCACGTCTTCGATCACGAAGTCCGTCGTCGCCAGCAGTTCTTCCCCGCGCCTCAGGCGCAGAATCGCGCAATCGTCCCCGATTCCCAGCGCCACACCCCGGCCCCTCCCGCCGCAGCACGCCCGGATCGCCGACACAAGCGACAGTTCGTCCATGCCCCTATTCTCCGGCTTCCAGCACCAGCCCCGAGGGCAGCTCCTCCCCGAACACCCGCGCCATCGACTCCAAATCGCTCAAAGCCTCGCCCTCAAACAGCGCCAGCAACTCTGGCGATCCCGCCAATGTCCGCCGCACCATCTCCAGAGATGCCGGCGCCAGATCCCGCGTCGCATCCCCAGTCGACTGCCCCAGCCGCGCAATGCACTCCTCCGCGCCCTTCAGCTTCGCGATGCTCTCAATCCACCGCGACGCCGTCGCCGCCGGCAGCACCTGGTTCACTGGCCCATAGAACAGCTTCCTCGATCCAATGCGCGCCAGACACCAGAAGTCGCTCGTGTTCGGCTCTGCCCGCAGTCGCCGCACCAGCGCGTTGCCCAAATCCGTCCGTGTGCCCGCCGGCAGTTGCTCAAGCGACGACGCGCACCGCCACATCTCCCGCTCCGTGCTCGAGTTCAGCCGCTGCGGCTTCCCCTTCGGCAGCAGAGCCCAGGCCATCCGCTGGTACACATCGGCCTGCTGGTTCTTGTTTAGCCCTCCAGCCACGCGCCCCCAGAAGATCCACCACTGCGTTTCGTTCTCAGCCTTGTTGTCGAACGCCAGCCCCTGCGCCCACACGCGCCGCGCCAGTTCAATCCTGTAATCATCGCCAGGATGACCAAACCCCGGCCGCAGGCACAGGCTTGCCAGGTTCAGCCACCGCACCTCGTGCCCGGCCGACTTCCGCCGCCCTGCGTGACACTCCAGGAACACATCCGCCAGCTTCCGGATCACCTCCAGCGGCCACGAGTTCCGCCCCAGCGCCAGTGTCTCCTCCAATCGGCCCGGCAGTGCTTCCGGCGCCAGGCTCCCTTTCTCGAACGTATCTCGAACCAGCTTCTCCGCCAGTGCCACGGCCTCGGCGCTGATCACAGCCACCGGCTTCGCTCTCTTCACCTGCTCCGCCATCACCGGCTTCCGCAGCTCAAACTGCAGCCGCCACCGGTGCTCGCTCACCTTGGATTCCGCCCAGATCTCCAGCGTCCCCACTTCGCTCAAATGCGCACCCAGCTTCACTGGCACCAGCCGCTCTTCGGCCTTCTTGCCGAACCGGATCACCGCCTCCAGCGGCGCATGCTGGTGCAGCCCTTCGCCCACCTCGGTCGCCGCGAACTCCACCACATCGCCCACCTGATCTTCCGTACGGGTCAGCGACGAATACAGCCGGAATCCCACGGCCTTGTTCGCCACCAGCTGCAGATTCTCCAGATCCAAACTCAGTGACGATCCCTCTTCTGTCCCGCGCGGCACCAGGCACACCGTCTTCAGTTTCTCCGCGTCCGCGCTCTCCACGCCCAGGTAGTATGCGCGAGGCAACCCGCCCCGCACCAACACCCCCGCGCCCGTTCCGCGCACATACGAGTAATAGGCGGCACCCACCGATACGGCCAGGTCCAACTCGTTGTTCTCGAACACCAGCGGCCGCTTGCCGAACCAGCTCTCCACTACGTCCGTCACGCGTTGCCGCAGAACCTCGGGAATGAAGAACCCGCCGTTGAACAGAATCGCGTCCGGAGCGGGAGATCCTGACGACTCCAGAAACGCCGCCAGATGCCGCGTCACCGCCGGATCGCTCACATACGGAAGCCCGATCTCGCGGAACAGGCTCTTCTTGTCGTCCACCGGCTTCTCGTCCTTACCGCAGAACGGCAGAAAGCCGTCCAAAGCCAGCTCCAGCGCCTCGTCCTTCGTCACCGTCGCCTTCAGCGTCCCGCCGATCAGCGACGATCCGCTCCCCAGCACCGTGATCTCCACGCTCTCCACTCCGCCCGGACCCAGCAGCTTCTCCTTCGCCGCCGAGCACTGCCGCCGCAGCGCGCTTCTCTGCCGTAGCGCCAGTTGCGTGTTCAGCTTCGATTCCACCAGCCACGCCAGCGTCAGATCCAGATTGTCCCCGCCCAGCAGCAGATGCTTGCCCACCGCCGTTCGCGTGAACGTCACCCGGTCCTGCTCTCTTGATACCCGGATCACCGTGAAGTCCGCCGTGCCGCCGCCCACGTCCACAATCAGCACCGTCATCCCATCGAACAGCGCCTTCTGCGATTGCGAAAGGTGATTCGCGATCCAAGCATAGAACGCCGCCGCCGGCTCTTCCAGTAGCGTCAGTTTCTCGATGCCCGCCTCGTGCGCCGCCTGCACCGTCAGCTCGCGCGCCTCCTCGTCGAACGACGCCGGCACCGTCAGCACCACTTCCTGCTCGCCGATCGACCCTCGGCCCGATCCCTCCCAAGCCGCCGCCATCTGCTTCAGATACCGCGCCGAAGCCTCCACCGGCGACACGATCCGCCCCGCCTCCTGCGCGTCCCAGGGCAGAATCTTTGCGCTGCGATCCACTTCCGAATTCGCCAGCCAGCTCTTGGCCGAATGCACCAGCCGCGTCGGCACCAGCGCGCCCTGTTCGCGCGCAAACTCGCCCACCGCCTCGTCGCCCTCCAGGTACAAAAACGAAGGCAAAGTCCGTCGCGGTTCCACCGCTCCGCCCGCCACCTGCTGCGGAATCTCCAGAACGTGGACCGGCGGAAAATCCGCCCCTTCCGCCTCCCGTGGGTCAATAAACGCGAACGCCGAGTTCGTCGTGCCGAGGTCGATCCCAATCTTCATGCTTGCCTACCTGCGTTTGGATTCCCGCACCTGGAATTCGAGCTTCCAGCGCCGCCCCGCTTCCGTCTGCGCCGCGCACCAAAGTTCCAGCACGCCCGTCTCCGTCACGTGCGTCTCCAGCGCCACCCGCACCACCTCGCCGGCCTTCCCCTCCAGGCAGACTTCCATTGGAGCCAGCTCTTCCAGTTCCGCCGGAATCTCCTCCAGCATCTCGCCCACCGCATCGTGCTTCCGCACCGCCGATGAGAAGAACCGGAACTCCGCCGGCTCGCCCACCTGCAGCGCGAACTCGCGCCCCGGCACCGATGCGCCAGTGCCCTCTTCCATCCCGAACGGGACCACCGTCAGCGCCTTCAATGGGGCCGCAAACCCCGGCACCGCCGGCATCGCGCTCTCAATCCCGATGTAGTAGCTCCGAGCCACGCCGCCGCGAATCCGCACGCCGCCCGTCTTCCGCACGCGCCCATAGTGCGCCGCGCCCCGTGCCACCGCGTGCATCAGGTCTTCCCCTTCCAGCGCCGCCGCCTCACGGCCCTCTGCTGCCAGCCAGCCGTTCAGCACTTCCAATACCCGCTCCCGCAGGTGCGCCGCCTTGAACACGCCGCCGTTGAACAGCACGTGCGTCGGGCACTTCAGCTTGCCGTCTTCGCCGTGCAGAAACCGCGCCAGGTGCCGCGTGATCCCCGCATCGGTCTCATACGGCAGTCCCACTTCCATCAACCCGGACTTCCGCCGCCGCTCCGGCATCTCCCCCGCTGCGCACACCGGGAAGAATCCGTCCACCAGCAGTGTTTCCACCTCTTCCCTCGTCAGCTTGCCTCGAATCGTGCCGCCGATCAACGACGACCCGCGCCCCAGCAGCGTCACCGCCGCCTCTTGCGCCTGCGGGTTCGACAACAGCTCTTCCTTCGCCAGCCGGCACTGCTGCCACAGCGATTGGAACTGCAGCGCATCCAGTTTCGGCAGCCGTTGCGCGGCCGAGTGCGCCAGCGCCAGGTCCATGTTGTCGCCGCCCAGCAGCAGGTGATCGCCCACCGCCACGCGCTCCAGTTCCAGCGCGCCTGCTTTGTCGGAGACCGTGATCAACGTGAAATCCGTCGTGCCGCCGCCCACGTCGATCACCAGGATCAGGTCGCCCGGACCCACCCTCTCCCGCCAGTCGTCGTGCCGTTCCAGCCACGCATAGAACGCCGCCTGCGGCTCTTCCAGCAGAATCACCTTCCGGTAGCCCGCCTGCTCCGCCGCCTTCTGCGTCAACTGCCGCGCCACCTCGTCGAAGGAGGCCGGTACCGTCAGCACTACTTGTTGTTGCTCAAATGGTTCGTCCGGGTGCTCGTACTCCCAGGCGTCCTTCATGTGCTCCAGGTACGCCCGGCTCGCCTCCACCGGAGAAACCCGCGGAGCTCCCTCCGGAGCGTTCACCGGCAGGATCGCCGCCGTCCGGTCCGCGCCTGTATACGAAAGCCACGACTTCGCCGAAGTCACCAGCCGGCCCAGAGACTCCGCCCCGCGCCGCGCCGCCAGCCGCCCCACAATCCGCGGAGCGTTCTCTTCCCAGGGCAAATCCAACGCCCCCGCCGGGAACTCACCCTCGCGCGGCAGATACACCGAGGATTCCAGCAGCGGCTCGGCAAACACCTCGCCCGGAGCCACCAACTGCGGGATTTTGTACAACTCCACCCCGCTTTGCGCTTCTTCTCCTACATGCGCAAAGCCGCAATTCGTCGTGCCCAGGTCGATTCCGAGAAATCGCAAGGTTGGCTATTCCACTTCCAGTTCGGCCGCGGCCAAAATGGTCAGGTTCTGCTTCGGGCTCACCGCCGGCAGTGCTACCGTGTCCGCGCGCCAGCCCTTGTGCCGCAGCAGGCCGCCGTTCGGCTTGCCCTGCGGAGGCAGGTTGCCAATGAACTTCACCGCGCCCGCCTCGCGCGCCACCGCGCCGGCCGACTCAGGCTTCACAAATGTGCCCTCCACCCCATCGATCACCGGCGCCAGCTTGAAGTGCTTCTTCAGTGTCTCCTGGCACTGCTTGTGTACGTTCTTCACCGCCGCCCCCACCTGATCGTCGCTGTACGGCGTGATGTCTTCCATGAAGAAATCCAGCATCCGCGCATCCCGCTGCAAAATCCCCAGCAGTTGCAGCGCGCCCGTCTCCGGCTTCACCGCTCCTTCCTTGGGAGGCTCCGGAGCCTTCTTCACTGGTGCTTTCGAGTAACCATACTCGCGCGCGATATCCTCCGGCAGAGACCCGCCGAGGATCGAAAAAAAGGCGCGAAACGCCATCCCAACACGGCTCAAGGGCGATATACCTCCAATTCTTCAGGATACACCGCACCCACCCCACCCCAACTCCGGCATCCCCGCCCGGGGACTGCCACCTGTGTCCCTCCGTGGACACAGCGTGGCTGTCCCCCCTCGGCATCCACCCCTACTAACCAACCCAATCCCCGGCCCCCCCTACCCCTCCGCCCGTCGCGACACCACCAGGCTCCCTCCGGCGATCGTCATCACCACCAGGTTCGAAACAACCACCGGCATCGCATGGATCATCAGCCCATACCCCACCCACAGCGCCGCCGCCACCAATTGCACCTTCCTCAGCGCGCTGGCGCTCTTCAGAAAGTACGAACTGGCAAACACGGCCGTAGCCGCATACCCCAGCCATTCGAGTGAATTCATGCTTCCTCCTAAGCCGCCGCCGGAGCCTCATTCCGCTCCGTGATCGTCAGTGAATCCGTCCGAACCTTGCTCCAGCCTTGCAGCGCCAGTCCGTGCAAATCGAACAGGGCGCGAATCCGGGTCGAATCCCAGCCCAGAATCTCTTCGCACACGGGCACCAGCACGCTCAAGGCATCGTCGCTCAGGACAGTCCGTCTCGCGATCTGCGTGATGAACTTGTTCTCCGACACAGCCACGGTCAACCCATCGTGCCGGTTCAGATTCAACATCACGTGCACGTCGCTGCTGCCGTCGCCGACATACACCACGCGGTCGTAACTCACGCCTTCCTGGGCACAGATCTCTTCGAGCACCGCCACTTTCCCGTAGCCCGCGCCGACATGGCTGATCCTCTCAATCTCCCCCGTCGCCGCGTTGTAGCAGAGTTTCGTGCCATGGATGTTCTCCTTCGGGACAATGCCTTCCAATGCCGACTGGATCACCTCTTCCGGCGCCGCTGAGATCACGTGGAATGAAAAGTGGCATCCGTCCAGATCCTCCAGCATCTTCGCCAGCAGGCCGATGTTGTGCTTCAGACGGATCCGCTTGCCCACCTCCCACAGGTGCTCTTTCCGAACCCTCCGGTACTCCGGATCGTGCAGTAGCAGATAGGCCAGCTCGCCCCCCTGCTGGACAAAGTGCATCTTCGCCAGCCCATCCACCTTCTGTTGAAATCCGCGCGTTTCCAGTAATTCGCTCAACACAATTCCTGAGTCGTTAAAGCTCAGCGTGTGGTCGAAATCGCTGGCCAAAATGAAGTGTTTTCTCGGTTTATTTCGTTCAGTCATGGTGTGTGTTCGCTCCTTCCCGCTTCCCTCCGGATACACCAGGATCCCAGTCCTGGGTATCGTGTTTATGCCGGTCTCGTGACGAATGAATGACTCCGGCGTTCAAAAGCACTCTGTCGGCGAGTGCGGACGATTCGGAGCAGGTGACGAGGGGAAAATGGCGGCGGGGCCAGGAGAAACCTGTTTCTTCAGATTACTTCATTTTTCAGAATTTGTCACGCGCGCATTCTCAGAACCGCCCCGGCAGCACGTGCCGGAACACCGCCCAGAAATGGCACACGCTGCCGCCCAGCACAAACAGATGCCACACCGCGTGCGCGTACCTCTGCCGCCAGGCGTAAAACAATACGCCCAGTGTGTACAGCAGCCCGCCCGCCAGCACCCAGGCGAACCCTTGCCAGGTCATCGCCGCCAGCAGCGGCCGGATCACCACCACCGCCATCCAGCCCATCGCCACATAGATCCCCGTCGAGAGCACTTCATACCGCCCTGTCAGAAAGCAGCATTTCATCACGATCCCCGCCACTGCCAGCGCCCACACCGCACCCAGCAAAGGCCAGCCCCACGCCCCTCGCAGCGTCACCAGCGCGAATGGAGTATAGGTGCCCGCAATCAGCAGATAGATCGACGAGTGGTCGAGAATCCGGA
Organism: Paludibaculum sp.; assembly: GCA_029973955.1. Taxonomy (GTDB): domain Bacteria; phylum Acidobacteriota; class Terriglobia; order Bryobacterales; family Bryobacteraceae; genus Paludibaculum. Next base: position 100,440 of record JARKQJ010000196.1, on the reverse strand, counting down.
ACACTCGCTTGGCTCGCGCATTGGTCAGCGCGTGATACAGGGTCGAAGCCAGATACAGCAGCACCAGAGTCGTTCCGAAGATCGCTCCCGCCGCCACCTGCCATGCGTTGCCCCGCAGCGCCGCGCTCACCACCATCAACACCAGCGCCGCCACGCTCAACGCCGCACCGATTCCGTGCGTCACGCTGCTGGCGATCTCTTCTCCAACTGTTGCTTTGGCAGCCACGGGCCTGAACCTCCAGCCTACCTCTTACGCGCCGGCCGTGATCTCATCCACCACGCGGTGCGCGGAATCCAGGGCCCCCTGAATCCAACCCGTCCACCGCGAGGTGTGCTCCCCCGCAAAGTGAATCCGCCCCTCTCTCTGCCCGGCCGCCGCGATCCTCTTCAGTTGCCCCGGCCCATAATCCGGTGACAATCCCCGCACCCAGACGTCAGCCGCCCAACTCTTCACCCGCACGCTCTCAAAGTGCTCCCTAGCCCCGGGGAACACACGCTCCGCATCCGCCAGCGTCACACTCAACCTGTCGCCCACCGCCATCCTGTCCAGTTTCTCCGCCTTCGGCCCGATCGTATAGCTGATCAGCAATCCTCGCTTCGCCGCCTCCGCCGGCCCCAGCGCCCAGAACCGCTCGCTCAATAGATCCGTGTAAGCGAACCCGTTCCGTCCCTTGTCCCGCCAGTACTGCCGCCGCATCTGCAGAAAGATCTTGTCGGAGGCGAAGTACGGCGTTCCGGCCGTCATCTCCTGCTTCTGCGCCGATAGCCGTGCCCCCTCAAACAGCCCCTGCGTCACCGAAAACGGAAGCGCGCAGATCACGTGCGGCGCCGTGTGTCTCTGACGCTCGCTGCCATGCTCCACGATCACCGACGCTGAACTGTCGTCCTGCTCGATCCCCACAATCCGCTGTCCGTACCGGATCCGCGCGCCCAACCGCTCCGCCAGCGCGAACGGCAGCCGGTCGTTTCCCCCGGCGATATGAAAGTACCCCTTCTCCACGTGCTCGCTCACCGCATCCAGGAACGTTAGCCCCGCTGCGAACGTTGTCGCGAAACCCAGGTTCACCAGTTCCACTGCGTCGGCCGAAAGCCCGCGCTTGGCCAGATACTCCGCGATCGTTCCCTCGTCTTGCGCCAGCACCGCGTCCGGCACCCGGCGTACCCGGTTCTGCTTCGCCGCCTCGGCCACCGTTGGGCCGAAGTACTTCGCCGCCATCCCCTCGCGGCCCAGTTTCCGCTCTTCCGCTGTGAGGTTCAGCGGCCACTCAGGTTCCTTGCCGTTCTGTACCGTCAGATCCTGCCCGCGCACGTGGAATGTGTCCAGGCCCACCGGCGCATGGAACGGCTCCAGGGCCAGCCCGAATTGGCGTGCGTAACTCAGCGTCAGGAAGTGCGTGTCCGGAATCCGCGTGGCCCCGGCTTCAGCCGTCAGCCCCGGCGCCAGTCCTTCGCGCAGAGTCTGCACGCGCCCGCCCGGCCGGCCTTGCCCTTCGATGATGGTGACGTCGTATCCGCGCCGCACCAGTTGCAGCGCAGCCGCCAATCCCGCCATGCCGGCGCCCGCAATCAACACGCGCTTCTGCGGCGCCGTTTGTCCGTGCAGTGCAGCGCCCGCTGCCGGAACGGCGCGCAGGAATTGCCTGCGATTCAAGGCAGATGTCATTTTGGCTCCAATCCCAGGGCGTCCCAGATTGGGCCAGTATAGCGCGCGCTTACCCCAGAACTTTCTTGCCGGTCGGCCCCGGTCCGAAATCCATCCGGGCCTTTTCAATCGAAAGCCCCGCCACCTCGATCGTCGATAGATCGGCCGATCCCAGCCCCGCCGCCTCCGCCAGCAGCAGCGTATTGTCTCCCCGCACAAACGGCCCCTGCCCCCGCGTCGCCCGCGGGTCGTAGCCCATCAGCGCCGTGCAGACCGTGTCCACGCAAACCTGGTTGCGCCCCACCACCATCAGGCGCGGGCTGATCTTCTCCACCCCCTGGTTCCACTCGCCCTCCCCGCCGCGGATCGTATCGATCCCGTCCACAATCGACAGGTCCACCGGCCGGATCGCGCACAGGTCCACCACGATGCGCGGCACCCGGTAGCCCGCCTCTCTCGGCGACTCCGGTTTCAACTCCTGCGGCACGCCCTTCGGCGGCTTCTTCGTGCCGCTGTGCCCGATCGCCGGCCGCTCCTGCGTCGGATTCTCGTTGCCGTCCTCGCCTGCGTCTCCTCCGTACAGCGAACACGGCGTCAGCCCGAAGTTGTTCTTCATCGTCATCGTCACGCCGGCGATCCAGTGATTCTTCAACTTCGACATCGACACATACGCATCGCAGTCCGTGTAGGAATGGTTCAGCATGTACTCGCCGAAGACATACCCGCCGAACGGCACCTTCGACGTGACGTACTGCTTCCCCCAGCCCAGCGTATTCGTGTTCTCCCACTCAACCTTCGTTCCGCAGTTCTCGATCGCCCGGATGTCCAGTCCGTAGCGAGCCCACAGCTCCATCTCCTGCCCGCCCGGAAAGAAACTTTCCAGCAGTCTGATCCGCTTCGCTCCGGCCCGCGCCATCAATTGGCACATCGCCAGCACCGTGCCCGGCTCCGTGCGGTACGGCAGATGCTCCTTCACTGGATACCGCCCCGGATTCCCCGTCAGATTCAGTTTCAGCGCGACAGTCTTGTTGCTCACAATGCCGCTCAACCCGCCCGCCTGGTCCGTCATCTCTTTCAGCAGGTCGTAGATCGTCCTGTCATAGGCCGTGGCCCGAGCCACCGCCACCGTGGATGCCGGCGCGGCTTTCATGGTCGCCGCGCTTCCGGCCAGAGCCAGAGTCAGCGCTTCGCGTCTGGTGAGTCCAAGTGATGGCATCGATGTCCTCGCTCCCATAGAATATGCTCAAACCCCAGAGATGAGAAGAGCAGTCCACAGCTTGATTGCCGCCGGAGCCATTTTCGCCACAATCCCTTGTATTTCGCCGGCCGCCGAAAAACACTCTCCTGCGGTGAAAGCCAAAATCGAGGCGGCCCGCAAGGCTTCCAGGAGCGGGGACATTGCCACGGAGCGGCGCCTGCTGGAGGAGGCGCTGAAGGAAGAACCTCAATCGACTCAGATCCTCAGAGGACTGGCTGATGTTGCAAGCTCGGAATGCCGTTGGCCCGACGGCCTGCTCCTGCTGAAGCAGGCTCGGGATCTCACCAGGAAGAAGGATGATTTGCGGGAGGTGGATGAGAGGATGATCTGGCTCAACACCGCCCGGTTGCATGCTTCGCCCGACGTCTATTGCGGGTCCCCTTTCCTGATCAAAAACCCGGTCCCCATCACCCAGGTGAAACCGGCGATGCCTGCTGCAGCCACTCTTCGGAGGGGCCGGACCACCGTGAGAATCCTTACCGAAATCAGCCCTGCCGGCATTCCGGAAAACTCGCAGGCGCTTCCGACTGGCGAGTTGGGTGAGTATGCCGTGGAGGCTCTGAAGGCGGCGGCTCAATGGCGGTTTCACCCCGGTACACGCGACGGCAAGCCGGTGCGCCTGTTGACGAACATCGAGGTCAATTTCATCGTTCCGGATCCCTAATCCTCTCCGCATTCGTCAATTCGGCCTGGCTGTTGGCGGTGTATACTGCGATATCCCTATGCTGCGGCGAAATTGGATCTCTTGTCTGGCGGGCCTTCTAGCCCTTTCGGGCCTTCCTGCCACGGCCCAGAAGATGGTGCCTACCGGCGGCGGGCAGGTGGTAATCATCACCGGCCCCCCAGGCAGCGGCAAGAGCCTTCAGGCCGAGAAGCTCGGCAAAAAATACAAAGTGCCCGTCGTCTCGCTCTCCAGGCTGGTCCAGGACGGCGCGAAGAACCATGAGAAGGTCGCCGGCGTGGCCGCCGCGGCGCTCGCCTCCGGCGAGATGCTCGCCGATGACGCCGCCATCCAGTTGCTCAGTGCCCGCATCAATCAGCCCGATGCCGGCCGTGGCTTCATCCTCGACGGTTATCCCATCAGCGAGGCCCAGGCCCGCTACCTCGATCAGTTCGTCGTCAACAACAAGCTGCAAACGCCCAAGGTCGTCGTCCTCGAAGCCTCCGACCAAGTCACCCGCGCCCGCCTGCTCAAGCGCAAGCGCGCCGACGACACCCCCGAAAATATCGACCGCCGCCTGAAGGACTATCACCACGAGGAAGCCTTCCTCAACTCCTGGTACAAGTCCGCCAACACTATCCGCGTCGACGCCACACTGCCCCCCGATCAGGTCTTCGCGCGCACGGAGGAGGGGCTCATCGAACTCTTCCGCAAAAAGGACTTCAAGGGCCGCGCACCGCAATCGAACTAGCTCGGCGCCCTCCCCCTCCAACGGCCCTCGTCGGCATACAATTCGTTCAGCTTCCCGCCATGCATCGCCGCCTCTGCTTCGCCCTCCTGCTGCTCTCCGCCGCCCTGTTCGGTGAAAAGCACTCCACCACCGTGAAGACGAAAATCAAGGCGGCCGCAGCCGCGGATCAGGCTGGCGATCTGGTCGAAGCCAGGCGCCTCCTCACCGAGGCCCGCACCGAAGAGCCGCAGTCCATCGACGTTCTCGCGGCCCTCGCCCGCCTGGCTCGCCAGGAGTGCCGCTGGGACGACGGCCTCCTGCTTCTCAAAGAGGCCCAGGCCCTCTCTCCCAGGCAGCGCCTCAGCCCGGCGGCCCAGCACGAGGTGTACTTCATGGATACATCCCGTCTCCATGCGCCGCCCGGCATCTACTGCGGCCCCACATCGCGTATGACTCCGCCCATGCCCCTGCAGCGAGTGCCCATCAGAGGGGCCTGCGAGACTGAACCGGTTTCGCTGTGGGTTCTCATCAGCCCGGAAGGCGTGGTGGAACAACTCGTCCCACTGCCGGACGGCTCGTCTGGTCATTGCGCCGATGTCGCTACAAAGACCGTCTCGCAGTGGCGCTTCCAGCCGATCGTCGCCAACGGCCGGCGCGTTCGCGTGGCCTTCACCCTCAGCTTGCATCGGTAGCCCCCGGTCCGGCGTATAATCGACCCACAATGGAACTCTCCCGCCGCCAGATGCTCGCCTCCGCCGCCTTTGCCGCTGCTCCGCCGACGGCCGGCGTCACCCACTACGTCCGCTTCGCCGCGGCGGGCCGCACCTCCTACGGCCGCCTCGAAGGCAATCAGATTCAGCCACTCTCCGCCGAGCCTTGGGCCAACCCCCAGCCCGCCGGCAAACCGGTCGCTGCCTCTTCCGTGAAACTGCTTCACCCCTGCCAGCCGCCGAAGGTGCTGGCCGTTGGACGCAACTACAAATCACACCTCGGCAATGAAACCCCGCCCTCGCGCCCGGAGCTGTTCTACAAGCCCATCACCTGCCTCATCGGAGCCGGCGAGAGCATCGTCATACCCTCCGGCTCCAAGGCCACCAACTACGAAGGGGAGCTCGTCATCGTCATCGGCAAGGCCTGCCGCAACGCCTCCCCCGCTCAAGCCAAGGCCGCCATCTTCGGCTACACCTGCGGCAACGACGTGAGCGAGCGCGACTGGCAGGGCGGCCCTGACAAGGACATGCAGTGGTGGCGCGCCAAGGGCGCCGATACCTTCGGCCCCCTCGGCCCGGTGATCGCTGCCGGCATCGATCCCGCCGCCGGCCTCCTCCTCCAAACGCGCCTGAACGGCCAGGTCGTCCAGAAGCAGAGCACCTCCGATCTGCTCTTCAACTGCACCGACGTCGTAGTCTTCGCCTCCAAGTTCGTCACGCTCACGCCCGGCGATGTGATCTACACCGGCACGCCCGGTTCCACCAAACCGATGAAGCCCGGCGATGTCGTGGAGGTCGAAATCGAAAAGATCGGCGTGCTGCGCAATCCCGTGAAGGGCGCATAAGTCCGCCCGCGCCCCCGCTTACAGCAGACTGGCCAGCCCTTCGAAAACGGGGGGCACCGCCACGAATCTGACGCCCGCGCGCCGGGCGCATTCGCCGTCCACCTCCGCGCGGTCTCCCACGTAGACCGCCTGCTCCGGCGGCACGCCCAGGCGTTCGAGTGTCGCCAGCAGCCCTCCCGGGTGCGGTTTGTAAGCCTGTACCCCGGCATCGCCGGCCCAGGTCACCACCGTGAAGAACTCCGCCACTCCCAGCGCTTCCAGCTTCGCCTGTGCCGGATAGTCGGAGAGCACCGCCAATCGAATGCCCTCGGCTCGCGCGGCCGCCAACAGCTCCCGCAGCCCGCGCCGCGCAGCGCCGCGCAGAGCCTCGAGCGGCGCCTCCTCAAACCACTGCCCGGCAAAGCCGCGCACCTCGTCCACGCTCATGCCGGACAGCTCCGCCGCCCGCAGGTACTGATCGCCGGGGATCCTCACCTGCCCTTCCGCCCGGCGCAGCTCTTCCAGCGCCCGCCGCCAGGCTTGCAGAGCCCGCGCCGCCTGCCACAGCCGCCAAGGATTGCCGGCATAGGCTCTGATCAGACTGAGGGCCATGCGCCTTCGCAGCGGCCCGGCTGCGTAGAGTGTGCCGTCCACGTCGAACACGATGGCGCGCGTCCCGGTCATACTTCGCCTCCGTCCCGCACCGTCGTCCACGCGATGGCCGGCAGCGCCAGCGTGGCCGCCGCCCACACCACGGCCCATGCCAGGAAGCCCTCCGCTCCATCGAGATACGGCCGGTTCACCGCCAGGCGCGCCAGTAGCTCTTCGCTCCCCACCAGCCACGCCTGCTCCAGGTGGAAGTTCTGCAGCTTGCCCCCCGGCAGGTGGCGGATCAGCCCGTGATAGTACGGCAGCAGCCAGAACAGCATCCCGTAAACATCCAGCGCCACCGCGCCCAGGGCCGCGGCGGGAATCAACCAGCGCCGCCGGCGCCGCGGCGTCAGTGCTGCGATTCCGGCATAGATTACGGCGGCCTCCGCGAAGATCACGGCGTAGAGGTACCAGCCGTTACTTACCGTCTCCCCGATGGTCAAGTAAGCCGCCAGAGCCTGGTAGCCCATGGCGGCCAGGAACGGAGCCACCAGCAGCCCGCCCGCCGCCACCAGCCGCCGCGGCTCACGAACTTCGGGTTTCACCAGACCCGGCCGCAGCGCCGATGCCAGCGCCCCCGCAACGCCTGCCAGAATCAGCAGGCCGCAAAGGTGATAGATCCACGCTCGCATCTGCAGGAAGCTCCACCCGCCCATCCACACATGCGAGCGCACCACCGTATCCAGTGCCTGCCCCCAGTTCATCCGGGGCAGCACGGCCAGCTTGCCCGCCAGCCCCAGGTGGCGGATGGCCACAGTCTGGATCTGGCCCGTCACCGTCCCGGTCGCTTCCCAGATGAAGCGGTACCACCAGCCTGCCGCCAGCGCCGGAATCAGCATCGCCGCCGCCCAGCCCGCCAGCACGCGCTTCCGCTGCCCCCGGCAGTTCCACGCCAGCCATCCCGCCAGTACCGCCAGCGGCGCGAAGGCCGTGAGGAAGTAGGCTTTGGTCAGCAAGCCGCAGCCCAGCACGGCACCCATCGCCAGCCACCATCGCAGCTCGGCCGGCGCCCGCGCCAACTTCAGCCCCACCAGCAGCAACAGCGTAAAGAGCACCACCACCGGCGCCTCGTTGCCCACCCGGCAGAGATCCAGCATCAGTCCGGGCATGGCGCAGATGCATGCCGTCAGCGCCAGCGCCACCCCCCGGCTGGCCAGCAATTCGGCCAGAGCCAGGTATCCCAGTGGAATGGCCAGCGAGGCCAGCAGCACGGTAGCCAGCCGCAGATGGAAGACTCGCGTGGCCAGCGGTTCCTCTCTGGAGGCCCACAGCACGGGCCGCATCAGCCAGTAGTACAGCGGCGGCTGCTGCGCTTCCCAAATCGGCTCCAGCTCCGATGTCTGCCGGCGCCACTCCGCGGGGAAGCCTTGCTGCCGGCGCTCCACGTCCGCGCGCTCCGCCTTGCTCAGGTCCCAGAACGCCTCATAGGACATCAACCACGGCTTCATGCCCTTGGTGCCCCAGGCCACCGGTCCCGCCTCCAGCGAAGCCTGGATCTCCCGCGACGGCCGGTCCACTTCCGGCACCGGCAGCCGGCCCGTGTTTTCCAGGTGCTGCAGAAAGGCGAAGTGCGACCACTCGTCCCAGCCTTCCCAGGTCGGCAGCGCCATGCAGTAAAATGCACCCCGCGCCAGAAAACACAACCACACCGTGATCTGTAGAAGCCGCCACACGGCAGGCGAAGAGGTTGCGGCCATGGCAGGTCTTATTGTTGTATGAAATGAACACTCCATGCAGCCCCTGCCGACAAGTCGATGGGTGGGCCCGGCGGGCATGGTCTTTCTCTTCTGGCTCCTCAACGCCACGCTCTACCCGCTGCTGCTGCCTCTCTGGGACGGCGTCGATGAGCCGTTCCACTACGCTTACGCCCAGCACATCGCCACCGAGGGCCGCTGGCCGGTTCTCGGCCAGACGCCGATCTCGAAGGAGATCGACCTGTCGCTGCGTCTCGCTCCGGCCAGCTACGTCATCCGCCATAACCTGCCTTACGTGATGACGTTCGGTGAGTTTCACGCCTTGCCGGCTGCCGCCCGTCAGGCCCGCCGGGAGGACATCAAGACGATCGATCCGGGCTGGCGCACGCTTCCCGATCCCAACTCCCTCAACTATGAAGCCCAGCAGCCGCCGCTCGCCTACCTTCTGCCGGCGGCCATCGACTATGGAGCCGCTCGCCTCCCCCTGGTCCGGAGGGTCCTGCTGGCCCGGCTGGCCGTCTCTCTGGCCGGCGGGGCGCTTCAGTTCTGGTTGACCCTGCTCCTGGCCTCTGAGCTGGGTCTGTCCCTGGCCTGGCAGCCGTACGTGCGCTTCCTCGTCACCAGTTCTCAGATGCTCTACGCCACCGTCTCGCGGGTCGCCAATGACTGGCTGGCGGTCCCCTTGGGCACTCTGTTCTTCCTGGCGGCGCTCCGCTTCCATCGCCAGCCGGGCGTGCGGCAGGCCGTGATCCTCGGCCTTGCCGTGGCCGCCGGGCTCCTGTCCAAGGCCTACTTCCTCCCCTGGGCTCTTCTGGCCGTCGTGCTGGTGCTGTGGAGTTGGCTGAGGCGCGGTGCCCAGTTGCGGGCCGTCCTGGCGGCCGCCGCGGCCATGGCGCTGGCCGGCCCGTGGTATCTGCGGAACGTCGTTCTCTACGGCAGTTTCAGCGGCCTGCAGCAGTCCGCCTCCGGCACCGGCCTCTCCGACACCGTCCGCGCGGCGCTCTCCATCCCGTGGCCTGCCACCATCTGGGCCTCCACCCGCGGCGCGGTGTGGACGGGCAACAACTCCTTCACCTCCTTCTCGGCTGCCACCATTGACCTCTTCCTCCTGCTTTGCCTGCTGGCGGGTGCCTGCTGGCTGCTCACCCGCGGCCAGGCTGCGCGCCCCTCCGCCGAATGGCTGGTGGCGGCGGGACTCGGCGTCTTCTTCGCCGCTTTGCTCTACGCCAACTCGCTCTTTGTGGCTCACGGCTCGGCCAATCCTCATGTGTCCACGCCCTGGTACGCGCAGCCGCTGGCGGCCCCCTGCGCCTGTCTGGCTTGTCTTGGGATGAGCCGCGTGCCGCGCGCCGGCCGTTGGCTGGCCCCGGCGCTGGCCGCGTTGTGCACCTATCTGATCTGCGCCACCTATTTCCTGAAGCTGATCCCCCTCTATGCGGGATTCACCGCGCGCGTCTCCCCGGCCAGCCTGTTGCGCTGGTGGTGGAGCGATCCGGCCGGATGCTTCGCCACGTTAGGCGACACGATTTTGGGTGATGTTCACGTTGTGGCTGTTCTTGCCTGCGCGGTGGCCTTGGCCGCGCCGGCGGCCGCAGTGGCCGTCTGCAGGGCAGCCGTCCGATCTCTCCTCCGCGAGGGCCCACATGCTGCTGACTCTCTCTCCTCCCCGTCCTTACCTGGAACGCTACGTCCGGCTGGCCCGCTTTGACCACTGGGTGAAGATCCTCTTCGCGCTGCCCGGCATTGTGGTGGCGCTCTCGGTGGATCCGGCGCAAATGGGGTCCGTGCGATGGTGGCGCATCTGCGCCGGCCTGGCCGCGGTGGGGCTCATGGCTTCGAGCAACTATGTCCTGAACGAACTGCTCGACGCGCCGTTCGACCGTCTGCATCCGCTGAAGAAGCACCGGCCCGTGGCGGCGGGGCTGATCAGCCGGCCGCTGGCCTGGATGGAATGGCTGCTGCTGGGCCTCGCCTCGGCGGCTCTGGGCGCCGTCGTCTCCAAGGAGTTCCTGTTCTGCCTCGCGCTGCTCTGGGCGGCCGGCCTGCTCTATAACGTGCCGCCTTTGCGGGCCAAGGACTATCCCGTCATCGACGTGCTGGTGGAAGCCATCAACAATCCTCTGCGCTTTGCCGCCGGCTGGTATCTGACCGGGACTCAGGTCCTGCCCATCACCTCCCTCCTGGTGAGCCTGTGGATGGGCGGCTGCTACCTGATGGCGCTGAAGCGCTATGCCGAGTTGCGGGACCACCGGGCGAGTTTCTGTCTGAGTTCCTACCGGCCGTGCTTCCGCCGCTACACCGAGGCCAACCTGCTGGTCTCCATCACCTTCTATGCGGCACTGGCCATGCTCTCCTTCGGCGCGTTCATGGGCCGCTACCGGTTGGAACTGGTGCTGGCGTTCCCCCTGATCGCGCTGTGCATGGCGGCCTATTTCGCGCTGGTCTTCAAGCCGGACTCGGCGGCGCAGCATCCGGAAGGACTGCTGCGCGAGCCGGTGCTGATGCTGGCCACCGTGGTCTGCGCGCTGGTCATGCTGGTGCTGCTCTTCGTGGATCTGCCCTGGCTGCACCATGCGTTCCGGCCGGCCGCCGTGAGGTGGAGCGGAGATGTCTGAATTCAGACGTCTCAGTGTGATAACCTGAAGGGGAAATTGAGCGCCAGCGATGCCGGCTCGCGTCAGTGAGGCGTTCGTCCTCCGCACCTACCCCTTCCAGGAAGGGGATCTGATCGTCAGCTTTTTTACGCGCGATCAGGGCAAGCTGCGGGGCGTCGCCAAACGGGCGCGAAAGCCGAAAAGCCCTTACGGATCGGCCCTCGAACGCCTCTCGCAGGTGAGGATCACCTATTACCAGCGGGAAAACGTCGAGTTGGTCCGCTTGGAGAACGCGGAGCTGATCCAGACGCAGTTTGGTCTCAGCAGCTCATACGACGCCGGATTGGCGCTCGACTATATCGCGGAGGTCACGGAACACTTGCTGCCGCCTTCGGAACCTAACGAGAGGTTCTACCGGCTCATGTCCGCCGTCCTGGCGGACCTGCGTTCCTGTCCCCCCGAGGCATTGCCTTCGTCCATCTGGCGCGCCGCCACCTACTTCGCCTACTGGGCCGTCCGGCTCACCGGCATCCTGCCGGACCTGCCTTTGAGCGACGCCAGCCGCGAACTCACCTTTGAAATGTCGAACACGCCGGTAGCGGAACTGGGGCGCTACCCGTGGTCGAAGAAGTTCGCCGCGGACCTGCGCCGGGCGCTGAACCGCGAAATCGAGAATCACGTTGAGCGCAAGCTTCTCACCGTCCCCCTCATGGAGGCACTTTAAGTCCGCATGGATTCCTATCAGGAGACAATCTTCAAGCTGAAACGCTTCTGGGCGAAGCACGGCTGCGTCATCCAGGAACCCTACGACATCGAGGTTGGCGCCGGCACCATGTGCCCGGAGACCTTCCTCCGCGTCCTGGGCCCGAAGCCCTATAGCGTCGCCTACGTTCAGCCCTCGCGCCGGCCGGCCGACGGCCGCTATGGCGAGAACCCGAACCGGCTCTACAAGCACTCGCAGTTGCAGGTGATCCTGAAGCCTGCGCCGGCGAACGTGATGGATCTCTACCTCGAGTCGCTGGAAGCCATTGGTATCCGTCTGGACCAGCACGACCTCAAGTTCGAGGAAGACAACTGGGAGTCGCCCACGCTGGGCGCCTGGGGCATCGGCTGGCAGGTGATGCTGGACGGCCTGGAGATTACCCAGTTCACCTACTTCCAGCAGTGCGGCGGCGTGGATCTGGATCTGGTGCCGGCCGAACTCACCTACGGTCTGGAGCGACTGGTGGCGTTCCTGCAGGACCGCAAGAGCGTCTACGACATCGAGTGGGTGCAGGGCGTCACTTATAAGGATGTGCGCTTCCTCGACGAGCAGCAGTTCTCGGTCTACAACTTCGAGAAGGCCGACGTCGGCATGCTGTGGAAGCTCTTCGAGCTGCACGAAGCCGAGGCACAGCGCCTCATCGACGAGTTCCGCACCTTGGAGGCCGGGCCGGAAAAGAGCCGTTTTCCGCTGCTCTCGGCGTATGACCACGTGCTGAACTGTTCGCACAGCTTCAACCTGCTGGACGCCCGCGGGGCGATCAGCGTGACGGAGCGCGTGGGCGTCATCGCCCGCGTCCGCAAGCTGGCCGTCGGCGTGGCTACCAGTTGGGTGGACCAGCAGGCGCTGCTGGCGACCGCGGAGGTGGCCGCATGAGCGTCCTGCGCCCCTTCCTCCTTGAACTCGGCGTGGAAGAGATTCCGCACTGGATGCTGCAGCCCGCGCTGGCCGACATCGAGCGGCTGTTCCGCGACGTCTGCCAGACGAACCAGATCGATCCGGGCGAACTGAAGCTGGACGCGACGCCGCGCCGGCTGGTGCTGCGGTCGTCGGGCCTGCCCGTGAGGCAGGCAGATCGCGAAGAGCTGGTGATGGGTCCGCCGAAGGCTGCCGGCCAAGGCGCGGCCATGGGCTTCGCCAGGAAGAACGGCGTGGCGCCGGAGGCGCTGCTCACCGAAGTGACTCCCAAGGGCGAGTACTTCGCCGTGCGCCGCCAGATCCAGGGCCGCGAACTGCGCGACATCCTGGCCGAGGCGCTGCCGGTGCTCATCTCGAAGATTCCCTGGCCGAAGGCGATGTACTGGACCGGCAAGGGCGGGCAGACGTTCATCCGCCCCATCCGCTGGATTGTGGCGCTGCTGGGCGACAACATCGTGGAGTTCGAGTTTGCCGGCGTGAAGACGGGCGCGCTGTCGCGCGGCCATCGCCGCATGGGCTCCGACGAGATCGCCTTCGACCACGCCAACTACGAAGAGCGCCTGGAGAAGAACGGCGTCATCCTTTCGGCCGACAAGCGCCGGAAGCGCATCCAGGACGGCATCAGGAAGCTGCTGCGCGGCAAGGGCCTGACCCTGATCGCCGACGACAGCCTGCTGAACGACATCGTCTACCTCACCGAGTACCCGACGCCGATCCTGGGTAACTTCGACGCGAAGTTCCTCGATCTGCCGCAGGAAGTGCTCTCCACCGTCATGCGCCACCACCAGCGTTACTTTACGCTGCAGAGCGCGGACGGCCCCGGCGGGCAGAAGCAGATGGCTCCGCACTTCATCGCCATCATGAACATGAAGGCTGACAAGAAGGGCTACGTGGTGAAGGGCAACGAGCGGGTGCTGGAAGCCCGCTTCAACGACGGCCGCTTCTTCTGGGAAGTGGACCGCCAGCGGAGCCTGGCCTCGCGCGTGCCGGACCTGGCGAAGGTTACGTATCAGACGAAGCTGAACTCGAACTACGCGCAGAAGGCCAATGGCATCCGCGAAGGCGCGGTGCGACTGGCCGGCCGTTTGGGTTACTGCGAGAGCGACATCACGCGGGCGGCGCTGCTCTGCAAAGTGGATCTCACCACCGAACTGGTGAAGGAGATGACGGAGCTGCAGGGCGTCATGGGCGGGCTGTATGCCAAGGCCGATGGCGAGCCGGAGACGGTGTGGAAGCCGATCTACGAGCACTACCTGCCGCAGAGCATGGACGACGCGATTCCCGAATCGCTGGGCGGTAAGATCCTCTCCATCGCCGACAAGCTGGACACGCTGGAAGGCTGTTTTGGCGTCGGGCTGATCCCCTCGGGTTCCAAAGATCCGCTGGGGCTGCGGCGCGCGGCGCAGGGCGTGGTGAAGACGATGGTGGAGGGCAACCTCCGTGTGCCGCTGCGGTCGGCGGTGACGGCCGGGATGCAGGCCAACGCGCTGCTCTATCCGCCGGCGGCGGGCGAGCCGAACCGCGAGACGCAACTGTGGGAGTTCTTCCTGGATCGCATCCGGAGCTACTTCCGCGACGTGCGCGGCTTCGCCTACGACGAAGTGAACGCCGTGCTGGCCGGACAGTGGGAGAACCTGCCGGACGTGCTGGACCGGCTGTTTGCGTTGAAGCTGGTGCGGCAGACGGAGAACTTTGAGCCGCTGGCCGGCAGCTTCAAGCGGATTGGCAACATTCTGAAGCAGGCTGGCGCGACGGGTGGCACGGTGAATCCGGCGCTGCTCGAAACCGGGCCGGAGCTGGACCTCTCCAACGAGATGGGCCGCGTGCTGGCGCAGGTGGCCGACCACCGCAAGCGGGAAGACTACATTCAGGCGCTCACCGCCATTGCCACTCTTCGGCCGGCGGTGGACGCGTTCTTTGACAAGGTTTTGGTGAACGCGCCGGATGCGGCCGTTCGCGCCAATCGCCTGGCACTGCTGGGCAGGCTGTTCAACGAAGTCTCTTCGATCGCTGATTTTTCGGAGATCGTGGTCTCATCAACGTCCGAATGAATTCATCACTCTGCTGATCCCTCAGGAGAAAAACAGGAGCTATGAGCAAATACGTCTACTTCTTCGGTGGCGACCTCACCGAAGGCAATGGCACGATGCGCGACACGCTGGGCGGCAAGGGCGCCGGCCTCGCGGAGATGTGCAAAGCGAAGGTGCCCGTGCCGGGCGGCTTCACGATCATCACCGACGTCTGCAACGTCTTCTTCGACAACGACAAGAAAGTTCCGAAGGAAGTCGACGAGCAGATCTGGGAAGCGCTGGCCAAGCTCGAGAATCTCATGGGCAAGAAGCTGGGTGACGCGGCCGATCCGCTGCTGCTCAGCGTGCGCTCCGGCGCCAAGTTCTCCATGCCGGGCATGATGAACACGATTCTCAACCTCGGCCTGAACGACAAGACCACCGAGGGCCTCGCCGCCAAGACCGGCAACCCCCGCTTCGCATACGACTGCTATCGCCGCTTCATCCAGATGTTCGGCGAAGTGGCCTGCGGCGTGGAGATGGAGCACTTCGATCACGCGTTCGACTCGGTGAAGGCGAAGAAGAAGTACAAGCTGGACACCGAGCTGACTGCGGAAGATCTGAAGGGCATCTGCGAAGAGTTCAAGAAGATCTTCAAGAAGCACGCCAAGCGCGACTTCCCGCAGGATCCCCGGGAACAGCTCATCATGAGCCGCAACGCGGTGTTCATGAGCTGGTGGGCGCCGAAGGCCTCCTACTACCGGAAGATGGAGAAGATCTCCGACCGTCTGGGCACGGCCTGCAACATCCAGGCGATGGTGTTCGGCAACATGGGTGAAACCTCCTGCACCGGCGTCGGCTTCACGCGCGACCCCGGCAGCGGCGAGAAGGTGTTCTACGGCGAGTTCCTGGTGAACGCGCAGGGCGAGGACGTGGTGGCCGGCATCCGTACGCCGAGCCCGATCTCCGAGCTGGAAGCCTGGAACAAGAGTGTCTACAAGCAGCTCCGCGACATCACCTCGATGCTCGAGAAGCACTACAAGGACATGCAGGACTTCGAGTTCACCGTGCAGGAAGGCGTCCTGTGGATGCTGCAGACCCGCAACGGGAAGCGCACCGGTCCGGCGGCCGTGAAGGTGGCCGTGGCGATGTGCGAAGAGAAGCTGATCGACGAGAAGACGGCAGTGATGCGCGTCGCCCCGGCGCAGCTCGACCAGTTGCTGCACCCGGTGTTCGATCCCGCTTCGCTGAAGACGCTGACGAAGCTGGCTACCGGCATCGACGCCTCTCCTGGCGCCGCGGTGGGCCGGTTGGCGTTCACCTCTGAAGACGCCGTGACGATGTCGGAGAAGTCGCCCGTCATCCTGATCCGCAAAGAGACCACGCCGGACGACATCCACGGCATGGACGCGGCCAAGGGCATTCTGACCGCCGTCGGCGGCAAGAGCTCGCACGCTGCCGTTGTGGCCCGCGGCATGGGCGTGCCCTGCGTGGTGGGTTGCGGCGCCATCTCGATCAACGAGCGCGCCAAGAGCGCCGTGGTGAAGACCGCGGACAAGTCCATCACCGTCAAGGAAGGCGACTGGGTTTCGATCGACGGCACCACTGGCGCCGTGTATCTGGGCCAGGCCGCCACGAAGGATCCGGACCCCAATTCGCCGGCCTTCGCGAAGTTCATGAAGATGGCCGACAAGTTCCGCGGCAAGTTCGGCGTTCGCTCGAACTCCGACATCCCGCGCGACGCCAAGGCCGCCCGCGCCTTCGGCGCCGAGGGCATCGGCCTGTGCCGCACCGAGCACATGTTCTTCGCCGAGGACCGTCTGCCTTACGTGCAGAAGATGATCCTCACCGACAATGAAGCGGACCGCCGCAAGGCCTTGAATAAGCTGCTGCCGATGCAGCGCAAGGACTTCGCCGGCCTGTTCATGGCGATGGACGGCTTCCCCGTGGTGATCCGCACGCTCGATCCGCCGCTGCACGAGTTCGTGCCGAAGCGGGAAGAGCTGATGGTGGACATCGCCAAGCTCCCCTCGGCCGACATCAAGACCAAGAGGGAGATGGTGGCCCGCTACAAGAACTTCGTGCAGGACGTCAAGGAACTGAAGACCGTGCTGCCGCAGTTGCTGCAGCGCGTCGAACAGCTCCATGAGTTCAACCCGATGCTGGGCCACCGCGGCTGCCGTCTCGGCATCACGTATCCCGAGATCACCGAGATGCAGGCGCGCGCCATCTTCGAAGCGGTCGTGCAGGTCGCCAAGAAGGGCAAAACGGTGATTCCGGAAGTGATGATTCCGCTGATCGGCGGCGTCGAGGAGCTCGAGAACCAGAAGCAGATCGTGAAGGCGATCGCTGAAGAAGTTCTGGGCAAGGCCGGGCTGAAGAAGCAGAAGTACATGATCGGCACGATGATCGAGATCCCGCGCGCCGCCTTGACGGCGGACCGGGTTGCGACGCAGGCCGAGTTCTTCTCGTTCGGCACGAACGACCTGACGCAGACGACGATGGGCCTCTCCCGCGACGACTATACGAAGTTCTCGAAGGAGTACGAAGACAAGAAGATCTTCAAGGCCGACCCGTTTGGCGTGATCGACCGCGAAGGCGTCGGCAAGCTGATCAAGATGGCCGTCGAGCTGGGCCGGAGCACGAACCCCGAGCTCGGGGTGGGCATCTGCGGCGAGCACGGCGGCGAGCCGAGCTCGGTCGAGTTCTGCTACCAGGTGGGCATGGACTACGTGTCCTGCTCCCCGTACCGTGTGCCGATCGCCCGTCTGGCGGCGGCGCAGGCTGCCATCGCGAAGACCGAAGGCAGCGGCGAAGCCAACCGCACGGCGTAGTTCCGATCAGTAGTTCAAACAAAAGGGCCGCGCGATCCCAACGGGTCGCGCGGCCCTTTCGTCATCGCGGGTCAACCGGAGGGCGCACCTCGGCTTGTGCAGTCGTAAGAGGAGCAGGACAACAGCGCTTTCGCCAGCCTCCCTCCGCAGGACATGCGAACAGGGCGCCCGGCTTTGATCCACATCAAGAGAGACCGGAAGCTCGAACAGCTCCGAAAACAGCGCCAGGTTCGTCTTCAGCAATTCGCGAGCAGAAAGTCCAGCCCAACTTCAGAGCCGCGAGGGCGGTTTCGATAACATCCGGATCGCCGGCTATCCACTCGGAACGGCTGAAGAGACATACACGGGTAGGGTGTTCCGATTCGGCGGCGGGGACGAGCGGCAGACAGTCCGCAGCCATCGGTTGTTGCTGTCTATTCCGTTCCAGTCAGAAGTCTTCGAAGATGTTCCTGTCGCGATCAGGAAAGATCGAAGCGGTCCAGGTTCATCACCTTGTTCCAGGCCGCCACGAAGTCTCGCACGAACTTCTCCTTGGCGTCGGCGCTCGCATAGAC
The DNA here is from genome assembly GCA_029973955.1 of Paludibaculum sp. GTDB lineage: Bacteria > Acidobacteriota > Terriglobia > Bryobacterales > Bryobacteraceae > Paludibaculum. The sequence goes on along the minus strand of JARKQJ010000196.1, from coordinate 82,598 downwards.
TTCGGCCAGCGCTCGGAGCTGGGAGTTCGAGCCGAAGACGAGATCGACGCGCGTGCCGGTCCACTTGACCTTGCCGGTTTTGCGGTCGCGCCCTTCGAACACGTCTTTCGCATCCGAAACCGGCTTCCACTCCGTGCGCATGTCGAGCAGGTTGACGAAGAAGTCGTTGGTGAGCGTCCCCGGCCTCTGGGTGAAGACCCCGTGCTTGGATCCGCCGGCGGTGGTCCCCAGCACGCGCATGCCGCCGACAAGAACCGTCATCTCGGGCGCTGTAAGCGTCAGGAGCTGCGCTTTGTCGATCAGCAGTTGCTCGGCGGCCACCGTGAACTTGCCCTTGAGGTAGTTGCGGAAGCCGTCGGCTACCGGCTCGAGCACGGCGAAGGACTCGACATCCGTCTGGTCCTGCCGCGCGTCCATGCGCCCCGGCTTGAAGGGCACTTTCACGGCGACGCCGGCCTTCTTGGCGGCCTGTTCGACGCCTGCGCAACCCGCGAGCACGATCAGATCGGCGAGCGAGACCTTCTTGCCCCCCTTCGCCTTCCTGTTGAACGCGGCCTGGATGCCTTCGAGAGCCTTCAGCACCTTCGACAGTTGCGCCGGCCGGTTCACTGCCCAGTTCTTCTGAGGCGCCAGCCTGATGCGCGCTCCGTTCGCCCCGCCGCGCTTGTCCGAGCCGCGGAACGTCGAAGCCGACGCCCATGCGGTGGAGACGAGTTGCGCCACCGTCAGCTTCGAGGCGAGGATCTTCTTCTTCAGTTCGGCAATCTCCGCTTCGCCGATCAGCTTGTGATCGACCTTGGGGATGGGGTCCTGCCAGATCAACTCTTCCTTCGGCACTTCCGGGCCGAGGTAGCGGGCGCGCGGCCCCATGTCGCGGTGCGTCAGCTTGAACCAGGCGCGCGCGAAGGCATCGGCGAAGGCCTGCGGGTCTTCGAGGAACCGGCGTGAGATCTTGCCGAACCCGGGATCGAAGCGCAGCGTCAGGTCGGTGGTCAGCATGGTCGGCTTGTGGAACTTGCCCGGTATGTGCGCGTCGGGAATGACCTCCGGCGCGTTCTTGGCCACATACTGTTTGGCGCCCGCCGGCGACTGGGTCAGCTCCCATTCATACTTGAACAGGTTCTCGAAGAAGTTGTTACTCCACAGCGCCGGGGTCTTGGTCCAAGTCACCTCGATGCCGCTCGAGATCGTGTCGGCGCCGTGCCCCGTGCCGTAGTCGCTGATCCAGCCCAAGCCCTGCGTTTCCAGCGGCGCGCCTTCCGGATCAGGGCCCTTATGGGATTCGGGTGCGGCGCCATGCGTCTTTCCAAAGGTGTGGCCACCGGCGATCAGGGCGACTGTCTCTTCATCGTTCATGGCCATGCGGCTGAAGGTAGCGCGGATGTCCTTGGCCGCAGCCATGTAGTCACCGCTCGCGTTCGGGCCTTCCGGATTCACGTAGATCAGCCCCATGTGGGTGGCGCCGAACGGCCCCAGGTCGCGGTCGCCGCCGAAGCGCTTGTCGTCGCCCAGCCACTTGATCTCCTCGCCCCAGTTCACGTCCTCGTCCGGCTCCCACACGTCGGCGCGGCCGCCGCCGAAGCCGAAGGTCCTGAAACCCATGGACTCCAACGCCACGTTGCCGGCGAGGATCAGCAGGTCGGCCCACGAAATGCCGCGGCCGTACTTCTGTTTGATCGGCCACAGCAGGCGCCGCGACTTGTCGATGTTGACGTTGTCGGGCCAGCTGTTGAGCGGAGCGAAACGCTGCTGCCCCCGGCCGGCGCCACCGCGGCCGTCGGTGATGCGGTATGTCCCCGCGGCATGCCATGCCATGCGAATGAACTGCGGCCCATAGTGGCCGAAGTCAGCCGGCCACCAGTCCTGCGACTCGGTCATCAGGCTGACCAGGTCCCTCTTGAGCGCCTTGTAGTCGAGGCGCTTGAATTCGCGGGCGTAGTCGAAGCCACTGCCCATCGGGTCGGACTTCTCGGAATGCTGGCGCAGCAGTTCCAGCCGCAGTTGGTTCGGCCACCAGTCACGGTTGGTTTGGCCGATGCCGGCAATGTGGCTGAAGGGGCACTTTACCTCAGTTGACATGTGCTTTTCCTCCTCTTTCGGATTCGGGTTGGGTACAGCTCACTCTTGTTTGGGCCGACCTGGATACAGCCGATCCTAGTCCACCTGGGACGAAACCGACCGTGGCGGACTCTCGGCTAATCCCGCCGTCGGTGGCTTCATGATCCAACTCTATAGCACATCAGATGAGCAAGAACGCCAACTTGCTGATCTGGGGTGCAGTCCAGGTGACGCGCTACCCGGAAGCTGCCCCCGCCTCAAGGGCGCGATGCGCGCAAACGGAGAGCCCCTGCCCTTTTCTGAACCAACCCACCTCACCGGGGTCAGGATTCAGCCCGTCTTCCGCGTCGAAGCACCCGAGAACCAGAAGAAGATCGTGAAGGCGATCGCTGAGGAAGTTCTCGTCATGGCCGGGCCGAAGAAGCAGAAGTGCATGATCGGCACGCTGATCGAGATCCCGCGCTCGGCTTTGGCGGCGGATCTCGTGGCGAGGGAAGGTTCGAGCGAAGCCAACCGCACGGCGTGGTTTCGTTCAGTAGTTCAAACAAGAGGGGCCGCTCGATCCCAACGGGTCGGGCGGCCCTGCGTTCTTCCCTCATGTTGGCTGGCGCCTTCCGAGGCGGATGTCCGAGAAGCGTTCGCGGCGGCTGAATCCGTTCTCAGCCTGGTACGGGAACAGATTCCGGCTCTCGACTAGCGAGACCCGCTAGCGGCGGGCGTCCGAGTAAGTTCAAGGTCGTAGTTCGCCTGGAGGTTCATCCAGAATTGCGCGGTCATGCCGAAGTAGCGGGCGAGGCACAGGGCGGTGTCGGCGGTGCCCGGCCTTCCGCCGTGGAGGATGTGGTTGATGCGAGTCTCTGGTACGTGAAGTTCGAGTGCGAGCCGATTGGCGCTAAGACCGAGGGGCCGGAGGAAGTCTTCCCTCGGCGTTTCGCCGGGATGAATGGGCGCCAAGCGCATCTTCGTTTACGGCATACACTCCTCTGCGTGCATCTACGATTTTGACCCGCGAGGCGGCTTCGTTCGATAGCCGCTGAGAACTTGAGAGGGTGGCCTCCTGTTTCGAGGCGGTCGATCTACGTAGATTCAACCACTTAGGTGGCATTGTGTACAGATTTCCGGGGGCGGGTGGTTTCAGGCGGCGCTTTTTCCGGCGTGGGCCGCGGGCGGGGGGTGCCTTGAGGCCATTTACGTATTTTCAATGAGTTAGGTGGCATTGTGTTCACTTTTGCGGCGGGGCTTCCTCCTGTTTTCAATCAGTTTGGCTTGGCGGGGACTCCGGTCATGGAAGGGCCGCCGGATTGGCGGGGGCGGCGGCCCTTGGGGTTGAGCCGGAAGGGGGAGTGGCTTCCGGCGGCGGCGGTTCGGTTTTCAAGGAGCCGTGGGAAGGCGCGGTGGCCGGCCCGAAAACATTGTCCACCCGGCCACCTAGCGTTTTTGTGCAAGTTGATGATTTCAAAGATGCAATTCACTGGGAACGGGTTGCGGGCGGAGGTCGCTTTTGAGGGTTGACCGGGGTGTGGATCATGTTACGATACCGCAATGGCTGACTCCTTCTGGGACCAGGGAGAAGACTCTGCGCACAATCCGGGCAGGCTCCGCCACAGGGCGGCGGTGCGGATCTCGCACTGGCTGAACCTGTTGTGCTTTCTCGCCCTCCTGGTGAGCGGAGTGGAGATACTGATCTCGCATCCGCGGTTCTATTGGGGCGAAGAGGGCAACGTCAACACAAAGCCGCTGCTCCAGATTCCGATCCCTTCGTCGCGTGCCAGCGTGCCGACCGGCTATGGGTACGTGCTGCCGGACCAGAATGGATGGAGCCGGGCACTGCATTTTCAGAGCGCCTGGGTTCTGCTGTTTCTGGCGGCGGCGTATTTGGGCTACTCGCTGTACAGCGGGCACCTGCGGCGGGACCTGGCGCCGCGGGCGGGCGATCTGGCTCCGGCGGCGCTGATGGATTCGATCTCGAAGCATCTGCGGTTTGACCTGGCGTCGGAGCGGGGCGCCACCACGTACAACGTCCTGCAGCGGCTCAGCTACCTGGCGGTGCTGTTCGTGCTGTTTCCGCTGATGATCTGGACCGGACTGGCGATGTCGCCGGCGTTTGTGGCCGCGGCGCCCGCCGCGGTGACGGCGCTGGGCGGGCACCAGTCGGCCCGCACCATTCACTTCTTCGTCACCATCTCGCTGCTGTTGTTCGTGCTGGTGCACGTTCTCATGGTGTCCCTGACCGGATTCCGGCGCCGCATGCGAGCCATGATCACAGGCCGCGACAGCGCCGTGGAGGAACAGGCATGAGCAGATTTTCCCGACGAAAGATATTGGGTGCCGGGCTGACGTTGGCGGCCGGCGCTTCCGGTCTGGCGGTGGCGGGCAGGCTGGCGCGGCGGCATGGATTGATCCCGCCCGATTCCGGTGGGCTCTACGGGCCGGGCGAGACTCTGACATACGGCGCGCAGCGGCTGCTGGCGCGGCATTCGCTGGCACGGGAGTTTTCGCGCGGCGAGATCTCGGAGGCGCCGTGGGCGAATCCCACCGAACCGCTGGACGATCTGTTCAAGCGGCACGAGGCGGCGGGCTTCGTGAACTGGACGCTGGCGGTGGACGGGCTGGTGACGCGCACGCTGTCGCTCAAGGTGACGGAGCTGAAGAGCCAGCCGGCGAGCAGTCACATCACGATGCTGAGCTGCGAGGAGGGCTGGTCGTATATCGCGGAGTGGACGGGCGTGCCGCTGAAGCACGTTCTGGAGCTGGCCGGCACGAAGGCGGAGGCGCGGCATGTGGTCTATTTCTCGCAGCAGAACGGCTGGTGGGACAGCCTGGACATGGACGAAGCGCTGCACCCGCAGACGTTGATCGCCCATACGATGAACGGGAAGCCGCTGCCGGTGGGGCACGGGGGGCCGCTGCGGATGAGGGTGCCGCGGCAGTTGGGGTATAAGAACGTGAAGTTCATCACGCGGCTGACGGTGACGGATGACATCCGGAAGTTCGGCAAGGGGCTGGGCTCGCCGGGTCCGGAGTATGGCTACTCGTGGTTCGCGGGGATCTAGGCGGCCGATTCGGTTTTGCGCAGCCTGCAGGTGCTCAGGGCTGGTCCACGAAGAGGCCGGCCTGCGCCGGTCCATTGAGCAGCACGGCGCCGAAGACGAAGCGGCCTGAGGGCGTTGCGGTGAACGCGGGGTAGAGTTTGCCAAACTCGCTACCGGTATTTCCGGCTTTCTCACCATTCCAAGCGAGATTGCGAAGGGAGCCGTCCGGCGCGGAGATGACGATTCGCGGCTGGAAGTCGGAACCGTTGATTTTGGGGAGGTAGACGGCGAGATCTCCAGAGCCTGCCAGGGCGATGAACCCCTTTTGGGGGAACAAGGGGCCGACACTGATGCGGTTGGCGAGTTGTTGCAGGCGGAGCACGCGCGCAGAGATCGTGGAGGGATTCCAAGCGGTGAACCAGCCATCTATGTTGTCCGTACTGGCGTAGAAGGCGGTTTCGCCGGTGTTGCTGAGGTCGATCGCATCTTCACGGAAGTACATGAATTTCGCCGCGGCGCCGGGGACAGGGGCGGAATCGCCGTTCATGACGAGGGGTTGCACGGAGTAGCCGGATTCATTGGGAGTCGCCACCAAGATGCCCGCGTTCCTGCCGTTGCCGGTCAGGTTGGCGACAAAGGCGATCTTGCCGGAGGCATTCATCTTCATGGTCGGTTGAAAGCCCGTTAAGGTGACGCCCTCGGCGACGCGGTCTCCGGTCTGGATCACTTTGGTGGGTGGGACGCTACCGGAGCCGATGAAAGTGCCGGTTCCCGTTCCTCCATCAATGATGCCGCGGAAGGCCACCTGGCCATTGTCATTCAGAACGATGGAACCGAATGTGTTCGGTCTGAGGACGAAGGTGCTGCCGCCGGGCAGGACGTCTCCCGACCGCGCGACGGCCAGTAAACCGCCGTCAGTGGGGGTGATCGGCGTGATGAAGACGCCCTGGCCCTGGCTCTGGGCTGGTTGGTCCGGAACGACCGTCGCGGCTAGGAAGGCGACCTGGGATTGTCGGTTCAATTGGGGTGGGCTGATGGATGCGATGGTATCGCCGCCGGGAAGGCTTTCCCCCAGTAGGGCGACTTTCTGAACACCGGTCTCAGGAAGGCTGGCCAGGATGCCGGAGGCGGGGTACGTATTGGAGCCTAGGAGAGCGCCCGTGAACACGACCTCTCCTTTCACATTCATTTGAAGATTGTCAGGGCCAACCACGGTACCCAGGCCGGGTACCTGGTCGAATTCCGAAACGATCTTGCGCAGACCGGGGGTGTTGGGGGCGAGTTGAGTGGCGTAGCAGGTGGACTGACCACCGGCCTTGCGGAACTGCACCAGCGCCTCGGTATCGCTGATGGAGGAGGGCACGGAGCGCAGGACTGGATTGGCGCCATCGGGTAAGGAGTCTGTGGAGTTCACAACGGGCTTTACGCCGCCGCCGGCGGTCCAGGAGAAGAGCCCGGCAGCGTTGGATTCGAGGATGTAGGCTGAGAAGACGACCTGGCCAGCGGCGTTGAGCAAGGCGGGAGTACTGGCGCCGGCGAAACCAAACGTGCCGCCGGAAGGTGTCACATCGCCTTCCGCGGCGATCCTGGTGGGATCGCCGTCTCCAGGGACGAAAAACCAGGCCAAGGGCGACGGCCCACCTGTCAGGCTGGAGAGGGCGGCGACTTGGCCGGCGTTGTTCAGAGAAGCCTGTTGCGTGGCGAGGAAGTCGCCGGCCGGCCCCAGGGATTGGCCCCGCTTGAAGACCACCCGCGGGGAGGAATCGGCCGGACTCTTGAGGAAGAGGGCATTGCGGGAGCCCGGCATGGTCAGGCAATCATAAAGGACCTGGTCAGAGTCGTTGAATCCGCGCAGCCAGAGGTAGAGGTTGCAGTTGCCCAGTTCCTGGATGCCCGCGGGCTCACCCAAGCCGGCGATTTTGGTGACGGCGCCGGAGGCGTCCCCGACCCAGATGCCGGCATTTCCGCCGACGGTGGAGGCCCGGAACGCCACCTTCCCGTTGTTGTTCAAGGCATAGTAGGCGCCGTAGGCGGGAGTGTCGATCTGGAAACCCGTCAGACTGCCCGCGGCAGTGCCGCTTTTCGCCACCACGCGAGTCTCGGAGCCGTTGAAGAGGAAGATGGCGCGTTGAGCGTTGCCGCCGTTGACGTCCGCCAGGAAAGCCAGTTCGCCGGCATCGTTGAATCCAATCAGCTGCCGAAGGATGTAGTATGTGCCGCCAATGGCGGCAGGCGCGGGCTTGCCTGCCACGGCCACCTCGATTGCGGTCATATCGGGTCCGCCGATGTAGATGCCAGCGGTGGGTGTGAGGTTGGTGGAAAGGTTGGAGGATCCCAGGGCGGCCACTCTGTCGTGGTCGTTGAGAGCGATTTGCGAATAGGCATCCAGAGGCGTCTTCATTTCCCGATAGGAGGATCCGTCGAAGAGGAGGAGGGCGGCCGGGTCGGTTGCGCCTTTCACGGCGGCGGTGACGAGGATGGCGGCGTGGCCGGCGGAGTTGACTTGAAGGAGGCGGCCTATGGAATCGAGGATGGCACCCGAGACCGAGGCCGGCAGATTCATTCCGGTCGATTCGAGTGGATCGTTGGTTTGCAGGAGGCGCTGGCGGGCGACGTTGTCCGGGTCCCATTGGAAAAGGGCTGTGCCGGCCCCGGAGGAGAAGAAGATCCTACCGCTATCGGCCAGACGGAATTGGGTGGGGGGCATGGAGAACTGGCCGCTGAGTTCGGGTGTGGGGCGATCCGTGAGGATGGCGGCGGCGGTGGACTGTTGTCCCGGGCATGGCGCCGAAAGCAGGGTGGCAAAAGAGACGGCGAGGAGGACGGCGGCTGCGCAACGGAGGATGCGCCTCTCCTGAGAAGTCCGCAGGTACAACATTTGTGACCGACCTTTCGTTGTCAAGAGCCTGTCAGCGCTCCGTGCGATGAGAGGAGCGTGATAACACTATACGCGAGACGGGCGTAGAAGTAGATAATCAGGCGAGAATCTCCTCTTTCGGTTGAGGCGGAGGGCTTCAGGCCGGAGCCGGCATCGGATAGGATGGCGGCATGCCGACTCCCAGCACGCGACTGCTGACTTTTGCGATCACCCTGTGCGCGATGGCGGCCGCGCAGATTCCGGACGCTCCCGATGGCGTGGTGGCGGGGATCCCCGTCAACTACACGGAGGCCAAGGCCGGGACGTACACGCTGCCGGACGCGCTGAAGCGGAACGACGGCAACGCGGTGAAAGACGCGAAGAGCTGGACGAAGACGCGCCGGCCGGAGGTGATGCGGCTGATGGAAGAGAACTGGTTCGGCCATGCGCCGGGGCGGCCGAAGGGGATGTCGTTTGAAGTGACGGATGCGGGCACGCCGGCTTACGGTGGCAAGGCGGTGCGGCGGCAGGTGACGATCTGGTTGACCAAGGAACAAAAGGGGGATAGCAAGGGGCCGCGCATGGACCTGCTGCTGTATCTGCCGGCGAATGCGAAGGGGCGCGTGCCGGTGTTCCTCAACATGAGCTTCTTCGCGAACAATCTGGCGGTGACCGATACAGGCGTGAAGGTGGGCCGGAGGTGGGATCGCAATTCCAAGACGCAGGTGGCGGCGGAGCCCTTGCCGCCGCCGGCGGCGGGCGCTCCGGCGCGGCCGCGGTTTCCGGGCTTTCCGGTGGAGCAGTTCCTCGATGCCGGGATCGGGGTGGCCACGTTCAACAAAGATGACCTGGCGCCGGACTTCCCCGGCACGGAGGCGATGGGCGTGAAGGGGCTGTATTTGAAGCCGGGGCAGGCGAAGCCGGGCGATGGAGAGTGGGGCGCGATTGCGGCGTGGGCGTGGGGCGCGAGTAGGGCTTTGGATTACCTGGAGACGGACAAAGGGGTGGACGGGAAACGCGTGGCGATCCACGGCGTGTCGCGGCTGGGCAAGACGGCGCTGTGGGCGGGCGCCGCGGATGAGCGCTTCGCGGCAGTGGTGGCGTCGTGTTCCGGGGAGGGCGGCGCGGCGATTGCGCGGCGGAACTATGGAGAGACGCTGGCGCATATGGCGGAGGCGACGCGGTTTCCGTACCAATTCGCGCCGAACTACGCGAAATTCGCGGGCAAGGTGAATGAGTGGCCGGTGGATGCGAATCTGCTGGTGGCGGCGATTGCGCCGCGTCCTCTGCTGCTGCAGACGGGGAGCACGGACAAGTGGTCCGATCCGTATGGGGAGTTCCTGGCCGCCGTGGCGGCCGGGCCGGTTTATGAGCTGCTGGGCAAGCGGGGGCTGGGCACGACGAAGTTTCCGGCGGCCGGGGAACCGATTCTGAACGACCTGGCCTACTACATGCACGACGGTGGGCATGGCACGGTGCCGGCGGACTATGGAATCTACATTCGCTTCCTGCGGCAGCATCTCATTCCATGAATAGAGCAGCCAGCCTTGATGAGAGCAGCCAGTGACAGCCGCGGCGGGTTTCCCGCGGGCGGAGATTGAGTCCATAATGGCGGCGTGGAGAGACGATCATCGGAGACGGAGTGCGCACCCACTGTGTGGCTCTCCGGGCGCATCCTGACTGCGCTGAACAAGGTGGTGTTCCCGATTCTGTGGATCCTGATCACGGTGGGACTGCCGGCGTGGGTGTTCGCGCGCCGCGGCAGGGTGGAGGTGGACCCGGGGTTCTACGGCATCATCGTGGCTTTTGCGCTGGTTTCGGTATTCGTGTACTGGTTCACCTGGAAGGTGCACTGGGTAGGATACAGCGGCAGAGAGCTGGTGGTGGCAGACCTGTCGAAGCAGGGCCGGATTCCCTTTGAGGAGATCGAGAGGATTACCGCGCCGTGGTATTTCAAGGGCCAGACGGTGGTGATCCGGTTCCGGCGGCCGACCGTGTTCGGACAAACGATCTACTATGTGCCGAAGTGGGCGCCGGTGCGCGTTTTCTCGCGATTGGACCGGGAGCTGAGAGATGTGATTTGGGCGGGCCGGGATTGATGGCCGTGGGTCACTTTCTTCCGGGCAGAAGGTAGAGGTCGACGTCGCGCCAGTGCCGGCGCATGAGGTCGGCTTTGCGCTGGACTTCTTCGATGAGGGCAGGGCCCATGAGGAAGGTGTCGGCGTGGCGCTGGTCCGAGGCGTGATCGAGGTTTTTGAGGCCTCCGGCTTTGAGGAGGGCGAGCATCTCGGTGGCGTTGTCGAACTCGTCGCGCTGGATCTGATTCCAACGGAGGTTATCGGGATTGGCGGGATCGGAGACCATCGAGTAGAAGGGTGGGGCGCCGGAGAGGAGCTTCGCGTGGCGGTTCCGGATCTCCTGGGCGAAGTAGAAATTATGGGTGGAGCGCACGGTGGAAACCCACATGCGGAGGGCGGTTGCGACGTCGCGGAGCCAAGCCTGCTGTGGGGCGCCGTTGAGCTTCTCCATGGATTCGGCGGCGGCGATTGCCTCGTCGAAAGCCGCGCGGAGGATGGGGTACTCCCACTGAGGCGGGCCCATGAGACGGGTCTCGTAAGCGTCCTGGTAGTTGCCGCGGGCGTCGGCTTCGTGGACCGCGAAGACGTGGGGGAGGAAATACAGTTCCTCCTGGGGCATCAGGTTTTCCGGGCGAATGAGGAGGGGGCGGGTGAGGAAGCGGGAGGAAGTGGAGAGGTAGCCTTCGAAGTAGTAGAAGTCATAGCCGGGGACGGCTTCGTGCTTGGTGCGGAAAGCGTGGCCCATGTTGACGAGGGCGGCGGTGAGAGCGGCCTGATTGGCGGCGCCCCCCCAGCGGGCGGCCAGGGCTTCGACGAACTGGCGGCGCGGGATGGCTCCGGTGAAGGGCTTTTTGTAGAACGCCTCGGCGATGTCGATGAGTTTGGCGACGGTTTCGGCGCTTTCATTGCCGCGGAAGTACCAGGGCTGGCCGACGGTGAGGACGAGGGTCTTTCCGCCGGAGGCGGTCTTCTCGAGAGCTTCGGCGATCTGCTCGATGTCGAAGAGGCCGAGGACGGGGTAGGAGTCGTGGACCATGGTGCCGGTCCAGACGATGTTGGGGTCGCCTTCGGGAGGCGTGCGGCGGGGGTAAGGGCGGCTGAGGAAGGCGTTCCTGGGCAGGCGGGGTTCGAATTCCTTTTCTTCGTTTTCGTCGAAGGTGCCGGCGAGCCGGAAGGTGAGCGGGGCGCCGTTTTTGGCGGCGGCGCGCTGCATGGTTTCGATGAGGTCGTGCATGCGGACGCCGGTGGAGCGGTGGCGGCAGAATTGGGGGCCGTTGGGGCCGCTGTACTGGCCGGAGGCCCAGCAGAGGCCGGCGCCGGAGTCGTTGTTTTGTGCGAAAATCGTGCGGATTTCGGGGACGTTACGGGTTAATTCGTCGACCATGGAGGCGAGCATGGCGAGCATTTCGGGGCGGTCCATGCAGGGGGAGAAGGCGACGGCGCGGGTGCGCCGGGGATGATCGACGCGGGGGCCGCGGAGGCTGGGATGTTCGCGGAAGAAGGCTTCGGGGAGATAGTTGGTGTCGTTGCTGGTGAAGGCGGCGAGAAGGCCGTGCTGGCGAAGGATGGCGGCCTTGTCGAGGAGGAGTTTGCGGTTGGCGGCAACCCAATCGGCGGGCAGGTGTTTGGCGATCTCAGGGTGAGGGAAGAAGTTGAAGGTGGCGGAGTTGTAGGCGCCGAATTCGTGCCAGGGGCTGCCGCCTTCGGGCATGACGTGCCAGGCTTTGTCGGCGACGAGGCCGATGTCGACCTGCACCTCGCCGAAGGGCTTGAGGCGGGCGGCGGCGGCGGCGAGTTGACGGAACCCGGCCATGTCGCGGATGGAGTTTCGAATGATGAAGACGTTGCCGGAGGGGGCGGCCAGCAGGGGCCAGGCGGCGAGCAGGAAGAAGACGAGACGCATGGGGACTCCTCGGACGGGGGCGGCGCTCCCGGTTCAGAACGATGGTACCTGAGGCGGGCGGGCGGCGGGTGCGAGAATTTCCGGGAATTGCAGAGTGGTGTTACACTACGGAACCATGACGCGGCAGGGTCAGAGGGCTTTGCCGCCGGAAAGGAGCTGGGACATGGATCAGATCAAGAGCGTGATTTCGCAGCTGCAGGCGGTGGTGCTGGAGTTGGAAAAGGCACAGCCGGATGGCCAGAAGGTAAAGGCGGCGTTGGACAAGGCGCTGGCGGACCTGCAAGCGGCCGTGGGCAGCGTGAAGGGCGACAACAAGGGCGGCGGGGAGTAGGGTTCCAACGGCGGGTGGTCAGTTGATGCGGTGAGCGAGGCCGGGGTGTGTGCCGGCCGGGATTATGGGCGGAGCTGTCTGGGCAGGGCGGGGTCGGCAAAGAGCGCGGCGAGGTCCGGGCTGGAGCGAAGGTCCTGCAAGGCGCTGGGCTTGCCGATCATTCCGGCGAGCAGTGGAATCGCCTTGGCGCGATTGCCGGTGAGTTCGTAGACGATGGCGATGCGGTCCAGGCGGTTGGGGCGTGCGGATTCGGGGATGCGTTCGATCTCGGCGAGGGCGGCGGCCTTATTGCCTAGGCGGGCGTAATACTCGCCGAGGTCGGCGCGGACATCGTAGTCTTTGGGCGTGATCTCCAGGCGTTTGCGGGCCAGATCGACCGCCTTTTCGAGGGCAGGGCGGGAGCGGCCACCGTTGCCGGGGTCCCATTTGCAGTAGATTCCGAGGTTGCCCCAGAAGTAGTAGCGGGAAGAGTCGAGGTCGAGTGCGGTGTCGAGAGCGGCGACGGCGTCAGGGTAGCGATGGAGGCGGAAGTAGGTAGCGCCGAGAGTGGCGTAGGTGCCGGCGTTGGGCTTGAGCTTGAGGGACTGCTGGAGTTCGGCGAGGGCCTGGGCGTAGTCGCCTTTGTTGAGGTAGGCGACGCCGAGGTTGCGGTAGATGAGTTCGTTATCGGGGGTGAGTTCGCGGGCGCGGCGGAAGGCAGCGATGGCTTTGTCGAATTCGAGGGTCTCCTGGTAGAGGAGGCCGAGGAGGAGGTAGCCGTACCAGTCAGTAGGGCGGGCGTCGATGGCGCGGCGGAAGCTGGCTTCGGCTTCGGGGAAGCGGCCCTGGCTCTGATAGACGCGGGCGAGCTCGCGGTGGGCTTCGGCGGAGTTGGGCGCGGACTTGAGGGCCTCCTTTAGCTCGGTGATGGCGTCATCGGGCCGTCCGCCCATGGTGTAGATGGCGGCGAGGCTGGTGCGCAGGGTGGGGAGCGAAGGGTTGAGGCGGACGGCGAGTTCGGCGTGTTCGACGGCGCGGGCGGCGGAGGCGACGTCGCCGGAGGTGCGGCTCCTGCGCCAGAGGGCTTCGCCGAGGGCAGCGTGGGCGAGGGCGTAGTTGGGGTCGGAGGCGACGGCCTGCTGGAAGCCGGCAATGGCGCGGTCGAGGTTCCCGGCGACATCGAAGCGGGCTAGGTAGCCGCGGCCCTTGAGGTAGGCGTTGGAGGCGGCCGGGGCGGTGGTTTCGCCACCGACGGCGGTACGCTGCACGGCTTCGTCGTTGAGAGAGAGGAGGGCGGCGAGTTCGGAGACGGCGTGGCGGCGGCTGGCGACGGATTCGGCCGGGTCGTATTCGAAGACGCGGGCGCTGAGCTGGCGGGAGGCGGAGGGATCGATGAGGGCGAGGGAGAGCTGGACCTTTCCGCCGGCGGGCTGAGCGGCGCCGGAGACGACGAGGGAGGCGCCGTAGAGGCGGCGGGCGTCGGCGGCTGAGTTGATGTTGCGCCGGCGGATTTCGCTGCTGGGGATGGCGGCGAGGGAGTGGTCGATGCGTTCGAAGTCAGAGAGGGCGGCGGTGAGGATTTCAGTGAGGCCGTTGGCGATCTCGGCGGTCTCTGGCGCGGAGCCGAGGACCTGGAAGGGAAGGATGGCGACGAGTCTCTCGCCGGGGTGGGGAGAGGGTCCGGCGGCGGAGTTCCGCCAGTAGAGGAAGCCGGCCAGCGAGAGGAGGATGGTGAGCACGGCGCCGAGGAGCAGGCGTGCGGGGCGCTTGGGCTGGGGCTGGACTGGGGACGTGAGGGGCAAGGCGACGGTAGCGGTGGCGTCGGCGGGGGAAAGCGTTTGGGTGATTGCGGCGTAGGGGGCGAGGGCGGTTTCGAAGTCGCGGGCGGAGGACCAGCGTTGGTCGGGATCCTTGGCGAGAGCCTTTTCGACGGCCTGGGTCAGTGGCGTGGGGGTGGAGGGCCGCAGGGAGGAGAGGGCGGGCACGGGGTCGCGGAGGATGGCGAGTGCGGTGGCGGTGGGGTTGGCGCGCTGAAAGGGGAGGCTGCCGGCCAGCATCTCGAACAGTACGACGCCGAGAGACCAGATGTCGGTGCGGGGCCCGGTATCGCGGCCTTCGCACTGTTCGGGGGACATATAGGAGGGGGTGCCGACGGCGGAGCCGGCTTGGGTGACGCGCTCGGCGCCGGGCAGGAGGGCGAGTCCGAAGTCGAGGATGGAGACGTGGCCGTCGGCGGCGAGGAGGATGTTGCTGGGCTTGATGTCGCGGTGGACGATGCCCTGGGTGTGGGCCTGATCGAGGCCGCGGGCGACCTGGAGGGCGATGTGCACGGCTCGATCGATGGGAAGAGGGCCGCGGCGGAGGCGCTGGGCGAGCGTTTCGCCCTCAATGTAGGCCATGGAGATGAAGAGACGGCCGTCGGCCTCTTCGATGTCGTGGATGGGGCAGATGTTGGGATGGCGGATGGAGGCGGCGGCGCGGGCTTCGTTGAGGAAGCGCGCCTTGTCGCTGGGGCTGAGCAGATCGGCGGCGAGGAACTTGAGAGCGACGGGGCGTTGGAGGCGAGTGTCCTCAGCGAGGTAGACGACGCCCATGCCGCCCTGGCCCAGCGAGCGCCGGATGAGGTAGCGGGAGATCTGCTGGCCAGGATTCAAGGAGCGGGCCTCAAGAGAATGAGATGCGCGGCGCGGCCAGAGGTGGCAGGCCCTTTTCGAGTTCGCCCGCATCCCAGTAACCTTCCACCTGGAGCTGGAGCGGCGGGGCCTGCGGGATGGGTAGGGAGAAGGTGTGGGCGATGTTCTCGCGCACGGCGCCGGAGACGATCACCTGGCCGTCGGCGCGGAAGGCCACGAAGCGGATGCCGACGGTGGAGAGCTGAATGGTGGCAGTGTTGTTCTGAAGTTGGGAGCTGCGGATGTTGATGCGGCGGATGGGCGTGGCAATGAGGCGATCGACGGCAAACTCGAAGAGGTCCGCATTGTCATTGAGGATGTCGCGGCTGGTGCGGGGGTGGTAGTGATGGGGGGCGACGCCGATCTCTTCGATGGGCAGGGGTTCAGGGCCGGTGCGGGTGCAGCGGCGGACCGCGACGGAGAGGCTGCAGTCGCCGGGGAGGCGGGGGAGTTCGAGGCCGGGAAGCGGGGGGAGGTTCTGGATGATGTCGGTGTAGGACCAGGCGTTGGCGCCGCCGCCGCCGGTGCTGCAGTCGACGCCGATGGTCTCGCCGATCTCATGGTCCTGGAAGCCGGCGGCGAACATATCGGCGGCGCTGTAGGTGAGGGCGTCGAAGATGAGGACGACGGGGCTCTGGTAGACCTGGCCGGTGTCGTTGGCGAGCGCTTCGGGCGTGAGGGTGCGGCCGGGGGTGAGGGGGGTGGAGGGGTCGTCGTCGTCGCCGGGGAGCGGGTTGAGCCATTGGGCGAACTCGCCGCGGGAGATGCCTTCGCCGCGGAGGATCTGGAAGACCTCTTCGACCACGGGGGTGCGCGGGAAGTGGAACTGGAGGGGGAGGATGTGGCGGGGCGAGAGGAGCTGAAGCATGCGTTCGGCGATGCGGATGAGGCCGCCGCCGTTCTCGCGGATATCGATGATGAGCCCGCCGGGGGCTTCGCGGTCGAAGCGGGCGAGGAGGTCGCGGATCTCGCGGAAGCGGGCGTCTTCGATGGCGTTGAAGCCGTCGGAGGCGAAGTTGCGGATGCGGAGATAGCCGATGGGCCAGCCGGGCTCTTTGGGGCAGCGAAGGAGGTCGGGGTGGGGCCGGCCCGAGGCGGGGGGATCGGTGGGGAACTGGGTCTCAAGGAAATCAGAGTTTTTGGCTTTGGCGGCAACCACCTTTTCGGGGCGGTAGCTGCACTTATTCCAGCGCTGCATATTGGCGACGGCTTCACTGTGGGAGAAGGCGGTGGAGCTGAAAGTAGCGGCGCCGAATCCGGTGGCCACCTGCCAGGGGAAGGAGATTTCGCGGACCTTCTTTTCGCCAGGGCCGGTATAGAGGATGCGGACGGTGTGGCGAGGTTGGAAGGGCGGAATGCCGCCATCGGCGGCGACGCCCTGGGTGGAAATGTTGCGGGCTGTGAGCCGGGCCGCGCCGCGGGCCATCTCGGCGTCGGGGTTGGCGCCGGGCTGGAGTTGAGCGGCCACCATGGTGGCCTCTGCGGGGACGAGGCCGTCCCATTCGACGATTTCGGCGCCCTTGCGGAAGTGGGGGTGGTCGAAGCCGCCTTGCTCGTTGGTAGCCATGGTCTTGGTGACGAGGAAGCGGCGCTGGGATTGGGAGAGCTCGTGGAAGCGGACCTGGAAGGGCAGGAAGGCGACGGCGCCGCGGTAAGGGGAGGGCGCGATGTAGATGGTGTGGATGTCGCGCGCGCCGGCCATGGCGATCAGCATGCAGGTGTGGAAGTCGAAGTCGCTGAGGGTGTCTACCTGCTGGCGGAGAGCGGCGAGGCTGGCGAGGGGATTGACGTTGGGATCGTCGCTTTGAAAGACCTTTTTGAAGGGCAGGTGGGCGTAGAGGTAGCGGAGGACGCGTTCGGTCTGATCGATGATGAGGAGCTTCTGGTCTGTGGGGATATTGTCGAGTTGGTCCGCTTCCTGGAGGAACTGTTGCTGCGTGACGATGCGGAGGTTGGGGAGGTTCATCTCCTCCTTGCGGTCGAGGAGCAGTTGAGCCGCACGGAACGCGAGCGGAGAGGCGTCATCGACGGGCATGGTTGGTTCATTGTAGCGCCGGAACGGATGGTTTCGTGAAGAAAGCGAGGGGTTGAGGGTGTACGCTACAGGAATGAACCGCCGCCACTTTTTCGCGTCGATGCCGCTGGGTGCAGCCGCCTTCGGCGCAGCCGCGCCCAATAAGCGCCAGCGCCTGCTGGACTGGCTGGCCGGGAAGACCGACCCGCACTACACGCCAGCCGCGTTTTTTCTGCACTTCGGCGAGGGGTACAAGAACGGGGTGCCGGCCGCGCGGCGCCACCTGGAGTACTTCCGGACGACGGACATGGATTTCATGAAGATCCAGTTTGAACAGACCTACGAGCGGCAGGAGTTCCTGCAGAAGCCGGAGGACTGGGCGAAGCTGAAGCTGCGCAAGATCGACTTCTACCAGCCGCTGATTGTGACGGTACGCGAGCTGGTGAAAGAAGCGAAGAAAGACGCGCTCATCCTGATGACGCTTTACTCGCCATACATGAGCGCCGGGCAATGCGCGACGCCGCCGGTGCTGCGCCGGCATCTGGCGGAGAATCCGGAGGCGGTGAAGAAGGGTCTGGATGTGCTGGTGGAGAGCCAGATGATCTTCGTGCGGGCGTGCATCGAGGCCGGGGTGGATGGGTTCTACACGTCCACGCAGGGTTCGGAACAGGGGCAACTGGCGAGCCCGAAGCTCTTCACGCAGTACGTGAAGCCAGCGGATCTGGTGGCCATGAAGGAGATCAACGCCAAGTGCCGGTTCAACATTCTGCACGTGTGCGACTACGTGGCGCCGTACGCGAACTATGACGCCGTGCTCGACTATCCGGGGCACGTGGTGAACTGCAACGACCGGCTGATCGGACGGCGGCTGACATGGGTGGAGATCCAGAAGATGTTCAAGCGGCCTGTGATGGGAGGGCTGGACCGGCACGGTCTGCTGGCCAAGGGGAGCGCGGCGGAGTTGGACGCGGAGATCGTGAAGGTGGTGAAGGGCGCGCCGAAGCAGTTCATGCTGGGCGCGGACTGTACGGTGGCTGGGGATACGGATTGGAACCGGCTGAAGCAGGCGATCGCGGTCGCGCATAGGACGGGCGTATGAGAGAAGCGGCGGTTTTCGTTTCGCATGGCTCACCGATGTCTGCGCTGGAGAGCGGCGCTTACCAGGACGCGCTGGCGGCCTTCGGCGCGCGATGGAGGCCGCGGGCGGTGGTCGTGGTATCGGCGCATTGGGAGACTGGCCGCGAGGTGAAGGTGGCAAGCGCCGAGAGCCAACACCTGATCTACGATTTCGGCGGCTTCCCGCGTGAACTGTATGAGGTGCAGTATCCGGCGAAGGGTGCGCCGGCGGTGGCGGAACGAGTGGGTGAGCTGCTGGCGGCCGCGGACGTGCGCGCGGAGTTGGATGCGGGACGCGGGTTGGATCACGGCGTGTGGGTGCCGCTGAGCCTGATGTATCCGCAGGCCGACGTGCCGGTGGTGGCGCTGCCGGTGCCCATGATGATGACCCCGGCGGAGCTGGTGAGGGTGGGCCAGGCGCTGCGCCCTTTGCGGGAGGAGGGCGTGATGATTGTGGGCAGTGGGGGGATCGTACACAACTTACGGCGCCTGAACTGGAGCGGGCGCGCAGCGCCGGTGGAGGGCTGGGCGGCGGAGTTCGACAACTGGTTCGCGGAGCGGGTGAAGGCGTGGGATGTGCCGGCGCTCACGGGCTACGCGCAGGGCGCGCCGTATGCGGAGTTGGCGGTGCCGACGGCGGAGCACTTCCATCCGGTATTTGTGACGCTGGGCGCGGCGGGCGAGAGCCCGAGCGTGGAGTGGATCCACGAAGGCTTCGAGTACGGCACGCTTTCCATGCGCAGCTTTGCGCTGCGGTAGAGCGGGTGAGGGTGGCGGGAACCAGTCGGAGTCGAACCGACCAACGAACCTGAGGCCCGTTCAGCGGTTTTGAAGACCGTGCCTGCCACCGGGCAAAATTGGCTCCCACGTGTATGGTAGCAGTGACGTTAGGGGGCGAGCGGGCCGGCGGCGGCGATATCGGCGCCCACCGCGCCGAATTTCTCCTCGAAGTTCTGGCGGAAGCGGTTGGCGAGGTCGGCCGCGGCGCGGTCGTAGGCTTCCTTGTCGGCCCACATGCCTCGGGCGTTCAGGAATTCATTGGGGACACCGGGGCAGAAGGTGGGCACGTTGACGCGAAAGACCGGGTCCATCTGGACCGGCACGTCGCTGAGTTCGCCTTCGACGGCGGCGTTGACCATGGCGCGGGTGTAGGCGAGTTTCATGCGGTTGCCGACGCCCGCCGGGCCGCCCACCCAGCCGGTGTTCACCAGCCAGACGCGGGCCTTGTGTTTCTGGATGCGCTCACCGAGCATGCGCGCATATTCGAGCGGGCTGCGCGGCAGGAAGGGCTCGCCAAAGCAGGCGCTGAAGGTGGCCTGGGGTTCCTTGCCGAGGCCGCGCTCGGTGCCGGCCAGGCGCGCGGTGTAGCCGCTGAGGAAGTGGTACATGGCCTGCTCGGGGGTGAGGCGGGAGATGGGCGGCAGCACGCCGAAGGCGTCGGCGGTGAGGAAGACGACGTCGGTGGGATGGCCTCCGATGCCGGGGATCAGGGCGTTGTCGATGTACTGCGCGCGATAAGCGGCGCGGGTGTTTTCCGTGAACTCGTCGGAGTCGTAGTCGAGCATCCGCGTGACGGGATCGATCAGGACATTCTCCAGCAGGCAGCCGAAACGGATGGCGTGGAAGATCTGCGGCTCGGCCTCTTCGGAGAGCTTGATGCACTTGGCGTAGCAGCCGCCCTCGAAGTTGAAGACGCCCTGGTCGCTCCAGCCGTGCTCATCGTCGCCGATGAGGCGGCGGGTTTTGTCGGCGGAGAGGGTGGTCTTGCCGGTGCCGGAGAGGCCGAAGAACAGGGCGACGCGCTTGTGGGCGCCCATGTTGGCTGAGCAGTGCATGGGCAGGACGTTCTTTTCCGGCAGCAGGTAGTTGAGGATGGTGAAGACGGACTTCTTCATCTCGCCGGCGTAGAAGGTGCCGAGGATGATGACCAGGCGGCGGGTGAAGTTGATGCAGATGCAGGTTTCGCTGCCGGTGCCGTCGATGGCCGGATCGCACTTGAACTCAGGAGCGAAGACGATGGTGAAGTCCGGGCAGTGCGTGGCGAGCGCTTCCAGTTGCGGTTTGATGAAGAGCTGGCGGGCGAACATGGAGTGCCAGGCGCGCTGGGTGACCACGCGGATGGGCATCTGGTAGTTGAGGTCGGCGCCGGCCAGCAGGTCGGCCACGAAGAGTTCCTTGTGGTAGAGGAAGTTCATGAGGCGGGTCCAGATGCCCTGGAACTGTTCGGGGGAGAGGGCCTGGTTGACGCTGCCCCAGGCGACGGTGTTCTCGGTGATGGAGTCGCGGACGATGTACTTGTCCTTGGGCGAGCGGCCGGTGAACTGGCCAGTGCGAACCACCAGGGCGCCGTTGCCGGCGAGTTGACCTTCCTGCCGCTGGAGGGCCATCTCCGTCAGGCGGCCGGTTCCCAGATTCCACCATTTCACGGCAGCCTCCTGGAAGCCGAGTTCCTGCAGGCCGTGGCAACTGGGAGAGACACCTTGATTGTTCATGCGTGATAGATCCTTGGGGGTTGTCGAAGTCGGACGAACAGGGCCGAACCTCTGAGACTAAGGCCAGTCTATCATGTAGGAATGAGGCTCCTTTTTGCCGCGCTGGCCCTGTGCGCCATGACGGGAGGAGCATCGCGTCCGCTCTTCGGCCAGGCTATCGAGTTTGAATCCAACGGCTTACGCTACCAGACGCTGACGCGCGAAGGCCTCACCATCATGTTCGCGGCGCTGCCCACGCACGTCCGGGACTACGCCCTGGTGCAGGTGGCGGTGTCGAATGGGTCGCCGTCCTCGCGCACGGTGAAGCCGGAGGACTTCCGGTTCATCCGCAAGGATGGCAGCGAAGTGCTGGCCACGCCGGCGCGGGTGGTGGTGGAGCAGTTCCTGAACAAGGCCGGGCGCAATGATGTGATCCGCCTGGTGGGCACCTATGAGCTGGGTCTGTACGGCCTGAGCCGCTTCCAATCGACGAATGGTTACGAGGTGCGGCGCCAGTCCGCGCTGGCGGAGGTGACATCGCAGAGGATGAAGGCGGCCGCCGCGGCTTCGGCCATCATCCTGGTCTCAACCAGGCTGCAGCCGGGGCAATCCACCGACGGTGCTCTGTTCTTCTCGGCGCAAGGCAAGGAGTTGGGGGAAGGGAAGCTGGTGGCGACGGTCGGGTCGGAGCGCTTTGAGTTTTCCGTGGGCGGTTTCCGGCATCCAGGCGAGTTGACGAAGCGGCCCTAGTTCCGGCGGTAGTCCATTGATCGATCTGCACACGCACTCCACGGCCAGTGACGGCACGGATAGTCCATCCGAACTCGTGGCCCGCGCCGCGTCGCTGGGTCTGGAAGCCCTGGCTATCACCGATCACGATACGCTGCAGGGCTCGGATGAAGCGGTGACGGCGGCCGCGGCGGCCGGGTTGCGCTTCGTGCAAGGGCTGGAGCTGAGCACCCGGCGGACGGAGGAGCCGGATCCAGCGGCCCGCAGCGTCCACGTGCTCGGTTATTTCTTCCGGCCTCCGGAGCCGGGCTTCCGCGCCTGGCTCGACAGCCTGAAGGAGCGCCGCCGGTCTCGAAACCACGCCATGGCGGAGCGGCTCCAGGCGCTCGGGATGGCTGTCTCGCTGGAAGAGGCCGAAGCCGAGGGCCGCAACATCACCGGCCGTCCGCACTTCGCGTCGGTGCTGATCCGCAAGGGTTATGTGCGCAGCTACGCCGAGGCGTTCAGGACGCTGCTGGGCGAGCTTTGTCCGGCTTATGTGGAGCGAGCCGACCCCACGCCGCGGGAGGGCATCGCCCGCATCCGCCAGGCCGGCGGCGTTGCCGTGCTGGCCCATGCCGTGCGGCTCAACAAGGCCGGCGCCGAAGAGGAGGCCGTGCTGCGCGGTTTTGTCGATGCCGGCCTCGGCGGCATCGAGGTCTATCACTCCGATCACGACGAGCGCAGCCGTTCGCGTTATGCGCAGTTGGCGGAAAAGTACGGCCTGGCGGTGACGGGCGGGTCAGACTACCATGGCGCCCACAAGCCGGACGTCCTGCTGGGCCGCGGCCGGCGCGGCCAGAGGCCGCCGCTAGCCCTGCTGGACGGTTTGCGCCGCGCTGCCGGCCACTGACAGGTTCTCCGTCGCGCGCAGGTACGCCAAGGCGCGCACCACGCCCTGCGCGGGCGAGAAGACCGCCGAGGTGATCTCGCCGGCCTCTTTGTCCCCGCTGAGCACCTTCGCGCCGGGCGGCGGCGGTTCGGTGGCGGCGATCGTCAACGGCCACAGTGTCTTGTTCACGTGGCCGCGCGAACGCACGCGCTCCACAATCTCCTGGCCCAGGTAGCAGCCTTTGCTGAAGTGCAGCGCCGCGGCGATGCGGGTCTCCTGCGCCAGGTTCGCTTCCGTGATGTCCTCGCCGTACCGCGCCACGCCATTCTCCACGCGCACCACGTTGGCTTCCTCGGCCGTACCCGCCACGCAGCCCTGTTGCAGCAGTTCGGCGATCCGCGCTTCGCGCTCCGCGGCGGAGACCACGATGCGGTAGCCCGGCTGGCCGGTCAACGTGCCGCGGAAGACAGCCGCCGCGGCTGCCGGTTCCGGCGCGCCCGGTCCAGCCACTTCCAGTTCGGAGGTGGTGGCGGTGACGTCTTCCAGAGTCACGTCGTCGGCGATGATGTAGCGGTCCAGGTGGGCGTAGATCTTCTCGCGGGCTTCCGGCTCCAAGTCCAGCAGGAGGTAGTCCGCGCCGCAGTAGATCCAGACGTCGCTCAGGATGCGCCCCTGGGCGTTGAGGAAGAAGGCGTAGCGTGTGTCGCCCGCCTCCATCTCCTGCACCTGGTTGGTGGTCAATGCGTGCAGCAGCCGCTTGCGATCTTCGCCCGTGGCGCGAATGCGGCCGCGGGTGGAGTAGTCCACCACGGCCGCGCCGTTGTGTAGTGCTTCGTAACCGTTCATGGGATTACCGCGCGATGTTGCTATAGTACAGCCCGATCAGTACGGTGAGGACGGCCGAAACCAGCGCGCCTTTGCGCCACCGGGCGGCCTTCTCCGCCGGCGCCGTGCCCCGCGCCAGCAGCACCACCATCGCAAACACGTGTAGCGCCAGCAGGATCTTGATGCCGATGAGCGCATGCCAGCCCGCCGGAGCGCCCTTCATGCGCGTCATGAAGTTGAAGGCGCCGGTCAAGAACAGCAGCACGCCGGCCAGCACGGCCGTGCCGCGCAACTGCCGCACACGGCCGGCCGCCAGCACTCCCAACAGCAGCAGGCCCAGGCCCAGATGAATGTAAAGGACAGCGTTCGTCATGAGGTTCTCTCTATACTGATGTGGAAATGCTCCACGAGATTCTGCCCAGCGGCATGTTGCAGTGCAATTGCTCCGTTTTCGGCGACGAAACCACCCGCGAAGCCATCGTCATCGATCCCGGCGACGGCTCCGACCTGCAGCGCCTCCTTGCCTATTTGAAGATTCAGAGCCTCACCGTGAAGGCCATCTTCATCACCCACGCCCATATCGACCACATCGGCGCGGCCAACAAGCTGAAAACCCTCACCGGCGCGCCCGTCTACATGAACCCCAACGATCAGGAGCTTTCCGACCATATCGCCCTTCAGGCCCAATGGCTGGGCATGCCTGAGCCCGAGCGGCCCGAAGTGGATACCCCCGCCCTCGACGGCGACACCCTCACTCTCAATGAAACGCCCTTTCACATCATCCACACGCCCGGCCACACCCAGGGCAGCGCCTGCGTCTACGCCCCGACATTGAAGGTGCTGATCGCCGGCGACACTCTCTTCCGCGACTCCGTGGGCCGCACCGACCTGCCCGGCGGCGATCCCCACCAGATCCTCTCCTCCATTCACACCCGCCTTCTGACTCTGCCCGAAGAGACGCGCGTCATTTGCGGCCACGGCCCCTCCACCACCATCGGCCGCGAAAAAGAGCGCAACCCCTTCCTCCAGGACTGACCCATGCACCGCCGCATCTTTGCTCTCCTCCTCCTCGCCCTGCCCGCCTTCGCCGGCGAGGACTCCGCGCTGGACCGCTACATCCGCACGCCGGACCCGTCCTACCGCTACTCCCTCGTCTCCTCCGTCAAACTGCCCGGGCTCACCATGCACGTCCTGGACATGACCTCGCAGCGCTGGCTCACCGAGGCTGAGGTCGATCGCCCCGAGTGGCGCCACTGGCTGGTGATCTACCAGCCTGACCAGGTGGACCACCGCACCGGCCTGTTGCTCATCAACGGAGGCTCCATCAACAGCAAGGCGCCTAACTCTCCGGATGCGCTGCTCACCACCCTGGCAGTACAGACCAGGACCGTGGTGACCGACCTCAAGATGGTCCCCAACGAACCGCTCAAGTTCGCCGACCTCACGGAAACCCGCAGCGAAGACGGCATCATCGCCTACACCTGGCGCAAGTTCCTGGAGACCGGAGACGAGCGCTGGCCTGCCCGCCTGCCCATGACCAAGGCCGCCGTCCGCGCCATGGATACCGTCACCGCCTACTGCGGTTCGCTCACCGCCAATCCACTCCGCATCGACCGCTTTGTCGTCGCCGGCGCATCCAAGCGCGGCTGGACCACCTGGACCACCGCCGCCGTCGACCGCCGCGTCACCGCCATCATCCCCATGGTCATCGACGCGCTCAACGTCGATGCCTCCTTCATCCACCACTTCCGCGCCTACGGCTTCTGGGCCCCCGCCATCGCGGACTACGAGCGCGAAGGCATCATGCAGTGGCTGGGCACGCCGCAGTGGCGCAAACTCATGGAGATCGAGGACCCCTGGGAGTACCGCGACCGCCTGGCGATGCCAAAATTCATCTTCAACTCCAGCGGCGACCAGTTCTTCCTGCCGGACTCCTCGCAGTTCTACTTCGGCGCCTTGCCCGGCGAGAAGTTCCTGCGCTATGTGCCCAACACGGACCACGGGCTGAACTCGCCGGATCTCGCCATCGACCTGCTGGCCGTCTACCAGGCCTTCCTGAACTGCGAGCCGCGCCCGCGCTTCTCCTGGAAGGCCGACCGCTCGGCCGGCGCCATTCGCCTGAAGACGATGGACGAGCCCACGCAGGTGCTGCTCTGGGAGGCCGCCAATCCCGAAGCCCGCGATTTCCGCCTGGAAAAGATCGGTCCGGCCTGGTCCAGCCGTCCTCTCACCGGTGAGAACGGCGTCTATGTCGCGGCGCCGGAGCCGCCCGCTCAGGGCTTCAAGGCTTTCTTTCTTGAGATGACCTTCCCCAGCGGCACAGGCACGCCGTTCCGTTTCACCACGGAGGTGGTGGTCACGCCGGATGTCTACCCGTTCGAATCGCCCGTGGTTCCCAACGCGGAGCGCAAAGCTCGCTGAGGCCCGCCCGGCGCTCCTCTACCGCGCCGAATAGTTCCGCTCGTAGTAGTTCTGATACTCGCCCGAGCGCACGCGTGCGATCCAGCCCGGATTCTCCTTGTACCAGGCGATGGTCTCGCGCAGCCCTTCTTCAAAGGGCACTTGAGCCTTCCAGCCGGTCGCCTGTTCCAGCTTCTCGGTGGTGATGGCGTAGCGGCGATCGTGGCCCGGCCGGTCTTTTACGGTGGTCATCAGCGAGTGCGGCTTGCCGCAGGCGTCGAGGATCATCTCCACCACGGTGCGGTTCGGCAGCGCCCGGGAGCCGCCCACGTTGTAGATCTCGCCGGCCGCGCCTTTGTTGAGCGCCGCCCAGATGGCCCGGCAGTGGTCGTCCACATAGAGCCAGTCGCGCACCTGCATGCCGTCGCCATAGATGGGCAGCGGCTTGTCCTCCAGCGCGTTGGAGATCATCAGGGGGATGAGCTTCTCGGGGAACTGGTAGGGGCCGTAGTTGTTCGAGGCGCGCGTGACGGTGACGGCCATCTTGAAAGTGGTGTGGTAGGAGAGCGCCAGCAAGTCGGAGCCGGCCTTCGATGCCGAATAGGGGCTCGACGCGCGCAGCGGGTAGTTCTCATCCGCGTCGTGGGGCTCGTCGATGCTGCCGTAGACCTCGTCGGTGGAGACGTGTAGGAAGCGCGGTGTCTTGGCCGCACGTGCCGCTTCCAGCATGGAAAACGTCCCGCGCACATTGGTTTCGACGAACGCGCCGGGGCCCAGGATGGAGCGGTCCACGTGGGATTCGGCGGCGAAGTGCACGATGGCGTCGGGCGTCTCTTCTTCCAGCAGGCGGCTTGCCAGAGCCGTGTCGCAGATGTCGCCCTGCACGAAGCGGTGGCGTGCGTCGCCTTCGATCGGGGTCAGGTTCTCGAGATTGCCGGCGTAGGTGAGCTTGTCGAGGTTGACCAGTCGGGTCGCCCAGTTCTCTTTGAGCGCAAGGCGGACGAAAGCGCTGCCGATGAAGCCCGCGCCGCCGGTGACCAACAGTTTCATTTGTGCTGCAACTCCCAGTCGTAGTTGATTCCCGCCTCGTTGTAGGCGATGCGCCCCTCGTCGGCCGGATTGTAGATGCGGTTGGTGAGATAGACCAGCATGGAGGGCGAGGTGCCGATCACCTTATAGCCGTGGCCCACGCCGGGCGGGATCAGAATCTGCCACGGCCGGAGCTGGCCCACATAGAGCGTGTTCTTCACGCCGAAGGTGGGCGAATCCGGGCGCAGGTCCACCAGCGCCACCTGGAACATGCCCTGCGTCACCACCCACAGGTCGGTCTGGTGCAGGTGGAAATGGAAGGCCTTGATGGCCGCGGGATAAGTGAGCGCGGCGCTCACCTGGGTGGATTCCGGCGGGAAATCCGCCGCCAGGCCCTGGCCGAAGCGCGCCACTTCCAGGAAGTAGCCGCGGTCGTCCGCCCACAGCGGATAGGGCTGCACGCGGACGCCCTCGATGAGGTTCTTCGAATCCGGCTGCACGATCACGTGGCCGATGCCGGGCGCACAACTCGGGATCTTGATTTCGGGAATGCTGGACATCGTGTCTCTTACTGCTCTGACTTCTGCCTGCTCTGTGACACCAGGTTGGAGGCGCGCAGGAGAGAATCGAAGGTGCCCGCGTCGGTCCACCAGCCGTCCAGGAAGCTGAACGCCAGGCTGCGTTCGCGGATGTACGCGTTATTGACGTCAGTGATCTCGAGCTCGCCGCGCGAAGAGGGCTCCAGCGTCTTCACCTTGTCGAACACCGTGGCGTCGTACATGTAGATGCCGGTCACCGCGTAGTTTGACTTGGGCTGCCTGGGCTTCTCTTCAATGTTCACCACGTTGCCCTTGTGGATCTCGGCCACGCCGAAGCGCTCCGGATCGTGAACTTCCTTCAGCAGGATGCGAGCGCCGCCCTCCTGCTTGCGGAAGTCGTTCACCGCCTCGGCAATGCTCTTCTCAATGATGTTGTCGCCCAGGATGACGCAGATCTTCTGGCCGTCGGCGAAATGTTCGGCCAGGGAAAGCGCATCGGCGATGCCCCCCTCGCCTTCCTGGTAGGTGTAATTCAGGCTGGTGAGACCGAACTGCCGGCCATTGCCCAGCAACTGCAGAAAGTCGCCCGCATACCCGCCGCCGGTGACAATCAGGATGTCCCGGATGCCGGCGTCGACCAGCGCCTCGATCGGGTAGAAGATCATCGGCTTGTCGTAGATCGGCAGCAGGTGCTTGTTCGTAATCTTGGTCAGCGGGTACAGCCGGGTCCCTTTGCCCCCAGCAAGGATAACGCCCTTCATTTCCAGTTCCTCCTTCGCCCGGACTACTCATCCGCGGCGAAATTACCATGGTACACTACCCCTGCCGTGATCCCATTTGACTGGAATTCCATCCCCCGCGAACAACTGAACCCGAACCTGGTCCGTCAGGTGATCCATACCCCGCAGATGACCATTGCCCGCCTGGAGTTAAAAGCCGGGGGCGCCGTGCCGGCGCATACCCATCACAACGCCCAGGTCTCCATGGTGCTGACCGGCAAACTGCGCTTCCTCGTGGACGGCAAGGAAGTCCTGGTAGGCCCCGGCCAGGTGCTGGAACTCGTGCCGCACATCTCCCACGGCGTGGAAGTTGTGGAAGACGCCACCGTGATCGACCTCTTCACGCCGCCGCGGCAGGATTGGATCACCGGCGACGACGCCTACCTGCGCGGGTAGACCCGCCGCACATCGCCGGGGGTCACCGCCCACACCTCGCCCTTCACGGCGAAGAGCTTCAACACCGCGAAGCCGGTGGCGATCTCCGTGCGCCGCCACGCGCCGCCGCGCGGCTGCTCCAGCACCACGCCGTTCCGGTGCCCGATCAGCACACCTTCCGCCACCGCCGCCATGGCCCGAGGCTCATCCAGCGGAGCCAGGCGCGTTTCCACCCAGAGTTGCCTGACGTCCTCCGGCGGAGTGAACGCCGCAATCCGGGCCTGCCGGGCGGCGCTCTCCGCCCAGAACAGCGTCCTGCCCTGCCACAGCGCCAGGGCCGCGCGCGCCGCCGTGGGCGTGTCGTGAAACAGGTTGATGGCAAACAGGCGCCAGGCCACGTCCAGCGCACCCGGGTTCTTCACCCAGTAGTTGCCCAGGATCAGATCCTGCCGCCCGTCCCCGTCCACGTCCTGTGCCAGCAGCCCTTCCTGCTCCGACGCCGTATAGATCGAATACAGTTCCTTGTACTCGAACCCCGGGACCAGGTAGAAGCGCAATTGCGCGTGAAGGTGCGGCAGGAGCACACCGCGCCGGCCACCCAGCGTGAATGCCAGGCAGTCCTGGAACTCGGTCTCTGTTTCCACTACCTGCGTTTTCCACTCCGGCGCCCGCAGCCAGAGCAGCGCTCCGGTGCCGGGGCGCTGCTGCACCAGCAGGTCGTCCTGTCCGTCTCCATCCACATCCGCCGCGCAGCCGCCAGGCCCGAAGCCGGCCTGGGCTAAGAGCACCCGGGGCCGCCCGCCGCGCAGGTCCCACTCCAGCAGCCGGCCGCCCCAGGTGATGATCCGCGGCCGCGGGTGTTCGAGAAGCGCAGCGCCCCGGATCTCCTCCCCGCGGAGCACTCCAGCCACAACCAGCACGGCGAAAGCCAGACGCATCTTTCTAGATTAGTCGCCAGCGGGGCAGAGCAGCCGGCGGCGGCTGATGCTCCCGCCGCCCGCCGCCGATAGAAGACCGTGCGCCTGGCCTGGCTCATCCTGCCCGCCCTGTGGGGCGTCTGGTGGCTTTATGGGATCCACACCCCTCCCGGGGTCCTGGTCCCCGAACCGCCGCTGCAGCGTTCCCCCATGCTGCCCGAGTGGGAACGCAGCGGCTTCCGCATCCAAGTTTTGGCCGAATACAACATCCGCGGCCGCATTCTCGGCCGCGAGCATTACTGGCTGGACGGCGGCGCG
Source organism: Paludibaculum sp. (assembly GCA_029973955.1). Lineage (GTDB taxonomy): Bacteria > Acidobacteriota > Terriglobia > Bryobacterales > Bryobacteraceae > Paludibaculum. The sequence goes on along the minus strand of JARKQJ010000196.1, from coordinate 53,305 downwards.
AAGCTCTCGCCCTTCGACCTCGCCATCGGCTGGGGTCCCATGTCGGATCAGGCCCTGCTGGACCGGCTCTCCTACAGCCAGGGCCACCGCTTCCTCCTCTTCACCGCGCCCTCCCAGGGCTGGCCGCTGCCCTTCGAGCAGATCAATGAGCACAGCGCGAACATGCACATCATCCCGGCCGACAGCCAGGTGCGCAGCGCGCTGGAGTGGATTCGCGTCGGCCACGTCGTGAAGCTGCACGGTTACCTGGTGGAGGCCACCTGCCCCGGCGCTTCGCCCTGGCGCAGTTCGCTCTCCCGCACCGATACCGGTGGCGGCGCCTGCGAACTTATGTGGGTGGACCAGGCCAGCGTGGAGTAGCCGCGCCCGTCTCAGGCCAGCACCGCGCCCAGCAGCGACCCCGCCCTCACGCTGCTCTTCCCGAACCACAGCCTCTCCGCGTTGCCGTTCATCACGTCGCCCATCTCCCTGGCCGGAATGCCCAGCTTGCCCGTGCGCAGCAGTTCGATCTCCGCCGCGTAGATCTTCTCCTCCACCATCACCGGGAAATTGCTGCCGTACACCAGCCGCCGCGGCCCCAGCGTGTCGTACAGCGCGCCGATGCGCTTCTCCAGGCCGGAGTATGGCATCTGCGCTTCCTTGTGCATGCCCGAGATCTGCACCACGATGTTCGGCCGCTTCTCAAAGCCCGGGCCGCCGAGGTGCGTGAGCTGCAGCGTGGTGCGCGGATGGTCCGCGGCGAAGGCGTTGATGGCCGCCGTCTCCGCCGCGGGAAACGGCGCGGAGACCACCAGGTGCAGGCCTAGTTGCGCGGACCACTCCCACAGCCTCCGGTGCGTCAGCACGCTGGCCGAAGTGAAACGGATGCCGCGAAACGCGCCTGTCTTCGTCCAGCGCGTGATGTCGTCCACCGCCGCGGGCGCGTCCAGATCCACCAGAAAGACGCCCGCGAACCGATCCGGGCGCTTCTTCACGATGGATTCGATGTAGCTGTTGTCGTACTCGCCCAGATGCTCGGCGATCACGGTGCGTGCCACACCGTGGCGGTCCATCACCGCATCGAGATCTTCCACCGGCTTGTACTTCCGCAAACCGCAGTGGGCGTATGCGTCCGTGATGGGCATAGCCACCATTCTGCACCCATTCCGGCCGGACTCGCGTCTAGTCGGGATCGACGTCCGGCAGGGATTGGGCGTCTATGATTGCCGGTTCCACGGCCGGTCTGCGCCGCAGCCGCCGCAGGAACTCCAGCAGTCCGGCCACCGCCGTCAGCGTGAGCACGATCGGGATCACCGTGAGCCACCACTGCTTCGCGCCCCGCGGTTCCATCAGGATCCGCTCGCCGTACCGCCCGACATAGGTCTCGATGATCTGCTCCTCGCTGCTTCCGCCCGCCACCATGCGCGCGATCTCCACGCGCATCTCGGCCGCCGTCTCTGACCGGTGTACCGCCACGCTCTCTGACCAGCAGCAGGGCGCCATCAGCCGCTCCTGGATCTTCTTTGCGCTGTCGCCGTCGGCCGCGTCCGCCGGCCTTGCCAGCAGAGCCATGCAAGCGATCAGAAATAGAGCCTTCAAAACGTGTACCTCACTTGTCCGAAGAAATTGCGGCCCGGCTCGGGTACCTTCAACCCCGCCGCGAACGGATCGCGATAGTAGGAGAGGTGCTCGTAGTAGTAGCGATTCAGCAGGTTGTCGACGCCGAAGCTGCCGGAGAGCTTGCGGTGCGTGAAACCCACTTTGAAGTTCAATACGGCGTACCCGGCGGTGGGCGCTTCCTTCAGATCCGTGCTCACCAGATCCTGCCGGTTGGCCGCCACCGTGCCGAACTCGGCATAGGCCCAGCGGTGCGAATAGCGCAACGCGCTCCAGCCCCGCAGTGGCGGCATCTCCGGGATGTTGCCGCTCCTGACGTTTACCATCGGCCGCGGCGTCACCGTGCCCCGCGAATATGATCCGCCACCGTTCAGCCACAGCGCCCTGGACAACTGCACCCCGTAGGTCATCTCGCCGCCGTACATCCGCGCGTTCACGTTCGTAAACGACCGTGCCGTGGCGGCCATCGCCATCCCGCCCGTCGCCATCCCGCCCGTCGTCATGCCCCCCATCGCCACCCCGTTCATCTGCGGCTGGTTGTTCACCAGGATGAAGTTGTCGAGGAACGAGTAAAAGACCATCGGCCGCAGGTACACCCTCTGCTGATTGAGGCTCCAGCCCGCCATCGTTTCCGTGTTGCGCGTCACCGGCAGCAGCGGGTTGCCCACCGTCGCGCCGGACCCCATGCCGCGGCTGATGTAGCGCTCCTCCGCGTCCGGAATGCGCCCGGACGTGCCCGCGCCGGCGAAAACCTCCATCGACCTCGGCAGCCCATAGCTCAACCGCGCATTGCCGGAGACGTAGTTGTCCGCGTTGCTCGTCCGCCGCGTGTCGTGGAACTGGTAATACAGGTTCGTCGACGCCTGCGCCGATTGCACCTCCATCTGCGCGTGGTCGTAGCGCAGGCCGCCCGTCAATTGCAGGCGTTCCGTCAAACTGCGGCGGTAGCTCACAAACGCCCCCAGCGTCTGCGTCCTCACGTCGGGGATCGACGGACTCACCATCACCGCGCCGCCCATCCTCATGGAGCCCAGCAGGGCCCACTCCCTCTGGTAGCTCTCCACGCCCGCCGTCCAGTTGCGGCCTACATCGCCTTCCACGCGTCCGCCGATGGCCCGCGTCTTCGCGTCGCCGGCCATCGTCCAGTTGCCCATCATCGCCGAACTGCGCCGGCTGTCCGTCATGAAGTGCCGCACCTGCGTGAAGTAGCCTTCCACGCGCAGGTTGCGCAGGCCGCTCGTCAGGTTTTGCGCCGCGTAGCGGAAGGTGCCGCGGTCGGCGTTGTCGTAGTCGGAGTCCATCTGCAGGTACGGGTAGAGGATCAGGCCCGCCTGCTGCCGCGAGTAGCCCACGGTGAGCTGCTGCCGGTCGCTGAGCGAAAACTGCGTCTCCAGCCAGCCCGTATGGATGGTGAAGGACTGCTGATCCCGGCCCGCGGCGCTGTAGTTGGCGTATTCCGTGAAACGCCGTCCGCTGCCGTCTTTGTACGGCTCCGAAGTCCGGAACGAGTAGCCGCCCAGCACCCGCACCGCCCGGTTGCCGTAAGAGGCCGTGATGCTCGGATTGTAGAAGCCGAACGAGCCGAAGCTGAAGGCGGGCTTCACGGCGAAGCCCATGTCGGGCCGCTTCGTCACGATGTTCACCACCGCGCCCAGGCTGCCTTGGTTGGCCACGTCGAAGGCGCCCTTGGTCACCTCTACGTGATCCACTTCGGCGAAGTCGACGTGCTGTGCCGGCGGATCCATGTGGCTCGGGCAGGCGCCGTATGTGCGCGAGCCGTTCACCAGCACATTGATGTTGTTTTGCTGGAATCCGCGGATTACCAGGTCGTTGGCGATGCCCGCCTTCCGGATCTTCCACACGCCGTCCACCGACGTCAGCGCTTCGCCCAGGTCTTTGGCCGAACTCTCCCGGACGCCACTGAAATCCAGCAGCGCGTCGCTCGCCGGAATCGACGCCTGGATCTCCATCGCCTGCCGGTACGGCGCGACGTCGAGCGTCAGTTCCACGCGGCTTTCAGCCCGCTGGATGGCGGGCGCGAAGCCGCTGGCCGCCGCCAGCACCTGGTAGTCGCCGCCCGGCGTCATCTCCGGCGGGTTCAACTTGAACTCGCCGTGGACGTCCGTCTTCGTCTGCGTCACGGCCCGCCCGTTGGCAATCAACTGCACCATGGCCGCGGGAATCCCCGCGCCCGTCCTGTCTATCACCCGTCCGCCAATCTCCGCGCCGGAGGCCAGCGTCGCCGCCGCTGCCAGGCACAACAAGACAAAACTACTTCCAGTGAATAGGCCCTGCACTCATTACTCCCTGAATTTTCATGGGTTCCAATCCTCGGGCGCGTTCCGGCGCCCCAATCAGACGAGGCCTCCCGCACGTGGGAGCGCACCGGTCTGAACGCGGACGTTCAGCCGGCGGCGATTCACGGGCGTGCGAGGAGAGATCCGGCCTAAAGCTATGCGGAAAGGGTGGCGGGAGGAGGCGGGCGGCCGAAGAGAGCGAAAGACGGTTTTGCTTCCACGCGGCGGACTTCCATGCGCGGGGAAAGGCGAAGCGTCTCCTGGACGGGGTTGAAGCTGGCGCGCTCCTGCGTGAAGGCGGGTGCGCTCAGAACAGGCAACGCGGGCGGATGCCCGCAGCGGCCGGCGCAACTCGGCTGGTCAAACCAGCCCGGTTTGTTCTCGTGGACGCCTTTGCCCTTGCGGCAGCAGCAGACCTTCGAGCGCCGGCAGCACTCCATCCCGCAATCGCGATCTTCGCTGCCGGATAGTTGAATGAGCGCGGCGCTGAATGGCCCGAAACAGAACAGTAGCGCAAGTGCCAAGCCGGTACTGCGCCACGCCGTTCGGATCATGGGGGTTCTTCCTAGAGATGCGGAGATCTTGCCAGACGCTTCACCAAGGGCCCGCGCACGACCTCCCCGCCTAGAGTCTAGCATGGGTCCCAGAATGCCCCGCCTGCGCCACCGCTTCCCGCGCGCTGGCGCGGCCTGCTCCGCACCGCGGCTCCTGCGGCCCCTGCCATGCCCCACTTGCAGGAGGTGGTTTTCATATAAATCAGAGTATGAGATCTTGTTTTCTGCATGACGCGCGCTGCACTCCTGCTGGTTGCCGCCACAGCCGCCGCCCAGCAGACCACCTCTCCGGCCCCCGAAGAGAAGCCTCCCATCGAAATCGGCTTCGAGCAACGCGTGCGCAATGAAAACTGGAACAACATCCTGGACTGGTCGGACAACACCAACGACCAGCGCAATCAAATCCGCTACCGGACCCGCCTATGGACGCGTATCCCCGTCACCTCCAACATCGAGTTCTCCGTGGGGATCAACCAGGAGACCAACCAGATCATGAGCGCTGACAACCACTTCGACGAGTTTGCCTTCGAAACCGCCTATGTCCACATCAACCACTTCTTCTCCAAGCGGCTTTCGCTCCGCGTCGGGCGCCAGAACCTGATGAAAGGAGAAGGCTTTATTCTCCTGGAAGGCAATCCGTGGGATGGCTCCAGGACCATCTACCACAACGCGGCGGTATTGACCTACAGTAGTAAGAATTCAACGCTTGACTTCATCGGCATCTACGATCCCGCCTACGACCGCTTCCTCCCCCGCTTCCATGATCAACACCGTCTCCTGGAGGAGTGGACAGAGTCGGCGCTGGGCTCATACTACACTCGTAAGTTGAATGCCAAGACCTCGCTGGAAGCGTACTACCTTTACAAGCGCGAGTTTCACGACACGCGGTTGGTGACCAATCCGCAATACCAGCCTGATCGCCATCTGCACACCACGGGCGCCCGTCTGGTGAAGCAGTTGCCAAGGGGATTCTCGTCTACCAGTGAATTCGCCGTGCAGCGTGGCGCGCAGCAGACGCACGTTCCCATCTCGGCCTGGGGCGGCTACAGCTATGTGAAGAAGAGCTTCGATGCACCGGCAAAGTCGTACATTCAAGCCGGTTACTGGGGCCTGTCGGGCGATGATCCGGCAACGCCTGGCCGCATTGAAGGCTGGGATCCGCTCTTTTCCCGATGGCCCAAGTGGAGTGAACTCTACATTTATAGTCAGTTCCGTGAAAAGGGCGTGGCGTACTGGACCAACACCTCGATGTGGCAGGCCGAGTACGGCATTACCCCACTGAAAAAGATGGACTTGCGCTTCACCTGGTACCGCATGGACGCCTTCCAGCCCTTCGGCCGCACGCCGGCGGTGTTCGACAAGGGCACGGTGCGCGGCAACATGTTCCAGGCCCGGATGGGGCTCAACATGAACAAAGAGTGGTCCGGGCACGTGCTTTGGGAGAACCACTCTCCCGGTGACTTCTACACAGGTAGAGACATGGGCTATTTCCTGCGCTTCGAGATCATCTACCAGCACCGCTGGCGGCTGCCGGCTCAGTGGTTGGCGGCGCGCTGAACGTCTTCGAGCACCTCTTTGCGGCGTTCGCCAGACAGGTCGATCCGCAGGCGGTGTAGGGCGACGCCGACCACGTCGCGATGGCGGAGTTTGTGGCCGGGGCCTTCCTCGGTGAGTTGGAGCCAGAGTTGGTGGAGCAGTTCGATGTCTTCGGGCCAGAGGCGCGGCGGGTGCGGGCCGAGGTTGACGAAGAAGGGCTTCTCTTCCGGATCTTCCGCGACAATTTCGAGCGAGAGAGCCGGGCGCGGCTCGGGCAGCTTCTCCCACTGCAAGCCGATGTTGTGGCCGAGTTGCGCAGGGCCGGCGTTGGGCGAACCGCCGATGACGATGCGGTTCGATTGCAGTTGGGCGGCGGTCTGCACCAGCGCATAGAGCGCGTTAGTGCCCGGAACCGTCAGCAGTTTCACGGTCTTGCCGGCCTTTTCGGCCAGGGTGACCACGGAGGTGAAGAGTTCGGACTCGCGCTCTGTGAATGGCGTGGATTCGTCGGAGATCGAGACGGCGACGATATCCTGCTTACGCGGGTCTGTCTTTTCGAGAACGCGCTTCAGATGCTGCAGCTTGCGCGGGTTGCGCACCGCTACCAGGACGCTGCCCGTCCGCACGTCGATGGCGCTGGAAGAGACCTCATCGGCTTCGTCGAGCCGGAACTGTTCGTGCGAGGCGCCCGCGCCGGCCGAGCGGCGCAGATTGATCTTCTCCGAGATCACAAAGAGCAGGAAGAAGGCCAGCGTGAACACCGTGCCCCAGATGGTGGCCAGTTTCTTGGTGAGGACGTTGGTGATGGCGAGGGTGAATAGCGTGAGCGTGATCAGGCCGAGGCCGATGGGCAACTCCACTCCGCCGACTTTGAGGTTGACCGGCACGCGCCATTCCCGCGGCTCGCGGTTCTTGAAGCGCAGAATCAGCACTGAAGTGGCGTTGAAGGCGAAACTCCAGACGACGCCGAAGGCATAAGCCTCGCCCAGCAGGTAGACGTTGCCGCGGCTCAGCAGAATGGTGATGAGCTGCAGCAGCACGATCATGTTGACCATGCGGTAGGTGGTGCCGAATTTTCTGTGGGGCTTGCGGAACCAGAGCGGCAGGACGCGGTCTTCCGCCACGCGGTTGAGTACGCCGTTGGAGCCGATGATCGAAGTGTTCACGGCGCCCGACAGGATCAGCGCGCCGATGGTTACCACCACGCCCTGGAAGGCGAGCTTCAGCATGTCCGGCCCGGCGAGGTGCATCGCCAGCCCGCCGATCAGGTTGTCGAGGAAGTGCTTGCGCGCGCCGTCGGGGATGATCATCACCGCGAAGAACGAGACCAGCGAGGTGAACAGCATCGAGTAGAGGAAGATCACCAGGCCGGCGCGTTCCAGGTTCTTCAGCTTCGGGTGCGCGATCTCGCGGTTCACCTGCGCCAGCGTCTCTTCGCCCGACATCGCCAGCAGCGAGTGGCCCAGCCCCACCAGCACAGCGATGGCGGGAATCGAAGTGGCCCAGTTCAAGGGCAACCATCCCAGCGACTCCGGACTCAGGTGCAGGTTCGCGATGGTCGGCAGCGGCACGGGCTGATAACCCTTGGCAAGGAGGGTGTAGACAGACCAGAGGATCAGCGTCACCACCATCGCAGTGGTCACCTGCATGATTCGCAAGGCTTTCTGCGAACTCTCGTGGATGCCTTTGATGTTCTGCCACCAGAAGTAGACGGTGACGGACAGCGCGAACGCCACGGCGAAGGCCGCTTCGTTGACGGGAGGATTCTTCAGATGCAGGAAGTGCTCGGCCGTTTCGTTGAGCAGCCCTGAGATATAGAGGCCGGCGGAGACGGCGGAGATGGGGCCGGTGAGAACGTAATCGAACATCAGGGCGGAGACGGCGAGCTTGGCCATGCGCGGGCCAAGTGCTTCGTGGACAACGCGATAGACGCCACCGCGGACGTACATGGCGCAGCCTTCGATGTAGACCGCGCGCACGGCATAGCTAAAGAGCATGATGCCGAGGATGAACCAGGGGGCGGCCTTGCCGATGGCCTGTTCGGCGATGCCGCCGACGTAGTAGGCGGAAGAGGCCAAGTCACTCAAAACAATGGCCGCGGCGCGCCAAAACGAGATGAAGGACAGGGCGACGGTGGAGGCGATGACGATGCGCTGCCGCGATAGCGGTGCGCCGTCCACGGCGGTGGACATGGTGGCGGGCTCCTTTCGCGCCAAGGACTTACGGGCCTTGACGGCTCTCCAATTCGCCTGCGAGGTTAGCTGACGGGCTCGGGCTGAAAAGTACCCTACGGCGGAAGACTGCCGATGCGCCCCAAGGGATGGGTCCCCCGCCCCTCCGGTTGTCCGGAAGGTTAGGCAATTACAGAGTAGCGCAAAAAAACGCGACTTTCATGCACGAAAGTGGCGGTTGGAGGCATCTTTCGGCGCGTTTTCGCGCAGATTGCGTGCAGGTATCAGGCGCCGAAGCGGGCGAGGAGGGCTTCCTTGGAGAGGTCCTCCTGGGTGCCGGCGGCCATGTCTTTGAGGGCGTAAACTCCGGCGGCGATTTCGTTGTCGCCGAGGATGAGGGCGAACCTGGCGTTGAGCTTGTTGGCGGTCTCCATGGCGCGCTTGACCTTGTGGTCGGCGGAGAGTTCGACGGAGGCGCCGGCGGCGCGGAGGTCGCGGGCGAGGAGGGCGGCGTGGTGGAGGGCGGCGTCGCCGAGGGCGATTAAGAAGACGTCGAGGCGGGCGAGGTCTTCGGCTTTGACGTGCTCTTCGATGGCCATGACGAGGCGGTCCTCGCCGATGGAGAAGCCGATGCCGGGGGCGGGGACGCGGGAGCCGAGGGATTCGGCGAGGCCATCGTAGCGGCCGCCGCCGAGGATGGAGTTCTGGGCGCCGAGTGCGCCGTGGGTGACCTCGAAGGTGGTGCGGGTGTAGTAGTCGAGGCCACGGACGAGGCGGGAGCGGATCTCGTAGTCGATGCCGCGGGCTTCCAGGAGGGTGCGGACGGTGGCGAAGTGCTTGGAGCAAGCCTCGCAGAGGTGGTCCTGGATGGAGGGAAGCGAGTCGATGATGTTCTGGTCTTCGGGGACCTTGCAGTCGAGGACGCGGAGGGCGTTGGTATCGGCGCGGCGCTGGCAGTCGGCGCACATGGTGTGCTTGACGGACTGGAGGCGCTCGCGGAGCGCCTCGATGAACCTGGGGCGGCAGTCGGGGCAGCCGACGGAGTTGAGGAGGAGATGGGGGTTCTGGACGCCGCAGCTTTTGAGGATGTCGAGCGAGAGTTCGATGATCTCGGCGTCGACGACGGGGGATTCGGAGCCGATGCACTCGGCGCCGATTTGAGAGAACTGGCGGTAGCGGCCCTTCTGGGGGCGCTCGCGGCGGAACATGGGGCCGATGTAGTAGAGCTTCTTGAGGCCGGGGATCTGGTCGAGGCGGTGTTCGATGTAGGCGCGGATGACGGAGGCGGTGTTTTCGGGACGGAGGGTGATGGAGGTGCCGTCGCGGTCGTCCCAGGTGTACATCTCCTTGGAGACGATGTCGGTTTCGGCGCCGACGCCACGGGCGAAGAGGGCGGTCTCTTCGAAGATGGGGGTGCGGATCTCCTGGTAGTGGAAGCCGTGGCAGACTTTGCGGGTGGCGGCTTCGACGTGGTTCCAGAGGGCGGAAGCGGGGGGGAGGATATCGCGGGTGCCGCGGATGGCTTTGATCATTTAGTGTGCAGCCTCGTCACGGTATTGCTGGCGGTAGCGGATGTAGCGCTGGGCGTTTTCGGCGAAGCGCTTCTTCTCGTCTTCAGAGACGGCGCGGCGGACCTTGGCGGGGGTACCCATGACCATAGAGTCCGGCGGGATTTCCATGCCTTCGGGGACGAGGGCGCCGGCGGCGACGATGGAGCCCTTGCCGACGCGGGCGCCGTTGAGGACGATGGCGCCGATGCCGATGAGCACATCGTCCTCGACCACGCAGCCGTGGAGGCAGGCCATGTGGCCGACAGTGACGCGAGCGCCGAGGATGACGGGGTAGCGGTCGAGTTCACCGTGGAGGACGGAGCCGTCCTGGATGTTGGTGTCGTCGCCGATCTCGATCTTATTCACGTCGCCGCGGAGGACGGCGGAGGGCCAGACGGAAGCGCGTTCGCCGAGGGTGACTTCACCGATGACGGTGGAGGCCTGATCGACGTAAGCGGTGGCAGCGATTTTGGGGTAAACCCCGCGGTAAGGACGGACCATAGGAGTTTGGGGGAGAAAACACCATCGTATCATTGAGGTATGTCTGCTCGTCTGTTCACGGCCCTCATCCTGCTGGTACCCGCGGTGGTTCCGGCGCAGAAGATTCCGTTCACGGCGGTGGAGATGATGAAGCTGAAGCGCATCTCGGAGCCGTCGCTGGCGCCGGACGGTTCGGCGGTGATCTACACGGTAGGCGAAGTGGATGTGGAGAAGAACGCGCAGGCGCGGCAGTTGTGGATGAGCCCGGTGAATGGAGGCGCGCCGCGGCAGGTGACGACGGAGGGGCGGAACACGAGCGCGCGGTTCTCGCCGGATTCAAAGAAGATTGCGTGGATTTCGACGAAGGGCGGGTCTGCGCAGGTGTGGGTGATGGACGCGCTGGGGACGAATCCGAAGCAGATCACGAAGCTGGCGACGGAGGCGGACGGGGTGATCTGGTCGGGCGACGGGGCGAAGCTGGTGTTTACGTCGGAAGTCTACCCGGAGTGCAATGCGGATGACGCCTGCAACCAGAAGAAGCTGGACGCGGAAGCGAAGAGCAAGGTGAAGGCGCGGGCCTACACATCGCTGCTGTACCGGCACTGGACGGACTGGAAGGGCAAGCGGGTGAAGCACCTGATGGCGGTTTCGGCCGAGGGTGGGGCGGTGAAGGATCTGACGCCCGGCTTCAAGTATGACGTGCCGCCGTTTTCGTTTGGCGGCGGGAACTATGCGGTGTCGGCCGACGGGAAAGAGGTTTGCTACGCGGCCAACCTGGAAGCGGACCAGGCGCTGAGCACGAACTGGGACCTCTACACGGTTCCGATCGACGGGCCGGCGGATGGCAAGGAAGCGGTGAAGGTTTCGAACAGTCCGGGGGCGGACGCCTCGCCGGCGTATTCGCCGGACGGCAAGTGGCTGGCGTGGCGGATGCAGGTGCGCGCGGGCTATGAGAGCGACCGGTGGCGGCTGGTGGTGTTGGAGCGGGAGACGGGCAAGCTGAACGTGCTGACGGAGAATCTGGACCGGCACGTGACGGGTTTTGTGTGGCATCCGGATTCGAAGCGGCTGGCGTTCACGGTGGAAGACCGGGGGCGGCAGCAGGCGCAGTTGATCCCGGTGACGGGCGGCGGGACGCGGGCGTTGACGCAGGGTCCGACGCACGTGGACGATCTGCAGTTTGCCAACGATGGCAAGACCCTGGTGTACACGGAAGTGACGGGGGCGAGCCCGACGGAGATCTACAAAGCTTCGAGCGGCGGCGGGGCGCCGGTGGCGCTGACGAAGCTGAACGAGAAGTTTCTGGCCGAGCACGACCTGCGGCGGCTGGAGGAGTTCACGGTGACGGGCGCGGAGGGCGCGCAGGTACACAGCTTCCTGCTGAAGCCGCCGGCGTTTGATGCGAAGAAGAAGTACCCGGTGCTGTTCCTGATCCATGGCGGTCCGCAGGGCGCGTGGGGTGAGACGTTCAGCTACCGCTGGAACCAGCAGGTGTTTGCGACGGCGGGGTTTGTGGTGGTGATGCCGAACCCGCGCGGATCGACGGGGTATGGATCGAAGTTCACGGACGAGATCAACGGCGACTGGGGCGGGAAGGCGTACGACGACATCATGGCGGTGGCCGACCATGTGGAGAAGCTGCCGTATGTGGATGCGGACCGGATGGCGGCGGCGGGCGGGAGCTATGGGGGGTACATGGTGAATTGGATCATGGGCCACACGCAGCGGTTCAAGGCGCTGGTGTCGCACGCGGGCGTCTACGATCTGCCGAGCATGGGCGGGGAGACGGAAGAGCTGTGGTTCTCGACGTGGGAGTTCAAGGGGTTTCCGTGGCAGAACCCGGAGATGTACGAGAAGTGGTCGCCGTCGAAGCACGTGGCGAACTTCAAGACGCCGACGCTGGTGATTCACGGCGAACTGGATTTCCGGGTGCCGTACGGGCAGGGGTTGCAGTTGTTCACGGGCTTGCAGGCGCAGAAGGTGCCATCGAAGTTGCTGGTGTATCCGGATGAAGGGCACTGGGTGCTGAAGCCGCAGAATGCGCTGTTGTGGTACGACACTTTCCTGGAATGGGTAGGCGAATGGACCAAGAAAAAATCGGAGTAGCGGCGCTGGCGGTGCTGACGGCGGCCTGTGTGAGCGGGCAGACGCTGGAGAAGGTGGCGGGGCTGGAGCTGACGGGCGCGCCGGCATTGTCGGTGGGATTGACGATGCCGGTGGGCGTGGCGCGGGACGCGGCGGGCAGCGTGTATTTCAGCCAGCCTTTGATGGGCAGCGTGTGGAAGGTGACGGCGGAGGGCGTGCTGCAGGTGACGGCGCGCGGGCTATCGAATCCGGGGGCGGTGGCGGTGGACTCGGCGGGGCAGGTGTATGTGGCGACGGCGGTAGGGATCGAAGCCATCGAGGCAGCGAGTGGGGCCGTGCGGACGTTGGTGAAGGTGGAGCCGAAGGGGGAGTTGCGTTCAGTGGCGTGGCTGGCGCTGATGCCGGATGGGCGGCTGGTGGTGGCGGACAACGAGGCGCGGATGCTGAAGCTGGTGGAACCGGCGAGCGGGTTAGTATCGCATCTGGCTGGATCGGGGAAGAGCTACATAGCGGGCGACAACGGGCCGGCTTCGCAGGCGTCGCTGCAGGCGCCGGCGCTGGTGGCGGCGGATGGAGACGGAAACGTCTATTACGCGGAGCAGTTCGAGCCGACGGTGCGGCAGATCGATGGGCGGACGAAGACGATCACGAACGTGAAGTTCGGGTTGCCGGACGAGGACATTCCGGGCGAGGCGGAGGTGGTGAGCGGGCTGGCGGCGGACGAGATGGGGAACCTGTATCTGGCGCAGATGGGCCGGGGGCGCGTGCTGAGGGTGAACTGGCGGGGGCAGGTGGAGGTGTTTGGGAAGGCAGGAGCGCCGATGGCGTTGGCGGCTGGGGTGGCGGGCGAAGTGCTGGTGGGTGAGCCGCTGCCACCGCGGATCTGGAAGATGCGGGCGGAGGCGGAACTGGAAGCAGTGGCGGGGAATGGATTGAAGGCATACAACGGCGACGGGCTGGAAGCGGCGCAGACGCAACTGGCCGAGCCGGCGCAGGTAGCGGTGGCGGGGAACGGGGATTTGTTTGTGAGCAGCATGCTGGCGGACCGGGTGTTGAAGATCGGGCCGGAAGGGTTGGTGTCGACGGTGGGGGGCGAGTTCGCCTGGACGCGGCCGCAGGCGCTGCTGGTGGATGTGAATGGGGATCTGGTGGTGTCGGACTACGACAATAAGACGCTGTACCGGGTGCATGGGGATGGGACGGTGGTGCTGGAGCGGGAGATTCCAGTGAGAACGGCGCAGATCGGCGCGCGGCTGGAGCAGCCGGGGACGCTGGTGAGCGACGGCACGCGGATGTATCTGTCGTCGCCGAACGATCATCACGTGTGGGTGGTGACGGCGGACAAGGTGAAGGTGTATGCGGGGACGGGGGAGGCGGGTTTTGCGGGCGATGGAGGCAAAGCGGCGGAGGCGAAGCTGCGGAATCCTTCGGGGCTGGCTCTCGATGCAGCGGGCAACCTGTTTGTGGCGGATACGAAGAACCACCGGGTGCGGAAGGTGGAGATGGCGACGGGTTTGATCACGACGGTTTGGCCGGTGGGGGAAGTGGATGAGGCGAGCCTGCCGGCTGGGCTGGCGATGGGGCCGGACGGGATGCTGTATGCGGCGGACGGGGGGGTGAACAAAGTTTGGCGGATCGATGTGGGGACGGGCGCGGCGGAGGTGGCGGTGGGGGAGGGGTTGAGCCGGCCGAGCGGGGTGGCGTTTGATGGGCAGGGTCGGCTGCTGGTGGTGGATCCGGGGAATGCGAGGGTGGTGCGGGTAGTGGCGGCTCAGTAGTCTTCTGGGCCTCGGCTCAGAAAATAGCGCTTTGAGTGTGTCACCGGATTTGCCATGCCTGCATCGGTGACAACGAGGTCTGAATGTATGGAAAGGCGAAGATTCCTGCAGATCGCCGGGGGCGGCGTGGGGGCGGCCGGGGCGGGGACGGCTGCACTGAGCCTCTGGCCGAAGGCGCAGGAGGGGCCCAGGGAGTCCAGGAAAGTCTCTACTTTCTGTGAGTTGTGCTTCTGGAAGTGTGGCGTTTTGGCGACGGTGGAGGGCGGGGAGGTGGTGAAGCTGGAGGGGCATCCGGCGCATCCGCTGGCGATGGGGCGGCTGTGTCCGAGGGGGAACGGGGGGACGGGGCTACTGTACGATCCGGACCGGCTGCAGAAGCCGCTGATTCGGACGGGGCAGCGGGGTGAGGATCGATTCAAAGAGGCGAGTTGGGATGAGGCGCTGGGGTATGTCGCCGAGAGGATGCAGCGGGTGAAAGCTCAGCACGGGCCGGAGGCGATGGCGCTGTTCACGCACGGGCACGGGGGGAGCTTCTTCACGCAACTGGTGAAGGCGTTTGGGTCGCCGAACGTGGCTGCGCCGAGCTATGCGCAGTGCCGGGGACCGCGGGAGGTGGGGTTCCAGTTGACGTTCGGGACGGGGATCGGATCGCCGGAGAACACGGACATTGCGAACACGCGGTTCCTGGTGCTGATCGGGAGCCACCTGGGCGAGAACATGCACAACACGCAGGTGCAGGAGTTTGCGGAGTGCATCCGGCGGGGCGCAAAGATCTGCGTGGTGGATCCGCGATATTCGGTGGCGGCGTCGAAGGCGAACTGGTATCTGCCGATCAAGCCGGGCACGGACATCGCGCTGCTGCTGGCGTGGATGAACGTGATTCTGACGGAAGAGCTTTGGAACAAGGAGTATGTTGCGAAGCACGGGACGGGATTGGAGGAGCTGAAGGCGGCGGTGAAGGAGAACACGCCGGAGTGGGCGGCGGGGATCACTGAGATTCCGGTGGAGACGATCCGGACGGTGGCGCGGGAGATGGCGGCGGCGAAGCCGGCGGTGCTGGTGCATCCGGGGCGGCACGTGACATGGTATGGGGACGACGCGCAGCGGAGCAGGGCGATTGCGATGCTGAACGGGCTGATGGGGAGTTGGGGGAGCAAGGGCGGGTTCTTCCTGCCGGGCGGAGTGGAGGTGCCGAAGTATCCGGGGCTGCCGGCGCTGCCGAAGCCGGCGCGGGGTGCGATTGACGGGGCGGGCACGCGCTATCCGCTAGCGGATGAGACGCTGGCTTCGGGCCTGTGCGATGCGACGATGGCCGGGGCACCGTACCAGGCCAAGGGCTGGATCGTGTATGGGACGAACCTGCTGCAAAGCCTGCCGAATCCGAAGCAGACGATGAAGGCGCTGCAGAGCCTGGACCTGCTGGTGGTGGTGGACGTGCTGCCGGTGGAGATCGCCGGTTATGCGGACGTGGTGCTGCCGGAGTGCACGTATCTGGAGCGCTACGACGATCTGTATGCGGGGACGTTCAAGACGCCGTTTCTGGCGCTGCGGCAGCCGGTGGTGAGGCCGATGTACGACTCGAAGCCGGGCTGGTGGATGGCGCGGGAACTGGCGCTGCGGCTCGGGTTGGGCGACTACTTCCCGTGGCAGAACGTGGAGCAGTATCTGGACGGCCGATTGAAGGCGATGAACACCAGCCTGACGGCGATGAAGCAGGCGGGCGTCGCGGTGTATCCGGCGGAAGAGGGGCTGCTGCCGGAGAATCACAAGTTCGACACGGCGAGCGGGAAGATCGAGTTCTATTCGAAGACGCTGGCTGAGATGGGCGTGGACGCGGTGCCGAGGCACTATGCGAAGCCGGAGCCACCGGAGGGGCACTTCAGGCTGCTGTTCGGGCGCTCGCCGCTGCACACGTTCGGGCGGACGACGAACAACCGGGTACTGGGGTCGGTGGTGCGCGAGAACGAGGTTTGGATCAGCAACAAGGTGGCGGGAGAGTTGGGGGTGAGGCCGAACCAGCGGGTGAGGCTGGTGAACCAGGATGGGGCGGTGAGCGCTCCAGTGCGGGCGCGGGTGACGAACCGGATCAGGCCGGATTGCGTGTACATGGTGCATGGGTTCGGGCACACGTCGAAGAAGCTGCGGTTCACGGCCGGGCGGGGCGCCTCGGATTCAGAGCTGGTGACGCGGGTGGATGTGGACCCTTTGATGGGCGGGACGGGGATGCAGAACAACTTCGTGCGCGTGGAAAAGGAGGCCTAGGGCGATGCCGCGATACGGGATGGCCATCGACAAGCGCACGTGCATGGGGTGTGCGGCCTGTGTGGTGAGCTGCAAGGTGGAGAACCGGGTGGATGAGGCGGCGTTCCGGTGCCGGATCATGCAGAGATCGGCGGGCGAGTTTCCGAACGTGCGGCTGGAGATCTACTCGGAGCGGTGCAACCAGTGCAGCGATGCGCCGTGCGTGTGGAACTGTCCGACGGGGGCGAGCCACTATGCGGAGGGCGGGCTTGTGCTGGTGGACGAGAGCCGGTGTACGGGCTGCAAGGCGTGCATGGCGGCGTGCCCGTACGATGCGCGGTTCATCAACGCAGAGGGATATGCGGAGAAGTGCACGTTCTGCGCGCACAGGGTGAGGGAAGGGCGGGAGCCGTCGTGCGTGGCGACGTGTCCGAGCCGGGCGATGATCTTCGGCGATCTGATGGACGCGGGCAGCGAGCTGGCGCGGGTGCTAGGCGTGCGCGGGCACCGGGCGTTGAAGCCGGAAGCGGGCACGAAGCCGAACCTGTTCTATCTGGAGTAACGCGAGATGCAGCCGATTGACATTGACATTGCGGGGCGGAACGCGGAGACATTCCCGGGCTTGCAGATCTGGGGCTGGGAGATCGCGCTGTACCTGTTCCTGGGCGGGTTGACGGCGGGTCTGCTGATTCTGAGCGGCCTGGCGCACAGGAAGACGATGGGGGGCGCGGGGCACGGCTTGGGCCGGGCGAAGGGGTGGCTGGGTCCGGTGCTGGCGCCGGTGGTGCTGAGCCTGGGCATGGGGGCGCTGTTCCTGGATCTGGAGCACAAGCTGCACATGTGGCGGTTCTACACGACGTTTCAGGCGACGTCGCCGATGTCGTGGGGGGCGTGGATTCTGGCGCTGGTGTATCCGGCGTCGCTCGTGTTTGCGTGGGCGGGGTGGAGCGAGTTCGGACCGGCGGGCAAGCCGCTGGTGACGGGGCTGGAGTTTCCGTTCCGGAGGCTGTTGGGCACGGTGAACGTGGTGCTGGGCGTGGCGCTGGGCGTGTACACGGGGATTCTGTTGGGGGCGTTTGGCGCGAGGCCGTTGTGGAATTCGCCGGTGTTGGGGCCGTTGTTTCTGGCGAGCGGATTGAGCGGAGCGGCGGCGCTGTTGATGCTGCTGGAGCCGGATGCGGAGTTGAAGCACGGGCTGTCGAAGCTGGACGGGCGGCTGCTGGGCGTGGAGGCGCTGGTGCTGGGGTTGTACTTCCTGGCGCTGGCGACGGGCGGGCAGGCGCAGCGAGAGGCGGCGGGGTTGTTCTTTGGCGGCGCCTATACGGCGGTGTTCTGGATTGGGGTGATGTTCCTGGGCATGGTGGTGCCGCTGCTGCTGGAGAAGTGGCAGCAGGCGGGGCGGGCGCAGGTGACGGTGATCCCGCAGGTATTGGTTTTGTTAGGCGGCGCCGCGTTGCGGGCCGTGCTGGTGCTGGCCGGACAGGCGAGCCGTTGGGAGGTGTCGTTGTGATGACTGGTGAGACGAAGGCGTATTGGAACCCGTACCTGGCAGGACTGGGGATTGGGGCGACGCTGCTGGCGGCGTTCTACGTGCTGGGGACGGGGTTGGGCGCATCTGGCGCGCTGACGCAGTTCACGGCGTGGGGCGCGCAGGCGCTGGCGCCGGGTTGGGCGGAGGCGAACCACTACTTGAAGACGTATGTGGCGGATGGGAAGAATCCGTTGAAGGACTGGATGGTGTTCCAGTTCGCGGGGATCTTCGTGGGCGGGCTGCTGGGCGCGCTGACGGCCGGGCGTGTGAAGCCGCAGGTGGAGCGCGGTGAGACGATGAGCGCGGGCGGGCGGCTGATGCTGGCGTTCGCGGGCGGCGCGATTACGGGCGTGGCGGCGAGGCTGGCGCGGGGCTGCACGAGCGGGCAGGCGCTGAGCGGCGGGTCGCAACTGGCGCTGGGGAGTTGGGCATTCATGATGTGCGTGTTCGCGGGCGGATACCTGCTGGCTTACTTTGTGCGGAGGCAATGGCAATGAGCGCACCACTTTATCCGACGGGCGCGATCGGCGACGAGGCCGGATTCATCGCGGTTTTCTTTATCGGCCTGTTTTTCGGGTTCTTTCTGGAGCGGGGCGGGTTCGGCAGCTCAAAGAAGTTGGCGGCGGTGTTCTACTTCAAGGACTGGGCCGTGCTGCGGGTGATGTTCGCGGCGATCGTGGTGGCGATGCTCGGGTTGCTGTATTTCAGCGGCATGGGCTGGATGGACAACGCGGCGGTGACGCAGAAAGAGACGTTCCTGGGTGCGCAGGTAGTGGGCGGACTGCTGCTGGGGTTCGGATTCATCATCGGTGGCTGGTGCCCTGGGACGTCGATCGTGGGGATGGCTTCGGGGAAGCTGGACGCGCTGGCGTACTTCGTGGGGCTGCTGTTCGGGACGTTTGTGTTCAGCGTGGGCTATGACGGGCTGCAGCCGTTGTACAAGTGGGGGGCGATGGGCGAGAAGCTGCTGCCGGAGGTGTTGGGCGTGCAGGCGGGCGTGGTGGCGGTGGGGGTGGTGCTGATGGCGCTGGCGGCGTTCACGGCGACGGAGCTGTGGGGGAATCGGAGCAGCGCGGCGCCGAGGGTTTGGAATGTGTCGATGACGTATCAGAAGGCCGGTGCGGCGGCGCTGGCGGTGTTGGGCTTCGGGGCGCTGGTGGGGTATGGGATGGCATCGAATGTGAAGCCGGTGCCAGTGCAGGTGGCCGCGCCGGCCGTGACGGCGAAACCGGCGAGTGCGCCGGGTGCGGGAGGAGGGCTGGCGGCTCCGGCGGCGCCGCTGCCGATGGCGCCGGGGGGCGTGAGGAAGTTCAAGAAGGGGAGCAGTTGTTCGTAGGGGGTTACTTCAGGTAGACGGGGAAGGAGGTGAAGAGGTAGGAGTCTTCGGCAGGGACGTTGATGAACAGCGAGGTGGCGTGGCCGAAGATGGGCAGTGTGCCGAAGTGGACGGCGAGTTCCATGACGCCGGCGGGCCATTCCGGGGCTTGCTGGTAGCGGAGCAACTGCGGTTCGGAGGGCGAGAGGAACGTGGGTTGGACAAGGGGGATTGGGAGGATGGGGAAGCCGACCTGGCCGTCGATGGAGGGAGGGTTGGTGGGGCCGGCGCCGGAGACGAGGAAGCGGACGGCGGAGCCGAGAGCGGCCGGGTTCTGAGCGGAGTTGAGGGAGCCGTCCTCGTTTTCGGCGCGGAGTAGTGCGAGGGAGATGGGGTATAGGGTGAGGGTTTGGGTGTCGGCGGCATGGCCGTCGCGGTGGAGGGTGATGGGGATGGGCTGCCGGGTGGGTGTGGCGACGGGGACGATGACGTAGATGCGATCGGGATCGGCGCGAAGGATGGGGGCGGGATGGCCGGCGAAGGTGACGCGGATGCCGGCGAGGGTAGTGGCGATGCGGTTGTTCTCGTCGAGTTGCCAGTCTATGGGGGGGGCGGGGCCGATGCCGCGGCCGCGGAGGGTGACCAGGGTGGCGGGAGCGAGAAGGCTGCCGGATTCGTTGCCGGTTGGCGCGATGCAGGTGAGCGTGGGGCGAGTGGGGGCAGTGAGGTCGAGGGTCCAGAGATCGCGAGGTACGAGGAATCCGATTAAGGAGGAGGAGGGTGGATCAGCGGGAATGCCTAGTTTGGCGTTCGGGGGCAGGAAGGTGGCGAAGGTGAGCGTGAAGTCGGGTGAGAAGCGGGCGAAGTAGTCGGGCGCGTCGCACGGCTCTGAGAGGATCGCATCGGGAGTGGTTGGGGGAGGGGGCGTTTGAAGTGGGGCTTGTCCTGGCGAGAGGATCAACTCACGGAAGAAGATTGGAGCCGGAGTGAGCAGAGTGACGTTGCCTTGTGGGTCTGCGTAGAGGGAGCCGAGGGGGAAGCCGGGGCGTACGTCGAGGCGGCCGTTGGCGAGGCGGGCCATGACGGTGGGGCCGCCGGTTTGGGTGGCGGAGAACCAGAGGGAGCCGTCGGGGGCGACGGCGAAAGAGTTGACGTTGAGATCGGCGGGGGGGGTTTGGGTTTCGAGGAGTTCGCCGGTGGAGCTGACGTGATCGACGAAGTTTGGCGGGCGGAGGAGCCAGAGGGAGCCGTCGGGGGCGTTGCGGAGGGCGGTGGTTTGCCGGGAGAGAGTGAAGTTGAACTCGGATTGGGAGAACGATTCGTTGAGGCGAATGGCACGCACTGAGGGGCGAACTCCCGGAGGAGGGTTTGTGAGCCCCAGGAGGAGGAGGGGGCGGCCGCCGGGGTCCACGTCGAAGGAGATGGGCGTATTGGTGGAAGAGGCGCCGAGGCAGGTGGAGTAGATGAGGGCGGCGTTGGGGCCGTAGAGTTTGGTGACGAAGGCGCTGGTGGAGTCGTAGGGCGCGGGGAGGACGGCGTTTTCGGAGGTGGGGAATTCGGACGGGTCGGCGGTGCCGGTGAGATAGAAGTTGCCGTCTGCGTCTGTGCGCAGGGCGGCTGCGGATGCTTTGCCGGCGAGGTAGGTGAGGGCGATGAGTTCGCCGGTGGGGTTGAACCTGGCGGCGGCAAGGAGGTCGGCGGCGGGGAAGACGACGAGCCAGTTGCCGGCGGAGTCGCGGATGGAATTGGTGGTTGCGACGTCGAGGGGTTGTATGGGGAGTTTGAGGTAGACCTGAAGCTGGGTGGCGGAACTGGCGCCATCGACTTCGAGGAAGGCTTCGAGGGGATCGGCGCCGATGCGCCAGCGGGCAGGGAAGGAGCGCTTGGCCTGGAGGGCGATGGGCGGAGGGAGGGTGGCGAGACTTGAGGTGAGGCTGCCGTCGCTGTCGATGCGGAGGGGAGTGGAGTTTTCGAAGCGGAGGCGGAAGGTGGAGGGTTTCGTGCCGGGCGAGAGGTCCCAGCGCCATTCGACGTAGGTGTCGCGGGTTTGGTAGTGCCAGTCGAGGCCGGGAGCGACGGATTGGTACTCGAGGATGTTGAAGCGGGGGACGGATTCGAACCATCGATCGCGAGCGGGTCCGCGGTAGTAGTGGGAGACGCCCTGGGCGGGGAAGGCGAGGCCGGAGACGCAAGAGGAGTTGGCGCCGGTGAGGGAGAGGCGGGGAATGGGTCCCCCGTAGGTGGCTCTCGAGTACGGGGTGATGGAGGAACAGTCGAAGGCCCAGCCGTGAGAGGGGATGAGGTGAGTGGCGGGGTGGTCGAGCTGGCCCTGGTTGGGTTCGAAGGCGGCGGGGATGGTGGGCTGGAAGCGCTGGAGCGTGGCGGCCGGGGCGAGGGTGGCGGCGAGGAGGAGGAAAGTGGGGCGGAGGTTCATGTGAACGCCTCTAATTTACTGCGGGAGTGGAGCAGGTGACAGGGGTGGTGGGGGGTGCGGCGAGGTCGATGGCGGTGAGGATGGTTCCACCGAAGATCGGGAGCGAGTTCGCATCCAACCAATTGGAGCCGAGTTCCCCGGCGGGGAGGAAGGTAGCGAAGGAGAGGCCGCCATCTGGAGAGAATCGGGCGTAGTAATTGGGCTGGGCACAGGGCCGGGGCAGTAAGGCGTCGGCGGTGACCGGGGGGAGGGTTTCGGGGAAAGAGCCATTCGAATATGTGATGAAGAAGTGCACGTTTTCCTGCTTGTCGGCCAGGAGGACGCCGAGGGGCCAGTTGAGATGGAGTTCGGTGTTGCCGTCGGAATGGCGGGCGACGAACGACTCTACGGTTTGGCCATTGAAGCGTTCTCCAGTGAACCAGAAGGTGGGGCCGGAGGTGACGGCGAAGGACCGGATGCCGGTGGGTATGGGGAGGACGAAGGTTTCCAGGGGAGTGCCGTCAGGAGCCAAGTGGTCCACGGTGGCCTCGGGGCGGAGGAGCCAGGTTGTACCGTCGGAGGCAGCCACTATGGAGGAAGCGCTCCCGGTGAGGACGTCGAAGTCGAAGGCAGAGAAGGATTCATTGAGGCGGAGTACGCGAGTGGAGGGCTGGAGGGGGAAGGAGGCGGAGTAGGTTGCGGAGAACATGAGGAGGGTGGGGCGGCCGCTGATGTCCACGTCGATGGAGTAGATGCGGTCGTTCAAAGAGGCGCCGATGAAAGTGGAGGAGATGAGGCCGCCGGTGGGGCCGTAAAGCTTGGCTACGAAAACATCGCCTCCCCACCATAGACGGTTGGCGCCGGGCTGAGCTGGGCCGGAGTAGGTGCGCTGGACGGCAGATTCGGTGACGGGGAGGTCTGGGGAAAAGGTCTCTCCCGCGATATAGAAATTACCATCGGGGTCGGCGCCGGCCAGGCGGCCATTGTTCAAGAAGGAGCCGAGGAGGTAGGTGAGAGAGAGGAGTTCGCCAGAGGGAGAGAAGCGGGCGGCGGCGGTAGTGGGACAGGGCTGAGTGCCGGTGCCGCCAAAGTAGCAGCCTTGGGTACGGCGGTCGAGGGCGGTGAGCCCGGAGGTGATGAAGCTCGATAGCCAATTCCCGGCGGAATCGCGGGTGGCCCGGAAGGCAGGTGGGGTGAAGCTTGCGAAATCGCCCGAGTCGTAGTTGGAGTTGAGAGTCATGGTGATGGTGAGGGGGGCGGTGACGAGGCGATTCTCAACGATGAGGTTGGCGATGCCGGTTTGGGAATCGTAGTTCCAGCGGGCGGGTAGCGTGCGGCCGAGTTGAGTGGCGACGGGGGCTGGGCTACGGGAGATGAAGCCGCGTTTTGTGAATCCGTATGGGCTGTCGTGTTCGAGCAGGAGAGTGAAGGTGGAGGGATCGACTCCAGCAGCGATGTCCCACTGCCATTGGATGGTGCCGTGGTTGTCGCCCTGAAAGCGCCAGTCGAGGCCGGAGGCGACGTTGCGGAAGGTGAGAGATTGGTGGCGCGGGATCGACTCGAACCAGGCAGCACGATCGGGGCCGCGATAGTAGTGCGCGACGGCGCCGGTGGCTGGGCCCAGTTCCGGATCGCAGGCACCGCCGGGGTGGAGGAGGGAGATATGCAATGAGCTGTCCGGGCCATAGTACGCCGGTTGGGCGCCGTAGACGTTGGAACAGGCAAAGGCCCAGCCTTGCTCGGGGGCGAGGTGGGTGGCGGGGAGGTCGAGCTGGCCCTGGTTCGATTCGAAAGAGACGGGGAGGACGGGTTTGAACTGGGTGAGGTCGGCGGCCGGGGCGAGGGCGGCGGCGAGGAGGAGGATGGCCGTGCGGTGTGGCATGAGGTTCTCCTATTTGTAATAGATGGTGAGGCCGTGCGAGGATGCGTCGGTAACCACCCGGATGCTGGCACTGCCGGGAGCGCGAGTGTGGGTGGATGGAGGCGTGGAGGGGAGCGAGAAGAGGGCTTCCATGACTCCGGCAGGTTGGTCAGAGGCTTGTTGGAAACGGAGAGGCGGAATGGTGGCGCCATCGTAGGCGAAACTCATGCTCCACAAGGGGACGGCGAGAGTTGGGTGGTTGATCTGGCCGTCGACGCCGGGCGGATCAGTGGGGCCGGCGCCGGAGCCGAGGAAGCGGAGCGTGGAGCCGAGCGGAGCAGGATGAGCGGCCGAGTTTTCGGAGCCGTCTTCGTTGACGATTTTGGTGATGAGGAGATCGTGACGAACGGCGGAGAGCGTTTGAGCTGCGATGGGTATAGAGTCGCGGGTGATTTCCAGGGTGATGGACTGGTTGGTTGGGGTGTCGTAGGGGAGGATGACGTCGATGGTGTGTGGACCGGCGTGAAGGATGGGAGCGGGGAGGCCCGCCACAGTGACGGTGGTACCGGCGAGAGAGGTGCTGATGCGGCCGTTTTCGTCGAGCTGCCAGTCCTGGGGCAGATCTGGGCCGATTTGCCGGCCGCGGAGGGAGACGAGCATGGCGGGAGCGAGGCGGCTGGCGGGGAGGAGTTCGAGAGCGTTGGGTTCAACACAGGCGAGGCGCGGTTTGGGGGAGGCGTCCAGGTGAAGGGCGGCGGCATTGGCGCCGTCGCCGCACATGGGGAGGCCGTTCCAGTCGAGAGAGCAATTGCCAAGAGCGGGGAGGAACGTGGCGTAGGCGGGGGTGAGTTCGGGCGTGAAGAGGGCGTAGTAAGGGGAGGTGAGGCAGGGGGTGGGGAGGATGGCGGTAGCGGGGGTGGTGGGGAGTGAGCGGCTGGCGCTGTTGTTAGCGTAGGTGAGATATCCGAGGCTGCCGTCGCGGCCGGCCTGAATCGTGCCGGAGGGCCAGCCGGGGAAAAACGCGAAGGCGTTCGGGGTTAGGCGGGCGAGGCCGGGTGTGCTCGGGGTGCGGAAGGAGGAGAGCCAGAGGACGGAGCCTGGCGCGGCGGAGAGGCTGGTGGCGGTGTAGCCGTCGGGGAGAGTGAGAGTTTCGAGGGGTTCGTCGAAGGGAGGGATGCGATCAATCGTGTTTTCGTTGCGCAGGAGGTAGAGGGAGCCTTCGGGGGCGAGGCTCATGGCCGAGAAAGAGTCCAGGGGTTGGGTGCGCTCGATCTGGGTGAAGGATTCGTTGAGGCGGATGAGTTGGTAGGTGACGGTGTCCTGGTCAGGCCGGGAGGAGTAGACGAGAGAGGGGCGGCCGGCCTGATCGACGGCGAGATCGACGGGGCTGTCAGAGGAAGCTGTGCCTGCGAAAGTGGAGCGGATGAGAGCGCCGTTGTCGCGATAGAGTTTGACGAGGAAAGCGTCGCCGCCGGGATAATGGCGGCGATTGAGCTGCATCTCCGCGGGGCCGGCGTAGTGGGGTTGGGCGGCGTCTTCGGTGATGGGGAAATCCTCGGAGTAGGTGGTTCCGGCGAGGTAGATGTGATTGTCTGGATCGAAGCGGACGGCGGTGGGGATTTGGTAGCGGGCGCCGGAAAGAAGGGTTTGGGAGATCAGTTTGCCGTCGGTCGAGAAGCGGGCGGCGGAGATGCCGGGGCAGGCGGAGTACCACTGGTCGAGCACGCATGTGGAGGTGCGTGAGTCGAAGGCGGAGAGGGCGTCGGTGGCAGTGAGGAGGAGCCAGTTTCCGGCGGAATCTCGCGAGGAGATGGAGGCGAAGGTCGAGGTGAGGTTTGGGAGAGCGATGGTGACGGCGAGGGGGAGGGCAGGGTCTCGATTTTCGACGACGAGGGCGACCTCATCAGTTTGGGAGTTGGATTGCCAATGGACGGGGAGCGCGCGGCCGGCCTGGGTGGCGGTGGGGACAGGGAGGCGGGCGAGAAGTTCGCGATCGTTGGTAAGTGGGGCGGAGGCTGGATCGACGCCGGCATCGAACTCCCAGCGCCAAGCGATGGCGTCGCCGTTGGACTGGTAGCGCCAGGTGAGACCCGAGGCGACGCCGCGAAAGGAGAGGGCTTGAAAGCGGGGGACGGATTCCAGCCAGTCTCCGCGATGGGAGCCGCGGTAGTAGTAGGCTTGCGTGTCGAGGGTGGTGGTGAGTTCGGCCTGGCAGGAGGAGGACGGGTGTGCGAGCGCGAGGCGCGGGACGGTGGTGGTGAAGTAGAGCAGGCGGCCGTAAAGGGTGGAGCAGTCGAAGGCCCAGCCTTGATTGGGGGCGAGGTGGGTGGCGGGAAGGTCGAGCTGACCCTGGTTGGCTTCGAAGGAGGCAGGAAGGACAAGGGGAATGGAGACGATATCGGCGGCCGGGGCGAGGGTGGCGGCGAGGAGGAGGGCGGACAACCAGAGAGACTTCATGGCTTCACCGACAATTGTACTGCCGATCCGGATTTTGATTTGCGGGCAGCGGCCCGTTATTTTATGTAGATTTTCAAGGTCTGATTGAGGTAACGGCCGTTGAATATGACGGATATCGCCGCGGGGTTTGAAGAATAGCCGGCGGGCGGAGTGGCGGGGAGGGCGAAGACGGCTTCCATGATGCCGGAGGGGCGATCGGGGGCCTGCTGGAAGCGGAGGGGCTCCAACTCGGTGGTGCCGTAGGCGAGGGTGAGTTTGGCCTGCGGGATGGCGAGAGTGGGGTGGTTGATCTGGCCATCGACGCCGGGCGGGTCAGTGGGGCCGACACCGGAGCAGAGGAGGCGGATGGTGGAGCCGAGGGCGGCTGGATTTTCGGAGGAATTTCCGGCGCCGTTCTCATTTTGAATTTTGGAGATGGTGAGGGCGTAGGGTTGGAGCGCGAGTTGTTGAGTGGCGATGAGCTGAGTGTCGCGGGCGAGTTCCAGGGCGACGGACTGGCCAGTGGGCGCGGCGTGAGGGAGGATCACGTCGATGCGGTGGGAGCCTGCGTGGAGGATGGGCGAGGGGAGGCCGGCGATGGTGACAGTGGCGCCGCCGAGGGAGGTGGAGACGCGGCCCTGATCGTCGAGTTGCCAGTCCTGGGCGAGGTCGGGGCCGATCGCGAGGCCGCGGAGGGAGACGAGCGTGGCAGGGGCGAGAGCGGAGGGGGCGGCGATCCCGGGTCCGGTGGGCTCGATGCAGGCGAGGAAGGGTTTGATTTGCGCGTCGAGGGCCAGGGAGAAGAGGTCCTGGTTGGAGGTCCAGACGGGGGTGGCGGCGCGATCGAAGGCGTAGTCGGTGGCGGAGGGGAGGAACGTGGCGAGGGTCAGGTCGAATTGAGGGGTGAAGCGGGCGTAGTAGCCGGAGCTGGAGCAAGGTTCGGGGAGGACGGCGCCGGGGGTGACGGTGGAGGGGATGGGGGAGAGGGCCACGAGAGAGCGGACGATGAGGCCGAGGTTGCCCTGGGGGTCGGTTTGCAGCGCGCCGGCGGGCCAGCCGGATTGGACGTCGAAGGCATCCGGGGTGAGGCGCGCGAGGACTGGGGTGGAGGCGCCGCCGCTGGACTGGGTGCCGGAGAGCCAGAGGGTGGAGTTTGGACCGGAAGCGATGGACTGGGCGGAGATGCCGGCAGGGACGGCGATGGTGGTGAGGGAGGTGAGGTCCGCGGCGATGTGGTCGATGATTTGGGGCGTGCGGAGGGAGTAGATGGAGCCGTCGGGGGCGGCGGCGAGGGCGAGAACGGAGTCGCTGGAGTGGTCGAATTCGAATTGGGTGAACGGCTCGTTGAGGCGGAATATGTGATAGCCGAGGCTCTGGGCCGGGTAGGCGTCGCTGAGGGTGAGGTAGGCGAGGGTGGGACGGCCGGAGTCATCGACGGTGAAGAAACGTGGGCTGTCCATGAGGGGGGTGCCGGCGAAGGTGGAATGGATGAGGGCGCCGGTGGGGCCGTAGAGCTTGGCGACGAAGGCGTCGCCGCCGGGGTAGTTGCGGCCGTTGAGCTGCATGGCGGCGGGGCCGGCGAAGCGAGGTTGGGCGGCGTCTTCGGTGACGGGGAAGTCGTCGGAATAGGTGGAGCCGGCGAGGTAGAGGTTTCCGTCAGGGTCGATGCGGAGGTCGAGCGGGCTCTGGTAGCGGGCGCCGGATAGGTAGGTTTGGGAGAGGAGTTCGCCGGAAGGGGTGAAGCGGGCGAGGGCGAGGCCGGGGCAGGGGTAGGGCCACTGGTTGAGAGTGCAAATGGCGGAGCGGGAGTCGAGTACGGAGAGAGAGTCAGTGGCGGAGAGGAGGAGCCAGTTGCCGGCGGAGTCGCGGGTGGCTTTGGCGGAAGAGACGAAGGCGGCGTCGAAGAGAGAGATGGTGACGGTGAAGGGGAGGGCGGGATCGAGGTTGTCGACGGCGAGGGCGAACTGGTTGGGTGGAGCGCCGGCTTGCCAGCGGACAGGGAGGGTGTGGCCTGCCTGGGAGGCGGTGGGGCTGGCGAGGCGGGCGAGGAGGGCGGAGTCGCCGGCGATGGGAATGGAGGCTGGATCGACGCCGGCTTCGAACTCCCAGCGCCAGTCGATGGAGGGGCCGTTGGGCGCATAGCTCCAGGAGAGGCCGAGGGCGACGGAATGGAAGGTGAGGGTTTGGAAGCGGGGGACGGATTCGAGCCAATCGCCGCGATGGGGGCCGCGGTAGTAATGGGCCTGAGTGGCAAGGGGGCCGGCGAGTTCAGAGTGGCAGGTGGGGGCAGGGGCGGTGAGAGCGAGGCGGGGGATGTCGCCGGTAAAGGCGCGGGCGCGGCCGTAGAGGGTGGAGCAATCGAAGGCCCAGCCCTGATCGGCGGCGAGGTAGGTGGCGGGCAGATCGATCTGGCCGCGATTGGCCTCGAAGGAGACGGGATTGGAGGGCTGGATACGGTCGAGGTTGGCGGCGGGAGCGAGGGTGGCTAGGAGGATGGCGGAGATGGAGCGGTAGTTCATGGCCTCTTCCTCCTTAAGAGTATGACGGCGGCGGGGAGGTTTCCTGTGATATTTTCGTAGCGTTATGGATACCTCATTTTCCCGCCGCTCGTTGTTGATGTCAGCCGGCGCGCTGGCCGCATTGCCGGCGTTTGCCAAGAAGAAGCCGCTCCTCGGCATCGAGATGTACTCGGTGCGGACGGAGATGGCGAAGGACCTGTTTGGGCCCGTGAAGGCCGTGGCCAAGATGGGGTACGAGTGCGTCGAGTTCTTCGGCTCGTACATCAATTGGACGCCGGACCAGATCAAGGAGATGAAGAAGCTGCTGGACGACCTGAAGGTGCCTTGCCGGTCGACGCACAACGACAACAGGAACCTGCTGCCGGAGAACATCCAGAAGACGATCGACGTCAACAAGGCGTTGGGCAGCGAGTATATCGTGATGGCGAGCGCGGGCAAGGTAGAGCCGACGGTAGACGGCTGGAAGAAAGTGGCGGGCGTGCTGACGAAGGCGTCCGAGCTGACCAAGAGCGCTGGGCTGAAGGTGGGGTATCACAATCACGGCGCGGAGTTCAAAGCGCTGGACAACACGTTCCCGCTGGAAGTGATCGCGAAGAATACGCCGCACGACGTGATGCTGCAGTTGGATGTCGGCACGTGCGTGGAAGCGGGGCGCGATCCGGTGGCGTGGATCAAGGCCAACAAGGGGCGTCTGAATTCGATCCACTGCAAGGAGTGGTCGAGGACGGGCGGCTATAAGGTGCTGTTCGGGGAAGGCGATTCGCCGTGGAAAGAGATCTTCAAGGCCGCGGAGAAGGAAGGCGGCACGGAGTTCTACCTGATCGAGCAGGAAGGGCACGCGCTGCCGCCGTTTGAAGCGGTGGAGAAGTGCCTGGTGAACTTCAAGAAGCTCCACAAGTAAGACAGGCTGGTTTACGAGGGGCGCGCCTTCCGGGGTGCGCCCTTTTTGCGTTGGGGGCTACTGTTTGGCGACGACGAGGACTTCGCCGGCGGCGACGCCTTCCTCGATGACGGTGTGCGTGGCGGACATGCGGCCGGTGGTGACGGGGCGGCGTTCGGTTTCCTGGCCTTTGAGGACGTAGACGTAGGACTGGCCTTTTTCCTCCGAGATGGCGTCGGAGGGGGCGATGAGGACGTCGTCGACTTTGTCGATGAGGACCTCGGCGGAGGCGGTCAGGTCGGGCAGGAGGCGGTCGTCGGGGTTGAGGAGTTCGACCTGAATCGGGATGGTGCGGTTGTAGAAGGCAGATCGTCCGGGGGCGGTAGCGAGGACGCCAATGGAGCGGATGCGGCCCTGGTATTCGGCGCCGGCGTAGCCGTCGAGGCGGATGCGGGCGGGTTGGCCGATGCGGAACTGCTCGGCCTCGGACTGGTTGATGGAGCCGTCGACCTCGAGAGTGCTGGTATCGACGACACGGAGGAGGGGGGAGCCGGAGTAGAACTGGTCGCCGGTGCCGACGGTTTCCTGGACGCCATCGTGGCGGTGTTTGTAGCCGAGGACGACCATGCCATCGACGGGGGCGTGGATGGTGAGGCGGCGGATGTCGTTCTCGTGGCGGGCGACGTGGAGTTTCTCGATGTGTTCGGTGATCTCGTACATCGATTCGAAGGCGGCCTGGGATTCGAGTTGGAGGGGGAGGTTGGCGAGGGCGGCCTGATATTCGGCTTCGGCCTGTTGGAGATTGAGCTTGAAGAGTTCAGACTGGATGGCGGAGCGAACGGGGATGCTCTTGAGGTCCCAGCGTGCCTTGTCCACCTTGCCGCGGGCGGCGTCGATGGACTTGAGGATGCCGGCGAGTTCGATATCGAGCAAGGCGGAGCGTTTGGCAAGGATGCTGGAACGCTCATTGAGGCCGTCGCGGGTGTCGTCGAGGTGGTCTTTGGTGGCCTGCGGGTCGAATTCGGCGATGATGTCGCCTTTGCGGACGCGGGTGCCGGAGTCCTTGATGCGGATGAGGCTCATGGCGCGGTCGCGCTCGGGGGTGGTGAGCAGAGGGGCGACAACGGTGGCGAAGACGCGGGCCTTGAGCGTGCCCTGGAGGCGGAGGCGCACCTCGAGAGAGCCGCGCTGGACGGGGACATGGCGCGCGGCGCGCACGACCTGGGCGCGTTGTTCGGCGGCGGAGTTCCGGGCGATGACGCGGTGGAGCCAGAAGCCGCCGCCGGAGACGACGACGAGGACAGCGAGAAGCGTAGCGCCGAGGCGGCGATCCGGAGGCGGCGCCACCGGTGGAGCCGGCCGTTCAGGCAGCGGGAGGACTGGCGGAGGTAGCGGCTGCGCGGACATAGGTGGAAAGTCTATCGTATCGGATTATTTGCTCCGGTTTCATTTCTTTCTTTTCATTCAGCCCGGCGGGTGCAGAGGCGGCAATTGCGTTAGACTCTAGCAGACGAGCCATGAAACTGCAGCTTATCGACTGGATCATCGTTGTTGCCTCGCTCCTGATCTGCTTCGTGCCGGCGTTGTTCTTCGGGAAGCGTTCCGGGAAGAGCACATCGGAGTTCTTCGCTTCGGGGCGGAGCGTGCCGTGGTGGCTGGCGGGGCTTTCCATGGTGGCGACGACGTTCTCGTCGGACACGCCGAACCTGGTGGCGAACTTCGTGAGAACGCAGGGCGTGGCTGGCAACTGGCAGTGGTGGGCGTTCACTTTGACGGGCGTGGCGACGGTGTTTTTCTACGCGCGGCTGTGGCGCCGGTCGGGGGTGCTGACGGATCTCGAATTCTACGAACTGCGGTATTCGGGCAAGGCGGCGAGCGCGGTGCGCGGTTTCCGTGCGGTGTACCTGGGTCTGTTCTTCAACTGCATCATCATGGCGACGGTGAACCTGGCGGCGTGCAAGATTGCGAGCGTGCTGTTCGGGCTGGAGCGGTGGCAGACGCTGGCGGCGGTGGGTCTGCTGAACGTCGTATTTGCTGCGCACTCGGGGTTGTGGGGCGTGCTGGTGATCGACATGGTGCAGTTCTTCATCAAGATGGGCGCGGTGATTGCCGCGGCGTACTTCTCGGTGACGCTGCCGCAGGTGGGCGGGATGAGCGGGCTGGTGGAGAAACTGTCGGCGATGAAGGGGCCGGGCGGGCTGAACTACCTGAACATGCTGCCGGACTTTTCGAACAACTGGGAACTGGCAACGGCAGTGTTCATCATGCCGATCGCGATTCAGTGGTGGGCGGTGTGGTATCCGGGCGCGGAACCGGGCGGGGGATCGTATATCGCGCAGCGCATGCTGGCGTCGAAATCCGAGAAAGACGCGCTGGGCAGCACACTGTTCTTCAACCTGGCGCACTATGTACTGCGGCCGTGGCCGTGGATTCTGACCGGCTTGGCCTCGCTGATCGTGTACCCGCAGCTTTCCGACATTCAGAAGGCGTTTCCGCACGTGGACCCGGCCCTGGTCGGGCATGACCTGGGTTTCCCGGCAATGCTGCGATTCCTGCCGGCGGGCTGGATTGGGGTGATGGTGGGCGGGCTGATTGCGGCGAATTCGTCGACGATTCTGACGCACCTGAACTGGGGGGCGTCGTACCTGGTGCACGACTTCTACCGGCGGTTCATCAAGAGGGATGCGACGGAAGCGCACTACGTGATGGCGGGCCGGCTGGCCACATTGCTGCTGTTTATCCTCTCTTCGGGCATGGTGTTTCTGCTGGAGACGGCGCAGGACAGCTTCAACATCATGCTGCAGGTGGGCGCGGGCACGGGCTTGCTGTACCTGCTGCGGTGGTTCTGGTGGCGGGTGACGGCGTGGTGCGAGATTGTGGCGATGGTGAGTTCGTTTGGAGTATCGATTCTGTTCCTGGTGCTGCGGAAGAACGGAATCGTCATTGGGACGCATCAGGAGCTGTTCCTGACGGTGCTGGCGACGACGGCGTGCTGGGTGGCGACGGCGTATCTGGGTCCGCAGACGGACAAAGCGACGCTGGTGAACTTCTATCGCAAGGTGCATCCGGCGGGGCCGGGTTGGGCGCATATCAGAGACATGGCTGGCGTGGCGCCGGGCGAAGTGGCGGAGTGGACGAGAGCCGACGCGATCCCGATGTCGCTGTTGGGCTGGGCGGCCGGCTGCGCGGTGGTGTGGAGCGGGCTGTTCACGGTGGGCAACGTTCTGTACGGGCGCTGGAACACGGCGATGATGCTGACGGCAGTGTTCGTGGTGAGCGGGCTGGTGCTGATCAAGGTGATCAAGCGGTTGTGGGCATAAGCTCGAGGGCGCCGGCGGAGGGCCGGGCCTCGAGGATGTGATTGCCGGCGGGGCCGTTGTAGAAGCGGGTCTCGATGCCGGCGCGGACAGCGGGGAACTGGTCCTGCAAGCAGAAGACGACGGCGCAGCCGCCGAAGCCGGCGCCGGTGAGGCGTGCGCCGAGAGCGCCGGAGTCGCGGGCGGCCTGGGTGAGGCGGTCGAGCGACGGGGTGCTGATGCGGAGCTGATCGCGCAGGCTGGTGTGGGAATCGTTCAGGAGTTGACCGAAGCGGAGGTGATCGTTGG
Organism: Paludibaculum sp.; assembly: GCA_029973955.1. Classification (GTDB taxonomy): domain Bacteria; phylum Acidobacteriota; class Terriglobia; order Bryobacterales; family Bryobacteraceae; genus Paludibaculum. The sequence continues at coordinate 20,457 of JARKQJ010000196.1, read as the reverse complement.
CGCGCATGGCGTCTACGGCATGGTGGACGCGGGCGGCCTCTTCGGCGACGTGGAGGAAGCATTCGCGGTCGCGCACGGGGAGCGGCGCGGCTTTGGCGCGCAGCGCGGCGATGGATTCGGCGGCGAGGGCCTCGCGGAACGTGGAATAGCCGAGGGCTTGCAGGCCGCGGGTGCCGGCCCAGCGGCGCTCATTGTACTCTTCCCGGACCGCGGAGGATTTTTCAGCGTGGGTGAGGGAGTGGGCGACAAGGAAGGCCCAGCCGGCGGGGATGGGGATGGGTGTGGCGCGGGCGGGGGCGAAATCAATGAGAAGAGCGTGACCGGTGCGGGCGGCGAGGACGGCGGCGTGGTCCATGCCGCCGCCACGAGTACCGACGAAGTATTCGCCTTCGGGCAGCACTTCCATGAGTTCCTCGAAAGAGGCGGCGATGCCGTTGGCCTGGAGGAGCGCGAGAGTGCAGGCAGTGAGGAGCGCGGAGGAAGAGGAGAGGCCGGCGGCGGGCGGGAGGTCAGCGGAGATGCGGAGGGAGGCGCCGCGAGGGAGCTTCCATTTCCAGAGGGCGGCGTTGGCGGCGGCTTTGACGTAGTTGCCCCAATCGCCGGCGGGGTAGGGCTCGAGGGGTTGATCGATGCGGAAGGAGCGCGGGTCCAAGGAGCCGCTGACGGCCTCGACGCAAGGCTCGGGGAGGGCCCGCCACTCGATTTCGATGCGGCGATCGAGAGCCATGGGGAGGACGGAGAGGTTGTGATAGTCGATGTGCTCGCCGATGAGGTTGACGCGGCCGGGCACGCGGATGAGTCCAGAATCAGACATTTTCTTGTTCCTTATTGGGCAAGAGACGACGGATGACAGGGATGACGGCAAGAAGGAAGGAGATGAGGGTGATGGGCGGCATCAGGGCGGGCCACTTGCCGGGCGTGAGCCAGCCGCCGAAGCCGTAGACGGCGACGTGGAAAGCAACGAGAGCGAGGGCGGCGTAGCCGAGGCGCTGGTAAAGCGCCCACTGCGAAGGATTGAGGGCAGTGTTGAAACGCGGGAAGGAGGTGAGAGCGGGGCAGGAGAGCAGCGCCATGGCGGCGATGCCGGAGAGCAGGCAGCCCCAGCCGGCTGGGCCGAGCGCGCCGTTCGAGTAGAGCTTGGGGTAGTTGAAAGGGGAAAGCAGCGGCCAACTGAGCAGGCTATGGATGAGAGCGAGCCAGAAGCCGCAGAGGCCGAGGGCGCGGGCGAGTTGACGATTCCCGCGGGCGGAGAGATAGGACGCGGCGAGGAGAATGACGGCGGAGTAGCTGAGCGCCTTGTTGACGGTCCAGAAGTAGAAGCGGGACCAGGGCTCGTGCTGGGCGAGGTGGTAACGCACGGTGGCGTAGGTGGTGGCGGCGATGACAATCCAGGCGAACCACCAACGCCAGGTGCCGCGGCTAGCTTGCATTCTCCTTATGGTACCTGTGGCCGGGGGAGGGGCACGGGGGTGCCGGCAGCGGCGGGGCTGCCGAAGTTGGGGAAGCCGTCGGGATACCAGGTGAAAGGCTGCATGCGGGGCGAGCGCCGGCCGCCGCAGCCGAGGCCGGGGCCGGGGTTGGCGTGATAGAGGATCCAATCCTGGTTGCCTGCGGTGAAGAAGGAGTTGTGGCCGGCGGCGAAGGTGCCGTCAGCGTTCAGGGCGCGGAAGACGGGGCGGGGGGATTTGGTCCAGGAGTTGGGATCGAGGAGGTTGGAGTTGGCGTCGGCGTGGAGCATGCCGAGGGCGTAGGAATCTGTCCAGCAGCCGCTGGCGGAGTAGACGATGAAGACGCGGTTTGCGCGGGTGAGTGCCTGCGGGCCTTCGTTGACATCGACATGGGGCTTGTCATCGGGACCGGGTTTGGCGAGGTCGCCGATGCGTTCCCAGGGTAGCTCGGGGGTGGAGATTCGGACGCGCGGGCCTTGGGCGGTCCAGGGGTTCTTGAGGCGGCAGATGTAGAGATCCTGGCGGCCGTTCTCGTCGCCCGGCCAGCCGGACCAGATGAGATAGAGCTTGCCGCGGTTTTCGAAGACGGAGCCGTCGATGGACCATTTATCGCCGGGGGTGGTGAGCTTGCCCTTGAGCGTCCACTCGCCCTGGAGCGGATCGGCGGAGCGGTTTTCGAGGACGTAGAGGCGGTGGTTGCGATTGCGCCCGTCATCGGCGGCGAAGTAGAGGTACCACTTGTTGCGGAGGAAGTGGAGTTCGGGAGCCCAGATCTCGCGGGAGTAGGGTGTGCCGGGCGGCGGGGTCCAGACGACCCTTTTTTCGGCCTGGGCGAGCTGGGCGAGATTGCGGGTTTTCCAGAGGGTGAGGTTGCGGCCGGTGGTGTGGGTGTAAAAGTACCAGCCGTCTTTGTAGATGGCCCAGGGGTCGGCGCCTGCGGGGAGAAGCGGGTTCGTGAAGGTGTCCTGAGCGAAGCAGGGGAGGGCGGCGAGCAGCAGGAGGATGCGTTTCATTTAGCGGAAATAGATGTAGAGGAAGAGGAAGGTGACGGTGACGACGGCGGAGAGGATGCGGTAGTCGCCGAGGCCGCGGCCGCCGGAGTCGCCGCGGAGGGGTTCGCGCCAATCGGTCCAGACGAGGTCTCGGGCTTCGTCTTTGAGAGGCTCGGGGAAGGCGCGGGAGGCGGCCCACATGACGGCGCAGCAGATGAGGAGCATGTAGAAGGCGGTGAGCATGAAGTCCTTCACGATGAAGAGGGCGGCGGCGTGGAAAACGGCGGACAGGGCAGGGAAGCCGGCGGCCGAGAGCGAGGCGGCGATGGACTTGTGGAAGAAGTCGAGGATGAAGAGCGCGCCGCCGAAGAGGGCGCCGTATTTCATGGTGATGTGGGCGCCGCGGCCGGAGGCCTTCTTTGAGAAAACGCCGAAGAGGAAGACGGCGGTGATGGGCGGGGCGACGTAGGAGACGAGGCGGTTGAGACCCTCGAACATGGTGCTGTAGTGGCTGAAGAGCGGAGACCAAAGGATGGAGAGGATGGTGGCGACTCCGGTGGTGATCTTACCGGTGAGGACGAGTTGGTGATCAGTGGACTGGGGGCGCCAGCGCTTGAAGATGTCGTAGGCGAAAAGGGTGGCGGTGGAGTTCAGGGCGGCCGAGCAGGTCTGCATGGCGGCGGCGAGCATGGCGGCGGTGACGAGGCCTTTGAGTCCGGTGGGGAGCAGGCGGGTGATGAGGAAGGTGTAGGTGTCGGCGGCGGTGGTGGGGGCGTCGCCGCCGAAGGCTCCCTGTTGGACGAGCGCGACGCAGATGACGCCGGGCAGCACAAAGATAAAGACTGGGAGGATCTTGATGAAGGCGCAGAAGAGGGGACCGAGCCGGGCATTGCGCTCGTCTTTGGCGGCGAGAACGCGCTGCACGATGGTCTGATCGGCACACCAGTACCAGATGCCGAGGACGGGATAACCGAGGACGACGGAGAGCCAGGGCTGGCCGGAGAGGTCGCTGGCATCGCGGGCCATGTTGAGGAAGTTGGCGGTGGAACGGGGGATGTCGGGCGCGGTGAGGGGGTGTGGGTGGGAGGCGAGCGTGGCGGCGAGGGCTTCCCAGCCGCCGACCTTGAGCCAGGCGGCGATGGTGATGACAATGGCTCCGGCGAGGAGGAGGACGGTCTGCACGCTCTCGGTCCAGACCACGGCGAGGAGGCCGCCGAGGAGGGTGTAGAGGCCGGTGAGGATGCCCAGGGCGGCGATGAAGAACATGAGCGCGTCCATGCCGAGGATGGTGGCGCCGGGGGCGAGGCCGAGGATGCCGCGCAGGACGTAGGCGGCGGTATAGAGGGCGATGCCGATGTGGATGACGATGGCTGAGAAGAGGCTGACGACGGAGAGGATGTCGCGGCACTTGCGGTTGTAGCGGCGTTCGAGAAAGTCAGGCAGAGTGGGGACGCGGGAGCGGAGGTAGAGCGGCGCGAAGAAGAGCGAGAGGAGGATGAGCGTGAAGCCGGCCATCCACTCGAAGTTGCCGAAGACGAGGCCGTATTTGTACGCGGCTTCGGCGAGAGAAACGAGGTGGACGGTGGAGATATTGGCGGCGAACATGGCGAGGCCGATGACGGGCCAGGTGAGGGTGTTGCCGGCGAGGAAGTAGTGGCTGCCTTCCCCGCCGCCGCGGCGCCGGACGAAGCCGGCGTAGCAGCCGATGGCGACGATGATGCCCATATAGAGGGCGATGACGGCGAGGTCGATGGGGCCGACGGCGAGGTGCATGAAGGGGTGATTGTATCGAAAGCGCCGTCAGTGGAGCAGGCCGGTGGTCTGCCAGCGATTGATGCGGTTGAAGTGGTACTGGAAGTAGAGCGGTCCGAAGAAGAAGGTCATGACGGGGCCGAGCCGCAGGCCGCAGTTTTCGATGGAGTTGTAATACGTGAGCAGCGAGCGGCGCATGTTGTAGGTCGCCGTGAGATAGAGGAATGAAGAGGCGATGAAGTAAGCAATGATCAGCGCGAGGAAACTGGCGAAGATGATGGGGCTCTTTGTGGCTGAGCCGGCAATGGCGGCGACGAACAAGAAAAAGCCCACGATAGGGATCAGCACGAGGTTGATGGTGTAGAGCCGAATGGCGCGGCTGGCGGGATCGATCTGCCTGACAAAGTAGGCCTGGACGAGCGCCCAGGCGAGCATGAAGGCGCCTGCGAAGAGGCTAAACAGAAGGAGCAGGCCCCAGTGGAGGTTGGGCGGAGAAGGGCGTGGGTAGCCGAGCAGCACCTGGCCGACCGGCTGCCAGCCTGACATGCCTGGAGTCCAGCAAAGGTCGTTGGGAAAGGCCTCGCGGCGCGCGACCATCTGGTAAATCTCTTCGACGGGATACGGGCCAAGCATGGCGCCGTTACGGCCTAGGTGATAGAGCATGGGTTCCCTTGGACTGTAGGAAGATGCGGGTGAGCCAGACAGAGAGGACGGGTGAGGCGCAGGTGAAGAGCGGGTTGAGTGCAAACGCCTCGGAGAAACGCAGATGGAGCAGGGCGTGGAGGGCGCGGGTGGAGCCGCAACCGGGGCAGGAGAAGCCCGTGAGGACCTTGATGGGGCAGAGAGGATAGAAGCCGTACTGGGAGGGCGGGCAGGCGTAGACCAGGACCAGCCCGCCGAGGAGGAGAATCGCCCAGTACGGATTGCGCATGGTTACTCGAAGCGGCCGGTCTTTTTCCAGTTGGCAATCCGGGCGAGGTGGTACTGGAAGTAGAGCACCGAGAAGAAGAAGGTCATGACGCCGCTGAGGCGCAGGCCGATGTTCTCGACGCTGTTGTAATAGGTGACGAGCGACTTGCGCATGCTGAAGGCGCCGATCCAGAAGATGACCATGGCGGCGAGGTGGATCAGCGGCAGGATGGTGAGCGCCGCCAGAGAGCCGCGCATGAAAACGCCGGCGAGCAGGACAACGGCCAGATAGCCGCAGAAGAGCGGCGTGGCTTTGCTGGCGGGGTCGATCTTCTTGACGAAGCCAGCCTGGAGAAACATCCAGACGAGGCCGAAGATGCCGCAGGTGACGAGTGCCAGGATCAAGACCAGCCCCCAGTGCATGCCGGGTGGAACGTGGCCGCCGGCGGCGGCCGGGGCGGCGCCATAGGGTTGGCCCGTGGGGGGACGATAGGCGCCGGGTTGGGCGTAAGGTTGTTGAGGTGGAGTGTAGGCCTGCTGTGGAGGAGTGAAGCCGGGCTGTTGCGGTTGGAAGCCAGGCTGGACGGGGCGCGGCTGGGGCTGAGCCTGCGGAGGAGCGTAGGCTTGGGGCTGTGGAGCAGGCGCGGGCGCGGGAGGCGCGGCGGCGGGCGCGGCGGCGCTGAGGATCTGTTTGAGAGGAGTCCAACCGCTCATTCCTTCAGACCAGGCCAGATCGTCGGGCAGCAATTGGCCCTGGGTCAGCATGCGCTGGAGGTCCGGCAGGGCGTAGGGCCCGTAGGTCTTTCCTTCGCGGCTGATGTGGTATTGCATGAGATGTCCTCCGTCGGTGCGTCCTGAGTGTGTGCAGGCGCGGCAGATCCAGTCTACGACAAGCGAGTAGATATGGTGAAACCAGTTCGATTTTCAGGTGTTCCAAAGAGAGGACAGGCGCGTCAAGACTGCTATAATTTTGCCGTCCGGGGTGATTATGGGATCTTTCAAGCGACTTGCGGCGACGATGGGCCTGCTGGCGGGCCTGAGCGGAGGGTTGGCGGCGCAGGAGGCGGCGGAGGCATCGGGCCAGAACTGCACCTGGATCGCCTCGCCGGATGATGTGCTGGCGAAGGCCGAGCGGATCAAGCGCGACGCCTACGAGCGCACGCTGGCATTCAGCCGGACGATGCCTGCATCGAAAGCGGCGCGGCAATCCGTCTCGGCGCGGCAGATGCCACGGAAGAACTTCATCGACGAAGCGATCTTCGGCAAGCTGCAGGCCGCTGGGATGCCGTCCGCGGCGCTCTCCACGGATGAAGAGTTTCTGCGCCGGGTGAGGCTGGACCTGACGGGGCGCATTCCATCGGCCGAGGACATCCGCGCCTTTGTGGCGGATGCGGATCCAGGCAAGCGCGACGCGGTGATCGAGAAGCTGCTGTGGAGCCCCGAGTTCGTGGACAAGTGGACGGTGTGGCTCGGCGACATTCTGCAGAACGCGCGCACAGCGCAGAACCGCAGCCAGCAGACGGAGGGGCGGAACCGGCTGTACGAATGGATTCGCTGGTCGATCCAGGGCGGAAAGAGCTGGCGCGACATCGCCTCACAGATGATCACCGGCTCGGGCAACAACTACGACAACGAAGGCGTGGGCGCGAACTTCATCCTGCGCGGCTTTGCTCCGATGGGCCCCACTCAGGACACGTACGACCTGCTGATGGTGAAGTCAGCCACCGCGTTTCTGGGCATGAGCCACTACGACTGCCTGATGTGCCACGACGGCAAGTACCATCTGGATCAGGTCAGCTCCTGGGGCGCCAAGCAGAAGAGGCTGGACGCGCAGCGCATGTCCGCCCACTTCTCGCGCATCTCGATGGCGGGCTTTTCCACCACCGATACGACGAACTTCTACTACAACTCGACGAACGTCACCATCCGCGGGTCCGGCACGTACGATCTGAACACGAACTACGGCAACCGTCCGAACCGCGTGGCGGTGATGATCGACGGCAAGAGTACGGTGAACCTGACGCCGGTGTACCGCGACGGCAAGGCGGCCTCGGGCGATTGGCGTGAGTCGCTGGCCCAGTCGATGATCAACGATCCGATGTTCGCCCGGAACTACGCCAATCGCGTGTGGAAGGCGATGTTCAATCTGGGGCTGGCGGAGCCCATTGACCAGTTGGATCCGGAGCGGCTGGATCCGTCGGCGCCGCCCTCCGGCGCCTGGACGATGCAGGCATCGCATCCGGAACTGCTGGAGCAGTTTTCGAAGTGGTGCCGCGAATACGACTTCAACCTGCGCGACACGCTGCGGCTGATCGCGCAAAGCAACGCCTACCAGTTGAGCGCGCGTTACGACGCGAGCTGGGATATGACGAAAACCTCGATGTTCGCGCGCCGCATCCCGCGCCGGCTGGAAGCCGAAGAGGTACACGACGCGCTGGTGAAGGCCACGCAACTCTTCCCGGCCTACACCGTGACGGGGTGGGGCGACAAGATGACCTGGGCCATGCAACTGCCGGAGCCGGTGGAGCCGCTAAGCGACGGCACGGTGGCGGGCTTCATGAACTCGTTCAACCGGGGGAACCGTGACACGCTGCAGCGCAGCCAGTCCGGCTCGATCCTGATGTGGATGAACCTGATGAACTCGAGCGTGGTGAACAATCGTGTGAAGGCGACGGGCACCACGGCCTCGCCGTACCTGGTGGCGATGACGAAGGTGACCTCGAACGACCAGGTGATCGACGACATGTTCCTCACCTTCATCTCGCGCAAGCCCACTGACTACGAGCGCGGCGTGGCGCAGAAGTTCCTGCAGAAGGCCACGACCACGGCCCTCCGGGCCACGGCCATCGAAGACCTGGCCTGGGCTCTGGTGAATAAGACGGACTTTCTGTTCAGCTACTAGAGACGAGGACGCCGAAGCCATGAAGAAAGAAACGATGGGTACGAAATTCTGGAAACGGCCGGCGATGGATCGCCGGGTCTTCTTCCGGCACACCGGCGCGGCCGTGGCGGGCAGCTTCTTCCTGCCGGGGCGTACGCTGGAGACCGTCGCGCAGGCCGGAGCACCGGTGAAGGGTACGGCGAGGAACGTGATCTTCGTCAATATGACCGGGGGGCCGAGCCACACCGATACCTTCGATCTGAAGGAAGGCGCGTGGACGCTGAAGGAGATGGAGCCGACCACCTACGGCGGCATCCGCTGGCCGCGCGGCCTCTTCCCCACTCTGGCCGAGCAGATGGACTCCATCGCCGTGCTGCGCTCCGTGCGGACCTACGCCGTGGTGCACGGCATCATGCAGACGTGGATCCAGATCGGCCGCAACCCGCTCTCCGGGCTCTCGTCCATCGCGCCGCACATCGGCAGCGTGGTGGCGCGCGAGTTGGGTGACAAGAGCAAGGTGCTGCCGGCGTTTCTTTCATTGAACTCCGGCGGCGGGCCGAGCCAGGGCTACCTGGAGCCGTCCACCGCGCCGTTCTATGTGAATCCCGGTGGCAGCGGATTGGGCAATACCACTTCCCCGGTCGGCGTCACCGGCCTGGACCGGCGCTACGGCCTGCTGCTGGACCTGGATGCCGAGACTCGGGCCATGCAGGAGATCGGCCCCGTGGTCGGGGAGATGGAGCAGTTCAACCTCACGGCCCGTGCGCTGATGTACAACTCCGACGTGGACAAGGTCTTTGTCTACGACGCCACGGAACGGGCGCGCTACGGCAATACGGGCTTTGGGAACGCCTGCATCGCGGCGCGCAATCTGCTGCGCTCCAATCTGGGTACGCGCTTCGTGCAGATCAATGTGGGCGGTTGGGACATGCACACCAACATCTACACGGGCACGGCGCTGAATCCCACCAATGCCTCCTCCGTGGGCCGCACTTTCGATCTGGCGCTGGGCCGGCTGATCGGCGATCTCAAGGCCGACGGATTGCTGGGCGAGACGCTGATTCTCGCCATGGGCGAATTCGGCCGCACCACGGGCGCGCCGAACTCCGGCGCGGGCCGTGACCATCACCAGCAGCAGGCCGTGATGGTGGCCGGCGCGGGCGTCAAGGGCGGCCTGGCCATCGGCAAGACGAACGATGTGGGCAGCGTGATCATGGATCCGGGCTGGTCCAGGAACCGCGAGATCCGGCCGGAAGATATCGAGGCCACCATCTACTCCGCGCTAGGCATCGACTACACGAAGGTCTATCGCGACGATCCCTTCAACCGCGGCTTCGCGCTGGTGCCGACCAACCAGGGCGAAGAGTACGGCCCGGTGGACGAACTCTGGGGAGCTTAGCGTCCAGGGCACAGGGGCTTTCCGAGCAGCGCCTCCGGTGATACGCTCTTTGGCGCGGAGGCGCCATGCCAGCCAACCTTGGCCCCGACTATCTGGCGGCGGAGGAAGAGTTCCGCCACGCCGAAACTCCTTTTGAGCGCGTAGACGCGCTGGAGAAGATGTACGCCGCCCTGCCCAAGCACAAGGGCACGGAGAAACTCCAGGCGGATCTCAAGCGCAAGCTTTCTCAGGCTCGCAAAGACGGACAGAAGAAGGGCGTATCGCACGCGCCGCCGTTCTACCTGGTGCCGCGCGAAGGCGCCGGGCAGGTGGCCCTGGTGGGGCCGGCGAACTCCGGCAAGTCCAGCCTGGTGCTGGCGCTCACGCATGCCCACCCGGAGGTGGCGCCGTATCCTTTCACCACGCGCGTGCCGCTGCCGGGCATGATGGCGTTCGAAGATATCCAGATCCAACTGCTGGACCTGCCGCCGGTGGCCGCGGACTTCACTGAACCGTGGATGCCGCAGGCGCTCACGCGCGCCGACGAATGCCTGCTGGTGGTGGACGTGGACGATCCGGACGATCTGAGCGAGATCGACTATGTCGAGGAGAAGCTGACGGAGTGGAAGATCGCCGCGCCGCGCATCATGGTGGCGAACAAGATGGACCAGGCGGACAGCCAGGGGAATCTGGAAGCGCTCCAGGAGCTGTACCAGGGGCGCTACGAGTTCCTGCCGGTGTCGGCCCAGTCGGGCGAAGGGCTGACGGCGTTTGCGCGGCGCTGCTTTGAGCTGCTGGACGTGGTGCGGGTCTATACCAAGGCGCCGGGCAAGAAGGCGGAGATGGGCGCGCCCTACGTCCTGCCGCGCGGCGCCACGGTGCTCGATGCCGCGCGCCACGTACACAAGGACTTCGCGGAACAGCTCAAATTCGCGCGGCTCTTTCACAAGAGCGGCGGACGGGAAGGGCTGATGGTGGACCGTTCTCACGAGGTGCGGGACGGCGATATCCTGGAGTTCCACATCTGAGAGTTTCCATGCGCGTACTTTCCCTGTTTTTGTTGTGCGCCGCCGCTTTGGCCGCGCAGAGTTTTCAAGCCGGCACCGCGCGGCGCGAGGTGACGCCCACTGAAGCCGTGCCCATGTGGGGCTACGGCGACCGTCACGACAAGCTGTCGGAAGGCGTGCTGGATCCGCTTTACGCCGATGCGTTGGTCCTCGACGCCGGAGGCAGGAAGATCGCCATCGTCGGGCTGGATCTGGGCCGCGCGCCCGCCGAACCGTCCATCGAGAAGATCCGCGCACGCATCCTGAAAGAGACGGGCATTGAGTATTCGCTCATCGGCGGCTCGCACACCCATCACGGGCCGGTGCTGGAGCTGACCGACGAGCCGGGCAAGGGCAAAGGCCGCTTCGATGCCGCCATCCGCTACTACGCGCGGATGGAAGATGCCATCGCGCAGGCCGTGATCGAAGCGAACTCGAAGCTGCAGCCGGCACGTCTGGCGGCGGGGTCCGTGCAGCTCGAAGGCTTCAACGTGAACCGCCACACGAAGCTGGAGCCGAAGCCGAGCGACCGTGAGCTGGCGGTGCTGCGCGTGGACACCATGGACGGCAAGCCGCTGGCGGTTCTGGTGAACTGGGCCGCGCATCCCACCACGCTGCCCTCCAGCACGATGAAGTTCTCCGCGGACTACGTCGGTGTTTTGAAGGCGCAACTCACCAAAGAGACCGGCGCCGCGGCGGTGTTCATTCAGGGGGCGGCGGGTGACCAGTCGATCGACCGTTCCAAGGGCGACTACCAGGCCTATGGCGCCGCGCTGGCCGCCGAAGCCGCCAAGCTGGCGCGCTCGCTCGCGCCGCAGGCGGTGGAGAAGCCGGCGTTGGTGGTGAAGGAGGATCGCCTCCAGTTCAAGCCGCGGATGGATCTGAAGCAGCCCTTCGTCGCCATGATGTACGAGAAGGCCTTCTTCCCCGAACTGGTGCCGAACTACCAGGACGAATACGCCAACGGGGTGCGTCCGCGTCTCACCGTGGCGCTGCTCAATGGTGACATCGCGATGGTGGGCGCCTCCGGCGAGTTCTTCTCGAATCACGCCATCCGGTTGAAGGAGCGGGCGCGGATGAAGCACCTGTTCTTCTTTGGCTACTGCAACGGCTACCATCAGTACTTCCCCACGATTGAAGCGGTGGCGGAGGGCGGTTACGGCGCGGATCCGGCGGTGGCGCCGGCGGCGGTGGGCGCGGGGGAGGAGATCATGAACCTGGCCCTGAAATGGCTCTATCAGATGAGAGGAAAGATCCGGCAATGAAATGCAAATTGGCGGGACTGGTGCTGGTGGCCTGTTCCCTGCAGGCGATCACGATTGTGGAGAACGGCAAGTCGGCGTACACGATTGTGACGCCCTCGAAGCCGACGCCCTCCGAACAGCGCGCCGCGCTGGAGCTGCAGCGGTTTCTCGAAGAGATGTCGGGCGCGAAGCTGCCCATCGTGCCCGACACGAAGACAGTCTCCGGACCGAAACTGCTGGTGGGCGATAGTGCGGCGGTGAAGCGGCTGGGTGTAGCGCTGCCGCTGGCGGAACTGGGTCCGGAAGGCTTCGTGCTTCGGACAAAGGCGGCCAACGTGATCATCGCCGGCGGCCGGCAGCGTGGCACGATGTATGCCGCTACCGCGTTTTTGGAACATCTCGGCTGCCGCTGGTTCACCAACGAAGTGAGCCTGATTCCGAAGCAGCCGACCATTCGCCTCGACGCGCTCGATGTGACGGAAAAGCCCGCGTTCGAATACCGCGAGCCGTTCTTCTCGGAGGCGTTCGATAAGGATTGGGCCGCGCGCAACCGCACCAATGGCGCGCATTCGAAACTCGACGCCTCCACCGGCGGCAAGCTGGAATACTACCCGTTCGTCCACAGCTTCTATGAGCTGCTGCCGCCGGAGAAATACTTCGCCGCGCATCCCGAGTATTACTCCATGATCGACGGCAAGCGGCGTTTCGAGCGCGGGCAGCTCTGCCTGACGAACGAACATGTACTGCGCATTGCCATCGAGCGCGTGGAGGAGTGGATCAAGCAGCACCCCGAAGCCACCATCTACTCCGTGTCTCAGAACGACTGGGAAGGCTGGTGCGAGTGCGACCGGTGCCGCAAAGTGGAGGAGGAAGAAGGCGGCAAACACATCGGGCCGGTGCTGCGCTTTGTCAACGCCGTGGCGGAGCAGATCGAGAAGCGCCATCCGGAAAAGCTGATCGACACGCTGGCTTACTGGTATACCGAGGAGCCTCCGGCGCAGGTACGTCCGCGCAGGAACGTGCGCATCCGGTTGTGCCCCATCGGCATCTGCACCTCGCATTCGTTTGGAAGCTGCCCGCGCAGCGCCTATTTCCTGAAGAATCTCAACGCGTGGTCCGGCATCACCAGGCAGCTCTACATCTGGCACTACAACACGAACTTCTCGCACTATCTGCTGCCGTTCCCGGACTTCGACGAACTGGCGGCCGACATCCCGCTCTACAAGGAGCGCGGCGTGGTGGGGCTCTTCATGCAGGGCGCCTACGCGGCGGGCGGCGGTGGTGAGATGTCGGGACTGCGCTCTTATGTGCTGGCGCGGCTGCTGTGGAATCCGAAGGTGGACGCCAACGCGATGATCGACGAATATCTTCGAGGCGTGTACGGCAAGGCCGCGCCTCAGATGAAGGCGTATCTCGAGATGCTGCACAGGGAAGTCCGGCCGGGACCCTATGGGCTGGGCGCACATCTGTGGATCTTCACCGTGCCGGACTACTCGGATCAGCTTTTGAAGGGCGGCTTCGAGCTGTTGCGGCAGGCCTCTGAAGCAGCGGACGACGCGGCCATCCGCCGGCGCGTGGAGAAGGACCGTCTTTCGCTGGAATACTATTCGCTGCTGCGCGCGCGGGAGTACCACACCCGTGGCGCAACCTACGCCCCCGCCGATCTCGACGGGCTGAAGCGCGACGCCTCGGCGTTTCTGGCCCGTGTGCGCGAACACGGCATCCAGAGCATTCACGAAGGCTATGAGCTGAAGTTCGACGACGGCTACTACGCGAACCTGCAGTCGCACCAGGCATTGACGCTTGAAAACGACGCATGGCGCGCCGTGATTGTGCCCGCGCTGAATGGGCGCGCCGTGGAGTTGACGGACAAGGCCGAGGGGCGTGATCTCTTGCGCCGCGTGCCGTCCGGCGACCGCACTTATCCCGACACCGGCGGCATCGCGGCGGGCGTCTACCCCGACATGCACGGCAAGGTGCTGGACGTGAAGTGGTCGGTAGCCTCTTCCAACGCCACCGAGGCGCGGCTCAACGGCGAGGCCGGCGGGCTGAAGCTGGTGCGCGTGTTCCGGTTGACGCCCCTGGGGCTGGTGACGCGCACGGAGGCGGCGAACGGCGGAACAGGGGAAGTGCCCGTGGCGCTGCAGGCGCGAGCCGAGTTCGCGCCAAAGGACATTGATCAGGAACGGGTGACGTTCCGCGGCGTCGGCGGCGAGGTGATCCAGCGGCCGTTGATCGTTCCGGAGAAGGAGCCCACAGGCCGCGAAACCTGGGACGGGCCCAAACTGCCCGCCGGCGAGTGGCGGCTGAATCACGCCGGCGCGGTGAACTCGTTCAGCGGCGCTGAGCGGGCAGTCTTGACGTGGTCAGCCAAGTCCAGGCCTCAGGTGGTGCTCATGCTCTGGTCCGGCGACAGGAAGCTGAAGCCGGGCGAGAGCGTGGCGCTGGAATCCACTTACGGCCGCTGAGGCCGCTCACTGCTTCTCGTAGACCTCGGTCCACTTGGTCACGCCGTCGGGTGCGCTGACGCGCAGTTGCCGCGTCAGCGTGCGCCCGTCGCGTGAGAGGATGGTGCGCGCCACCTCGGAGTGGCTGCCGTCGTTCGTGCGGAAGACCGATTCCACGGTGAAGTTGTCGACGCGCGTCAGAGTGATCATCCCCTCCCCAAAGGAACGCGACATGGGGTAGGGTTTTCCGTCGAAGTTGCCGGCGAAGGTGAAGCTCCGCTCGTCTTCGTTGGGATAGAGAACAACGCCCTGGTAGTTGAGTGACGGCTCGTGGTGATCGATGGTGACGATTACACTGACCGGCCTATTGGCGGTGCCCCACTTCGACTTCTCCGTATTGAGACGCCAGCTTCCGCTCATGTTGGCGGGTTGCGCCGCGCAAAGACTCCAAAAGAGAGCCAGGCAGGCGGCGGAGGCGGGAACAGCAATGCGCATGGAAGGTACCTCCTGCGGTTCCGTGCGGCCTCATTATGCGCCCGCGGCGGCGCGAAGGGAAGCGGCTATTTCATGCGCCCGCGGCGACGGGAAGCGAAGCGGCTATTTCTAGAAATCCCCCGATTGCGGGAGGCGTGGCGCGGGCCGCTTTCCCTACACTGGCTTCCATGGCAGCAAGACCTCAGGCCGACGCGGTGGATGAGCGCTGGGTGGTGCGCGCATACGCGGGGGTGCTCGGCGTCTTCGGCCTACTGGTGGCCGGCTGGGGGCCGATGTGGTTTGGAGCCGATCTGGCGGGACAGCCCTGGGTGCGCGCGGCCATTCTGCGGCTGCTGGGTGCGTTCCTGCTGGTGTTGGCTTGCTTTGGGATGGCGTTGACCCGCATTGAAGAGCGGCGCGCACTACGCACGGCTCTCTATTGGTTCATGGGCGCGCAGATGGTGGCTTTCAGCATCGTAGGCGCGCAGCTCGACGCCGTGTGGGGGCAGGCGGACCTCGTGCGCGCGACGCAGGCGATGATGGGTCTGTTCTTTCTCTTTGTCTGGCTGATTCTGACTGCCAACGGCTTGTA
Organism: Paludibaculum sp.; assembly: GCA_029973955.1. GTDB lineage: Bacteria > Acidobacteriota > Terriglobia > Bryobacterales > Bryobacteraceae > Paludibaculum. Next base: position 5,294 of record JARKQJ010000196.1, on the reverse strand, counting down.
CAACGCACGGCCCTGGAAGCCGCAGACGCTCTTCGGGCCACCGCCGGAGCGGGAGCTCCGCTCGAAGTTTGAGGAGCAGATCCGCGAGGCCGCCGCGCAGCAGGAGCGCCACCGTCTGGCGCGCGAGCTGCACGACTCCATCAAACAACAGATCTTCGTGGTGCAAACCGCCGCGGCCACGGCCCAGGCCCGCTTCGGTGCCGATGAGACGGGCACCCGGGCGGCCATCGATCAGGTGCGCTCGGCGGCGCGCGAGGCCATGGCGGAGATGGAAGCGCTGCTCGATTCCCTGCGCGCCGCGCCGCTGACGGTGGCGGGGCTCGTCGATGCGCTCAAGCAGCAGTGTGAGGCGCTGGCCATTCGCACCGGGGCGGAGGTTCAGTTCCGGCCAGGTGCTTTGCCGGTGGATGAGGCGCTGCCGCCCGGCTCGGCCCAGGCTGTGTATCGTGTGGCGCAGGAGGCGCTGGCCAACGCCGGCCGGCACGCGCGGGCGCGGCGCGTGGAGGTGGTTTTGGAGAGGATGGGCGACGACCTGCTGCTCCGCATCTCCGACGACGGCGCGGGCTTCGACGTGAACTCCGCGCCGCGCGGCATGGGATTGAGCAACATGCGGGCGCGGGCCGAGGAGTTGGGTGGCGCCGTCGAACTCTCCAGCGCGCCCGGTCGCGGCACCGTGGTGGAGTTGCGGATTCCCGGCGCGGAAGACGGCGCCGATATGATGGGGTGGCACCTGAGGTCGGCGGCCGCCGGCGGCGCGCTGATGCTGGTGGCGGTCGTGATGCTAATCAAGCGGCCGGGGTTGGGGGCCTATGTGGGCCTGGCCATCGGCGCGGCCATTACGGTCCGGTCCCTGTGGGCCTGGTGGAAACTGAAGCGGGAGGCGCAACGGCAGTGAGAATCGTATTGGTGGACGATCATCGTGTGGTGGCGCGCAGCCTGAAGGCGTTTCTCGAGTCGTTCGACGGCCTGCAGGTGGTGGGCATGGCGGCCAGCGGAGAAGAGCTGCTGGAAAGGCTGGAAGAGTGGCAGCCCGAGATCATCGTGCAGGATCTGCTGATGCCCGGCGGCATCGACGGTGTGGAGACAACGCGGCGGGTGCTGCGGCGGCAGCCCGGCGCCAAAGTGATCGTCCTCACCGCTTCCACCGACGAGGCGCGGATGATGGGTGCGCTGCGCGCCGGCGCCTGCGGCTACGTGCGCAAGGACGCCGAGCCGGAGACGCTGCTGGCCGCCGTGCGCGCCGTGGCCCGGGGCAAGCAGTACTACGATGTGCCGCCGGCGGCCGGCGCGGATGAGGACCTGACGCCGCGCGAAAAAGAAGTGCTGCGGCGTGTGGCGCTGGGCCGGTCGAACAAAGAGATCGCCGATGAGCTGGGCGTGGCCGATGAGACCGTCAAAACACACGTCACCCACGTGTTGTCGAAGCTGATGGCCGACAACCGCGCGCAGGCGGTGGTGCAGGCGCTCAAGCGCGGGTTGGTGGCGCTGGACGAGTTGGAGTGATCAGCGCACCCACTCCATCCGGCCCTGGTCGTGCGGGCGCGGCGGAGTGCGGGACGCGGCCATCAGGCCGGATAGTTCGCGCAGCAGGGCGGGCTGGCTGCCGGAAAGGTCGGTCTTCTCGGATGGGTCTGCCTGGAGGTCGTAGAGTTCCACCGGCGCGCCCGGCGCGGGGCGGATCACTTTGAACCGGCCCCGGCGCAGCGCCTGGGCGGCCGGCTCGGGGGCGATGCGCCCCCGCTTCTGATTCCAGTTGTTGAACTCCCAGTAGAGCGGAGGATGGCTGGGCAGGCTCTGGCCGCGCAGCAGAGGGAGCACGGAAACGCCGTCCAGCCCTTGTGGCGTGGGCAAGCCGAGCAGATCGGACAGTGTGGGCAGCACGTCGGCGAAGTACCACGGTTCGGCGCTGACCGCGCCTGGCTTGGTGAGGCCGGGGTAGCGGACGATCATCGGCGCGCGGATGCCGCCCTCGTAGAGGTCGCCCTTGGCGCCGCGCAGCGGGCCGTTGCTCTGGAAGAAGTCGAAGCCGTTGTCCGCGCCCCGGTAGCCGCCGTTGTCGCTGGCGAGGAAGACGATGGTATTGCGGTCGAGCTGCAGGTCTTTCAGCTTGGCGAGGAGGCGGCCGGTGTAGCTGTCGGCGCGCGTCACCATGGCGGCGTAGGTCTTCTGGGCATCGGTCCACGGCTCGTTCTCGTAGGGCGCCAGGGAGGGCACTTCGAATTTGCCGTGGGGCAGCGTACCGGTGGAGTAGAGGAAGAAGGGGCGGTCCTTGTGGCGCTGCACGAAATCGAGCGAGCGATCGAAGATCAGGTCGGCTGAGTACTGCCCGCGGGCGCCGCCCGCATTGCCGGGTAGCGGAAACTTGCGTTCGTTGTCCCACAGGAAGTCGGGATAGTAGGAGTGCGCGTGCACCTGGTGGAGATAGCCGAAGAACTCATCGAAGCCGTGCTTGGAGGGAACTCCGTCGGAGCCGGCGTCGCCCAGGCCCCACTTGCCGAAGCCGCCGGTGGCGTAGCCGGCGTCCTGGAGAAGGTTGGCCAGTGTGCGGTCAGAGGCGGCCAGGGGCGTGGTGCCGGCATTGGCGCGGATGGGGGCGTGGCCGTTGTGCAGGCCGGACATCAGGGAACTGCGGGACGGCGCACAGACGGTGCCGCCGGCGTAACACTGTGTGAAGCGGATGCCCTCGGCGGCCAGCGAGTCGGTGTGCGGGGTACGGATTCGTTTCTGGCCGTAGCAGCCGAAGTCCTGCGAGCCCAGGTCGTCCATTAGGATAAAGACAATGTTGGGGCGCGGGCGGCTTGGGGAGGTGGCGGCGAGGGCGGATTGGAGGAGCGCTCGGCGTGTCAGCATGGCCGGTGACAGTCTATCGAAAATGCGGTCTGTTTGCGGTTTTTGATCCGGCGTCTTACAATGGAAGCTGGATCGGGGCGTGGCTCAGCCTGGTTAGAGCGCCTGGTTCGGGACCAGGAGGCCGGTGGTTCAAATCCACTCGCCCCGACCATTCCCGCCAAATAGAAACTTCAGGTACGGCAAGTCGATGTCCGGCCCCTACGGCTTCAAGCCGGATCCCTTTTCCAGTCATAGTCTACTTCTCCACGCGATGCGCAACGTGCATCCTGGATGCCGCGTGCTGGACCTCGGCTGCGCCGACGGCTATCTGGCCTCGCGCCTGGCCGCGCAGGGCCTGGACGTGACCGGCGTGGAGCGAGCCGGATGGTATACGCCGCCCGGGCCCGCCGGAGTCCGTCTGATTGAGGGCGACCTCGACCAGGGAATTCCCCCGGAAGCAGGCGGCGGCTACGATTATGTCCTGTGCGCCGATATCCTCGAACATCTGCGCGATCCGGGCCGGCTGCTGCGAGAAGTGCGCGCGGCGTTGAAGCCCGGCGGACAGTTGATCGCCTCCTTGCCCAACAGCGGCAACCTCTACTTCCGCCTGGTCGTGCTGAGCGGACGCTTTCCCAAGGAAGACCGCGGTCTTTTCGACCGCACGCACATCCACTTCTTCACCTGGGACGGCTGGAGCGAGCTGTTCGCCGGCCAGGGATTCCGATTTGATCAAATCCGTCCCAGCGGCATTCCGGTGGGACTGGCGTTTCCAGCGTGGCAGGGCAGTGCGCCCATCCGCGCGGCCGAAGCGCTCAGCTACGGAGCGGCGCGGGCCTGGAAAAGTCTCTTCGCCTATCAGTTCATCGTCTCGGCCACGGCAGAGGAGGCCGTCGCATGAAACCGAAAGTAGTGGTCGTCATGCCGGCCTACAATGCGGCGCGCACGCTGCACATGACCTATCGCGAGCTGCCGCACGACGTGGTGGACCTCGTCATCCTCGTTGATGATGCCAGCCACGACGACACCGTGCGCATCGCGCGCGACCTGGGCCTGGAAGTCTTTGTGCACGACCGCAATCGCGGCTATGGGGCGAATCAGAAGACCTGCTACCGCGAAGCGCTCAAGGCCGGAGCCGGCATCGTGGTGATGGTGCACCCAGACTATCAGTACGATCCGACCCTGCTGCCTGAGGTGATCGCGCCAATTCTCGAGGGCAGGGCCGACGTAGTGCTGGGCTCCCGCCTGCTGGGCGCCGACCCGCGCGCCGGCGGCATGCCGTGGTGGAAATATCGCGCGAATCGTTGCCTTACGTGGTGCGAAAACGTCGTTTTCGGGCTCAAACTGGCCGAATATCACACCGGATACCGCGCTTACACGCGCGAAGCGTTGGAGTGTGTTCCGGTGGATCTGAATGCCGACCAGTTCATCTTCGACCAGGAGATCATGGCGCAGTTTGTAGAAGCGGGCCTCCGAGTGGCGGAAGTGCCGGTGCCGACGCGGTATTTTGCCGAGGCGTCGTCCGCATCTCTTTGGCAATCCAGCAGATATGGGATTTCCATCCTGGCTCTGCTGGCGCGCTACATGCTACACCGCGCGGGCGTCTGGACGCAGATGCAGTTCCAGGTCAACTCAAGCGGCCAGCGCGGGCAATAGCTGCTGCACCGGGCGCCGGGCGTGGAAAGCCGCGAGTTCGGCCGGGTATGCGGCGATGAGCGCTTCCGGGGCCTCCAGGCAGTGCGCTCCCCGGATCTCGTTGAGTTGCAGTGCGTTTACTAGCGACCGGCCGCCGGCGCCATTGGTGGTCACCACCAAAGTGCGGCGGGCGTTGGCGGCGAGCCGCTCCAGGCGCGGCTTCCATTCCAGAAGTTCATCCAGGTTATAGAGATAGCCGTGGTCCGGCTCGCGGTCGAAATCGAGGTAGGCGGCGGCATCCGAACGGCCGTGCATCCGCACGACGGCGATGCCGGAGGTGAGATGCGCGGCGGCGGGCATGGCGCGGAAGTAGGCGGGTTGATCGATGTTGACGATGGAGATGCGATAGTCCACCAGCGTGGTGACGGCCTCTTCGAGCAGCCAGGAGTCGTGGCGCATCTCAGCGGCCAGAGGAAACTCGTGGAAGGCGCGCCGCAGGCGGATGAGGTGTTGCCGGTTCTCCTCGTTAAAACGAAAGGCCCAGGGGAATTGGAGGACGAGTGCGCCGAGGCGGCCGGCGCGGTGCAGCGGGCGCAGGCCGGCGCGCCAGGCTTCCACGGCTGAGCCGTCCAGGTCGCGATCGTGTGTGAAGCGGCGTCCGGCCAGCGCGGTGAAGAGGAAATCCTCGCGGTGTTCCACTTTCGCGACGTAGAGCCGGGCGATCTCCGGTTTCAAGGGTTCCTGCCAAGTCCGGTCGATCTCGGCGAGGTTCGTGTAACGGCTGAGGATGTCGAGAGGGTGCCAGCCGCGGGTGCCGGTTTTGCCGAAGACGT